>JAGCGO010000016.1 GCA_017649565.1 Fibrobacter sp. | reverse complement strand
TAGAACAAGGGAATACACTCTACCAGCTACAGCAAGAAGAAATCATCCGCACGAAGTTGGAAGAAGCCTCACGGCCAAACGGTTGATTCCCTACCTCGCCCTACCGAATTTCCAATGTGCCAGGTTAAAAGCCCGGACGTTTTTATTAAATTTCATCAAAACCCATGCTCTCCTCACCCATCGACAACATTCTCGTAGAAAAGGCAAAACACCAAATGCACTTGCGCAACGGCGAGAACATCGTCAAGACGTACAGGATTTCGTTGGGTAAGAATCCCATGGGAGCGAAGGTCAAGTCCGGTGACAACAAGACGCCCGAAGGCGACTACACCATCGTGCTTCACAACCCCAAAAGCAAATTTCACTTATCGCTGAAGATTTCGTACCCGAACGCGGAGCAAACCAAAGCCGCAAAAGAAGGCAACTACGAGCCCGGCGGCGACATCATGATTCACGGCTATCCGAATAAGGTTCCCGCATTTCTTTTTAAGTATTGGCACAAATGGAAAGACTGGACGGCCGGTTGCATCGCTGTCACCAATGACGAAATCGAAGAAATTTACGATGCCGTCAAGGACGGCACCCCGATAACCATCAAGCCTTAGAATTCACGCACATGCTCAAATATTAGCGATTTTCGATTAAATTCTATCAAAATCGCCAATATATTAGCAGTTTTCACCCTAAACTTCAAAAACATAGATTCCTTACTTGACTATTCATTTAACATTTTGTATATTACAAAATGTTAAACGGAGGCGTTTATGGAAAATCCATTTGTCTTGCAACCATACAAAAACGCAGAACTTTTTTGCGACCGTGAAAAAGAAACAAAGGAAATCATTGACGACTTGCTGAACGGAGTCAACGTCACGCTGATTTCCCCTAGACGCTATGGGAAAACGGGACTGATTTACCACGTCTTCGAAGAAATCGCTCGAACTCGCCCATCCATCACGCTTTGCTACTGCGACATTTACTCGGCCGACAGTCTCGATGGATTCATCAAGCTTTTATCGGAATCTATCTTAGCAAGCACAAAGACCGAGTCCCTCATCAAAAAATTCTTTTCGGCTTTGAGTGGAATCCGTCCTTTGGTTTCTTACGATCCGATTTCTGGAGCTCCACAAGTAAGTATCACATATCAAAATGACGGTCAGAAACAAACCACATTAAAAAATATTTTTGATTTTCTAGGAAGCCAAAAAAAGCACTTTATCATCGCCTTTGATGAGTTCCAAATTATCCGGAATTTCAAGGGCGTGAACATGGAAGCCCTGTTGCGAACATACATGCAGCCTTTAAAAAATGTCCGCTTCGTCTTTTGCGGTAGCCAGAAGCACGTTATGGCAGATATGTTCGTAAACGAAAAAAGCCCTTTCTACGAAAGCACGCACATCGTCTATCTTGACAAAATCAAACTCGAAACCTACGCAGCCTTCATCAAGAAGCTTTTCGGCATGGATAAACGGCGTATCGATGATGAATCTGTCAATTTTATTTTAGAATGGACTCGGTGCCACACCTTTTACGTCCAATATCTTTGCCACCGAATTTTCCGCAATGGAAGCAAGGATATCACCATAAATGAAGTTCGTCAAGCCTGTTCCGAGATTTTGAACGAAAACGTAAACGGATTCCTGGAACGCCGCAACTTACTTACCGACAAGCAATGGTTATTTCTGAAAGCAGTTGCCAAAGAAGGAACGGTGTCGCAACCGACTGCAGGTAATTTCATCAACAAATACAAATTAGGAACCAGCGCCGCTGTAAAACGCGTACTCACATCATTAATCGAAAAAGAACTCCTGCTAGAAACACTTTCTCTCGAAGGCAAGAACTACTCCGTTTACAATGTATTTCTCAGTCGCTGGATGGAATCCATTTAACATTTTGTATATTACAAAATGTTAAACACATTTGATTGCAGATCCCCCTCTACCCCATATACCTTGATTTATACCCGTGATTTTCCTTGGGTCGCAGGTCGTTCGGGTACATCACGTCGGTGTAGATGTCCTCTTGCAGCTTTTTCACGAGCTTGTACACTTCGGCGTAATTGGCGATGCTGTCAATGGAAATGCCCGCGTTGGCGGAGGTCCTTCGCCCGTTTAACGTCGCGGGGTTCGCCTGGGCCGAGGTCGTAATGATGTCGCCAACGCCGAACCACTGGTCAAAAACACCGCGGTGCAAGTCCACGTGCGAAAGTTCCGCGAACGGCTTGGACTTGTATGTCCTGCCGAAGACACCGCCGGAAGCGTAGATAGCCTTGTCCGTGACGACATAGGCCGTATTGCGGTAGCGCCTGAACGACAGCAGCGCCCCGCCCAGGTAGAGCCAGACCGGCATCAGGTGGAGCAGCATGAAGGGCACCATAAAGAAGGCCAAGTTCTCCTGGTTGCTCGAAGAAACTGAAGCCCCTATGACGCCAAAATCGATAACGGCCCAAATCGCCGCAAAGGGAAGCAACGGATTGAAGATGCTCTCGAAGATAAAGCACCTCTTGTCCGGCTTGCCGGCGTACAGGATTTTTTCATCCTTCCCTATCAAAAGTGTCAACTCATTATCCATAGCAAGCCTCGATTCAATGACTTAAATATACAACTATTCCCCTATAAATTGCAGATTATTCAAAAAATACGGGTTTGTTCCCGAACTCTAAGTAATAAATCATTTCCATGAGCCGATCAGATTTTGTAATCTCGATAGGTTCTTCGTCGGCATTGACCACCTCTACATATCTTATAGGGTCTCTTTATAAGACGTGATTAAACTAAATTTAGTAGTCGTCGCCGAGGAATTCCTCGAAGCGCTTGTCGCGGAATTCCCAGTCTATCTTGATGCTGTCCCGATTCTGATTGTGACGGTTGTAGGACATGGCGTGCAGGCGAAAAGGTCGCCGTCCAGGAAGTGCTCCAGTTTCGGCTTTATCTTGACGGGGTGCTTACGAACGTACTCGATTTCGCTGCGTATCGTTTCCTCGTCTTTTTTCAGGAGTTCGTCAAGTTCGTCTTCAGTGTAGGGCATGTCAAGCCTCCAAAGTTCACTCTAATACAAGCACTTCTCCAATAAAACGTTCTTTTTTTATTCTTAACTTTGAATCTTGTAGGATCTCTTTATGAGACGAGGGTAACGTCGGTGGAGCTTTCCCCGCTACAGCATAGGAGGAAAAATGGAAGAACCAATACGAAATAAAGTGATTTTCTCATATTTTCTCCTTGCTTTTAAATGAATATAGTTTATTTTCCCTAAAGAAGCATTTTTTTAGCCAACGAACGACTTTCAAGAAAAAAAAGCTAAATTCTTGGCCAAATGGAGATGTTTTTGATGAAAAAGGTTTGGTCTTTTCTACCGCTATTGTCTTTTGCCCTTGTTGCCTGCACGGAATCCGCGATATCGACTTCTGAAACCGTCGAGGAAGGGTACATTATTACGGACATCATGGCCTATGAATTTACCGACTCAAACCTGGTCCAGAATCCGGGCAAATGCGTGGAGGAAGACGGCAAGCTGGTCTGGTCAAAGGACGGGAAGCAGATTCTATCTCCGGCTTCGCTCAACAAAAAGACAGACTCCCTCAGGATCGTCTTTTCGGACGGAATTGTCCGTTTTGCCTACGAAGGCGATTCCTTCCCGATAGGATTGTTCCGCTCGACAGAACCCGAGAAAAACATAGGGGCTATATTTGAAAAAAACGGAACGATGCAATACCTTGTCTACTACAAGAACGAATGCTTGATTGACGAGCTTGATTTGGCGTTAAAGCCCGAAGACAAACGCATCGATTGCAAAACCATATTGAGGAATAACGGCACCTACGTGAAAGTGCTGCCCCCGGACGGATCCATTTTCAAGTTCGAGTTTTCGGCCGGCAATGTCACTTGCTCCGCCGAAACGAGGACGCTCTACCCCTATTACGAACAGGACTGCAAGGACGCCTATAACGAGTTCCAGAAAGACACATCATCGACCAAAGTTTTCGAGTTCAAAAAATACAGGACAAAGACAACACTGGATTCGACCTGTTTCGGGGACCTGGCCGTCGAGCTTGCTGCCCAGCAGAAGCATTAGCGACACACCGTCGCTAATGCGGCATTCTTTGATTTCTCCGTGCGCCTTGATTATTCGTCTGATGAGTTTTTGGGAGGCGGGGCGTATAAATGACACTTTTTCGCCTATTTTATATGCCCCGTGCATTAAAAAAGCTTGCGACAACATGTTTTTTTGCCCGTTGGGGCGTATAAATTGGGCATTTTGCTCGTTTTTATACGCCCCTTTACACGTTGTATGTAATCTAAGTGCGGAGTTTTGAGATCAACGGGGCGTATAAACGACGCCTTTTCGACTGTTTTATACGCCCCGTGCCTTAAAAAGGCTCGCAACAATATGTTTTTTTGCCCGTTGGGGCGTATAAATTGGGCATTTTGCTCGTTTTTATACGCCCCAAGGCCAAATATCCACCATGCGCTTTGCAGACGAAAGCCAAAAAGGCAAAAGCATTGAGCAAAAAACAGCTCAAAGCTGGGCAGCCGGGCAGCGGCCTTCTTGCCCATTACCGCCCAGCAGAAGCATTAGCGACACACCGTCGCTAATGCGGCATTCCTTGGCCTTTTAATCGCGATTTGCGCTTATGCCCAAAAGATCAAAATACATTCCGAACACTTTCTCTTCCCAATCAATAGGACTATCATCTTCTTTCAGCATGTCGACCAGGTAGTTTCTTGAATCTGCGCTTAGGCGGAAGAATATCTTGACGGCTTTTTGAGCGGCGTCATCTCCTGTTATGCTGTATTTATACCCTTCCTTTTCTTTTCCCCAGCCACCCTGCTTGAAATCGCTCCAAGCAAAACAGAATTCCTGATATTTTTGCGATAATGGCAATGTCACCTTCGGTAAATCATATGCCAGGTCACGATTTATCGAATCTCCCAAATCAAGCATCAGCTCCAATAATATGCTAGACAGCTCTTCAGTACTGTACACTACACATATTCCATTCCAGTTGGAAATATCTGCCGGTAAAGCATTGCCATTGGAATCGAATCCAGCCACATAAAATCCAATATCCCCATATGGATCAGGATCATGCTGCTTTTTCGTAAATGTGACTTCGAAATGCAAATGACCACGATCCGCACGAATTTCATCAATACTGGCTCCTTCATAGTCTTCCAGACCCCAGTAAAAAGCCGACGAACTACCTCCTTTCACGGAATCCGATTCGTAGAACCACTCACCTCCATTGCTTGTACCTTGTGGCCATGTTGAATCTGCATAAAGACTTGTCTGGACTTTTTCATTTTTTAGGAAATTCCAAAGTTCGCCATAATCGCTCAATTCATCGTATGACTCCGAAAATTTTTCGTTAAACGTTTTCAAATGATTTAAGTCTGAAGCAAATTCCATACAACTGTCAATTTTATCAAGTATTCTAAGTTTCGTTTCCATGGCGACATACTCAACAATACTATCATACGCAGATTTCACATATGAGAAATCTTCAGAAATGCGGCGAGACCCATCAGAACATCGAACAATTTTTGACACAGGATTGTCACAAGGCTGTTTTTTCGAAGAAAAATCAAGCCATACCGATCCATAACTTTCTAATGAAAAATCGAATACACAGAGATTACCATATATCATATCACCATACTTCTCTACGGCCTCAGTCCATCCGGAATCAACTCCCAAGCGGTTTCCATCTCGGATAGCCACAGAATCAGCATAATTGCACGAGCAGAAACTTTCTTCTATTTCCGGAGACTCGCAATCTTCAGCAACCACGGGAAGACTATTTTCTTCATTCCGTTTAATATTGTCTATTTGAGAATACCACCCAATTTGCGAAAGCCTAAACACTTCATAATGGTTAGGATAAATGGAGTGAAAGACAAACCGAATACCAACCAAATGCTTTATAGCATCGTACACACTGATTGATGTAGATTCCGCAGTTTTTTCTTTTTCATAAATAACCATCAATTTAAAATCATCCCAAGCATAGCACTCTTTCTTACTACTTACATCAACACCTCTTGCATCCTTCGTAGTCCTTTCCATACGTACTGCATAACGACGCGATCCCAGCAATGCATTTATCGAATCGCTGAAGTCAAGGACTAATAATGGCATACCTTCCGTTGAATAGCCTACACACAATCCGTTAAGATCGCTTACATCCACTTCGTCGAATTGTCCAGACGCATTTTTACCAGATAAACTAAATCCGATAGTAGCCAAAGCATATCCAGCTTCTTCAATCTGCTCAGCTCCGTTGTGAACCGTCTCAAAGCGAGCCATACCGCAAATTTCACCATGACAGGCATCAATCACCTTGCTCATAGAAAGCGAATCGTACTTATCATCTACCTCATCGAGCCACTTAAAACTTGGAATGAGAAGTTCCGTAGAATCGAATGTCAAGTACCATATCCCGGACGTATTCGTCCCGTTGTCAAACCCCGTTCGTACACGGTATCCCAATCCAGGGTTCCACATTTCCGCATACCAGTCGCACGCTTCTGCTTCGCTCGGCTTCGCGAAATTATCTTCAGCAGACGTTCTGCACAAGGCATAGCGCGGACTATACGAACTGGGCACAGAAGAACTCGATGAATTCTGAGCCAAGGTATTCGGGTCTTCGGTCGTGCCGCCGACACTCTGCGAGCTTTCCGAACAGGCCAACAGCGCAAAAGCGCCCAATGCCATACACATAAACTTTTTCATATTACGCCTCCTCTTTTCCCTTAACATCCCTACTAAGGGGGAATAATTGTAAATTCAACCTGTAAACCTGAGTAAGTTCAGAATATTCCGAACAAATCGCAATAATCCTCTTGCGGCAGGCCGTCAGTTCCTTCACGATCCGTTCGTAGCCTTCGCGGTTTACGCCCATCGTAAGGCCTGTGACGTTGCGTTCATCGGACGAAAACTGGTCCAGGGAGTCAATCGCGAGCCGCCCCATTTCCCGGTGCATCGAGCGGATGGCAATCGGGAGCCCTTCCTTGGAGCCAGAGACGTTCTTTTCCGTCTGCTCGTAAGTGTTCTCCCGCGTCTGGCGGAGGAATCCGGCACGTTCCAGGAACTGGAGCGACTTGCGAACTTCCAACGCCGAGACCTCCTGGCAGCAGACACCGGCAATTTCGCCGGGCATGGCTCCGGGCATCATCTGGGCGAGTTCGCGGATTACCGGGTACTTCCAGCTGGAATAATATTCGAATGCATCCTTGTCGATAACGCGCACCTTGTGGTCGCGGGCCATGGCCTGCATCTGCTGGAGGAATACCATCTTGACGGAATCCTTCTTGGCATTGCCGAACTGCACCATCGACTCGAAATAGGTCACCTCGTAGCCGGTAAGCCCCATGGCCTGGGCCACGCGCCCCATGGTCACCTTGCTCAAACTGCTCCGGCCTTCGCACACGAGTTTCAGATACGAGGGCGAAGTGAAGCCGGCAATCTTTGCAAACTCCCGCCACGAGAAGGCGGAAGTCCGCTTGCGCTCTTCATAGTAGTCGCTCATGAAGGCACGGTAATCTTGATATTCGATGATCGGTTTCATGTCAATGAATATACCTTCAAAAAAAGGCATTGTCAATAACAAATAATACAAAAGTTTGATTTTTTTTCAGAAAATTGCATTTTTTGCAAAAATCAAAACGTGTTTTTAGTCTAAATGATACACTTCGTTTCATATATAAAAAAAGACCCCCGAAAGGGGGTCGGCAAAGGGTGGAATCGAGTCCCTACCATTCTTCTTCATAAAGTTCTTCACAGCTCTTCGCAATATCGGCAGAATCGTAGAAGTATATCAGTAAATCATAGAATAGACATTTCTTTGTAGTTGTGGGGCAGCCCGTTCCCAATGCACCGCCCTCTTCGCTACAGCTGAACTTGAAATCGGCAACATCATCATCACTCGATGATTGACTGATTTCGCCACAATAGGAATGGCCGGATGAACTCGCCATGCAGGAATAGACACTCCCTGTGATTTTCGCATCGCTACCGCTCAGTACGCCTGAACTGCCGTAATTGTCAACATAGGAGCCGTAGTCGTCATCGTCATAGGAACCGTTGTAGGAGCTATAATCGTCACTGCTGTATTCATCCAGGCAGGAATTGACTTCGGCGGCCGCCCCATAGTAATAAGCCATTATGCCGCCACCCTGGTCGCACTTTTTACCCCCGGAAGGACATCCCGAACCTAAAGTTGTAGAAGATAAGCCCGGCATGTTTTGCGCATTACAGGTTTCCTTGAACTGATCCAAGGCCAAGTAGGATGTCGGAACCTCGGAACAGGCTGCAGACCCGTCATTACCCAATTCCACGTAGCACGAAATGACGCTACCGGATTTAGATCCGGAATTGGAGGTTTTTCCCGAACTGGAAATCTTACCGGAACCGAATCCCGAGCCGCCGCTTGAACTAGAACCGCCGAAGGCGGATTCCGTCCCGTCAGCCCCAGATGGGGCACTGCCATCGCAGCCGTAAAATGCCAAACAGACAGCAGACACGGCCGCTATCGCCAGAAACGATTTTCTTGTATTCATATGCCCCTCTCTTTGATGTTAGGTTTGTAAATAAAATATAACCTTTTCTCCAAAAAAGGGATTATAAAGAAAAAAATTTCTTAAATTCAATCATAAAGACTCGGGAAATTTGACATTTATCACAGGAAGGGAGAAAAATATGAATAACACCATGCGATTATTCTTATTCCTAATCATTCTGGCAGGTGCAGTAATCGTCCTACAGCAAAGACTTTCCTCGGTCTCCAAAAATGTGCCGGCAAAGGACGAATTCAATTACAGCAAGTACAAGACCGTTCAAATAGGAAACCGCCTGTGGATGGCAGAAAACATGAACGAACCTACCGAAGAAAGTTTCTGCTACGAAAATGACCCGCAAAATTGCGAAAAATATGGACGTCTTTACACCTTCAAGGCTGCACAGAACGTCTGCCCCTCGGGATGGCACCTCGCCAATCTTAACGATGAAAAAGAATTGATGCAAGTTTTGGGAGAAAACGACAAACAGAGGATAGTTGAAAAATTGGCCACCAACGAATGGCTGTCTATCCTATTTGCGGGAAGCAAAAGTTCAGGAAAACATTTGCGGGAGGGAGCCAGCCCCTTTCACGATTTAGGCTCTAACGCAAAAATATGGCTAGACTCCTATTATGGAGGATGCTGCTCCATATATATGGAAATCGGCACAAGCGGCTATACGGCCTCCGGTGGAATAGATACACAATCAGCATTATCCGTTCGTTGCGTAAAGGATTTTAAAGAAGTGGCGTCCCCCAAATCGAAACCACACCTAAACAAGGAGTTCGTAAAGCCATCGTCCGTGAAAAGAGGCTCTTTTTCAGATACAAGAGACGGTTACGTTTACAAAACGATAACTATCGGCAAGCAAACCTGGTTCGCAGAGAATCTACAATACAGCATGCCCGAATCCGAATGCGCCTCGCAAGACGACGACCAGTGCAGAAAATATGGACGGGTATATGATTGGAACGACGCCATGACGGCATGCCCAAATGGTTGGCGGTTACCGAGCGCAAGCGAAGCCAACGACCTGACAAGAGCCGTCGGCAATTCCGCATCAAAAGTAAAGAGCGTTCATGGTTGGGAAGCAAACGGGGGTACCGATGACTACGGATTTACGTTACTTCCCATCGACGGGCGCGGCACCTACGTATGGACATCAACACAAGTGCAAAAGGGAGCTTCGGCGAATTATTTTGCTGTAAGTTTTGGACACGATCGAATAATTCATTCGGCGGCATCTCTCAAGCAAAAGCACTCCGTCCGCTGCATTATGAAATAGCTTATTAGGCTACAATCCCAACTGGTCGGGATTCAGGCACTTGAGTTCGTCAACCACGAACAGGCCGTCCTTGCGGACAAGCTTGTCGTCGAACCAGATTTCGCCGCCACCGTATTCCGGGCGCATAATAAGCACGAGGTCCCAGTGGATGGCGCTCTGGTTGCCGTTGTAGGCGTCTTCGTAGCACATTCCCGGCGTAAAGTGGATGCTGCCTGCGATTTTTTCGTCGAAGAGGATGTCGCACATCGGGGCATTCACGAACGGATTGAAACCGATGGCGAATTCGCCCACGCGACGTGCGCCCTCATCCGTATCGAATATGGCGTTGAGCTGGGCGTTGTCGCCTGTATCGCAGGTGGCCTCTACGATCTTGCCGCCCTTGAACACCAGGCGTACCCCGCTAAAATGCTTGCCTTCGTACAGCGTCGGCGTATTGTAGTGGATGACGCCCTCGATGCTCCCGTTCACCGGTGCCGTATAGACTTCACCGTCGGGAATGTTCATGTTGCCGCAGCAGGGCACGGCAGGAATGTCCTTGATGCTGAAGGTGATGTCGGTATCCTTGGCCACGAGGCGCACCTTCTCCGTCCTGTTCATCAGGTCGATCAGGTTCTGTGCGGCACGGCCCATTTTCGGGTAATCAGCAAGGCATGCCTTGAAGTAGAAGTCCTCGAAGGCCTCGGTGCTCATCTTCGCGCCCTGGGCCATGGAGGGGTTGGGCCAGCGGAGCACGCACCATTTCGTCTTGTTCACGCGGTAGTCGAGCGTCTCCTTGGTCATCTTGCGGTACACGAGCATCTTCTCGTCGCTGATATCACAGTTTTCCATGGCGTTATCGGCACCGCGGATGGCGATATAGGCCTGCATGCGCTTCATCTCCTCGAGCGCGAGCTCTGCGGAGAGCTTCATCTGCGCCTCGCTGGCGGAACGGATGACCTGGCGGCGGACACGGCTGTTGTAGTTGTGAACGAAGGCGTTGCCCCCCACTTTTTCGACAGCCTTGATGAGCTCGGTAGAGACTTCGTCGGGCGTGTCAGTGGTTTCGATAAGGATGTTCTCGCCCGCCTTGAGGGCAAGCGCGTTATTAATCAGGTTTTCGGCAAGTTTCGTAATGCGAGGGTCAGTCATTTCAAAGTCTCCATTTTGTTCCGCGTGAGAATATAGCAAAAAGGAGAAACAAGCGCAAGAACTGGAACCCGCTCAAAAAAATCGAAGAGGGACCGCTTCACTCGGCGGCCGCTTCACTCGGCTTGTGCGTTCTTGAGGCAACGAACAGAAAACCCGTAGTTCTTGTTGTAGAAGTCCAGGGACGCATCGTCGTAGTCATAGTACAAGTACATGTAGTACGCGCCGTGGCTACTGTACTCTATAGAACTCCAGAAGTTCGCGTTGTAACCCTCGTTGTTGTAAAGCCCGCGGTCGTCCCTGCTGCCGGCAGGGAGCGCGGAGAAGGCAAAGGCATCCGAGCCATTGCCACTAATCCATCCGGATGTGGACTTGAGCACCCTGCCTGCGGTTGATTGACCGCCGACTACAGTGAACAAAGTTACGAACTCGGCGCCTGTAGGCAGATGCCAGCCCTCTGGGCAAACCGTTGTCGCGGCTGCCCATGTATAAAGGCGGCCGTACTTGGAGCAGTTGTTTGCGTCGTTATTGTAGCACCAACTGGTGGAATCAGAGGTATAGTTTCCTTGTTTATAAGGAACATCAGTATAGGCGTAGTTGAGGTTCTGGGCCATCCAAGTCTGAGTGCCGATGGTAACCGTCTTGTAAGTCTGCCCGTCGCGGGAGTCTGTCATAGTTCCGGTCGTCACTTCGACTGGTTCGACAGGCTCAGTGACCTTGCTAGATGAAGATTCCACTTTTTTTGAGCTGCTCGACTGCTGTGTGACGCTGGATGACGACGATTTTGCTTCACTGCTGCTGGACTCCTCCATACTGTCGTTATCATCGAGTTGCTTCACAGGAACCCACTCTTCGTCATTACAAACATACAGTGTATTTTCTTTTTGGGAAAAGGAATACAGTTCGTCCTTTTTACCGGTGCAAACCCTAAAATCCTCGGAATTGTCCCCTACTCCGGCAACCTGAACCCATTTAATCTTGTCACCGAGTTCAACACACACGTAAGCCACCGTATCCACATATTCCAAATTTCCAACCTTGGTGGCGACACAGTTACTCAGGTCCTCGACTGAGTCAACCACAATCTTGTCACTGGCTTTTGTGGAGTTGTCATCGCCGCAGGCGACAAGCAGCAAAACGGAAATTGCAGCAACAACAAGAGAAAACCCATGTTTCGCCTTTAGCATAACCGATCCTCTACCAGAAATTTTTGTTTCAGATAATCTATATAATTTTTCAACATCTACAAATGCGGAGGCCTATTCCACAAGACAAATAAGGAATTCCGGCAGCCGTGTGGCCACCGGAATGGTATCATTTACAGGATTTCAGAGTCCTATTCAGTGAACGTGAAGGGAATGGTTACCGTGGTGTTTCCCGACTTCACCTTGCTAAATGTCCACCGACCGACGGCATTCTTGATGTCGGCGTCGAATTCGGCGTAGCCGGTCGTAGAGGAGACCACCGCGATGCTGACGATTTCCCCGCCCGGGGCGATCGTGAACTTCAGCGTGATCTTGCCCTGGAAACCGGGCTTTTTCTTAAGGAACTTGTTGTAGATATGGCGCAGTCCCGGAGTACGCTGCCGCACGACCTTCATGATGTCAGATGCAGAGCGCGAGGAAGTGCCCGGTCCCATATCGATATCACGTTCGGAGGGGGGCTTGAGTTTGCCAATGGTCTTTGTCGAGATGGCCCCGGAAGGCCCCCCGATGATACTTGCCATAGCATCACCGATACCGCCGCTACCGCCCGAGGCGACGCCCTCGTTGAAACCAGCGTCCAGCTTGCCTTTGCGGGACCCCGCGATTTGCGTCTTCCCGGTCACCTGCAAACCGTTCACGTTCTTGAGGATCTTGTCGATATCCTTCGCGAACTTCTGGTTTGTCAAGTTGTAGACTTCGGCATTGGCATTCTGCGTCCGCGCCGCGATGATCTTGAGAATCCCCCGCTGCTCGGGAGAGCGAGGATTCCCACTACCCGCGCGCTTGCCGCCACCGCCTTGCTTCTTACGCTTGATTTCCTTTTTCTCGATTTTCTTTTCCTGCTTTTCCTGTTTCTTTTCCTCCTTTTTTTCGATGATGTTCATGGTTGTCGAAATCTCCACTGCCTCCGTCTTTTCGAAGACAATCTCGTCGATTACCCGTTCATACGTAGTCGCCCAGAAACCGACCGAAAGCGCGGCAATGATGGACGTACCGGCAATACGCCACATCCTCTTGTCGGAATCCGGCAGCAGGGACTCAATGAACTTATCCGTCGTTTGTTTTTTTGTTGGATTTTTGGTTTGAGTTTTCATGATTTTACCCTCCAATTTATGGATTTGTTGTTTTGGGAAATAGGGGGAATAACTACCCCGTTGGCGGGGCATACTTCGGGAACGCAATGTCGAGGGGACAAAACGGCTAAGTCAAAGGAATTATTTTGTTTGTACTACCGTTCAATATTCGTTCCTTTGTTCGAACAAAGAACGATTTATTTCTCTCTTTAATCTTAAAGTACAACGAAAAAATTTTTTCGTTGCGCGCCGAAGCGTAAACAAAAATTCATTGATGCAATTGTAAACTTGAACAAATTAGCGGGATGCGCGTAGATACTGGGCTCGGGAGCGATTTTGCCACAGGCGCAACTTTCCGGTTTTTACAAAAAATTATATCAACCGGTTCTATTCCAATCTAGACATCTCCAAGTTAAACGCATTCTTTTTTTACATGGCCTTGTGGTCGGCTTGTGCAGAGTTTCCTATATTTTTCTTACCATGAAACTTTTACCTACCCCACCCGACTTGAACCGTATCGCGCGCCCGAACTGGATTGAAATCAATCTTGACGCCCTGTGCAACAACATCCAATTTATCCGGAGCCAGATTCCCGCCAACACGAAGATACTTATCCCCGTGAAGGCCGACGCCTACGGCCACGGCAGCCTCGCCTGCTCGTTTGCCGCCAAGTTCGGCGGTGCGGACTATCTCGGCGTGGCCCATATCAACGAAGGCATGCTCCTGCGACAGTACGGCATGGACCTTCCCATCCTGGTGCTCGGGCCCTGCACTCCTGCCGACTTTGCCTACTTCGTGGAATTCCAGCTGACCGCTGCCATATCGGACCTCCGCACGGCACAGCTGTTCGACCAGTTCCTCGCCGAGACGGGGACAACGTGCCGCGCCCACCTCGCTATCGACACGGGCATGAACCGCTACGGATTCGACGCCGAGGACTTCGACAGCATCAGGACAGCGCTGCACCTCAAGCATATTGACTTTGAAGGAATGTTCACCCACCTTGCTACGGCCGACATGCCGGGCAATCCCAAGACGGACGTGCAGATCCAGCGATTCAGCCGTCTGGTGGACGTTCTGGAAGCGGAAGGCATCCGACCGCCCGTCTGCCACTGCAGCAGCTCGGCCGGCACTCTCACGCACCCCGAGAGCCATTTCGACATGGTGCGTCCCGGCCTTACGCTGTACGGCTACAACTGCATGGGACCGACCCCGTCGCAAATTCCCATCCACCCCGTCATGAAGATCAAGAGCACCATCCGCCACATCCACGTCGTGAAGCCGGGCGAAACCGTGAGCTACGGCGGATACTGGATGGCGCAGCAACCCACAAGGATTGCGACCATCGCCATCGGTTACGGCGACGGCTACCTGCGTGGTGAATACAACAAGGGTTTTGTGATGATCCGCGGGCAAATCTGCCCGATTCTCGGCCGCGTGTGCATGGACGCGACAATGGTCGACGTGAGCCACATCCCCGACGTGCAAGTCGGAGAGACTGTCGATGTCGTAAACGGCGAACTGGACTTCCGTATATCAATGGAAAGTGTGGCGGACGACCACCACACTATTCCTTACGAACTCACTAGCCGCGTTGCACGGCGTCTTTACAGGAAATACTTCTGGAAGAACCGCCTCGTCCGCTGGGATTACCTCAAGCAGGAGTTCGGCGTTCAGGAATATAAGGAATACCCGTTAAGGTAAACCTTAACGGATTTATTCCTTGATGCAGCGGACAGAATAGCCCGCTCCTCTGCTGTACGACTTGACGGACGCATCGCCGTAGTAATTGACAAACAAGGCAAACGATTCAGAATCGGCGTTCGCTTCGCTGGACCAGAGGTATGCGCTAACCTTTGCATCAAAGAAGTCCCCTGCCTTGAAGCCGCCGCCTGGCAGCAGATTGAAGCCCCAGAAATTGAGGCCATCATCATTTTTCCATTCATCCTTAGAACGAATGAAACGCATGTCCTGGTGGTATTCAATCAAAGCATTGAAATCAGCCCTTCCCGGGAGTTTCCAACCTTCGGGGCAAATCGTCAGAGCCGCTTCCCAATTGTAAAGGCGCCCGAACTTCTTGCAAGACGAGTCGTCGTTATTGTAGCACCAGCTGTTTTCGGTCTTGTAGTTCAAGTTTTCGGCCATCCAGGTCGTCTGACCAATCTTGATGGTCTTGTAGCTCTCGCCACCCACTTTCATAGTGCCATAATCAAACGGAATTTCGGCGATATAGGAAGAGTCGAGGTCGCCTTCTACAGTCAAAGTAGCCTCGTCCGCAAGGATGCAACGTACGGACATGCCGTGATCCTTGTAGTATTCGCCGCCATCCACTCCTTCCTTGTCGTAATGGAAGGAGAATCCCTTGGCTGTTCCTTCGTCAACCTCGTCTGCAGCCCAGACATAAGCGTACTTGCCGCCCGACTGGAAGTTGCCATCGTTGTTGGCACGGCCTCCGGCCAGCATATCGAAACCGAAGCGGTTCATGCCACCAGGAACGGAGTCCACTTTATCCCATGTAGAAATCGACTTGAGGCTTGTTCCATTTCCTTCGTCACCATTCAGGATACCGACTTCATCCAGGAAGTCTTTCCACTGCTTAACGGAAGGAATGGTCCAACCGTTAGGACAAGCTCCCTGGAATTGCGCGGCCTTTAATGTCCCGGCCTCTTTTTCAGTATACGAATCTTCCAAATCCATCGCACCCGTCCAAGTGTACAGGGGACCGAACTTCTCGCAGTTCTTGGGCTTGTTATCAAGGCAACGGATATTGCCCTTCAGATTGGTCATCTCGGAAGAGTCTGCATAGCGCAAGTTTTCGGCAAACCAATAATGGCCACCGATTTTTGCAATCTTGTACTTGTTATTGTCACGGGAATCGGTAAAATAACCATCCTTGATCAGGACTTTCTCATATAAATTCTTTTCACCACCGCTTCCAACCTTAATCCCTTTTTCGTCGTCGGAATCTCCAATACACCCGGTAAACACAAAACCCAGCGCCATGAAACCAACCAAAGATTTTTTCATAATTCCTCCTTAAAGGAAAAAACGTTATATTAGCTCATTCGCTAATATAACATAAAAAAAGGGCAAAATCTAACTAAATCACTTTTTTTCTTGGGGGACCAAGCGTTCCACGATTTTGAACAATTCGTTGTAGATTTCCAGGAAATCTTCGACCCAGATCGGGTCGCGTTCACCAACGATATGGAACGTCTCCTCGAGCGTATGGCGCGCGTTGTAGGGGCCAATCTGCGTTCCCGGGGGCAAGGAGCCTCCCTGGTAGACAGATGCCGCGGCAAGGCGGGCACGGTAGCTACGGCGCAAACGGGCAATCAGGGCGGAACGTAGCGACAGGAGTTCGTCATGCGCTTTCAGGAACTTGCCCTCGCCTATCCAGCCCTCCACCACGTCAAGGCGGCGCAAGATAGATTCTCGCTCCGTCGAGGGGACAAGCAGGCGCTTTGCCGAAAGAGTCTTCTTGATCTGAGCGGAGATGCCGGAAAGAAGGTCCCTGTTCCAAAATTCCATAGGATGCAGGTCAGCGGCGCTGCGTTCCTCGGCAGGCGGCGTATGCTGGACAATCCAGCGGTCAATCTTTGCCGCGACAAGCTTTGCCTCGGGCTCGCGGTCGACAGCCAGATATTCCTGGGCGCGGTTCAGCAGGTACTCGGCATAGACCATACGCCAGTGCGGGACCTTTCCCGTCTTGCGGATGGCGTCGACACGCTGCTTGAGACTTGCCACATGTTCTTGCATCGGAGGCCTACTCCTTGGGTTCCGTCTTCGTGAGCGGGGTGACACCGATTTCCACGCGGCGGTTCAGGCGACGGTGTTCCTCGCTGTCGTTGGGATACTTGGGCTGGTGTTCGCCGAAGCCTGCGGCAAAGAGACGGTCGGGCGGGAATCCCTGCGCGACAAGCGCCTTGACCACGTTCACGGCACGTTCCGAAGAGAGATGCCAGTTCGTATAGGTCGAGGACTTCACCGGTGTATCGTCGGTAAATCCGCTCACCATGATGACATCGCCGGTATCCAGCGCGTCAAGCAAGCCCTTGCTGATTCCCTGGATCACGCTCACGCCTTCCGGCGTAAGGTTAGCACCGTTCAGCGGGAAAAGGAAGCTCGCCTGGATCTGGATCTTGCCGTCTTCGAGGGCAATAAGGCCTGCCTCGATGGAGGTCTGCAAACTCTTGGACAAAAGCGCGTTGCGTTCGGCCGCAATCTTGCGCATCTGCTCCTGACAGCTGAGGACTTCTTCCTCGGTACGCGTCAGGTCTTCGGCCTTCTGCTCCTTGAGGGTGGCCATCGCCACGAACGCGAGGATGAACAGGGACACGAGGGCCACGCCCAGGTCCGTATAGGCCATCCACGGATTACGGTTGTCGTCTTGCTTGAACCGCATAGTTATTCCTCGGCCTTAGGCTGCTGCGTCGCCGACGAGGCAGACGATACAGAGAAGCGCTGCATCTGTTCCATGACCTCGAGGAGGATTTCCTGCGTCTTGACGGCATTTTCCATAAGGACTTCGCTTGCACGCTCGTGGAAGGCTTCCAGAGTCTGGTTCAAGTGCTCGACAAAGTTGTCCTCGTCGTCGCGTTCGGCAGTATCGCCGTTCAACTTTTCCATGATGGACTCGAGACCGGTGCGGAGCATTTCCAGGTTCGCGCTCAGCTCGGACTGGTTCACGCGCATGAGTTCTGCGGTCTCGACAATGTTGCCGCCCAGGGCGTCGGTCGCTTCCTTCTCCTTGACCACGCGGTTGTCGATACTTTCGGTAAGGGCCTT
The DNA here is from genome assembly GCA_017649565.1 of Fibrobacter sp. Lineage (GTDB taxonomy): Bacteria > Fibrobacterota > Fibrobacteria > Fibrobacterales > Fibrobacteraceae > Fibrobacter. The sequence goes on along the minus strand of JAGCGO010000016.1, from coordinate 20,393 downwards.
CTGGGCCTCGAGCAGCACGGCGGAAGTTTCGGAAAGCTTCTGGAAAGCGCCGAGGATGTCCGTAGAAAGTGCGGAAATCTTTTCGGAAACGGACTGGCTGAGTTCTGCAGAACCGGCCTGCGCCTTTTCGGCAACCTGCAGGGCGACATTCTTGAGCGTTTCCAGGCCTTCTTTCTGGTGTTCGGTATTCGCATCCGTCGTGGAAGAAAGCTTGTCCATGAAAGCCTTCCACTGCTCGCCGGACTGTTTGACCTGTTCCGTAACGGCGTCGGCAATATTCTTTGTCGCCTCGGAAAGCCCGGCCTGAATGGAACCGGAAAGCCCGCCGAGCTTGTCTTCGAGCTTGCCCGGAATGGATTCGACAGAGTCGGCCAGCGCCTTGACGCTCTTTTCCATCGGGGCAAAGGACGAAGCAACGGATTCGCCCAGGTTCTTGCCCATGCCTTCCATCAGGGAATTCAGCCCGGACACGGCCTTCGACATGTCGGAAGACAGCTTGTCGACCGACTGGCCCACATTCGATGCAATCTTTTCTACGGAGGTGTTTACGTTATTAGAAACCTTGTCGGCAACAGCGGCGAGATCCGTCCCGACCTTGCCGACAATACCGGTAAGGCTTTCCTGCACGGAATTTACGACACTGTTCAAATTCTTTGTCACCACCTGGAACAGACGTTCGATTTCGCTCTTGTTCTGTTCGCCTTCCTCGACAGCGGAGCCCTGCATGTCGAGCGTCATGGAATCCAGGCGGCTCATGAAGGCGTCACGATTTGCTATCAGAATTCCGCGCGTCGCATTCAGGATAAGGGCAGCGAACAAGCCGCAAAGGCTCGTGCCGAAAATGCCCTTCATGCCCTGGAACAAAAGCTGGATAGTATCGAGCGTCGCCTGCGTCGTAGAATTGTCAATGGCACCACCGGCCGTCGCGACCGAGTACATAAGACCGAAGAACGTACCCATAAGGCCAAGCAGGATTACGGAACCGCTAGCACTGCGCGGGATGGAAATGGACGCTCCCGTAGAGAGCACCTCGAATGCCACCGGGGAATCCAGGCGGACACCCTTGCTCAACAGGCGTTCGGCAAGGCGAATTCTTGCAGCAACAACCCCGTCACCGCTTGCAGAATAGATGTGGCGGCGTTCGCACTCGTCGATGATTTCGCTTTCGGCGGACATCTGCCTGAGCTTCTTGAGCGCCAGGGCCTGTTCCACAATGAAAACGGCGAAAATCGCGATCATGATAATCCATCCGAAAAGCGGAGCGCCGAAATAGAATGCACCCGCCAGCAAGACGGCGAGGCCTACGACGCTAAGCAGCAAGATCGAAGTGAATGCGTTCTTCATGTTTATCCTTACGAATTGGTTTTGGCCTGATAAAGGGCCGGGGTTTCAAACAAGTTTAACTGACCCCGCGAGAACCCGCGGAGGAAAAGCGCCCATTTGCTCTGATACCATTCGATAATCTGTATCGTGAGCCCGCGGGCATAGTCACAAAAGTCATCGGTAAAGGCGAGGAAGCCGTTCTCGTACGCGCCATGCGGATTCCAGAAACGTCCGACATTCCTTGCGCAACCGGCAGCGGAAGCATAATAGCGCGCAGCACCCTTGCCCGTAAATGCTGCAGCGAAGCGTTTCTTGGCGATAGAGTTCAGCGTACTGCGGAGCGAAAGGACCAGTGCGTTTTCCTTTTCGCGGAGCGACGTTTCCAGGCAGGGCAACAACTTGGACACGGCATCCACGGCACTTTCGCCGTGCCAATACTTGCAGAGCTTTTCCTGCAGCTGCATCACGCGGCCGTGCATGCGAACGAACAGCGGTTCGGCATCGCTGACCAGCAGGTGGATGGTCGCGGAGTAGAAGGCGCTGATGTCCTGCTTGTTGTTTTTAACGGTGAGCGCCCAGCCCTGTTCCTCGTCGTGCGTCAAGAAATCGCCACCTTCGAGCAAAAGGCGAAGCACCTCTTCTGTGGAGAAGCGCTGCATCCACTTGGCGCGGAACTCGTCGTACAGGGCATTCGCGTCCTGGATAATCTGCGGGAAGCTCGCATCCGCCAACTTCCAGGCGGACTTGCTGAACGAGATGAGCTCGGAGGCGCTGACCATAGATTCCGCGTTGGACATCATGGCGTCCAGGTGTTCGAACAACGCGATGGACCAGGTGACCATCATCGACTGCGACAGCGACGCCACCATGGACGACCTGTCCGGCCGGACAGACAAGCGCACGCTTGTCCCGGTCATCTTACGTATTGCTCGACGGAAAGACTCTTCCACGGTACACTACCTCAGAAACGGGCCTCGACACGCTGCCAGATATTGCGACGAACGCGCTTGCCTTTCTTGGCCAGTTCGTCGGATTCGTTGCGGACATCGGCTTCCAGGTTGTTGGCGACAAGCGTCATGTCGCCATCGTACTTGGCCGCGGCCTCCAGATAGAGCCCGTAGACATTGTTGGAAATGGTCGTATTGTTCGCATTCACGCTGGCGGCACGGAGCGACAGGGCAAAGCGGTTACGCGAGAACTCGCAGTCGGTAAGGTACATCTGGGCAACCTCGTCGACCCAAAGACCGTAGTAGTTGTTGACGAACTTGACCTGGTGGAAGATACCGTCGGTACGGAACACCGTGTTGCGGAAAGCATTTTCCACCACGAGATTCCTGACATCGAAAGGCTTGCTGCTCGACACGAAATGGATTCCATTCCAGCTTGCGCTAGAGTCGGCACTGCGGAACACGATAGGCTTTTCGGGCGACCCCTGGATGCGGACCGGCCCACGCAGCATGATCTTCGCGTATTCCCCCATGAGAACCGTCACGCCGGGTTCAACGACGAACGTGTCCGTAGAAGAAAGCACCACGCCCTGTTCCAAAATGTAGGGGCTATCCTTGGCCACGAGACGCACCAAGCCCTTCTCGGGCTGGGGGAAGGGCATCTCCCCTGCAAGTGCAGTCGTCACAAGCAAAAGCGAAACAGACAGAAACAAGCGCGGACGTAGCATCAAAGTTCACTCCTCATCTTGATTTTCTGGATGACATGCATGTTCGGGATGGAATCCTGAGCGACAATATCCTTTACGTTCAGGTCGCCGTTGATTTCAAGTGTCGCGGAGGCAACCGCCCCATGACTGACATCGAACAGGACAGAACCCGAACCGACGATAAATCCCTGGCTTTCCATGTGCAAGTCAGACGTGGAGTCCGGTTCTTCCTTGTACTTGAGGTTCATGCCAATCTTTGCAATTTGCGCCCCGTCGTGGAGCATGACATCTTCGAGGGTGAACGACTTGTACACGGTCGTGACCGAGTTCGCCCCCGGAATGGTTACCATACGTTCCCAGGACTCCCCGATGGCGACCGGCTTGGCCGGCAATACCGGCTGGATCTTCAGGAACAGCTTCACGAGGTCTATATCGTCCTCGCCGAGCTTGATTTCGGCATCTTCGACGACCGGATCGCTAACAGTGCCGTCGGAATCGAGCTTGAACTGGAAATGCTGAATGGAAACGAGCTTTTCGATGTTGCGGAATTCCTCGACGGAACGCTTGTCAGAGGTGTATTCCACCGAATCGACCTTCATTTCGAATCGGGCAGAGCCGTTATCGTAGGGCACGAGCATGTTCAGCGTGCTGCGGACCTTGATGTGCGACTGCATGGACTCCGCAGCATTGGCGGAATCCTCGGGCAAGAGCACGTTCAGGGACGACTCAAGGAAAAAAGTTCGGGCAGAAGCATCCTGCGTGTTAAAGGCAAGGACGACATCGTTCTTGTCACAAGAACACAACAAAAGGAGCGCTGCGGAGGTAGCGCAAAATTTGATCAAATTCATATTTTGAATATAGATATTAGACGAGAGACGAAAGACGAGAGACGAGAGAATAAGGGGGAAATCAACGGGGTCTAGGGTGTTCCCTTGTTACCGGAATCGCCCTTTTCGAGCCGCATCTGCTGGAAAAAAGCCTTCAGGAGGCCCAGGCACTCGTCAGCCAGGAGCCCGCCGACCACTTCCACATCGCGCTTGAGCGCATTGCCCGTAATAACGTCGACGGTCGTTCCGCAACCGCCAAAACGGGTATCCGGGGAACCGTAGACCACGCGGGAAACGCGGCTGTTGAGGATAGCCCCTGCGCACATCGGGCAGGGTTCGAGCGTTACATACAAAGTACAGCCGTCCAGACGCCAGTTGTCGAGGTGCCCCGCCGCCGTCCCGATAGCCAGAATTTCGGCATGGGCGGTGGCGTCCTTGAGCATCTCGATCTGGTTGTGGCCCTTCCCTATCACCACGCCATCCTTCACGATAACGCAGCCGATGGGAATCTCCTTCTCGTCGAAGGCCTTTTGCGCCTCGCGGAGCGCCATGCGCATGTATTTTTCATCTTCAGGAGTGAACATAATGGAGAATTGATGATTGATAATGGATAATGGATAATGGATAATGGAGAATTGATAATGGATAATATTTAATCATCAATTATCAATCCTCAATCATCAATTAATCATAGACCTCTCCCGTAAGCGCAGTAGGAGTCTTCTTGCATAAAGTCGCCGTCGTGGTAATAGGCGGCACGGGCGCGGCAACCGCCGCAACGGTCGTTAAACTTGCACTTGCCGCAGGCACCGGCGTAGGCCTTGGTGCGGAGCTTCTTGAACACTTCGGCGTTCGCCCAGATTTCGTCGAACGGAGTGTCGTGCACGTCGCCCGCCTCTTCCATCATGTAGGCGCAGGGGCGCACCTTCCCGATGGGGCTCACGATGCAGTAGTCGAGTCCGGCGAGGCATCCGCGGCTGTAACGCGTCTTGATGTCGAGCTGGTCGGCGATGCGCAGGAACTGCGGGGCGCAGGTGGGCTTCACGGGGATGCCGAGCGTGCGGCTCTTTTCCATGATCTTGCGGAGCAGGCCCTCGTATTCGGCGACGCGCAAGGCGTGGTCTTCAATTTCCTTGCCACGGCCCACGGGAATCAGGAAGAAAATCTGGTGGTTCACCGCGCCGATTTCCTTGACCCAGTCCATGATGTCAAAAATTTCGTTCTGGTTCCAATCCATGATGGTCGTGTGGATCTGGAACGGGAGGCCCGCCGCCTTGCAGTTCTCGATACCCATCATGGTGAGTTCGAAGGCGTTCGGGAGACCGCGGAAATTGTTATGGCGGTCATGGTCGATGCTGTCAATGCTGATGCCCATGGCCATGGCACCGGCCTTCTTGAGTTCAAACGCCAAATCGTGCGTGATGAGCGTGCCGTTGGTACCGAACACAGGGCGGAGTCCCTTGCTCGAGGCGTGCGCGACCAGTTCCACGATGTCGGGACGGGTCATGGGCTCGCCACCGCTGAAAATCATGATCTTGAACCCCGCCTTCGCGATCTCGTCAATCAGCTTGAGCGCCTCGGCGGTCGTGAGCTCGGCCGCCTTGTTCTCGCCCGCGTCCTGGTAGCAGTGCTTGCAGGTCAGGTTACACTTATTGGTGGTCATCCAAGATACAATCATCATAAACCTCGTTCAGAACGCCCTACAAGATAGAAATCCTCGTCACAAAAATCACACTTTACACGCCAAAACAGCCTTTTTGCCTTTTCGGAGCATAAAATCCATGCAAAAAAGCATATATTGAATACATGTCGATCAAGAAACTTCTAATTCTCGTGCTCATCGCCGCGGCAGCCTTCTACATTTTCAAGGTAAAAGGCTTCAATCCCTTTTCCACGAGAATAAAGTGGGATACCGTGATGTACGAACTCAACGGGAACAAAACGACCCTAGAAGAACTCGCCGGGGAGAAAGGGACACTCATTTTCACCATGGGCACCTGGTGCCCGCACTGCGTCAGGGAAGCCCAAGACCTCAAATCATTGACCGATTTCCTGCGTCTACACAAAATTCGTATCCTTTTCGGCGTCAGCGGTTACACCCATGACGAAATCCATAATTGGGTCTACAAGCAGGATTTGCCCTGGGACTGGAAATCTTTCTACTGGGAAAACCGATTTGATGAGGAATTCCACATCAAAAAATCCGTGGTCCCCTACCTGACCGCCATAAACAGGAGAGGCGAAATCATCTACAGCAAGGGAGCCGTACTCCCTGCAAACGCATTGTCCGAAATTTGCCTAAAACTGCTCAAAAGCAACAAGTAAGCGATTTCAGCGCCTTGGGTAAACAAAGAACCAGATGAGAACGGCAAGGACCGCCCCGGTCAGGCACATGAACATGTCCGACTGGGTGTCCCAAATGTAACCCTGGGTTCCCAGGAACGCCTCCGTATCGGTCGGGTTGCTCAACGAAGCGAGCCATTCGATAATCTCGTAAAGGGCCGAAATGGCCTCGGCGACGCAAATCGCCAAAAATGCCGTCCAGCCGGTGGTCCGAAGCGGGGTTGTACGGCGCAGGAGCTCTATGGTCAGGAGCGCCGGGGTAAATCCCTGCATGAAATGCCCAATCTTGTCGTAATTGTTGCGCGTAAAGCCGAACCAGTCCTCCATCCAGAAGCCAAGCGGCACCTTGGCATACGAATAGTGCGCCCCCACCAGCAGAACGGCCATGTGGAAAGCCATTATGACATACAGGTAATCGGGCATGCGGAATTTCTTGTAGGTCAGCACAAGAACCAAAAGCCCGGCAAGCGCCGGGGCGGCTTCCAGGACCCAGGTCAGGTAAGTGTCAACCACACCCACGGCAGACCAGAGAATCGTCAAGAGGACAAAAATGAGCAGAGCTATATGCAATTTGGGCAATTTTTTCATGTATCTCCAATAATAGAAAAAAGCACCCGCATCCTGTAAAGCAACGCAAAAATGTAAAGCGTCCCTAAAATGCAACTTTTTTTCTTTTTTTGTGAAAAAAGCAGCAAAAAAAAGGTATAATATTACAGAAATACTTCTTTTTTATTACATTACGCTTTTCATACCGATTCTTGGGGAGTAAAAAAAAGATTCCTATTTAAATAGCTATCTTTATCCCCAAAAAAAGGATTTTATGAACAAGAGAAGAATTGTAATTACTGGCATGGGCGCGATCTCTCCCGTCGGAAAGACCGTACCCGATATGTGGAAAGCCATACGAGAGGGCAAGAGCGGCATCGGACCTATTACACTGTTCGACGCGAGCAACTGCCCGGTTAAGATTGCTGCAGAAGTCAAGGATTTTAAGCCCGAAGAACACGGAATCGACCCGAAGGAAGCCCGCCGCATGGCACGCTTCACGCAGTTCCTGGTCGGGGCTGCGAACGAGGCCGTCAAGGATGCAGGCCTCACCCGCGAACAGCTGGCCGAGGACACCACCGGAATCGTGGCCGGGAACGGACTGGCCGGCATGGACATTCTCGACGAGACCTACAACAAGTATATCGAAGGCGGCAAGCGCAGGGTATCCCCGCTCGCCATGCCCGAACTCATCCCGAACGAGGCGTGTGCGAACGTCTCCATAGCACTCGGCATTACCGGGTCTGCCCATACGATCTGCACCGCCTGTGCCTCCGGCACCGACGCCATCGGGGTCGCGCTGGATTCCATCCGCTCGGGCCGCCTGGACGTGTGCCTCGCCGGCGGGTCCGAAAGCGGGATTACCGAATATTCCATCAAGAGCTTCGCGGGCATGCACGCCCTCACCGACAAGTTCAACGACGACCCCGAAAAGGCGTCGCGCCCCTTCGACAAAGACCGTAGCGGCTTTGTCATGGGCGAAGGCGGTGCAGTGCTGGTGCTCGAAGAACTCGAACACGCCAAGGCCCGCGGCGCAAAGATCTACGCCGAGCTGGCCGGCTACGGCGCATCCGCCGACGCCTACCACATCACGAGCCCCCGCCCGGGTGGAGAAACCTGCGCAAAGGCCATGATCCGCGCCATGAAGGATGCCGGCATCGAAGCGACCGACGTGGACTACTACAACGCCCACGGCACGTCCACGCACCTGAACGACCTCACCGAGACCGAGATGCTCAAGATCGCGCTCGGCGAACATGCCTACAAGATCAAGGTATCAAGCACCAAGAGCGTGACCGGCCACTGCGTGGGCGCCGCCGGCGTCATCGAGGCGATCGTCTCGACCCTCGCCATCCGCGATTCGTTCTACCCCGCTACCAAGAACCTGGACAACCCTGACGAAGGTTGCGACCTCGACTACGTCCCGAACCAGGGCGTGGAAGGGAATATCGACGTGGCCGTTTCCGCCTCCCTCGGGTTCGGCGGACACAACGGGATCGTCGTCATCAAGAAATTCAAGGAATAGGGGCCTTGTAAAAAACTGAGGAAGGGGGAAAGTATGATCATCCAGCCCATGATTCGTAGCAACATGTGCGTCAACGCGCATCCCGCAGGGTGCGCCGCCGACGTGGCCCGCCAGGTCAAGTATGTGCAGAAGAAAAGGGCCGAAAGGGGCAAGCCCCTGGATGCCCCCAAGACCGCGCTCGTCGTCGGATGCTCCACCGGCTACGGCCTCGCGAGCCGCATTGCCGCCGCTTTCGGGTACGGGGCCGACACCATCGGCGTATCCTTTGAAAAAGAAGGAACTGACACGCCGGTTCCCAAAAGCGGAACCCCGGGCTGGTACAACAACATGGCTTTCGACCGGGAGGCAATGGCCGCCGGTCTCCAGTCCGTCACGTTCAACGGAGACGCGTTCTCCCATGCCATGCGCAAGCAGGTCATCGAGACCGTACAGCAGGCAGGCAAAAAGATCGACCTCGTCGTCTACAGCGTGACCTCTGCCGTGCGCATCGACCCAGATACCGGAGAACTGTACCGTAGCGTCATCAAGCCCATCGGCGAACCCTTTACCGGAGAGACTATCGACTCCATGACCGGCAAACTCTGCACGGTCAGCGCTGAGCCCGCCACCGCCGAAGAGGCGGCCAACACCGTCAAGGTGTTGGGCGGCGAAGACTGGGCGCTTTGGATGCGCCAGCTTGCCGCGGCGGGCGTCCTCGCCAAAGGCGTCAAGACGGTCGCCTATTCCTACTTCGGCCCCATGCTTTCGCACGCCATCTACCGCGACGGAACCATAGGCAACGCCAAGAAGCACCTCGAAAAGACAGCCCGCGAACTCAACGAGGAACTCAAGGCGAGCCTCGGTGGCGGAGCCTACATTTCCATCAACAAGGGCGTCGTGACCCGCTCCAGCGCGGTCATCCCCATCATCCCGCTTTACCTTTCCGTGCTCTATAAAGTCATGAAGGAGCAAGGCACGCACGAAGGCTGTATCGAACAGATGGAGCGCCTTTTTGCCGAACGCCTCTACACGGGCGGTGCCATCCCCACTGACGAAAGCGGACTCATCCGTATCGACGAGCTCGAAATGGCTCCGAAAGTGCAGGAAGAAGTCCGCAAGCGCATGGCGACCATCTCGCAGGAATCTTTCGCCCGGATCGGCGACTTCAAGGGCTACCGCCACGACATCCTCGCCACCAACGGATTCGACGTCGAAGGCGTCGATTACACGGCCGACGTAGAATCAATGGAAAGAATCTAGCGGGCGGCATCCATTTTTCGCCCTTTCATGCCGAAAAAATGTATTTTTGCAGAGCACACTGCTGTGCAAAGGAGCGTCGTATGTCCGACTGGCTGTTCAAATCGTGGCTCAAGATTTCCGCACTAACGGTTATCCTGTTTTTCTTCTATCATCTTTTCATCTCGCAGAAGCTCGAGGAAGAGATCTACTCTTCTGACAACGACAAGCAATAGAGGCCCCTATGGAACACAACAAGGACATCGCCGACATCCAGGCCGCCGAGGCAACTTTCCAGAAAAAGAAGAAGTTCATCCTGTGCTACCACAGCTTTAGCGTCCTGAACTTCAAGAGGACTCGCAACCAGATCCGCAAGATTGCAGATGCCGCCGGCTCCCCCATCAGCATCGCCGTCATCCCGTCGTTCGGTGCCGCACCGGAATCCGAGGCGGAACAGTTCCGCGAAGAACTCGAAAAGTTCGTGAACGAGGGCTACGAGATCATGCTCCACGGGGCTCGCCACCGCGCAGACCTTTCCCTCAAGCGCAGCCTCCAAGGCAAAATCGCCCTCTGGGTTTCGAACAACGAGGCCGAATTCGCCGGTATCGACGAACGCTTCACCCAGGCATTGCTCAAGAGGAGCCTAGCTCTCTGGAAGGCCCACGGCACAGGCAAGCCCTCCGGATTCATCCCCCCCATCTGGTTCGGCAATAAGTTCCTCAAGGAACAGGCGCTGGAAATCTTCGACTACTACGAGGACTACCACGGCATCTACCAGAAGGTGGACGGAAAGATCAAGAAGACAAACTCCGGCACACTCAGTTTTTCCATCATCCCGACCCCGCTTCTCGGAATCGCGCAGACATACGCCTGTCTCAAGATGCTCCTGCCCGGCGGAGTCCACCGCTTGGTGTTCCACGACAAGGATTTCAGGACCATCGGCGAAAAACGCATCTTGAACATGGTGCGCTACACGTCGACCATGCGTGAAAAAATCATGTACAGGGATCTGTAAGGCCCGTATCCACTGGATTCAAGACATGCTACTCAACAAGTTTCTCTCCCAAATAGATTACGAGTCCTACGAAGACCTCTACAAGAACTTCAAGATTTCTATTCCGGACAATTTCAACTTCGCCTACGACGTGGTGGACGAATACGCAAGGACTGAACCCAAGCGCGAAGCCCTCGTATGGTGCGACGACAACGACGAAAGCCACATCTTCACGTTCAAGGACCTATCGCTAGCCTCCCAGCGCACGGCGAACTTCCTCGCGGAACAGGGAATCAAGAAGGGCGACCGCGTGATGCTCATTCTCCGCCGTCGCTACGAATTCTGGTTCTTCTTGCTGGCCCTCCACCGTATCGGCGCCATCGCCATCCCGGCAACGAACATGCTCGCCGCCGAAGACCTGGAATACCGTTTCAATGCGGCCGAAGTCAAGATGGTCGTGACCTACGACGAACCCGCGCTCCAAAAGGAAGTGGACAAGGCAAAGTCCAAGTGCGCCTCCGTGGAAAAACTCGTGACCGTCGGCCAAACCGCCCGACAGAACTGGGTGAGCTTCTACGACGACTACGAAATTTACCCTGCAAAGTTCGACCGTCCCGAAGGCGACGATGCCACGCACAACGATGACATCATGATCGTGTACTTCACGAGCGGTACAAGTTCCAACCCGAAGATGGTAGCGCACACGTTCACCTACCCGCTTGGCCATATCGTGACAGCCAAGTACTGGCAGCACGTCGTTGACGGCGGCCGACACCTGACCGTTGCCGAAACAGGCTGGGCCAAGGCTCTCTGGGGCAAGATTTACGGGCAGTGGATTGCCGGCTCCGCCGTGTTCACCTACGACATGAAGGTCTTTATCCCGGGCAAGCTCCTCGAGAAAATGGCCGAATACAAGGTGACCACATTCTGCGCACCGCCGACAGTCTACCGCTACATTCTGCAGCACGGCATCGGCAAGTACGACCTTTCGAGCCTACAGTACTGCACCACCGCAGGCGAAGCCCTGAACGTCGACATCTACAACAAGTTCTACGAGCAGACGGGCATCCGCATGCAGGAAGGCTACGGCCAGACCGAACTTACGCTCACCACGGGCAACTTCGGTTTCAGCGAACCGCGCCCGGGCTCCATGGGCAAGCCCTCCCCGGGATACCGCATGGAAATCGTGAACGCCGAAGGAAACCCCTGCGGCGTCGACGAAGTCGGCGAACTGATTATCCTGATTGACCAGGGCAAGCCCTTCGGCATGTTCGGCGGTTACTACCGCGACCAGGAACGCACCGAACGCGTTTTCGAGGGCGGCGTCTACCACACGGGCGACACTGCTACCCGCGACAAGGACGGATATTACTGGTTCGTGGGCCGTAACGACGACCTCATCAAGAGTTCCGGCTACCGCATCAGCCCCTTCGAAGTGGAAGAAGTCATCCACAAGCACCCGGCCGTGCTCGAAGTGGCCGTCACGGGCGTCGAAGACAAGGACCGCGGCCAGGCCGTCAAGGCGACCATCGTGCTCCAGAAAGGCTACGAAGCCTCCAAGGAACTCGCAAAGGAAATCCAGCTGTTCACCAAGAAGATTGCGGCAAGCTATAAGAGCCCGCGCATCATCGACTTCGTGACGGAACTGCCCAAGACCATCAGCGGAAAGATCCGCCGCGCCACCATCCGCGACAAGGATGCCGAAGCGCAGAAAGCCGAAGCGGCAACGGCCACAGCGCCCGAAGCAACGCAGAACGCGGAGACTCCGGCTGACAACAGCACGGAATCTTAAAGTGTCTTGAAGACTTTCCTGGCGGCATCGACGGTACGGTCGATGTCGCTTTCCGTATGCATAGCGCTCACGAAGATTGCCTCGAACTGGCTCGGTGCCAGATAGATACCCTCATCGAGCATCCCGAGGAAATACCTGCGGAACAGTTCCAGGTCGGACTTCTGCACGTCGGCAAAGCATTCCACCGGGCCCTCAGTAAAGAACACGCAGCCCATCGCCCCCACCTGGTTTACAGCTAGCGGGATTCCTGCAGACTTCGCGGCATCCTTGAGGCCGTCGAGCAGTCGTGTCGTCATCGCTTCGGCATGCACGTAGTACTCGGGATGCGCCACGAGTTCCTGCATCGTCGTAAGCCCCGCCGCCATCGCGACCGGATTCCCGGAAAGCGTTCCCGCCTGGTAAATCCCGCCGAGCGGCGCAATCTGCTGCATCACGTCCAAGCGGCCGCCATAAGCGCCCACGGGCATGCCGCCGCCGATAATCTTGCCGAACGTCGTAAGGTCAGGCTTGATGCCGTACAGACCCTGCGCGCAGTGGATACCCACGCGGAATCCCGTCATCACCTCGTCCACAATCAGCAAGGCACCGTGTTTCCTGGTTTCATCGGAAAGGGCCTGCAGGAATTCAGGTTTTGCGGGCACGACGCCCATGTTCCCCGCCACCGGCTCCACGATGACGCCAGCAATCTCGTCGCCAATCTTGTCGAAAAGTTCCTTCACGCCCGCCACGTCGTTGTACTGGAGCGTGAGCGTATACTTCGCGAGGTCAGCAGGCACGCCCTTGCTGCTCGGCTTGCCTGTCGTGAGCATGCCCGAACCCGCCTTGATAAGCAGGCTATCGCTATGGCCGTGGTAGCAGCCCTCGAATTTCACGATCTTGTCGCGTCCGGTAAAACCGCGGGCCGCACGGATGGCGCTCATCGTCGCCTCGGTGCCGCTGTTCACCATGCGAATCATTTCCACGCTCGGCACCAAATCCATCACGAGCTTCGCAAGCTTGGATTCCAGGCCACAAGGGGCACCAAAGCTGAGTCCGTTCTGCGCCGTCTCGGCCACCGCCTTGACAACGGCATCGTGGGCATGCCCCAAAAGCATCGGACCCCAGCTGCCCACGTAATCGATATAGTCGTTCCCGTCCACGTCGTAGATGTGGCTGCCCTTCGCGCGGGCGATAAACGGAGGGGTCGCCCCCACGTTCCCAAAGGCACGCACCGGGCTGTTCACGCCGCCCGGCATCAGGTTCTTGGCTTCTGCAAAAAGTTTTTCGCTAAGAGAATGGTTCATAGACTCCAAAATAGAAAAACCAGCCATAGGGCTGGGTCTTCTAAAGATTCTCAAGAAGCATTTGGTTTTCCTTGACCATATGTTCGCAGGTATAAGCGTCCATGCCATCTCCGTAGAAGTACCAGACAGTGTTTTCGACCACACAAGAAAGTTCAGCCTCAGCGCAGCCATTACCGGCCGTATAAACGAATATGCTACCTTCCATTTTGGGAACACACCTTTTAATAAAAGATTCAGCGCGTGCGTCGTCAGCAGCCATAGCTGTACAGGAATGGCTTTCAAAGGTACCCATGGCAGCAACCACGTCGCAAGACGCAACTGTCTTACCCCTCAGCGGATCAAAATCACTGTTTGCAGAGGCGGAAGAATCACCACCGCAGGCAGTGAAGATAGCGGCAGCGCTGAAAGCTGCAAGAAGCATGAGTTTTTTCTTTTTATTTTCCATTGAATGCAAATAAATTACAGCAAGCCCTTCTCCAGGGCTTCCTTGGCATGGTAAGTGATGATGATATCGGCTCCGGCGCGCTTGAAGGCCAGCAAATTTTCGCGGATGATGGCGTTTTCGTCAATCCAGCCCAGTTTCGCGGCAGCCTTCACCATGGAATACTCGCCGCTCACGTTATAGACCGCCACAGGCACGTCGCTTATCCCGGCAGCCTCGCGCAGCACGTCCAGGAAGGCTAGGCCAGGCTTCACCATCACGATGTCGGCCCCTTCCTCGATATCGAGTTCCACTTCGCGCAGAGCCTCACGGCCGTTGCGCACGTCCATCTGGTAGCTCTTGCGGTTGCCGAAATGCGGAGCGGAATCGGCCGCATCGCGGAACGGCCCGTAATAAGCGCTTGCGAATTTCGCGCTGTAAGCCATAATCGGAGTATTCGTGAATCCATGTTCATCGAGACATTCGCGAATGGCTCCCACACGGCCGTCCATCATGTCGGAAGGGGCAACCATGTCGGCTCCGGCAATCGCATGCGAAAGTGCCGTCTTCGCAAGGAGTTCCAGCGTCGGGTCGTTATCCACGTCGCCATCCTTGATAATCCCGCAATGCCCGTGACTCATATACTCGCAAAGGCACACGTCCGTAATCACGTACAGATCGGGGAAATGAGCCTTGATGGAGCGCACCGCGCGCTGCACAATGCCATCGTCGTCGTAAGCGCAAGTCGCCATTTCGTCCTTGTGGTGCGGGATGCCGAAAAGCAATATCGACTTGATTCCCAGCGCAACGCAGCTTTCGAGTTCCTTCAAGATTTCATCGATAGAAAAACGGAACTGCCCGGGCATCGAGGGGATTTCTTCCTTGATGCCCTCCCCTTCTACCACGAACATCGGGTAGACGAGGGAATCGGGGTTGACTGCGGTTTCCGCAACCATGTTGCGGATGGTTTCATTCTTGCGCAAGCGGCGGGGACGGATAATCATGGCTTAGGGCCTAGGGGTTAGGGGTTAGAGGCTAGGGGTTTACCGAGTCCTTTAGGCAACGGACAGAGATGCCAACATCAGAACTAAAGGGCTCCAAGAACGCCCCATCAATCGGATATATCAGGTTGTTTCCAACGAAGGATGCAGCATAACCCTCCGAAGAACTTTCCTTCGTTTTCGTCCAAAAAGAGGCCTCAGAGGGTATGAAACTGCCATTATAAAAACCTCCCGGAAGAGCATTGAAACCAAAGGCATCAACGCCGTAAGCCACATTTCCCCACCCAGTCCTAGATTTCAACATTTTACCTGCTACATCGAGAGCGACAACCATGTCAGCCGGGAAGTTTTCCGGCAAATCCGCCGTCTTAAACTCTTTTCCACCCGCATACAGGAAGAGCGTCATGTATTCCGTAGAATCCGGCAAATGCCATCCTGCTGGGCAAACAGACTGAGCCTGATCAAAAGTATAAAGACGGCCATACACCAAACAATTCGCAAGATCCTCATCAAAACAAATGCTTCCATTCACTTCAAAGTTCATATTTTCAGCCATCCAAACCTGGTCTCCAATGGCCACAGTCTTGTATGTCTTTCCATCACGTAGATCGGTCAAAATATTGCTTTTCGGATTATACACACTGCAATCATCTTCCGAATTTTCGGAACAAGCTGTTACATCAAAAATTTCGTAACCATTACCATGCAAAACAACACCCACAGAATCATCGCCACAGACAATCTTGTAGCCCGTACTGTCAGCCAATTCCTCTGCCGTGCATGACTTGCCGTCATCCCCGTTCTTACCGTTCAGCACAACGCCAACGGAATCCGTACCGCACACAATCTTGTAGCCCGTGCTGTCGTCCAGGATTTCTGCGTTGCAGGATTTTCCGTCATCCCCGTTCTTACCTTTAAACACAACGCCAACGGAATCCGTACCGCAGACAATCTTGTAGCCCGTACTGTCGGCCAGTTCGACCGCCGTGCATGATTCACCATCACTACCATCGGTACCTTTATCGCCCTTGTCACCGGGATCACCTTTATCGCCGGGATCACCCTTTTCACCTTTTTTTCCGTTCAGCACAACACCAACGGAATCACCATCACACTCAATCTTGTAGCCCCTGCCACTTTTCAGAGCCTTCGCCGTGCACGCACCGGCCACATTGCCATCGGATTCTTCCGAGCCGGACATTCCCAAAGCGGTCCATTCCCCGTAGATGCAGAAATATACCGTAGATAGATCTGTCACATACGCCATTGCACCGGCATTGTCGTCAGAACATGTCCCCAGTTTCTTGATTGATTTAACGATATCAATGCCCGTCATATTCGACTCTTCTGACTCATTGCCAAGAGAATCATCCACGACCTCAGCAGTCATGACGGCCCATTTGTTTTTTGTACACAGATATACTGCAGCAGAATCTGCCACATAAACCATTTCGCCGGCATTGTCCGCAGAGCACTCACTCAGTTTGTCGAGCGAGGCGACAGTATCGACCCCCTTGGTTTCTGTAATTTCATCTCCGCAGGCGTTCAGCAGCACCATAGAAACGGAAAAAGCTGCGGCAAAGGCAACTCGATTGATTATCGTTCTTTTCATAAAAAATCTCCTGATGTCCTTTAATTTACAATTTTTTTCCCGCATTACCTACGTATTTGAAAAATCCCGTTCGATCTGTTCAAGGCTTTCGGCCCATTCGGCCTGGATTTTCTGCTTGAGCTTCTTGGCAAGTGAGGGGGCTCGGCCCTGGGTAGAGACCGTCACGGCGATATTTTCGCCAAAATCCATGCGGGCGGGCACGATAAAGTCCCCGTCCAAGTAGTCGCAGGCGTTGTTTACCAGGATGCGGCGGGCGCGGGCGTCGTTAGACACCTGGGCGTTCACGGCAGGTTGGTCGGTGCAGATGAACACCATGAAGATACCGCGAAGGTCGAGAGGCTCGTAGGGACGATTGATTAAGACGAGAGACGAGAGACGAGAGACGAGAGAAAATTCCGGATCGAATTGCGGGGCGACGACGGTGATGCGGGCACCGGTCGGCAAGAGCGTCTTGACCTTGCGATACGCAATGCGGCCACCGCCGACAACGAGGACATTCTTGCCTTCGAGATTCAGTTCGATGGAGAAGAGGTTCGAAGTTTTAGACGAGAGACGAGAGACGAGAGACGAGAGATGATTTTCATCAACAAAAGCATTATTCTCTTTCGTCTTTCGTCTGTAGGACCGCAGGTCCGTTCTTTCGTCTATTTGCGCATTGCGCACACCAGCCACCACCATGCTCGAAAATTCTTTCCAATCACCGAGGCAGGGCAAGAGCGTTATCGGAATTTGCGGGAACTCGGCCTGCAGCTTCGCCACCACGCGGGGAACGTCGTTCTTGGAATGCTGTCCGTTCAGCAGCAGGAACGGCAATAGCGTCACCGACTCCACGTCTTCGCGCAGGAGCGTACGCAAGTCGTTTTCCAAATCCAGGAGACTCGTGCTGGCCACGCGCGTGCCGGGCAGGTCATGATGCAGGCGGTCGAGGATGGCCTCGAATCCCTTATAGGCACCGGGTAAAATGCAGTGGTGAGCGATAATCAGGATGGCGTTCACGTGTAATACTCCACGATTTTCTTTACGAGGGAATCCATGGTCGTCTCGTCGGACGTGACCGTTTCGAAGCCGTGACTCTTGGCGGCGGCTTCCGTCATACGACCGATGCAGAAACTCAGACGAGAGACGAGAGACGAGAGACGAGAGATTTGTACGAAATTCTCGACGGCGCTGGTGCTCGCGAAGACGATGGCATCGGCAGAAGCTACGGCCTCGCGCTTCCACTCGGGAAGTTCGGTCACAGGGAGCGTTTCGTAAACGACCCAGCGGGTCGCCTTCGGCAGGAACTTCAGCAGGGTGTCGTCAGCGAGATTGCCCTGGAGGAGGAGAATACGAGATTCATCCAATAGATCCTTCGATTCCGCACTACGCGTCCCGCTCAGGGCAACTCCACTCTCGTCTCTCGTCTGTAGCGAGTTTACGAGCGTTCTCTCGTCTAAAATGCTTCGAAGAAGCATTCCCAGGCCTTCGCCGGTGTGGTCCTCGGGCACGTAGTCGCAGCGGATGCCATACTCGAGCAGCTTCTTTTCGGTAATCTTCCCCACGCTCGCGATTTTCTTGCCGGCAAGTTCGCGGATGTCGCGACCGGAAGCGAGCAGTTGCTTGAAGAAACTCTCTACCCCGTTGGTGCTGGTGAAGGCGAGGAGGTCGAAATTTTTGAGGTCATCGAAATTGGCAGGGAGGTTCCCGGGCAAGCCGGGGAAGACATCCTTTGTCTCGATCATCGGAGTTTCGATGACTTCGGCGCCGAGAGCGGTCAGGCGGGCGGAAATTCCGCTGGCTTGCTTTGCGGCACGTGTCACTACAAGGCGCTTGCCCGAAAGCGGCAGGTTCTTTTTCCAGGCAAGTGTTTTGCCTAGTTCCACCACGCCACCCATTATGGTAATTGCCGGAGCGGTCACGTTTTCGCGGATGATGGTCTCCCCCGCCGTTTGAAGCGTCGCCATGACGGTGCGCTGGTACGGGGTCGTCCCCTTCTCGATAAAGGCGAGCGGCGTTTTCGGGTCCTTGCCGCATTCCATAAGGCGGCGGGCGATAAAGTCCATGTTGGCGATGCCCATCAAGAAGATGAGGGTGCCGGGACAACGCGCAATTGCCTCGAAATCCAATGAGAGTCGATCAGATGCACAGCTCATTTCGGCAGGCTCAAAGACCTGACAGGCCCTCTCGTCTCTCGTCTGTAGCGAGCCAGCGAGCGTTCTCTCGTCTGACCTTTCATGCCCCGTGATAATATGGAAACTCGTCGCAATGCCGCGATGGCTCACGGGAATCCCTGCGTAAGCCGGCACCGAAATCGCGGAGGTAATGCCCGGAACGACTTCGAACTCCACATCGGCGGCCACCAGCTCCAATGCCTCTTCGCCGCCACGACCGAACACGAACGGATCGCCCCCCTTGAGGCGGGCAATCACGCCCTCAGGATACTCTTCGGCAAACTGGACTAGCAGCTTGTTGATTTCGGACTGTTTGACCTTGTGGTGCGTCGGCATCTTGCCCACATCCACCATCCTGGCCTTCGGGTTGCAGAATCCGAGAATGGCCGGAGAGACAAGGCGGTCGTAAACGACCACGTCGGCCTTTTCGAGTACGGACTTCCCGCGCAGCGTCAACAGTCCCGGATCTCCCGGCCCGGCGCCGATCAGATATACTTTTCCTTTTTTTCCCGAATTTTCTTTCATCGCCTACAATTTAGAAAAGCATCGCGGCCAAAGGGACTTCCCGAGCCATACCAATCGTAACTTTTATATATTTGGGTCGGATTTGAAAAAAGGCGAACAATGAGCGAGAACTACAAGTACGGTTTTGTAACGGATATCGAGAACGAAGCTTTCGAAAAAGGCCTGAACGAAGATATCATCCGCAGGGCGTCCAAGCTCCGCGGCGAGCCGCAGTTCATGCTCGACTTCCGCCTGAAGGCTTACGAAAAGCTCAAGACGATGGAGCAGCCGAACTGGGGCGAACTGAGTTTTGCGCCGGTGGATCTGCAGGACATCGTCTACTACTCCGCCCCGAAGACAAAGAAGAGCCACGAGAAAATCGAGGACGTGGACCCGGAACTCCTGGCCACCTTCGAAAAGCTCGGCATCCCGCTCGACGAACAGAAGCGCCTCGCCAACGTGGCCGTGGACGCGGTGTTCGACTCCGTGAGCATCTATACGAGCCACAAGAGAAAGCTCATGGAGATGGGCATCCTGTTCTGCTCCATCAGCGACGCCATCAAGGAATACCCCGAACTCATCGAGGAATACCTGGGCTCGGTAGTCCCGGCTGGCGACAACTACTTTGCGGCTCTCAACAGCGCGGTCTTTGGCGACGGAAGCTTCGTCTACATTCCGCCTGGAGTCAAGTGCCCGATGGACCTCTCCACCTACTTCCGCATCAACAACAAGGAAGCAGGCCAGTTCGAGCGTACCCTGATTATCGCCGACGAAAGCGCCAGCGTGAGCTACCTGGAAGGCTGCACCGCCCCGGAATTCAGCAGCAAGCAGCTGCACAGCGCCATCGTGGAACTGGTGGCGAAGGACAACGCATCGATTAAATACTCGACCGTGCAGAACTGGTACGCGGGCGACCGCGAGACGGGAGCCGGCGGCGTATACAACTTCGTGACCAAGCGCGGCAAGTGCGCAGGCAAGAACAGCCGCATCAGCTGGACGCAGGGCGAGACGGGCTCTGCGATCCCCTGGAAGTACCCGAGCTGCGTTTTGCTCGGTGACAACTCCGTCGGAGAATTCTACTCGGTGGCCCTCACGAACGGCCACATGCAGGCCGACACCGGCACCAAGATGATCCACATCGGCAAGAACACCAAGAGCACGATCATCAGCAAGGGTATCAGCGCGGATTACAGCAGCAACGCC
>JAGCGO010000015.1 GCA_017649565.1 Fibrobacter sp. | reverse complement strand
AGACGGCGCTCATGGATTTGGACAAGGGCGGTGTCGATGCCGTGTTCCTGGACGAAATCGTGGCCAAGTACTGGATTGTGACGAACGCGAAGGACTACACGGTGCTCGAGGAAGGCCTCTCCGACGAAGTCTACGCCGTGGGCTTCCGCAAGAAGGACCAGGCGCTCCGCGATGCAGTGAACTCGACGCTCGCGGCGATGAAGGCCGACGGCAAGTTCGACGAAATTTCTGCCAAGTGGTTCGGCAAATAAAGATCTGCGAGCCAAGTTCGCTGAGCTTGCCGAAGCGAACCTTGCGTAGGATTGACTATCCATGTCTGACCTGAACAATTTACTTCCGATTCTCTGGGGCGGCTTCTGCACGACGCTCGCTATTTTCGGCCTGACGCTCCTGTTCTCGATCCCGCTCGGCCTGTTGGTTGCCGTGCTCAAGATGAGCAAGTGGCGCGTGGTGCGTTACCCGGTGTCGTTCTACATCTCGGTGATGCGCGGGACTCCCTTGCTGCTCCAGATCGTGGCGATTTACTTTGGCTCTTACTACCTGAGCGAATATTCGGGAATCGGGTTCTCGTTCGACCGTTTCCCGGCGGTGATTGTCGCGTTCTCCATCAACTACGCGGCCTACTTTGCCGAAATTTTCCGTGGCGGCATCCAGTCGATTCCGAAGGGGCAGTACGAGGCGGCCTACATGCTCGGGCTGAACCGCAGGCAGACATTCTTCCGCATCATCTTGCCGCAGGTGGTCAAGCGCGTGGTGCCCGCGAGTGCGAACGAGGTCATTACGTTGGTGAAGGATACGTCGCTGGCGCAGGTGATTGCCGTGACGGAACTCTTCGCCCTCGCCAAGAAGCAGCAGGCCGCTTACGCGAGCATCTACCCGCTGTTCGTGGCAGGCATATTTTACTATGTGGCGAACCTTTTGCTGAGTGCGCTCTTCGCTTACCTGGAACGCAAGCTCGATTACTACAAGTGAGGATGGAATGCCGATTCTTAAGGTAGAACACGTCAAGAAGTCCTTCGGTAGCCTGGATGTGCTCAAGGACATCTCGTTCGAGCTGAATGCGGGCGAGGTGCTCTCGATTATCGGCCCGAGCGGTTCCGGCAAGAGTACGCTGCTGCGCTGCATTACCCAGCTCGAGACGGTTGACGGCGGAACGGTGCAGGTGGACGGCAAGGACCTGGTGGTTCCGGGATGTTCCCCGGTGAAGTATTCCCCGGCGAAAACTCTGCGCGAGATCCGCCTCTCGACGGGGCTGGTATTCCAGAATTTCAACTTGTTTCCGCACTTGACGGTGCTGCAGAACCTCTGCCTTTCGCCCGTGCGCGTGCTAGGCGAAACCCGCGAGAAGGCGAGGGATATCGGCCGTGCGTTGCTCAAGCGCATGGGGCTCGAGGGCAAGGAGATGTCTTACCCGTGCGAACTCAGCGGCGGCCAACAGCAGCGCGTGGCGATCGCGCGTGCGCTTGCGATGAATCCGAAGGTGCTGTTTTTCGACGAGCCTACTTCGGCGCTCGACCCGGAACTTACGGGCGAGGTGCTGAAGATTATCAAGCAGCTGGCCGAGGAGAAGATGACGATGGTCATCGTGACGCACGAGATGGCCTTTGCCCGCGACGTGGCTGACAAGGTCGTCTTCATGGACGGCGGTGTCATCGTGGAGCAGGGGACGCCCGACTACGTGTTCAACCAGTCGGGGAACGAACGCCTTGCGAGCTTCTTGAGCCGATTCGCGAACGCCTAAAATTCTCAGTCTTTCAAGCAGCGGACGGATAGTCCGTCGCTCTCGTCGTTCGCGCAGACGCTGACCATTCCTTCGGAACCGCTGCCGAAATGAATCATTGTAGCACAATTGTTGTTTCGCGTATCTATCGTCGATGTCCAGAAGAAGGTGGTGCCGCCGCCCGGCTCATGGAAATACTGGGATGCTGCAGAGTAATTCCCTGCGGACAGGATAGAAAAGCCGTATGTGTCTTTTCCGCCATACCAACCTACGACGGCGTAGTCGAGGAATGCGGGGTGTCCGCCGTTTCCTCTTTCGGGCCATTCTTCGACTGCGGGCAGGCTCCATCCGGGAGGGCATGCCACCTTTGCGGCTTCGAAGTTGTACAGGCGGCCATACTTGTCGCAGTTTTCCGGCTTGTTGCCGTTGCACCAGCTTTGCGGCCGGTTGGTTGGGAATCCCATGTCGCAGCCCCCGTTTTCGTCGCAATTACTCACAAGGCTGTCTTTTATTTCGTAGTTGAGGTTTTCGGCCATCCAGATGCGTTCGCCGAGTTTTACGGTCCTGTACGTCTTGCCGTCTCGCGGATCCGTAAACGTGGAACTGTCCTGTGCCGCAGTGGAATCGGCTTGCGTCGCGGTAGAATCGTTCTGCGTTGACGTGGTGTCGTTCTGCGCAGACGTGGTGTCGTTTTGCGTCGAGGTGGAATCGTTCTGTGTTGCGGACGGCTCCGGTGCCGGCTTGTTGCTGACTTCGTAAGTCTTTCCGCTGAACCGGACGAATTCGATGTCGTTGTTCTTTGCTTCGATGTCGAACCAGTGGTCGCTATTGCACATGCATTTCGTTACATCTTTGAGGTCGCCATATTCGATATCCAAGGTGTCGCCGGAACGTGTTGTCTTGGCGCTCCCAACGAAGGAGCAGTAGTCGTTTACATTCAGGAGCATCACCTGGTAATGCCCTTCGCCGTCGTTAAGGAGGTACGCCTCAGGCAATTCTTCCGATGCCGCGATGTCTGCCGCGAGGAATGTCCGCCTTGCCAATGAAGTGATGCAGGAACCGAGCTTGAAGCCGTTCTTGGTGTCCGCGGCAAACGCTTTCGAGGGCTTCTCTTTGCCGCCGGAACTGGATTGCGGCCCGCTTGACGACGATTGCTTGTCGCCCGCGGAACTGGAGAGATTGCCGTTGTCGGGTTCCGCGCTCGAAGAACTGTCGTTCAGCGCCATGGTGTTGTCGATTTCTGTAGTTCCCGCTTCGTTAGGCGAATCGGAGCAGGCCCAGAATAGTGCTACGGATAAAGCGATTAAGTAGTTTGTCTTGTTCATATTCATTAGCCTTTCCTTGATTCTGCGTTGTTAATCTTGTCTGTTAAAGGGAAAATTTGCAGGTTCATTTGATAGACCTGATCTATCTTTTGGCATTCGTTGGCGATGTCGATCATCCTTTTGCGGAATGCGTCGATTTCCTGGGCGATGCGGTCGTACGTGGGCTTGTCGATACCCATGGTGACTCCCGAAAAGTTGCGCTCCTCGACAGGGTCGTTGGCGATGGAACGTGCCGCCAGCTCGGTCATCTTTTTGTTCATGGTGCGGATGACGAGGGGGATGGTTTCCTTGGACCCCTTGACCGCCTTCTGCGTCTGCTCGAATGTCCCGTCGGCGTTCTTTTTGAGCAGGTCGGCCTTGACGAGGAACTGCAGGATGTCGCGGACTTGCGCCGCCGTCGTCTCGCTGCGGATCTTGGAGGCCATCTCGCCAAGGGTCGCTCCCGGCATGATGGGCGCTAGTTCACGGACGATAGGGCAGGTCGGGTCCTCGTAGTAGCGATATGCGTCCGCGTCGACAATGCGGATCTTGTTCATGCGGGCCTCGCGTTCGAGCTCCTTGAGGGCGGCTTCCTTTTCGCTGTCGTTCTTGGCGTTGCCGAACTTTACGAGCAGGGCGAAATAGGTGTAGTCGAACCCCTCGAGGTTCATGGCGCGGGCGGCCTTAGCGATACCCGGTTTGCTCAGGCTTGTCTTGCCGTCGCAGACCAGTTTCAGGTACGCAGGCGAGGCGAACCCGGCAAGGCTTGCGAATTTGCGCCACGTGAAGTAGGAACTTCTCTTGCGTTCTTCGTAGAAGTCCTGCATGTATTGGCGGTAATCTTGATATTCAATTATGGGTTTCATATCAAGAAAAATAAAACAAAATTACTGAAATTGCAACAAAAACAGCAATTTTTAATAAAAATTTTCATCTAAAAATAAATATGATACAAGCCTGTTTCATAAAGCTCTTGTACATATGCAATATCCAATTTGCCTGGGCTGTCTTGTTGGCTGGTTGGGCTTAGAACTGCACCCGGTAGGGGAGTGCCTTGTGGAGCTTGCGGCCCTTGGTGTCGAAATAGTAGTCTCGGCTAGGCTGTTTCATCCGTACGGTGGGGCGCTTGGCGATGGATTCCGTATGGCCATCGGTGTAGCGCATAAAATACTGGTAGGTCCATTTGCCAGAACGGAATTCTTCGATGACAAATCCCGATGCAGTTTCCTTGATGGTGTGTTCGTAGGATTGGAGGATGTCGCCGTCGTGGATTGCATTTCCATTGTCATCGGTACAGCCTCCATAACAATTATCGACACGATAAAATTCGTGACAGAGGTGGTCGTCATCCTTGTCGGCCACATAGAAATGGTAGTTCGCCGTATCCATGGGGGCTCCGTCTTCTGACTGAAGGCTTAATCTGAACAGGGTGTCGTTTTTAAGGGTAAGTTCGAGATGATCTTCGTTGGTGCCTCTTGGCCCTTCTTCAAAAGAATCATTAATCAGGCCGTCTTTGAACAACTTGATTTTTTGTTTTGATATATTCGGGTCGTCCTCGTCGTCAGGCCCGTTGGTAATGGCTTCTATAAATGTGGTGTCACCGATAACGCTTTTCGTGTAGGCGATGCTGCTATCGGCAGGGGCGTTGATGTCATTTATCAGGTAATAGTACAGGCTCGTATCCGATTGGAGCGTGCCCTCTTCGTTTGAAGAGGTTACTACAAGAATTCTGTCTTCTTCACGAACTAACTTTCTGCTTTCGAAAATTCCGTCGAGGCCACTTATATAATTACTGTCAAGGAAGGCTCCGTCTTCGTTAAAGAAAAGACAGTACATGTTCTTGTAGTACAGCTTAAGTCCTTCCGTACAGGTAATGGCATGGGCTGCCGCTGCCAACATCAAACTGAAAATGAAAAAGCGCATAATGTTTCCTCGTGTGGGGGGAAATATAAAAAACACCCCGTCACTTTTTGAGTGACGGGGCGTTTTAATTAATCGTCAACCGATTAGAGGCTGATCAAGCCTTCAGTGTCCTTGGACATCGCATCGTAGAATGCGTAGCGGGCGTCGGTACGAGACTCCGCATTCACCTATCGTGAATGCTCCGCGCTACGAAGGCTACTTAAGAGTAGCCTCCTTCGCTTGGCAGTGGCCGCTCGCTACTAAAGCAAAAAGGCCCCGTTCTTTCGAACGGAGGCCTTTCTTGATGCCGTTAGCACTGATTAGAGGCTGATCAACCCTTCCGTATCCTTAGACATGGCGTCATAGAATGCGTAGCGGGCGTCCACTTCCTTCTGGAGGTCGTCGGCGAGCTTCTTGGCCACTTCCGGATTGTTACGGGTGAGCTGCTTGTAGCGGTTTTCGGTGTAGATGTATTCTGCAACCGGGATCGTCGGCTTCTT
>JAGCGO010000014.1 GCA_017649565.1 Fibrobacter sp. | reverse complement strand
GAGATGAGGCCCATGGCGACACCTGCGACCGGAGCCTTGATAGGAACGCCAGCGTCCATCAAGCTGAGGCAGCCACCGCAAACAGAGGCCATGGAAGAAGAACCGTTGGATTCCTGAATTTCGGAAACAACGCGGATGGTGTACGGGAAGTCTTCCGGCAGCGGAAGAACGGCAGCGAGAGAACGTTCGGCGAGGTGGCCGTGACCGATTTCGCGGCGGCTCATGCCGAGGCGCTTGCATTCACCCACGCAGTACGGCGGGAAGTTGTAATGCAGCATGTAGCTCTTGGAGCCTTCGCCCTGCAGGCTTTCGTAGCGCTGTTCGTCGGCCTTGGAGCCGAGCGTGCAAACCACGAGACCCTGGGTTTCGCCACGCTGGAAGATCGCAGAACCGTGGGCGCTCGGGAGAACGCCGAGTTCAATTTCGATCGGGCGGACTTCGGTCGTCGTACGGCCGTCGAGACGCACGTCTTCGTTCAGGATCATTTCGCGCATGGCTGTGCGTTCGTAATCGCTGAAGATTGCCTTAGCGTCGGCAACGAGAGCAGGATCCTGTTCTTCGTCCTTGCCGATGATGGCAAGAATGCGTTCGTCTTCGAGCATCTTCGCGCAGAGGTCTGCCATAGCCGGATAGAAGTCGGTCTTCACCATGTTGGAGTGGACGTCCTTGTTCAGTTCGTCCCACACGACTTCCTTCACCGTGGCGAGAAGCTTTTCGTGGGCTTCGCCAACGTGCTGCGGCTTGAGTTCCATCTTCGGCTTGGCACAGCGGTCCACCAGTTCCTGTTGGGCCTTGCACATGAGCTTGATGGCTTCGTGACCGGCGAGAATTGCATTAATCATCGTGTCTTCGGACACTTCGTAGGCACCGCCTTCCACCATGCAGACGGAATCTTCGGTACCGGCGACCACCAGGTCCAGATCGGCGCAAGCCATCTGTTCGTAGGTGGGCATCACGATGTTCTGTCCATCGACCACAGCCACGCGTACGGCGGCGACCTGCTGTTCGAAGGGCAGCTCGGAAAGACCGATGGAAAGGGACGCAGCAGACACACCGAGCACGTCGGGTGCGAACTTGCGGTCGGCAGAGAGCACCTGGACAATCACCTGGACTTCGCGCGTGAAGTTCTCGGGGAACATCGGGCGAATCGGGCGGTCGATGATGCGGGCGGACAGCGTCTCTTCGTCAGAGGGGCGTCCGGCTTCGCGCTTGTTGTAACCGCCCGGGAGGCGGCCGGCAGCATAGGCCTTTTCACGATATTCAACGGTCAGCGGGAAGAAGTCCCCTTCCTTTTCTTCGCCGTAGCAGACAGTAGAGAGCACGAACGCGTCGCCCATCTTGGCGACGGCAGCTCCGCGAGCCTGCTTTGCGATACGGCCCGTTTCAAACGTGATGACACGGCCGTCCGGAAGCGTAACAGACACTTCCTTGGGGTCGAGCATCTTGCCGTATTTTTGATGGTATGCGTCAATAGACATAGATTTTCTCCAGTCCGCAGATTATCCGCGGAGACCGAGTTCCTTGATGAGAGCACGCTGAGCGAGGATGTCCTGTTCGGCGTAGTACTTAAGAAGGTTGCGGCGCTTAGCCACCATGGCAGACAGACCGCGGAGAGAGTGGAAATCCTTCTTATGGCTCTTGATGTGTTCCGTCAGATTCTTGATCTTTTCAGTAAGGATTGCGATCTGGACGCGGACGTTTCCGGTATCCTTTTCGTTTGCACCAAACTTGGCGGTGAGTTCTGCAGCTTTTTCCTTAGTAATAGTAGCCATTATAGCCATTCCTTTTTTTGATTGTTGTTTCATTACATGTTTTTGTCCGAGTTTCCCTGCTCTTGCACCAGTGGAATTGGCGAATCTGGTCACAGGACCCAGGCAAAAATGCAATTTGGCGGAAAATATAGATAATAGACGAGAGACGAGAGACGAGAGACGAGAGAAAAAAGGCGAAAAATGGGTGTTTTTGGGGCAATATTGCTATCTTTACCTCCCGAAATGCTTGAATCCCTGAACTTTCACTTTTCTTTCTACGACTGGCTCCTGGTCTTCATGGTCACGGCCCTAGGAACGCTGAGCGCCTACCTGAAGGACCCCCAGCTCAAGGCCGTCACGGCGACCATCCCCATCCCCTGCGGGTTCGCCTACATCGCGGTCGGACTTCCCATGGGCACCGCCAACGCCATTTCGGGATTCATGTGCCTGCTGTACGTGCATATCGTACGCATCCTGCATTACAAGGTGAAGATTCCAATCGTCCCAAGCATTGTCGCGGGCCTCGCCTTCTTTGTCGCGCTGGGTACGTTCCTCATGCCCCGCATCCCCGACAACGAGCCCGTATTCATAGGGGTCTGCCTTTTCGACCTCGCCGTCGGCATCATCCTGTTCCAGACGCAGTCCTACAAGTCGGGCGTGCGCTACAAGACCCCGCTCCCCGTCTACATCAAGGCCCCCGCCATCGCGGGCGTCGTCTCCGGGCTCATGTTCATCAAGCACCTCATGGGCGGATTTTGTACAAGCTTCCCGATGATGAACTCCATCGTGAGCTACGAGAGCCGTTTCTCGCTCGGCGACCAGTGCCGCCAACTCCCCCTGTTCCTCATCGCGGGGCCGTTCATGTTCGTCGAGATGCACTTCATCGAGACCCGCCTCGGGTGGAACCACTGGATCGTGCTCCTCTGCGGCTATGTCCTGTTCGCCGCCATCTACTGGCCCCTGAACAAGGAACTCAAGCGCAGGAACGAGGCTGCCTGCACAAAATATAGCCATGCGGGAGACATCCCCGTTAAATAACGTTTACCGCATAGACCGACGCCCCATATTTGTATATATTAGACAAAAAAATTAAAACACCAACAGAGGCATAAATGAAAAAGAGCGTTTCTATCCTCCCCGTCATGGCGCTTTCTGCGGCGTTCCTCGCCGCCTGTACCGACGATTCCTCCAGCAGCAACCCAGCAACCCCCGACCAGGCCAGTTCCTCGTCCGAAATGCTTTTGCCGGGAAGCAGCGACATCGCACCGGGCTCCAGCAACGACTTAACTGTAGAGAGCAGTTCCTCCGAAGACGTTTTCCAGGCCATCGACCCGTCCGCCATCACGCTCGACGAAGACGGCTTTGCCGACATCAAGGCCGTATACCGCAGCCTGCAAGCTAACGAAAAGGCCGTATTCGTCGTCCGCCACGCCGAACGCGACCAGTTTGTCACCAGACAGGGCGAACTGACCGAAGACGGCGAAGAACAGGCGCTGGAAGTCGGCAGAAAGATGGCCGGCCCCGACGAATTCACGTTCTCGCACACCGACTACGTGAGAACCTACAAGACATGCTTCAACATCGCTACCGGCAGAGGGCAGGCGACATTCCCCAACGACACCAACGATATTTATTCGGGAGATTGGTTCGTGGTCAACGACAGTCTTTACGATGCATACTCTGCGGAGATAAACAATACGCATATCCTCGTATCGAGCTGGGCATACAACGGACAATACGCAGATGCATTCTACGACCTCAACGAAAGGGGCGAAGAAATGGTCAAGATGCTCGTAGGAGACTATGCGACAGCCAGCCGTGTAAAGGTGGTCTGCTCGCACGACAACTTCGTGGCCCCCTTGACAATATACTTGACGAACAAGACCGTCAATCTCCGCGTATTCGAATTCCCGAAGAAGTGGCTCAACTTTGTGGCCGGCGTCGCCATCATCACCAACGATGCGGGTGAACGACGGACATATGCAGTCAAGGGACTGGAATCCGGCGTCCAGTAATCACAAGCTCTTGCTAAAAAAGCGAAATCCCTCGCATCGGCGAGGGACTTTTTGTGTTTAACGTTTCTGCTATACTTGGTCTTGTCTCGGACAATCCTGGTCCGTAGCGTGGCTCCGTTCTGGGAGCCGTCTATGCGGAGCATGCGCAACATCGCGCCCTCCTTCGCGGTTTCGGCAAGTTTGCCAGCCGCCTTGCTGTTGTGTTTAGCCATAGTGGCCTCCTTGAGGGCCAAATATAAGTTATTATCTTTGTCACGTAAAGGGATTCTCTTTTGTCATTGGATATCGCAGATAATGTTCACCGTCATGAGTTCAAGCGCCTGCTGCTTGCAGTTTCGGGCGGCCTGGATTCTATCTGCCTGGCACATTACTTTATCAAGAATCGCGAAGCGCTTGGCATCGAATGGCTCGGGATTGCGCATGTACATCACGGGCTGCGAGAAGGCACTGCCGACCGCGATGCCCAATTTGTCGAGGCGTTCGCCCGCAAGTACGGCGTTCCATTTTTCTTGAAGAAATTGGATGGCGAAGCACTCAAGGCCGCCGAAGGCTCGCTTGAAGAGAATGCAAGGGACGCAAGGTACAAAGCACTGGTTGAAATAGCAATGAGCAGTGAGCTATCAGCAGTGAGCGATGAGAAAATCCCCGCCTTACTTCGACAAGGCTCAGCACAAGTCGCGGGGATGACAGAAAAAGATGCTGAGCAAAACAAACCCCTCGCCTCTCGTCTCTCGTCTCTCGCCTCTCGTCTCTCGTCTCTCGTCTCTCGTCTAATTATCGTCACCGCGCACCATGCAGGGGACCAGGCCGAGACGATGTTCATGCGGCTTAGGCGCGGCACGACCCTTGCCGGACTCCGCGGCATCCAAGAAGTCAGGGAGATGGGCCGTGAGCAATCAGCCGTGAGCGATGAGAAAATCCCCGCCTTACTTCGACAAGGCTCAGCACAAGTCGCGGGGATGACAGAAAAAAATGCTGAGCAAAACAAACCTCTCGTCTCTCGTCACTCGTCTCTCGTCTCACTCTACCGTCCGTTCCTTAGCGTCACCCGTGCCGAGCTCCTCGCCTACGCCCGCGAGCACAGCCTCGAATGGTGCGAAGACGAAAGCAATGCCGACGTAAAGTTCGCCCGCAACAGGGTACGGCATGAACTGCTTCCCCAGCTGGAGAAGTCCTGCCCCGGCGCGACCGTACAGCTCAGCCGTATTGCAAAACTTGCCGACCGTGCCTACGACAAAACTATCCATGCCGCGAAGGCGCTCTTCGAGCCGACTGTCGTCCCTCCCGAAAAATGGCCTTTCGAACCCGCGCTCGCCCCCTACACAAAGGTTCTCGCCCTAGACGCCACCAAGCTGGACAGCATCAAGCCCTATCCGGAACTTTTACGCCTCTGGCTGGACTCCCGCGGTTTCCGCTTCCCCATCGACATATTCGCGAAGCCGAACCCCTTGTTCCCCTGCGGCAATGCCGCCAGAACAGCATTTTCATCTTTCCGCACCCGCTCCATCGAAAAATGTCGCCATATTATCTGGATTTACGACGCCAAAGTAATCGCGGAACCGTCAAATTTGTATTTTTCCGAGGAAAAACAACGATTTTCCGGAATCTCCGGGCAATGGCGGCATCCCCACCAAGATGACATCCTCTGCCCGACGGATATGAAAATCAAGCCCCGCAAGCTTGCCACCTGGTTGCAAGAAAAGAGCGTCCCCCGCTGGGTCCGCGACAGTCTCCAAGTGTTTGCGCAAGATAGCAGGGTCCTGTTCGTATCCGGAATCCGAACAAAAATTGAGCCGTAAAGGATTGTAATGAGTCAACTGCAAGGTAAACCGACTTCGCCCTTCAAGAACAGGAACTTCATTGTCCTGCTTATAATGATTTTGCTTCTCTTCGTCATGTTCCCGCTCGCGACGAACGAAAACAACGAAGAAATGACGCGCACGGAATTCCTCGCCATGATGGGTGATTCCACCAAGGTCATCACCGAGCTTTCGCTGCAAAGGACCCCCGACGGCGTAATCGTCGAAGGCACCCGCATGATGAGCGACAAGGAAATCGCGGAGGCAAAGCAGCAACAGAGCGCCATCGCCCGCTTTACCAAGGCCGGCAGCGAAGTTTCGAACAAGAAGCATTTCAAGACGCACATGCTCGATGTCACGAACGAGATGGCTTCGGCATGGGAAACCTACAAGGGTGTCAAGGTCAAGGTCATCCACGAATCGACCACATGGATCGACACGCTGGTCGCATTCCTCCCGGTTCTGCTTCTCATCGCATTCTTCTGGATCATGACGAGCCGCCAGATGGGCGGCGGCGGAAAGAATCCGTTCAGCTTCGGCAAGAGCCAGGTGAAGCAGCTCAACAGCAGCAAGAAGAAGACCATGTTCAGCGATGTCGCCGGTTGCGACGAAGCAAAGCAGGACTTGCAGGAACTCGTAGAATTCCTCAAGGACCCCAAAAAGTATGACGAACTCGGCGGACGCATCCCGAAGGGAGCGCTGCTCGTCGGTCCTCCGGGTACCGGCAAGACGCTTCTCGCACGCGCCGTCGCAGGCGAAGCGGGAGTGCCGTTCTTCAGCATGTCGGGTTCCGACTTCGTGGAAATGTTCGTGGGCGTGGGCGCAAGCCGCGTGCGCGACCTTTTCGAGACGGGCAAGAAGAACGCCCCCTGTATTTTATTCATCGACGAAATTGACGCGGTGGGTCGCCAGCGTGGCGCAGGCCTCGGTGGCGGACACGACGAACGCGAACAGACGCTGAACCAGCTGCTCGTGGAAATGGACGGCTTCGCTGCAAACGAAGGCGTCATCCTGATCGCTGCCACCAACCGCCCCGACGTGCTGGACAAGGCTCTGCTGCGCCCGGGACGTTTCGACAGGCAGATTGTGGTCGGACTCCCCGACCTGAAGGGCCGCGAAGAAATCTTGAAGGTTCACCTGAAGAAGAGAAAGGTCCCGCTCGACAAGGACGTGGACATTTCCGCCATCGCAAAGGGAACGCCGGGACTTGCCGGTGCCGATCTCGAGAACCTCGTGAACGAGGCGGCCCTCCTCGCCGCCCGGTTCAACAACAAGAAGGTCACGATGCTCGACTTCGAGGAAGCCCGCGACAAGCTCAGCATGGGCGCCGAGCGCCGCACGCTCCTGATGACCGACGAGGAAAAGCGCCACACGGCCTACCACGAGGCAGGTCACGCGCTCATGACACTCCTCTGCAAGCACTCCGACCCGCTCCACAAGATTACGATCATCCCGCGCGGACGCGCCCTGGGCGTCACCATGAGCCTGCCCGAACGCGACCAGGTGAGCTACAGCCGCGAATACGCCGAAGAACGCATCATGATCATGATGTCGGGTCGTCTCGCCGAACTCATATTCTTCAACCACCAGAGCACGGGTGCATCCAACGACATCCAGCGCGCCACCGAGCTCGCCCGCAAGATGGTCACGGAATGGGGCTTCGACGACAACATCGGCCCCGTATGCTATAGCCGCAACGACGGCGAGATTTTCCTCGGCCGCGAAATCTCCAAGCCCAAGGAAATGTCCGAGAAGATGGCCGAGATGATCGACGACGCCATCAACAACCTCATCAAGCGTATGGACCAGGCCGCACGCAAGCTCCTCGAAGAAAACAAGGACAAGCTTGTCGACCTCGCCGAAGCGCTGTTCGAATTCGAAGTGCTCGACCGCGAAGAAATCGACAAGGTCATGGCAGGCGAAAAGCTCACCGGCACCAAGAAGAGCCGCCAGTACCAGGCCATGGAGGAACTCGCCGAGAAGAAGAAGCGCGAAGAAACACCCCCGCCCGATCCTGGAAAGCAGCCGCCCGTGGCTCCCGTAGCCGACGCGCCCGTAAGCGAAGTGCAGCCCAAGCCCGCGACCGGGAACGAGACCGCCACCAACTCCATCAACAATACCGAGAACTGACAAGTTTTTTCGACCTCCCTATGCTTTTTCCTGTTCTTGACAAATCGCGCGCAATTTCCTGGCAGATCGGAAACGAAATCCTTCCCTGCCGCCCGTCCCCGCTCATCATGGGGATTGTCAACGTCACGCCCGACAGCTTTTTTGACGGAGGTAAGCACAACACGCCGGAGCAGGCTTACGAACACGCCGTAGGGTTATTGCAGCACGGGGCCGACATCCTCGATATCGGCGGCGAAAGCAGCCGCCCGGGAAGCGAGCCCGTCAGCGAACAGGAAGAACTGGACCGCGTATGCCCCGTCGTCGAGGCGCTGGCACAGCTTTCGAACATCTCCGAAGACCTGGACAACCCGGGAAACCGCAAGTTCTACATTTCCGTCGACACGGTGAAGGCCAAGGTCGCCCGCGAATGCATGAGGCTCGGCGCGCATATCATCAACGACATTAGCGCCTGCACCATGGATTCCGACATGCCCGCCGCCGTCGCCGACACGGGAGCCTCCGTCGTATTAAACCACATGCGCGGAAGCTTCGGCAAGATGCAGCAGGACTTCAAGCCCTACAACAACGTGGTACAGGAAGTCCGCGAGGAACTGCTCGTCCAGGCCGAAAAGTTGATGGCGCTGGGCGTAAAAAAGGAAAAAATCTGCCTCGATCCGGGCATCGGATTCGGGAAAACGGTTCAGGACAACATTGACCTGATGAAATCCGTGGAAAATTTTCTCGATGACGGCTACCCCATACTGGTCGGCACATCCCGAAAATCTTATATTGGTAAAATGAGTGGCCTCGAAAAGAGCGACCGTCTGATCCCGACCGTCACGGCGGGAATCGTCGCCGCCCTGGGCGGAGCGAGCATCATACGTGTGCACGACGTGCTCGAGGCCAAGGAGTCCATGCTCTACCTGGAGGCGCTGCAAAGCGATGGTTCTATTTAAGCTGTTCGACATCATCGACGTTCGCATGGCGGATATCCTGGATATCCTCCTCATTACCATCATTTTGTATTACGTATTCCTCCTGTTCCGCGGGACACGCGCCGTACAGATGATTTTCGGCGGTCTCCTGCTTATCCTGGCCTGGTTGCTCGCCCAGTGGTGGGAACTCAACACCTTGGTGTGGTTGCTGAGTAACCTTGCGACCATGGGTATCGTCGCCGTCGTCATCCTTTTCCAGCCCGAAATCCGAAGTGCATTGACGCGAATCGGCCAGTCGGTCAGCCAGGCGAACCTGCGCAGCATCTTTTTTCACAGCAGCGGACTTGACGGCGTGACCGAAGCCATCTGCAGTGCGGTCCAGGACTTGGCCAAGAACAAGTTCGGCGCCCTGATTGTCCTTGAAAAGCGAGTCGGCCTCCGCAACTACGAAGAGACCGGCGAAATCCTCAACGCCAAGATCAGCTCCAGGCTCCTGCGCTCGCTATTCTTCCCCAATTCCGCCCTGCACGACGGTGCCGTCATTTTGAACAGCGAATGCATCGTCGCGGCCGGATGTATCTTGCCGATGCCCACAGGCAACGCCGAGGGCGATGCCGGCTACGGCATGCGCCACCGCGCAGCGAAGGCGCTAGCGGCAGAATGCGACGCCATCGTGATTGTCGTCTCCGAAGAGACCGGTGGCATTTCCATCGCCTACCGCAACACGCTACGCCGCAAGCTTTCCATCAAGGAAGTGGAAGCCGAAATCAAGCGTCACTGGAAGGACTTGTTCGACGCGAACAAGATTTCCAACCTCGAAGACAACTAAACTTTTAACATGGAACCCGTATTGTGAAGAACGAAGAGCATTCCGACATTAACGAACAGCAGAAAAAGAGCCGTAAGAAGAAGAACCTTGTCATTCTCGTATTGATGTTCCTTTTGCTGCTCTGCCTTTTTATTGTGCAATGCCACCTGGAAAAGATGAAGCAGGACGCTCTGCGCAGGCAGCAGGAGACCGAGGAAGAAGCTAGGCAGAAATTCATTCTGGACAGCCTCCGCGCCCTGGAAATGTATAACGACAGTGTCCTCAACGCCAAGCGCATCGCCGACAGTATCGCCCAGGCCGAAGCCGCCCGTATCGCGGACAGCATCCGCATCGCCGACTCCCTCGCCGCGCTCAAGGGAAACATCAACCAAGACAGCCTGCGCCACGTACGCGACAGCCTCAAGCATATCCAGGACAGCCTCGCCGCTCTTGAAAAGGCCCGCGCCGATAGCCTCGCCCATATCGCCGATTCGCTCGCCGCGCTCGAGAAAGCCCGTGCAGATTCCCTTGAAAAGAAGCGCATCCAGGACAGCATCCGCGCCGCCGACCAGGTTCCGCCGAACGCAGAAATCGTACCGCCCGCCGGTAGGTACTACGACCCCATCAAGCTGAAGGTCAAGTGCGACGAAATCAAGTGCAAGACTTACCTCTCCGTCGGCGACACGCTGCACCCGGTCGACGCCAGCAAGGCCGTGGACTACAACAAGACCGGCAGCGTATTCTTCCAGGCCGAAGACTCCGTCGGCAACCGTACCAAGTGGGAAGAAGCCAAGTACGACATGGCCTCGGACAACATCTGCGGCAAGAACGCCTACCCCGTGCCCGTCGGCGGCAAGACCGTCTGCGTAGACGCCTACGAATACCCCAACGTTGCCGACGAGACCCCGAAGGACATGGTCAGCCACGAAGAAGCGGCAGCCCTGTGCGAAAAGGAAGGCAAGCACCTCTGTTCGCTGGACGAATGGCAGGCAGCCTGCCGTGGCAAGGACAAGACTCGCTATTCCTACGGCGATACCTACAAGCCGAGCAAGTGCAACACCAACACGAACGCCGCCAAGCGTACCGGCCGCAAGGAACAGTGCCGCAGCTGGTGGGGCATGTACGACATGAACGGCAACCTCTGGGAGTGGACGTCCACCACGCACAAGCAGCATCCGGACAAGTTCCTTGTCGCGGGCGGTGCATGGAATACGAACAACGGAAGCCACTGCGGCGAAAGCAAGTTCAGCTTCTACCCGCAGAACCAGTATCCGAGCGTCGGCTTCAGGTGCTGTAAGTGACGCTTCGCGTTTAATTGATGATTGATAATTGATAATTGATGATTGATAATGGATAATGTGAAATCATCAATCAAGTAACTCCACGTGCAGGTGCTCCATGGAGCCCTTTTCCCAGATGACGCGGGCGCGGCCTTCGAGCTTTTTAGTCGCCAGTTCGACAATGCTCTTTTTTTCTTCGTTCAGCAAGAACTTAATCCGGAAGTCGATGGCCTTGTTCTGGTAATGCTTCGACATCCTCGCATGGTAGGGCCAGTCGTTTCCGCTGGTAATGACCGGGACATAGTCGAACCCCATCACCGAATGGAACACGTTGACGATTTCCAGCCCGATGGAATCCATCACCGGCTCAAGGCTTTCCAGGTACACGCCCGGCTTCTGCCGGGTTCGCTTCAGCAGCAAGCGGTGCACCCCGCTCTTCCCTAGAGGCTTATGTTCCCTCTGCAATTGGCGCAGGTATTCCTCGGCGTCAAAGACAAATTCCTCGGGTTCATAGTGCGGGACTGGCCGACGGTTCGTTTGTATAAGAAAATATACAGCAAGAATTGCAAAAAAAGCAAGAATCGGGGCCAACAGGTATAAATATTTCATTTTCGGTTCAAAAAATAACTATTTTATGGGCATGAAACAGAAACTTATTATTCTCGCACTCCTTCTTTTGTCCGTCATGTTCTTCGCCTGCAGCAAGGAACAGCCGAATTTCATCGGCTACTGGCAGGGTGAAGCCAACATGGTATTCGAAGTCCTCACCGATAACGGCATGGACTACACCATCCGCAACGTCAACGGTGACCTGCACGCCAACGTCATCGACGACACCCTCCGCGGCAAGAACTCGCTGGATATGGAATACAAGATGGCCGTCAAGGGCGACTCCGCCTACTACACCTTCAGCGGCATCGTCACCGGCTACGCCCGCATCTCCAAGCAGAAGTACGACGAAATTCTCGCTGGCCAGCAGGGCGCTGCAGCCAACGAATAAGGGATTTCCCTTCAAGAGGCTCCGGACAAAGATCCCGAGCCTCTTTTTTTAGTCCCATCAATTTTTATGGTTTCTCGTTCAGGATTTCCAGGACGAGCTTTTCCACCATGGCTTCGCTCGGCGCACCGCTCCAGACGCGCTTGATGTAGCCGTCGCCGTCCAGCAACATAAGCGTAGGCACGGCTCTGATTCCGTAACGACGCCACAGGCTCTGGTCAGCATCTCGGTACAGCGGATAGGGAGACGCATGCTGCGTATTGTAGAACTGGTTCAGCACGCTTACCGATTCATTGGCGACACCGATAACTTCAAGCCCTTTCGAAGCGTACTTGTTATACACGCTGGCTAGCACCGGGAGCGTCTTGCGGCACGGACCGCACCACGTAGCCCAGAAGTCCAGCAACGTCGCCTTGGGCTTGGCCTGGCGCTTTTCCCCATTCTGGTAGAAGTTCTTGCCGAACTCGGCGATCTTGCTGCCGATAGCCGAACCCGTCAGGCTGCTGATATCGTCGGGTCTTTCTGTCAGTTTGGCATCCTTGGTCAGGCGCTTTCCTTCGTGGATGAACTCGACGGACATCTTCTGTCCGGCCTTACCCTTGGAAACCAGGTCCTGCAGTTGGGCGACTGATTCCAGTTTTTTCCCGTTCACGCCAATAATCGTATCGCCGGCAACGATGCCGGCAGAGAAGCAACCCGAATTCGGGTGCACGCCCATCACGGCGAGAGCCAGATGGTTCTCGTAATTGGCCTTCTTAAAAGTAACACCGAGCCACGGCGCAGCAAGGCCCGCCCCCGCAAGGGCAAGCGTCACAGCAGAAATCTTAAACAAACTATTCATTCAGCCAAACCTAGAAGAAAAAGATGGAGAAATCAAAATATGTGACAAAATTAGCCTTCCTCGTAATAAAATCCGCGTCCGGTTCCGGTATGGATTCGCCAAAAATGTAACTCATCCGGATTGCAAGACGGCAGAGGAAGTTCGCCTTGTCGAAAAAGAGCATGTCCCGCCCGTATCCCACAGACACTCGGGGCGGATGAAAATATTGTTCCTCGCTTTCAAATACAAAATCCTCTTCTTCCTCGTCGAAGCCTCCATACACCACAACGCTTTTGAAAATCACCATCGAAGCGCCCAGCAAGAGAAAGTCCTCGCGGTGCAGAGTTTTCAGATCGCCCGAAAAAAAGAATCTCCAGTTCAAGCCAAACTCGTAAAGCGGCTGCGTGAAAATGGAGGCCGCAAAGATATCGGCGGAATGGTTCTTGAGCACGCGGTACTCCGTGGAAACCGCACCGCCAAAGCCAAACGAGTTCATATAAAATGCGGGAGAAAGAGTCGCCCCGAAACGCAATGGCGGAATGTCCGGCGTAGACGCGACAACCTTTTCTTCGGGATTATCCAAGAAAAAAGACGCAAAGCTGGAACAGGCCAGCAGCATCAAAAAGGCTACTATTTTCTGGACATTCTTCATTTTTTCGGATTGCGGTCATCAAATTCGGCAATGGAGCAGTAGCCCTCGGAAAGCAGGGCGTCTGCAAGCTCAAGTCGCATGGCGTGCGCGGCCATCCAGCGGAAAGCGACCACGGAATAGCACTGCACGGCATCCACGCCCATCTTGAGCAGGTCGAAAATCTTGTAGCCGCTGTCGATACCGCCGCAGGCAATCACGCTCATCTGCGGATAGTGCTCGCGGATAAACTTCACGTTCCAGACCATGTTTTCGTACAGGGGGCGGCCCGAAAGTCCGCCGCAATCGCCATCGGCGCGCAGCGGATGCAAGTCCTCGCGCTTCGTCTGCGTTCCCAGCTCGCTGATCTTTGACGTCGGGTAAGTATTGCCGATAACGACACCGTTCACTCCGGTACGAACGAGCATGTCCATGATGGCCATCAGGTGGCGTTCCGACATGTCCGGGCTCAACTTGGCGTACACGGCCTTGCGCAGTCCCTGACCGTTCCTGAACTTCATGATTTCGCCGAACAGTTTCTCGGAGAAACTCATGTCCAGGTCCACGCGGTTCTCGCCGGTGTTGGGACAGCTGACGTTAATTTCTATGTAATCGCCCGCCTTGTAGGCAATGGCAAAACTTTCGAGGATGTCCTTGAGCTTTTCCTGCTCGTCGGTGATGCCCGGCGTTTCCGCAACGGAAATCCCCACGCTGAGCCCGACCTTGTGTGCAGCCACCAGCTGGGAATCGACACGCTTGGCGATAACGTCGACGCCCTCGTTGTTCAGGCCCATGCTGTTGTAAATGGCGCGGTCGTTTTCCAGAAAGCCGATTCTCGGGCGGTGCGTGTTGCCCTCGCGGAAGTTCCGCGTCGCCGTGCCCACGGTAATGCCGCCAAACCCGACGTTCGCATAGTCCTTGATGCGCAGCGCCGTCTTGTTCGCCCCGGCGGCGAGTATGATCGGGGCGCTCATGTAAATGGAATTGCTATGGTCCGCAAAAGTCACCACCTTCTTGAGCACCTTGCTCTTGGACGGCCTTCCGCCCAAAAAAGGGATGAAAGGAGCGAGACGGGCGACATGCTTGAACGAGTCGTGCCTGAATTCGGGATATTTGTGGAAAATCCTGCGAATCAGGGCCAGCATCTTGTCGCCAGACCGTAAATAATATTCGTGGTTAATGCAATCAAAAGCCATAATAAGTAAATTAGATAAAAAAGAGCGACAAGACCATGAAAAACGAACTGGAAAGAAATATAAACCAATCTATTCCGCGCTACCTGGACCTGCTGAAGGCCCTGGTCAGCATTCCGTCCATCAGTTTCGACAATTTCGACCAGAAATTCGTCGAGGACTCCGCAAATGCGGTCAAGGGCCTCTTCGAGAAGGCCGGATTCCAGAACATCCAATTTTTGCGCCCGCCCAGCGGACGCGCCACCGTCTACGCCGAGAGCCTGACCTCCCCCGAACAGCCGACAGTCCTGCTCTACGCGCACCACGACGTCCAGCCCCCCATGAGGGTCGAGCTGTGGGACACTCCCCCCTTCGAGGCGACCGTCAAGGGAGACAGAATCTACGGACGCGGCACCGCCGACGACAAGGCGGGAATCATCACGCACCTCGCCGCCACGGAACAGGTCCGCAACCTGCTCGGCAGCAAGGGACCCAACCTCAAGTTCATCATCGAGGGCGAAGAAGAATCCGGCAGTGCCGGTTTTGCCCAAATTCTCAAGGAAAACGCCGAACTCCTGAAATGCGACGCCGTCATCGTCGCCGACCTCGGCAACTTCGCGAAGGGAGTCCCCTCCATCACCACGACGCTCCGCGGCATGAGCGCCATCTCGGTCACGCTGCGCGCCACGAAGGCCCCGCTGCATTCCGGTTCATGGTCCGGCCCCATCCCAGATCCGGGCCAGGCGCTCTGCAAGATGATCTCGAGCCTTACGGACGCAAACGGCAACATTCTCATTCCGCACTTTGAGGACAAACTTGTCAAGCCGACCGCCGAGGAACTGGAATCGTACAAGAGCCTCGGCATGACCGAAGCGATATTCCGCAACGACGGCGGCGTTCTAGAAAATGTTGTACTGAATGTTCCCGAAAACGAATTGCTGATTTCGCTCTGGAGAAAACCGAGTATTGTCGTCACGGCAATGGAAGTCGGCTCCCGCAAGAACGCAGGCAATGTACTGCAAGACAGCGCCTACGCACGCATCGGCATACGCCTCGCGCCGGGAATGGACGCCGAGGAATGCACCGACATGCTTATCGACTTCTTGAAGGAGCGCGTCCCGAACGGCATGGAATTCCAGGTCGAGCGCGAAGACGGCGCGAACCCCTTCGTCACCGACACCGAGCACCCGTTCTTCAAGAAGATTAGCGATGCCATGGGAGACGCCTACGGCACGCCCACGAAGTTCATCGGCTGCGGAGCGAGCATCCCGGGCGCGGAACTTTTCCGCAACACGTTCGGAGACATCCCCATTTTGCTGACGGGCCTCGAAGACCCGGAATGCAACGCCCACGGGGAAAACGAAAGCCTT
This sequence comes from Fibrobacter sp., assembly GCA_017649565.1. GTDB lineage: Bacteria > Fibrobacterota > Fibrobacteria > Fibrobacterales > Fibrobacteraceae > Fibrobacter. Next base: position 12,927 of record JAGCGO010000014.1, on the reverse strand, counting down.
TACCTGCCCGATTTCGAGCACGGAATACTTGCCGAGACTTTGTTCTTCGCATCCATCGCCAAGGAGGGAAAATGAGAAAAAGACTGGTCGTACTCACCGGTGCCGGAATCAGCGCCGAATCCGGGCTCCGCACATTCCGCGGCAACGACGGCATGTGGGAACACGAAAACATCGAAGACGTCTGCACCCCGGACGCGCTCCGCCGCGATCCCAAGCGGGTCAAGGACTTCTACAACTTCTTGCGCAAGGGCCTGCCCGAACACAAGCCGAACGCGGCGCACATCGCCCTCGCCAAACTGGAAGAACGCCTGGGCGACAAGTTCCTGCTGATTACCCAGAACGTCGACGACCTCCACGAACGCGGAGGAAGCAAGAACGTGTTGCACATGCACGGCGACCTGATGAAACTCCGCTGCACCCACGCAGGCCACGAATCCGAATTCAGGGGCGAAGAGACCATGGACACGCGCTGCCCCATCTGCGGAAGCCCCGTACGCCCCGACATCGTATTCTTCGGGGAAGTCCCGCTCTACATGGAAGAAATCCAGGATGCCCTGCGGAACTGCGACGAGTTCGCCTACATCGGGACAAGCAGCGTCGTCTACCCAGCGGCAGGCTTCAAGAGTTTCGCCAAGAGCTGCGGCGCAAAAGTCACGTGCCTGAATCTCGAAGTTCCAGATAACGACCCCTACACGGACGTTATCATCGAAGGGAAGGCCACGGAAGTCGTCCCCAAATGGGCGGAAGCGTTTGAGTGATTAGGGATTAGAGGCAAGGATCTAGAGGCTAGAGCTGAGCGATTTCTTCCACGGAGAGGCCGGATATTGCGGCAATTTTTTCTACAGGGTCTCCGTAATCACGCATAGCCTTCGCCATTTCGCGGTTTCTTTCGCTGATTTCCTTGGAAATGCGTTCAGACACACGTTCCTCGACCTTCGCGTTGATTTCGTCCGCGTAGTCTTCAAAAAAAGCCGCCACCATGGCGTTTCTGTCCCATTCCTTATGGTACATTTTCCGGTATGCCTCAAATTCTTCTTTGCTGAAATTAGATACTTTCGAACTCTCTGTCAAGTGTTTGAACTTGAATTCATCCAACTCTGCCGGCAACTCTTTCAGCCGGTTCAAATAACGGAAGATAAACAGCCACTTGCTCATGCTGGAGGATCCCGCATCAATAAACATCGGAACTTTCGGGAGTTCAACCACAGTGAAATTGTAGGAATCGACAAATTGTGCACCCGATTCTAAATCAACGAGCGTTGCGCGGTGGACAATGCGATCGTCGTCAAAAGCGTTGTGCTGAGCAAACGCGATAACGTAAGTTGGCTTCACATTGAACTTCCATTCTTCGCCGGTTTCCGCCTGGTTCGCGACCATCTCGCTAGCATAAAAAGCAAGACGTCTCAAGAAGTTAGTCATCCGGCGAATCTGAACTTCGATCTCAATGAGGTTGCCCATATCATCTTCGCAATGCAAGTCAAAAATCGCCGTACGCGTTTTTTTGCTTCCGCTCAAGTTTTTCGCCATGTTGCGAGTCCACACGTTCTTGATGGGCCGTTTGAGCTGTGGTTCCAATAAGTCGTTCAGCAGGTTCACTAGGTTTTCACGGCTGGAAGGTTTGTCCGGGTCGAAGGCCTTCTTGAAGGCCAAATCCACCAGCAAGTTTGCAAACGGACTTTTCTCGCCCGGCTTCACAATACAGTCCTTGAGCGGCTTGCGCTTGGCCATTGTACATTCCCCTGTCGATATTGTTGATGAATATTTCAAACACCGACAATATAAACCGGCAAGAAGCACAAGTCAAGCCAAAAATATTTTGCAAAAATAGGCCGACAAAAAAGTTGTTTAAAACGTCCATTTAAAAATGTTTCCCGAGAGATTCCTCGTACTCGCGGAGCTTCTTGTAGCTAGGGCTTAATTCTTTGATTCAATCGTACAACTGATGCTGGGCTTCTGGCGCCGAACCTTACCGCAAGGGCATGGCGTTTGCAATCAAGGCTGAGATGCGGAGTCAGCCACAGACATATTCAACAACTCTTCGTATTCACGTTCAAGCTTTAACATTTTTTCCTGATGTTTTCGCTTAACATCTTCGTACTCTTCTTCTGAAATTAGGTTCGCTTCGCGCCATCCTTCTATCTTTTCTTTTATAAATAGACGGTTTACTAGATATTCATACCTATTAAAAATCTTGCCATTAAAAACAAATTGTTCAATGTTTTCTTCAACAGACTGCTTCCACTTATCTTTGCATGTAGAGTCTATAGGCAGATGACCCTTTTGGTAATAATCATTACAGGCATCCATCAGATATGAACGAAAATATGTTTTCGACCCACCCTCTTTTTTATACCCATATATTCTACGACTCGGACCGCCGCCATAAGCCTCCGTTTGAGGTGATAAAGGCAAAGCATTTTCAATACCATCCACACGGATATCCATCGATTTAAAATCATAATTTCTACAACGTGCTTTATTTTGAAACGGACAAATCGTTATCGAGTCGCCTTTATCATAGAAGAACAGACAAGCGGTAGGTTCATCAAATACTCCACCCCGATCATACACAAAATAGTAGCCATCTTTTAACGAATCCAGTTTCGAGAAATGCTTTAGGTATCTATCAAAATCGTCATCAAGATTATCCTGCCATGTTTTGTCAATAGGACGCAACTTATACACATAATCACCGCGAGACGAATGGCAGGCAACCAGGACAAGACATAGAATCAAGACCATGAACAAGATATTTTTCATCATGTCATAAATATATACAGAATTGCCCGAAAGCGTACATTTGTAGGCATTAGAGGTTAGAGGCTATGAGGTGTGAGATCGGGGCGTCGCCCCTTTGAGGTATGAGGAAAGTAGACAGTAGGAAGTTTAGGGATTGTCATTGCGAAGGGCGAAGCCCTGAAGCAATCTCCCCAAAGCATTAATCACCTCATGGCTCATCGCTCAATGCTCATCGCTCAATGCTCGTTGCTCGGGCCTCGAGCCTGGAGCCTCGTGCCCCCTACTCCACTAGCGCGAAGCAGTTCGTTTCGTGTTGTGTCGAATTGTCGGCGAATACTCGCGGCGGGACCTGGGCGGAGCGGCACATCGCCTGCAGTTCGGCATTGCCGCTGGCGCATCTTTCGCAGCGGTCGGCAAAGCGGCAGCCCTTCGCGAAATCCCTTGCATGCGGGACGCTTCCCGGAATGGACTTCATCGTGCGCATGTCGCCATGGCTTTCGGGAATGGCGGCCAGCAGCCCCTGCGTGTAAGGATGCATCGGGGCGTCGATGACATCGCGGACGGGGCCCGTCTCTACGATGCGCCCGGCATACATGACAGCCACGCGGTCCGCATATTGCGAGACAATTCCCATGTTGTGCGTAATCAAAAGCACTGCCGTACCCGTACGGCCAGCCATTTCCTTGAGCACGGCAAGCACCTGGGCCTGCACGGTCACGTCGAGGGCAGTCGTCGGTTCGTCGGCGATAATGATCTTGGGCTTGGGCAGCAGCGCCATCACGATGCACACGCGCTGCAGCATTCCGCCGGAAAGTTCGTGCGGGTAAGCATCCAGGACGCGGTCGATGTCCTTGAAGCCGGCCAGGGCAAGCATTTCGCGGATTGCCTTTTCTTCGGAGCCACTTTCTTTTTTGGCGCAATAGCGGAAGACTTCGAGCAGTTGCTTCTTGATGGTCACCACGGGATTCAGCGCCTGCATGGGTTCCTGGAAAATGCACGCGATTTCGGAGCCGCGGATTTTCTGCAAGTCGGCAAGCGGGAGTTTCGCAAGGTCGAGCGCAGCATCACGGCCTTCTTCGCCGTCGGCGCCATAAAGCACCGACCCTTCGACGATACGGGCACTCGGTTGCGGCAACAGCCGGAGAATGCTCATGGCCGTCACACTCTTCCCGCAGCCCGACTCGCCCACCAGCGCAAAGAATTCGCCGGGATAGATGTCGAAGCTGACCTTGTCGGTCACCTGCAGCGGCGGGATGCCGTCGCGGGGCGCCCCGTTTTTGTCGAAACCGAATGCGACCGAAAGGGACTTCACCGAGAGAACGGGTAAACGCACAGATTCCGACATATCACCCCTTCGAAAGAAATTCCTTGATTTCGTCCAGGCGGCGTTCCGCAATGCTCCTTCCCATGTCGTACACGCGCTGCAATTCGGAGCGTTTCTTCTCGATGCGGCTGATGCCCAGCGGGGCCTCGGGACAAAGGACCAGGACCTTCCCCAGCTTTTCCTGTTCAAAAACGTAGCGAGTCTCGGCATTGTACATCTCGTGACGGTGCGCCACGGCATGGACAAAGTTCGGGTATTTCCTATAAACTAGCCGTATCAGCGGCATGAGGCTGTTGGGCTTTTTCACGTAGTTCCGCGGCTGCGTCAATATGACCACGTTGCGGTCGTAGCCCTTGGATTGCATGAACTGCAGCGGAATGGAATCGGCAATGCCTCCGTCCATGTACTTGCCGCCATCAATCTCCACAATCTTCGCGGCCAAGGGCATCGAGGCCGAAGCGCGCATCCATTCCAAGTCCTTGTCGCATCCGTCAACAAGCTGCGGGAACGCCGCCTCGCCTGTCTCGACATCCGTCACGCCCATGTAGAATTCCATCGGATTTTTCTTGAGCGTATCGAAATCAAACGGATCCAGTTCTTGCGGGATTTTGTGGTAGCAGAAATCGGCATTGTAGATGTCACCCGTCTTGAAAAGGGAACGGAAACTGCAATACCGCTTGTCGCCCGCAAAGCGCAGGTTGTAGCGCAAAGCACGCCCCGGCTGACGAGACTTGAGATTGCACCCAAAACAGGCCCCGGCAGAAATACCGACCGCACCGTCGAACTCAATTCCTTTTTCCATGAACAGGTCGAGAACGCCGCAAGTAAAAAGCCCGCGCATCGCGCCGCCTTCGAGAACCAAACCTTTCTTAGACATACCTATCCCCCGATTTGGGATCCATGGCATCGCGCACGCCCTCGCCCACAAACGTCGTCAACAGGAGCGTCACGAACAGCGCGGCGACCGTGCTCACCGAAATCCACGGCGCATACAAATTATTGAGGCCCTGGCTCATGAGCTCGCCCCAGCTCGGGGTCGGCGGTTGCAGGCCAAAACCCAGGAAGTCGAGCGATGTGAGGCTACCGATACCGCCAATGAGCGTGAACGGGAAAAGCGTCACCACGGGAGTGAGCGCGTTCGGCAAAATCTCCTTGAAGAAGATATGGCGGTGACCCAAGCCAAGCACCTTTGCCGACTGCACGTAAGTCATGCCGCGCAACTTGAGGAATTCCGCGCGCATGTAGTAGCTGAGCGAAATCCAGTTGAACGCCGCCATGATGAGAATCAGGAGCCAAAAACTGCGCCCGTAAATGCTGCCAATAAGGATGACCACGTAAAGCATCGGCAGCGACGACCAAATTTCAATCATACGCTGCATGCCCGTGTCCCAGAATTTGCCCAAGTAGCCCTGGATGCCGCCAATGACAATCCCAAGAAAAGTCCCAAGGACGGTCAACAGGAGGCTGAAGCTGATGCAAATGCGGAAGCCGTGAATCAGGCGGGAAAGCACATCGCGGCCGTTGCTGTCGGTGCCGAGCCAGTGCCTTGCACTCGGAGCAAACGGAGGCGTTCCATCTTCGCTCAAATCCGCTTTCAAGGGGTCGTGTGCAATGGGCGGCATAATCGCCCAGGTCTCGGGGCAACCACCGGCACGGGTAAAGCCCTCGGCGGCATCTTCCTCGCACTCGCGCACTTCGGCAAAAATCTTCGCGTAATCGGCTTCCGTCTGGTAGTCCCCGCCAAAATCCGCATCGCTGTAACGCGCAAACGCCGGGAAATAGGACTTGCCGTTGTACTTTAGATAGAGGGGTTCGTCGTTCACCGTCCAGGGGCTAGTAAGCGAGAGCAGGTACGCCACCACGAGCACGGCCAGCGACCAAAACGCCCGCCTGTTCTTGCGGAAGCGCTTCAGGCGATTCAAGGTCTCTGTCGAAAGGCGAAATTTCATGCTGTAAATGTACATATTTTATTCCATTCCGTTTTATTCAAAGAACAGAATGAGTCATTTAAAATTTATCTTGCTTTTCTTGCGACTCCGATTTAGTTTTAGAGATAGAAGGAGTTCCAAAATGGCAAGAAACATCGCATACATTTTCCTAATGGGAACATGGGTAGTTATATGTTCGTGCTCGGACGATGAAAAGTCTGGGATTCCCTATGAATTGAAAACGGCTTGCTTGGTAGAGGACGAGTCAGAAAGCCCCGCAGATAGTTTGTCGGGCAACGTTCTGTACAGAGTCACTCCTCAACAAACGAAAAGTTCCGTTCTTGACGACGCCATAGAGGTAGATACCGTTTATTTTCAAAAAAAAGAAGATGGTTCCACATTTGTAGAGTTAAAGATTCCCACCTACTGTGGATTAGATTTTTCATTGCATACGAAAAAAATTGACGACACTCTATTCGTAAACACCAGTTACGACAGCGATGGCGTTACCAACTGCAGTTGCATTGCGGTCGTCGATTTTGAAATTCCGGACGACATGACATCCTCCAAGATTCTTTATATAGATGACAATAGGAATTTCCCAAGCATAATTGTCCATGAAAACGGCAACTAAGGGCGAAGCTCGAGCGTAAAAAAAAGCGTTTTTTTGGAAATTTTAGATAAATTCAGTCATGCAAACTGCTCGTTTGCACATTAGCGTAGATTTTGTTACAAAAAATATACACAAATTTATTGTTTTTTTATTAAAAACAGTTTTCCTTTTAGTAGATTATTTACAACGTTGTAAACAACAAATAAATGTTGTCAACAAATTAAACAGCCCCAACAGGAGAAAATCAAATGACACTAAACAGAGCAAACATAATAAAACTTAGTGACGATGACGACGATGATGATAATAAAATAAAAAAAGTTGCCACCTTCAAATCAAACGTGAAAATAAAAAAGTTAGATGACAAAATAAAATCAGAAATACTAAGAGAAGAAATAAAGAGAGGCAAGCGCACTCGCATCCCTAAGGACCTCCCCAAAACCCCAAAACCCACTCCCGGTCCGATCAAGTAAGACTTTCATTATCAAAAACACCCCATACCCGCCTTAAAACAAGGCGGGCTATTTTACAGGTTCCGTCAACTATTTGGCCAGTTTTTTATATTAGAATCATGGACGATAAAGATCTTGACAAAAACAGCGCCACAAATGGGGCAAACCCGAACCCGGCGCCAAGCGATGCCGCCCAGAATCTGGCCGACGACCCGATTCTGAACGCAAGTTCCATCAATAGTGAAGACTATTGGTTTTTAAAGTTAAGCGGGAATGACAAGTAATTTTTAATGAAGCAATTTACAGAAAACAAGCCTCAAAAGGAACGCTGCATCCTCGTTGGAATTTCGACACCCAAGGTGCGGCCCTGGCTTGCCGGCGAACAGCTTGCCGAACTGGGCAGGCTCGCCGAGACCGCAGGCGCCGAGGTGGCGCAGAGTTTCTTGCAGCGCGTACAGAACTTCAGCCCGGCGACCCTCATCGGCGAAGGCAAGGTGAACGAAGTCAAGCGCGCCCTCGAAGAACAGAACGCGAAGATGGTCGTGTTCGATGACGACCTTTCGGGATCGCAGGTGCGCAACCTGGAACAGCGCATGCCCGGAATCAAGGTGCTCGACCGTACCGGACTTATCCTCGACATTTTTGCAAAACATGCCGTCACGGCAGAAAGCCGCCTGATGGTGGAAGTCGCGCAACTGCAGTACATGATGCCGCGGCTCACCGGTGCGTGGACGCACCTATGCCGCCAGCACAACGGCGGCATCGGCACCAAGGGGCCGGGAGAGACGCAGCTCGAGACCGACCGCCGCATGATCCGCAAGCGCATCCAGGAACTCAAGAAAAAGCTCGAGAAAATCGAGGAAGCCCGCGAGAACCAGGCGAACAAGAGAAACGACATTTTCCAGGTGGGCATCGTCGGCTACACGAACGCGGGCAAGTCCACGCTCACCAACCGCCTCACCGGCGCCGACGTGTACGTGGAAGACAAGCTGTTCGCAACCCTCGACAGCACCACTCGCAAGCTCTACCTGGACAGGGAAAACATCATCCTCTCCGACACGGTCGGGTTCATCCGCAAGCTTCCGCACAACCTCATCGAAACGTTCAAGAGTACGCTCGGGGTGGCAGCGCATGCCGACTGCATCTTGGAAGTCGTCGACGGGAGCGCTCCCGACTACCGCGAGCACCTGGAGGTGACGCACAAGACGCTCGAAGGCATCATCAGCAAGGATACGCCGCGCCTGCGCGTGTTCAACAAGGCCGAAATCTGCGACGAGACACGCCGCACGGAACTCCGCGAGAACTACCCGGAAGCCATCCAGGTAAGCGCCAAGGAAAACATCGGCATGGAAAGGCTGAAGAACGCCTTCAAGGTGCAGCTAGAAGCCTGGCACAAGAAACGCGAAGCCCACGAAGCCGCCGAAAAGGAACGCGCCGAGGCCCCGTGGAAAGAGGACCCGACGGAATCAGTAGACCATCCGTTCTACGCGGAATAGCGTCGACTTGAACGAGAAATACTCGACATCGGCATTTTCCGCATCGACTGCAAACTTGTGCTCATCGAACGTACAAAGGCACCTGGACGCAGTCGACATATCTTCGTATTTTACAACCAACGTATCGCCGTTCCGCACTTGCAATACGCGCGTGTCAATCGTGCAATAGTCTTCCACATTCGAAATGTGCATGACATACATGCCGTTCTCGAAACCAAGGAGAGCGACAGGAAGATCCTTAGGCTTGTTCACGGAAGCCGACCTCGTTTCCTCCACGGGAGTTTCGTCCTTTTGGCATGTCCCCCTTGCAAAACCGGTCTTTTTAAGCCGTTCCTTCTCGGAAAGAGGCGTACCCGACTTCAATGCCATTGTCGTATTGCGGTCGAATGTCAAATATTGAGCCGTAGCATAGGCTTGCCCTTTCTCGAGTTCAAAGGAAATCCGCGTCGGGCAAATACAATCGGCCCACAGGCTGGATTCCTCGTAAGTCGGCACCGCATAAAGAGTATCCCCCGACAAGAACGCACTCACGTCCGTGACAACCGCGCCACAAGTCAAGGATATGTTTTCCAGGACAACCTTCATCTCGCCGGACGCGCTCATGAAATACGTCGCCGAAGGAGACGAGTCATCCGAAATCACAAGCCGGTCAAGCTTGACGCCTTCGTCCTTCATACATTCTGAAGCGATATTCGTCGCCTGTTGGTGAGCAGTTACATTCGAAGACGATTCAACAACCCCGTCTGAGCTAGAAGAAAATGAACTGGAAGAAGGTTCCAATACGGGAGGAACCGGCACATCGTTCGAAGAAGACTCCGGTTCGGGTGTTGGCGGAATAGGTTCTACAACAGGATCTTCTTTAGAAGAAGATGATGTCTTTGTCTTGTTACTGGACGAAGATTTTTCCACGGCTGCCGCGCTAGAAGACGCTTTCACGGAACTGGAAGATTCATCCTCTGAGTTGGAGGCTTTCTCCTTTGAGCTGGAAGATTTCTCCTTTGACAACGAGTTTGCGGAAGATTCCTTCGACGAAGATGAAGACAAACGAGTTGATTTATCGCTGGATGACTTCGCCTTCTGCGACGAGGAACTCTGAACCTTCTCGGAGGATGACGTGTCGACCTTGGACACTAATTCCTCTTGATCCAAGGACATGGTCGAATCGGCGTCACAAGCCCAAAGAACAAACGCCAACGCCGCTCCGTAGACAACCAATTTTTTCATAAGCACCTCCCCGGTTCTTTCTCAATATAATCTCAAGAATACGGTTTGACAAACCCCTACATTGACCGCCCATCCCAAAAAGACTACTTTTTCGCCCAGAATGAACAAAAAAGAGCTGAAAGAAAAGTACGGAAAGAAGCGCGTGCCGCATGAATGGCGCGGTACGGACCTGTTCACCACGCTCGTCGTGACGTTCCTCGGTTCGGGAATGTCGCCCAAGGCGCCCGGCACTATGGGAAGCCTTGCCGCTACGATTGTCGCCTACCCCATGGCCATCCTGAGTTCCAGATACTGGTTCCAGTACACCCACGTCATCAACGAGCAGACCACCGGCACCCGGTCTTACGGGCTTTTCCTCGTTGCAGCTCTCATCGTTTTCTTCGCCTCCATCCCGTTCGTGAACAAGGCGATGAAGGACTCCGGCACCGAAGACCCCGGCTGGATCGTCATCGACGAGGTCTGCGGCATCTTCATGAGTCTGGCCTTCATCCCGGCCGAAATCATCCTCGCCCACCCCTGGCTTCTGGCGATTGCGTTCGGGCTGTTCCGATTCTTCGACATCCTGAAACCGCTCGGCATACACAAGTTCGAGAAATTCCCAGGAGCATGGGGAGTCATGGCCGACGACCTGCTGGGCGGCGTCTACGCGGGAATCGTGCTCCTGCTCTGCACGGTCACCCTGCAATTGCTTTAAAAAAAAATTTTTCTAGTAATCCTTGAGGCAGCGCACCGAATACATGTTGGTGCTGACATCGAAATCCATGCCGAAGTCACCCGGAGGAGCCAGGTGCCAGCCGAAGGCATCACCGTCCTCGCTCGTTGCGCTCCAGAAATGCGCCGACACGCCCAGTTCCAGGAACTCGTCGGTCGCCTTGCCCGCCGGCACGACGTCGAAACCGTAGCGGTCGCTGCCGTTCCACTTGTCGCGTGACTTGAGGCTCACCCAGGCGGCTTCCTTGCCGTCGCTGTCCTCGATGAAGGTGCGGAAACGCTTCCACTCGTCGTTGTCGGGCAGGTGCCAGCCCGAAGGGCAAGCCTTGTTCGCCATCTCGAAATTGTAGAGTCGGCCATACTTCGCGCAGTTCTCGGGCTTGTTGTCGTAACAGGCGCTCCCCTTCACGTTGAACGCCATGTTCTCCGCCATCCACACGCGGCTCCCGATGACAACAGTCCTATAGGTATGGTTGTCACGCCCGTCGTGGAACGTTCCCGTCTGCGGGACGGCTGAACATACGAGCGGGAGGAGCACCAGCACAGCCATCATTTTTCCAAAGACATTCTTCATAAAAATTCCTTAGCGCAAGTCCTGTATGCGCAGATAAGCTAGAACTTTATCGGATAGAGCAGGAACCAGTGGCACTCCGGGTACACCTGGACCGCCGGGGCCGGCAACTTCAAATAGTTCAGGTACCGGATCAGCGTACGGGCCATTCGGCTCTGCGGGCGGAACGCTTCCAGGTCGTAGTCGAGCGCCACGTAGACTTCGCGACGCGGGTGCGGTTCCTTGGTGAACACCTTCTCGTCGATACTCAACCCTGCTGCAATAGCAAGCCAGCTCGGGTAATAGGCCCGCGCTCCAGCCGGAAGCAAGCGGTAAGGCTTGAACGAAAGCCAGAAAGTCTGATTCACGTAGTCGTCGGTGAAAATTCCCGTATCGCTTTGCCTGTAGTAGGCCTTGGTATTGATCCAGTAACTCCACTTGAAGTCGACGTACTTGAAAACGGGAATGTAGCGTTCCGCCATCGGGTAGAAACCGCCTAGAGTTCCGGCCAGCACGTCGAACACGCTGAAGCCCCATCCCGGCGAATAGCCGTCCTTCACGTCAATGGCGACATGCGTCATCATCGCAGAAAGGCCAGCATACAGGTAGGCGTTGAATTCGCTTGTCCCGGCCCAACGATAGCCTTCGTAGAACGATTCCCCCAAAACGACACCGCCAAAGAAATGGCCGAACTTGTCGAGGTTCATCGCATAGTCAAAATCGTTCTCGAAATGGAAATGGCTCCGTTCGTCATCCCACCAGCCCTTCGCAAAGACCAGCCCGTAGGCAGCACCGTAGGCAATCGCCGTCAGGGAAGCCACGCCCAAAACCTTCGGGACAGAGACTTCCGCGGCAATGTCAGTCGAATCTTCGCTGCGGTAATCCCACGTGGAATCACGCCAGGTGTACGGATCGCCTGGAGCTGCCACAGCAGTTCCGGCAAGCAGCACCAACACAAAAAAAGCGATTATTTTCGAACCAGCCAATTTCACACGCGTAAAGATAGATAAGTCTCGCCGAAATTTGAACTACGAGGCGATTTTTTAATGGATTTTATCGAAGTACTTTACGCAGCGAAAATTGAACCGGAGATTTTCCAGAATCGTCATCTCCACAAGAGACAAGCATTAGTAAAGGAAGAAGCAACAGTATCAAATATTTTGGCACGAACTTTTCCTCTACAAATTAAACATCAGACCAGAAGGGGGATGGACTTTGGGCATCAAAGCGACTCGTTTTTTAATCCTTTATACAACGGACAGAATATTTAGATGAAGGATACAGATCACATATATTTCCAGTTTTTCCTATTTGCATATCAGAATCATTTTTTAGCTTATAACGGATTTGCGCATACACATAACAATCATCACTTCCATTTTTATAGGAATCGCTCAACCAAAAAAGAGCATGCTTTTCAACACCCCACCATCCATCACGATCCTTTACACCTCCAGGTAGTGCAGAAAACCCAAATGCGTCATATCCAACGCCCAATCCAGAAACATCCCAAAGAGAATCTGCTCGCAAATACTGACCGACATTATTTTTATCACTATGGCTATTTTCTTTTATATATTCCTGTAATTTCAGCCATTCTTTTTCTGTAGGTAAATGCCACCCATTAGGGCAATCGTTAATAGCTCCATTTCTAGTATACAATCTCCCATAAATTTGGCAGTTGTCAGAATTATTTGCATAACATACGGATTGAGTTGAATCAACGTATCTTAAATTTTCCGCCATCCACCACTGTTCACCAATTTTCACAATCTTATAAGTTTGTCCATCGTGATCATCATACAAGGTGTCGTAAACACAATTGTCTTCCTGGGCTGTTTTGCAAACACCTGTAGCCACTAAACTACTTGAAGAAGTTTCAATTACACT
>JAGCGO010000013.1 GCA_017649565.1 Fibrobacter sp. | reverse complement strand
TGGACCTTACCGAAGGCATAAGCAGCTTCGAGGAACTGACGGTTCAAGTACAGACGCATAGCGGCACGGTAGTCGTTTTCAGGTTCGATCTTCAGGCGACGATAACGTTCTTCGCCGATCTTCTCTTCACGAGTGTCACCGAAGCGGCTGGTGAGCTTGACAGCCCAGATGAAGCCACGGTTCTTCTTGGCGTAGAGGTCATCGTGAGACATTTCGAGGTCAAGAGCGAGGTAACGGAAGATGCTGACATCCTTGACGTTAACCGTAGCGCCCGCAACCGGGTAACCTTCCTTGGTGAAGCGGAGGCGAACACCGAGGTGCGGAGAGAGGAAGTATGTCACCGTGAAGCTTTCTTCGAGGTTCATACCGTCTCCACCTTCCTTGTCGGAGTGGAACACGTCGATCAAGGAAAGTTCGACCTTGGCTTCCAGAGCGCGGTTGAGGCCGCGATAGAACAAGGAGAAGTTCAGGTTGGAAGGAATGTTGTACGCATCGTCACGATCGCCACCGAAGAAGCCCGGGGCAACGAACGAATAGGAATCAGAGCCTTCCTCGGTGCTGATGCCCGGCTGAACGATGTTCTGCAAGGCAACGCCGACCAACAGGTAGCCAAACCTGGAGTTGGCCATCGGATTCCAGTTAAGGCCGACGTCCGCGCCCAGAGAGATGTGCTTGTTCTCATCGAACTGGTTGATCTGCAAAACCGAGATGTCAATACCCAAGGCGATGCACTGGATTAGGTTGTACGCATAACCCAACATGAACGCGTTTTCGGTATAGGACTGACCGCCATCGATGGAAGCACCGTTTTCGAAGAAGGAGAATCCCCACGTGTGCTTGTAATCGATAGGATAGGTAAAGCTGACGTATTCCTGGCTTGCTTCGCCGCTAATGGAGCTGAAGAAGCCAAAGCTCAATTCAAACTGATCCGTCTCAGAGATACCAGCCGGGTTCACGTACATGGCAGTGTTACCACCGAATTCAGCGAACCAGTCATTCTGCTGGTACTTGTGCGGAGAGTAGGTTGCCTCGGCGAACAAAGAAGTGCTGGCCAAAGCGAGTCCAAAGACTGTTGCTTTTTTGATGAAACTAGTATGCATCATCACCTACTCCTTTACTTAATGTCCGTGCGGATGAACTCGATACGACGGTTCTGCGCACGCCCTTCAGGGGTTTTGTTGGAAGCGACCGGCTGGGAATCACCCTTGCCACTCGTAGTCATACGGCTCTCATCGATACCTTTCTCAACAAGGAAGTTCTTCACGGCAGCGGCGCGGTCAGCGGAGAGCTGCATGTTCTTTTCCTTGATACCCACGTTATCCGTGTGGCCGACAATTTCGAATGTCGTTTCGGCAAAGGATTCCATGATATCGACAACCTTCATCAGGGACACGTAAGAGTCCTGAGTGATGGTGGCCTTGCCAGATTCAAAGTTCACACCTTCGAGAACGAACACCTTCTTCGGCGGCTGCGGGACTTCGTCCGGGCAACCATCTTCGTCCTTGTATCCGTTCTGCGTTTCAGCCTGTTCCGGGCAGAGGTCAACGCCCTTACACACGTGAGCAAAGTTGGAAAGCATACCCTTAGCTTCGACCCAAGGATCGCAAAGACCGTCGCGGTCGTTGTCGGCATCCGGGCAGCCGTCGTCGTCCTGGTAGCCGTCGAAGTCTTCAGCTTCTTCCGGGCAGTTATCCAGACCGGTACAGACGGAGGCGTACTTGTCGGAGACGCCTTCTTCGGAGACCCACGGATCGCAAAGGCCGTCGGCATCCGTATCCGGATTGCGGGTCTCTTCGACCGCTTCTTCGTCCTTGGCCACTTCAGCAGCAGTGAGGCCGATGTCAGCCTTGCCCTTACCGCGCTTGAGCATCGGCGAGGTGGACTGGCAGTAGAAGTTCGGCTTCGACAGCGAGTGGTTGATGAACTTCGGGTCGAGCGAAACGTTCGTGCGGTTCACCTTGATGAACTGGTTGAACGGGTAGTAGTTCTTGTAGATGTTGTTGTACTCCACCTTCGTCTGGCCAGCGGCCGGGTCGGCAAACACACCGTAGTAGTGGTTTTCCATGAAGATGTTGTTGCGAGCCGTGACGTTCGTCGGGCCCTTCAAGGCAAGGCCGGAATAGCCATTGCGGAGGACAACGTTGTGTTCAATAAAGGCGTCCAGAGACTTGGCGCCCCAAGCGAGGATGCCGGACCAGCGGTTGCCGTACACCACGTTGTTACGAAGCCAGGGGAGCGAAATGAACGCGCCGATACCCGTCGCCTTGTTATCCAGCACATAGCAGTGGTGGATGTAAGGTGCTGCGTTCTCGCAGAGAATACCTTCGATACCGTTCTTCACCGTGAAGTGAGACATTTCGGCGCCCGAAGTACCCATGACGGTCGGACCGCGGCGACCACCATCGATGATGGTAGTGAGCGGGTCTTCGCCCTTGAGCACAACACCCATGATCAAGGTGATGTTTTCGTTGTAAGTTCCACGTTTGACAAGGATGGTATCCCCGGCATCCGCATTTCCGAGTGCATCTGCAATCTTCGAGTAATCGCCAGGCACGTTGATATTCCTTGCCATGGCGGTTCCGGAAAGAAGCAAAGCCCCGGCCGTAATTAGGACCAGTTTCTTTAGGGTCATACTGCTACGTTTCTCCAATCATAGTACACATAAAAAAATTCATATTCTCTTGTTTTGCCCATTAGGGTAAACAAAACCCGAATGGAATATACCTTTACAAACGGCAATAGTCAAACACTTTTTATTGAAAACACCCTTTTTTAGCGTAAAAAAAAAGTGTCATTTGCCATTTTTTGGGGGTATAAGTCAATTTTCAGAAGATTCAGCCTTCGCTTCCTCCTTTTTTGTTCCCTG
The DNA here is from genome assembly GCA_017649565.1 of Fibrobacter sp. Lineage (GTDB taxonomy): Bacteria > Fibrobacterota > Fibrobacteria > Fibrobacterales > Fibrobacteraceae > Fibrobacter. Next base: position 16,255 of record JAGCGO010000013.1, on the reverse strand, counting down.
AATCAGAACACGGATGTCCTGGCAGGTCTTCTTGATATCCTGCAGAACCTTGCGGGCACGCGTGCCAGCAGACTTGTTGCCGCGTTCGAACTTTTCGAACTCGCGTTTGAAGTTTTCGATTTTCTGATCGAGATCATTGACTAAACTCATAAGCAAACTCCCGGAAAAAAGATGCTGTATGTGAAAATAATTAAAGTTTTTTGCAAAAATTCGCTATTTTGTAAAATGAATTTTACGTTTCTATATTATTACACAAAATACGCAAAAAAAAGGGGCAAAAATCACCCTTTTTTTCCGATGGCCACTTGCCAAAGACAATTTAATGCTTTCTCACCCCTCTCCCCGACATTTTCCGAGAAATCGTTCACGAACATTTCGATGTGCTGTTCGATGACTTTCCGATCCTCGATTTGCGCCAAACGTTCGATGAACGGTGTCACCAAATTCTTCCTTTCACGCGCAACGGCGATGCTCCTGCGGATTTCCGATTCCACCTCGAGCACCACTTCTTCCGGAAAGGAACGGCGAATGACCGATATCCCCAGCGGAATGGGCGATTGCGTCTTATCCTCCCAATACGCCCCCAAATCGGCAAGAAGATGCAATCCATCCCGCTTCCAAGTAAAGCGGTGCTCATGGATAACCACCCCCTGAGCCGACGAGCCGTCCCGCAGGGAGCGGTACACCTCGTTGAACAACGCGTAGCGAACCGCGGGTTCGCCCCCCATTTCGTGCCCGTACCAGAACTTGAACAGGAGCGCAGCCGTCGTATCGGCCCCGGGAAGCGTCGTCACGGCCTCCGGGCTGAACGCCTCCGCCGCAGACGAAAGCAGCAGCGGGCCGCACCCGTAACCGATGGCACCGCCGCAACGCATGTGACGGTAATCACACTCAATTTTGGGAAAAACTTGCGCGCTCACCTTAGCCACATCCAGCACCCCTTGTCTAACCATTTCGTTCAGGGTCTGGACGTCGGCGTAGTGGACGTCCCACTCAAAAGGGGAATTCTCGAGGCCGGCAATAAGGGCCTCGTAGATGTAGGTATCGTTGGGACAGGTAGAGATTCCGAGAGAAAGGCGCATGGTTAGACGAGAGGGGTTAGGGGTTAGGGACTCACAGTTTGTCCAGCACCTCGCGTTTGAGGGCGGCAAGTGCCTCCCCGACTTTCCAGGAAGCAGGGTCGCGGTCAGCAGCAACATTGCTCACGGCACGGAATTCAAAGCCCGGGACGCCGAAGCGCTTGCACACGGCAAAGAGAGCGGCCCCTTCCATACTTTCCACGTCGGCACCGAACCGGGCCTGCCGGTCGAGGGACAGACTGGCTGTGCCAGTACAGCAATTCACCGTGAGACCCGCAACCGATTTCAGGCGGCACAAGGGTTCCGGGAGGATTCCCGCATTTTCGCCACAGTCATTCTCGGCGTAGCGGGCAGCATTCTCCACCATGTTCGACCAATGGGTAAAAGTTCCGTCGGCCTCCTGGGCGCCCATGTCGCCCACGACCTCGGAGCGAACACGGACCACATCGCCAACGGCGAGGCCACGCCCCGGGTAAGCTCCGCAGATGCCGACCTGGAGCACGCACGCATACTTCCGGCTCGCAATGAGTCCAGACAAGTTCACCGCAAAGTCCAGCATGCCGACACCGCACACGGCGATATCGTATCGTTCACATTCTACAACAAAGGGAATGCGTCCATCCGGATTCACGGACTGGGGGTGCAGGAGCGACATTTCCCTTGTCGAAGGGACCGCCACAAGCACGGAATTCATCAGTCACCCAATTTTTCGAGTGTCGGAGCCAGGATGCCCTCGAGCTCAGCAACACGCGCCAGGTTAAGGTTCCAGGGGCGGTCCACCTCGCAGCGCGCCACGGCCACGGCCGTCGCCTTCACGAGGCATTCCTCGAAATCCATGCCCTCGGCATCCGCATAGAGCCAGCCAGCAAAGAACGAGTCGCCCGCACCGATATCGTTACGGACCTGGATCTCGGGCGGCTGCAGCTGCAATCCCTGGAACTTCTTTTCTACAAAGCGGAACGCGCGCACGGGGGCGTCCTCGTCGGTAATCACGAGGTTCCGGATGGGAAGTCTTTCCAGCACAGCCATCGCCGTCATCTTCCAGAACTGCGGGCTCGACTTGACCTGGGGAATGCCCAAGCGTTCGAGCAACTTGCTGTACTCCAGACTGTTGATCTTGAGAAGATCGACACCCTTCTCGAGCCAAGCATCAATGTTATTTATGGCATCTACAAAAATGCTCTTCCCAGTAAAATCAAGGGAGTTGATAAGGTCAACATCGAAGCCCTGCGGGAACGAACCGCACAGGGCAACGCACTGAGTCGTATGCCAGTAGTTGTTGAGCGTTTGTATGAAATCGTTGTTTTCAGCTTCGGCAAGCACCGGAGACGGCTCGATGAGTTCCGTCGTGTCGCCGTCACAGACAATAGTCGTGCAGACGCGCGTCGGTTCATGAATCCATACGGGAGCCTGGTGAACGCCGCTCGCCGAAAGCTCATCGAATATCCGGGTTCCATTTCCCGAGCCCAGGAAGTGCATCAGCACGGGGTTCCCGCCCAGGCGCTGCAGCACGCGACCACAGTTAATCCCCTTGCCCGACGCATATTCCTGCGCCCTCGGCAGGCGGTGCACCGTCCCCGGCGTAAACTTGTCCACGACAAAGAGCCGCTGCCACGCGGGATTCAGCCCAAGGATTAACGTTTCTCGCTGCATAAGGATTCCCCTAGAAGTTCACCTTGTAGAACTTGCGCTTGCCCACCTGGATCACCAGCTGGTCGCCGCCCTTGATCTCGAAGGAGGCCTGCGGGTCGGCAAGCTTCTCGCCGCCAATCTTCACGCCGCCGTTCTGGACCATGCGACGGGCTTCGCCCTTACTGGCAAACGCCTTGACTTCGACGAGCAGGTCCAGGGCACCGTAGGTGCCGGCCGCCACGCTGCACTCGGCAGCATCGCTCGGGATAGCGTTACCGCTATGAATCTCGCGTTCCTTCTGCGCGGCGGCCTCGGCGGCTTCCGCACCGTAGTACTGCGTCACGATGTCGATAGCGAGACGGTGCTTGGCATCGTTGGGGTTCATCTTGCCCGCGGCAATGTCGGCCATCATCTGCTTGACTTCTTCAAGCGGGATGTTCGTCAAAAGTTCGAACCAGTTCTCGACGATACTGTCGGCCAGGCTGTAAATCTTATGGTACATCACGTCGGCGGGCTCGTTCAGGCCCACGTAGTTGCCGATGGACTTGGACATCTTGACCTTGCCATCGGTACCGAGGAGGATCGGCATGAAGAGACCGATCTGCGGTTCCATGCCTTCGAAAATCTGGAGATCACGACCGCGAAGCACATTGAACTTCTGATCGGTGCCGCCGAGTTCCACGTCGCTCTGGATGGCGACGGAATCGTAGCCCTGCATCATCGGGTACATGAACTCGTGCAGGCTGATCGGCGTGTTGGCAGTATAGCGGTTGTGGAAGTCTTCGCGTTCAAGCATCTGAGCCACAGTGAACTGGCCCATAAGCTCGGTCACCTTGCTGAACGGGAGCTTAGAGAACCATTCGCCGTTGTAGTGGATTTCCACCTGGTCGCGGCGGACGACCTTGAAGAACTGTTCCTGGTATTCCTTCGCGTTTTCGAGCACCTGTTCGTGCGTAAGGCGCGGACGGGCCTTGTTGCGGCCGCTCGGGTCACCAATCTGTGCGGTGTAGTCACCCACGATGAGCACGACGGTATGGCCAAGGTCCTGGAACTGACGGAGCTTGCGCATCACGACCGTATGGCCAAAGTGCACGTCCGGGGCAGTCGGGTCCACACCCATCTTGATACGAAGGGGAACACCGGTGTCGTAGGACTTCTGGAGTTTCTTTTCGAGTTCATCCTGCGGCACGATATCGGTAACGCCGCGCATCAAAATTTCAAGCTGTTCTTTTACAGGACGGAATTGCATATTGTTTTAGTGGTTAGTGGTTAGTGATTAATGGTTAGTAGTTAAAATGAATCTAACGACGCCAATCACTGAAAGCCCATGTAGAAGGAATGGATAATCATAACGGGGGTAAATATAGAATTAGACGAATGACGTGACCTAAAACAAAGCGAAATAAGCGCGCTTATGTACAACACCTGCGGTTATTATGTATTTTTCTTTACATTCGTCTGAGAAGGGGCTGTTATGAATTTCCGCATCATTTTTTCTTGCATTCTAAGCATCGCCATACTCTCATCTTGTTCAGGATGGAAAAAAACATCCGAATCAACCTTTACAACAAATTCCTCGTCCAAAAACGTGAATGTGGACACGCCCCATTTCAAGGCGTCCTCGAACGACAAGTCATCTTCAATCAAGTTGTTTGGAAAGGAAATAAAGAGTTCGCAGAAAGAAGTCGATTTGCCCTTTAAAGATGACAAGCATTTTCTGAACGGAGACCGATGCAAACATTGCGACCATATCGTTCGGACAGAAAACAGCCAAGGCAATTTGGAGGAATCCGAAGTCTCCGGCAACTATCAGAATGGAGAAGAACGCGAATACCACGACGGCAAGATTATCAGATCGTCCTACTATGTCGATGGCGCGAAATCGGGAATGGAATACATATACTCCGACGACAAGATTGTCGATTCCGCATATATAGAGACAACCCACAACGACCAATGGGACGAACAAAAGCTTCGCAAGGCACTCCCCGCTCCAGCAGCCAATTATATCTACGACTTGTACTTTAAAGGGAGCTATTATGGTTTCGCCGTGACCACCTACGACAGCATAATAACAAACATCTACTACAAGACCATGAACGACACCAGTTCAGGATTGCCCCTTGTCGCAGCCATTGAATACAAGAACCGCAAGGAACCATCCCATTTCAAGGTGCATTTGAGAAAGCCCTCTTTTGAAACCATGGAATACGAAAACAACGAACTGGTCGCAAGAAAACGGGTTAATGGCAACGTAACCGTCTATGACTTCAAGAAAGACGAGTACCTAAAGGAATTGTACAACAACGGACAAACCAAGCACACCATTACCGGAGGGGTACAGTCAAAAGCCGATGGATCCTGGCAGTGCCCCGGAGAATGCCGCTCCAAAAGTTTCTACGAAAACGGTTCGAGATGGGAAGAGTCCTATTACTCAGAAGGAAAAGTCCGACAGGAAATGCGCTGGAACAACCTAAACGTCATGGTGTACGATTTCAGCTATCCCCGCTACCGCAAGTCGTTCTATGACGACGGGTCTCTGGAAGAGGAAATGCGCGGAGAACTAACGTTTGACACGCTCAACATCGTCACCATCAAGAACGGATTCGTAAAGGAATTCTACCCCGACGGGAAGCCCAAAAGGGACGACACCTACGAAAACGGGAAATACGTAACACACAAAACATGGTACCCCAATGGAAACATCGACACCGAAGCCGAAGTTCCAAAATACCTGAAACAATACTACGAGAACGGACAGCTAGAAAAATCCGACGAAGGGGAAATAAAACAGGAAAGCGACGAACTCGTATTGGTCAATGGGACCATCAAGCTCTGGTTTCCAAACGGAAAGCAGGCATTGGAAGCGATAAAGAAGGACAACAGCATCATTTCCGCAAAAACATGGGATTCTACAGGTTTCCAAGAGGTTGATTTTGAACGAGGCAAATACCTAAAATCATTTGCAAATGCAAAACACAGCCTGCGCGTTGAATGGAGCGGCAGCGTCGTCTTTGACGGCATCAACGAATATTCCTGCAACGGGGACTGCACGAAAAAGACATACGATTCTACGGGGAAGAAAACTACTGAAAAAGTTTTCCATTACGATACGTTACTATCCAAAAAAAGTTGGAATAGCAAGAATGGACAATTGGAGATGGATTACAACAGCAATTCCTACCTTAAACAATATTCCAAATCAAAAAAATTATGGATTCATTTCAAAGGGAAAAGTACATGCACAGACACGCTCGCATTTATCGACGGAACAGAAACCCGCTATTATGAAAACGGCAAGAAATCATCCAAAACTATCTGGAAAGACGGGAACGCCACAAGCCGAAAGGAATGGAACGATAGCGGCAAACTCACCACGGAGTTCGAGTTCAACAAGACCCTTATCACCTATTATCCCAATGCAAAAGCTATCAAGATGCGTTATGAGGGAACCGTTTATTTCAACGACCACAGCAAAAAGTACATCGTAACAGATGGTACATTACAATCGTTTGACGAAAACGGGAACCAGACAAGTACAAAGAAATACGTTAAAGGCTATCCGGTCGGTTCGTAAGGCGTACCGCACCGCAAAGCAATCTATTTTCCGAAGCCAGCAAGGTCTATACCGAGCTGGTTTATTTTATACGTAAGAATACGCGGGGTCGTGGAAAGGCTGCGGGCGGCAGCGGCAATCTTTCCCTTGCTGCTCTTGAGGGCGTCGCAGATGATGTCCTTCTCGTAGGCCTCCACCATGCGCTTCAAGTTGCCCGACACAGGCGTACCGCTCGTTTCGGCTGTCTGGAGTGTGGTCGGGAAATGGTGCGGGTAGATGACGTCCTCGTCGGTCACGAGCACGGCACGTTCAATACCGTTCTCAAGTTCGCGGACATTTCCGGGCCACGGGTAGCTCATAAGCATGTTGATGGTCGTGCGCGCGAGGCGGCGCACATTCTTCCCTACGATGCGGCAGTAGTGCTCCACGAAATGGTCGGCCAACAGCACGATGTCTGTCTTGCGGTTGCGCAGCGGCGGCACGTAAATCGGGAAGATGTGCAGTTGGTAATAGAGGTCTTCGCGGAACGTTCCCTCCTCCACCATCTGCTGCAAGTTCTTCGTGGTGGCGGCAATCACGCGTACGTTCACCTTTTTCGCGATGCGGGCGCCGATGCGCTCGACCTCGCCGTGCTGCATCAGGCGCAAAAGCTTTACCTGTAAGTTCGGCGAAAGTTCGCCCACTTCGTCCAAAAAGAGCGTACCGCCTTCGGCCTGTTCTACGCGGCCCGGCGTCTCGGCGAGGACGCCCACCAGGGCACCGCGCTCGCTGCCGAATAGCTCGCGGTCCAGCACGGATTCGGGCATCGAGGCGCAGTGGACGCGGACGAACGGGCCCATGTTGCGGTCGGAGCGGTAGTGGATGGCCTCGGCCACGAGCCCCTTGCCCGTGCCGACCTCGCCCACGATGAGCGCGGGCAGGGGGCTGCGGGAAACCTGGTCAATCTGCGCATACACGCGCTGCATCTCGCTCGAACGCCCGATGATATTGTCGGGTTGGAAACGGTCCTTGAGCTCGAGCGTCAATCGTTCGTTTTCGGCCTTGAGTATTTCGTTCTCTTCGCGGGCTTCGCGACGGAGCTTGACCGCCGCGGCCAACATCTGCGCGATGATTTCTAACAGGCGAAGCTTTTCGGGGAGTTCTTCTTCGACCGGGTTCTGCACGTCGGCACTGAAGGCGCCGATAACCTGGTGCTCCATAATCACGGGCACGCAGAGGAACGCCTTGTCCTCGGTCTTGCCGCGTCCCGTTCTATCCAAGAAGTCCGGGTCCTTGGCAACGGAAGGGATGATAACCGGCTTGCCAGTCTCGACCACGCGGCCCGTGATACCCTCGCCCACCTTGTAGCGGCCCTTGCGCGCCTGACGGCTGCTCAAACCTTCCGCAATTTCGATGGAGATTTCGCCGGTGTGACGGTTATACAGCGTAAGCGTTGCATGCTCTACGCCCATCGTCGATTCCACCACCTCCAAAATCGGATGAGCGACGCTTTCGAAATCAAGCGTCTGGTTCAGAATGGAGCTGATCTTGTAGAGCAGTTCCAGTTCCTGGATTTTGGATTGCGTCGTGGGCATAGTGGAAATTTAAAAATTCGCCTATGGAATATAATTCCATAGGCTTTTGAACTTTTAGCTAATCTTGAGTTTATTCATTCTTGATGCAACGAACAGAAAACCTGTAGTCCTTACTGAGGTAGTACAGGCGCGCGTAGTCGTTGTGGTAGTTCAAATCCACATTGTACGCGTCGCGCCCACTGTCCTGCGTAGAACTCCAGAAGGACGTGTTGTCCTCCTCACCGCCGAAAATGTCACCGTCGTAGTGGCCGGCCGGCAACGCAGCAAAGGAATAGGTGTCGTCGTTAGGAACAGAACCATCCTTAGTCCACTCGGTCGCAGACTTGAGTTTCTTGCCCGCAACGTTGTCGGGTGTGTATGACTCAATGCTTCCGTCCACCGCAACTATCAGGGCTTCCCATTCCGCCTTGCTTGGCAGATGCCAGCCCTCGGGGCACACGCCCTGGATATCGCCTTCGCCCAAGTCGCAGTCTTTTTCATAGCCACAGTCTTCTTCCGGCTTGCCCACGGCGGCAGCCCAAGTGTAAAGGCGACCGTACTTCGTGCAGTTTGCAGCACCGCGGTCTGTAACGCCTTCATCACCGTCACCATAGCAAAAACTGCTGGAATCCGAACCATTGACAGGCGTCGCGTAGTTCAGGTTCTCCGCCATCCAAGTCTCGGAATAGTCTGTACCCGCAGGAGCAATGGTAACCATCTTATAAATCTGCTCCGTTTTGTCAGCAAACTTTGCACAGAACTTTTCATCTGGATTATAAACCGCTTTAGAACTGCCACACTTATCATAGACTTCATTTTTTTCGCAGAATTGTTCCGCAGGATCGTAGGGTTTTGTTCCGCACATTGCCTTATAGAACGTCGTTTCCTTATCTCCACATTTTATAACGACTTCACCATTGTTATCGCTTTCAATATTGCAGCTCGTTCCATTTTCACCTTTCAGCGAAGCAAGCCAATCCTTCAAGTTCTTGTCGGTACCCGAAAGTTCGTAGGCGCTCTTGCCGTCCTCACCTTTAACGCCCTGCGCACCGGAATCGCCTTTGGCACCATTCAACAACACGCCGACCGAGTCGCCACCGCACAAGACTTTGTAGCCACCTTCAATAGGCTTTACAACACAAGAAGTTCCATCTTTACCGCTCTTGCCGTTTTTCCCGTCCTTGCCATCAGAACCATCCTTGCCGTCCTCACCATCGGAACCGTTCTTGCCGTCTTTACCATTTTCAACAGCCGTGGCGGTCATCGCGGTCCATTTGCCGTCGGCGCAGAAGAATGCCGCAGCTGAGTCGGCCATGTAAATCAAATCGCCAGCGTTGTCGGCGGTGCAGTCGGGAGCCTTGGCTCCCTTTTCTACCATGGAGATTCCCGTGGTCTCGGTGATGTTGGTCGTGTTCTCGTCGCCGCATGCCACAAAAAAGAGTGCAGCACAAAACAACGGTGAAATAATTTTCTTCATCGATTTTCTCCTTGATGTGTATTGCTGCACAGTAAGGGGGCAAAGCCCTTAACCCCTTCTTTTAAATCATGTGCATTTCTCTTATTCACATTACGAATGTAACAAAAATGTGATAAAGAAAGAAATATCCCGGACATGCCGGGATATTCATCACAAACATCTTGAGCTATCAGTGACGAGCCGCTTACGGGGTCTACTTCAATGCTTCCTGTACCAAAGCGCTGGCGCGCTTGGCATCGAAACGGCCCTTGACCTTCGGGGAAAGTTCCTTCATGATCTTGCCCATGTCCTTCGGACTGGCGGCACCGGTCGCAGCCTTGATTTCGGCAATGAGAGCCTTGACTTCGTCTTCGCTCATTTCGGCGGGCATGTACTTGCGGTACAGAGCGATGCAGGCTTCTTCGGCAGGAATCTTGTCCATGAAGCCACCCTTCTTGAGGATGTCGATGGCTTCCTGCTTCTGCTTCACGCTACGGGCAAGCACGTCGACGCACATCTCGTCGGTGATGCTGTCGGTAATCTGTGCCGGCGTGGCACCGGACTTCATGGCCTCGTTCTTGATGTCGGAATGGAGGGTACGGAGGGTGCCGAGCGTTTCGGCATCGTGAGCCTTCATGGCGGCCTTGATATCATCGAGAATCTTTGTAAGGAGTGCACTGCTCATGTTTTTACCCTTTGCGGAATGGTCCGCGATTTTTGGTCCTGTTTATAAAACACGCAATGAGCCACCGGTCCTGGACCGACGACTCATTACACAAAAAACGATGCCTTTTCGCGATTAGTAGAGACGCTTGCGATTCTGGTCAGCAATCTCTTTGAGGCGCTTGCGGCGGGCAGCCGTTTCAATGCGCTTCTTTTCTTCGGAAGGCTTTTCGAAGCGCTGACGCTTCTTGACATCGGAAATGATGCCGTTCTTTTCGCAAGACTTGGTGAAACGCTTGAGAGCGCGTTCGAAAGGTTCGTTGGACTTAACAATAACGCCGATCACGATAATCCTTTGGTTAAAAAATTCAGTTTGAGAGCCCAAATATATTTATAAATGCCGACTTCGTCAAGGGACTGTAAGGCCCGTTTTGCAGGCCCTTTTCGAACAAAAGCCCCCTTTTTCACCAAAAAACACAAAAAAATTCCATAAAAATGCGATTTTTCCTCCATATAACTTGCGTAAAATCAAAGACTTATGTATATTATCGCATGATATGTAACTATTTTTTAATTGATAGTTACCTAACAAACATTACCGGAGTTTTGAATGAAATCTCTTTCGGCTTATAAACTCAGCATGGGTGCCATCGCCTGTGCGTTCTTCGTCGCATGTTCCCAGGGCGACCAAGACGTTGTTCCCCAGATGGACAAATCCAAGGCAACCCCTTCCGCCCAGAACGTAAAGAAGGCTGACGCCCCCGCAGCAGAAGAAGAACCGGAGCTTGTCCCGCTCAAATCGCTTTCCGGCGACAAGGCCGCCGAGGCCCCCGCGGAAGCCGCCGCTCCCGCTCAGGCAAAAGCAGCGCCGGTCTTTGCCGGCAGCAACCAGCCCCAGCAGGACGGACAGTACGTCATCCAGGTCGGCATCAAGCCCACCAGGAAGGCAGCCCAGGCTATCGCCGACAAGCTTGCCGAAAGCAACATTTCTGCCTACTTGGTTGAAGTCGAGAACCCCGGCGAACTGGAAGGCACCTACTACCGTGTCCGCGTCGGTTACTTTAGCACTATCGCCAGCGCCCAGGCCTACGGCAAGGACGTCATTGCAGCTTTGAACCTTGACTGGTGGGTCGACAACCGCAGCAACGACCAGGTCGGCAACCCCTCCGGCAGCTACTACGGCGGCTCACAGTCCTACGACGACTCTCAGTCTTACGAAGAAGAAGAACCGGCTCCTGCACCGGAACCTGAGCCCGCACCGGCTCCTGCGCCCGAAGCAAAGCCCGCTCCGGCACCTGCACCGGCCGCAGCTCCCGCACCGGCTCCTGCACCCGAGGCAAAGCCCGCTCCGGCACCTGCCCCGGCTCCCGCTCCCGCAGCCAAACCGGCACCCGCTCCGGCTCCCGCAGCCCAACCCGCTCCGGCACCTGCACCCGCAGCCAAGCCCGCCCCGGCTCCGGCTCAGGAAGAGGAAGAAGAGGTTGTCGAAGAGGTCGTGGAAGAATACGACCCCAGCAAGCAGGCTCCCGCCAACGACGTCGTCGACGACTGGGAATAAGGCGAAACTTTTCAAGCATAAAAAAAGAGCCCCGAAGGGCTCTTTTTTTATTTTGTTCAAACTCAATTAAATGTATTCATCATATTCGCCATCTTCATATTGTTCTTTGCCTTCTTCGCACAATTCTTCAAAATCTTTTTGGTGCCCGCTCAAAGAACCTTCGTCATACTCACTTGTTTTTATAGTGTTCGAAGAGCATGTGACAGTCATGGACCCATTCCAGTATTCCGCCTCTTTTTTCCAGTCATCGCAAAATTCCTCTGCGAAATCCGCATCTGCATACCACATTTCCGTTTCTATACTGAGTCTTCCGTCACGGCCCGAAACGGTCGAAACGTAGGAAGCCACGCCCTCTATACGCTGATCGACTTTTACGGAATTGCTCGTCGAAGTCACGGTGCAAGAGTATTTTCCCGAAGAAAAACTTGTGCCACTAGAAACATCGACAGGGTCGTCCACCTCAGGCAGAGTCGGCTCCTGCGTATCTTCGAGCACACCGACATCCTCTTCATCATCGTCATCGATGACGTTCGATTCACCGACAGCCTCATCGTCACCGATGATGCCCGGCGCAACCGGAACTTTTTCATCAGGGACTCCCTGTGATGGGTTGGCATCATGATTGGTCGGGTCGACCTTCACGCTGTCCGGAAGAGCCGTTTTTCCGGAATCTTCTTCGACGGCGGGAGCCGCCACAGATTTGCTGCTATCGCCACTGCAAGCAATCAAGCCGACGGCGGCAAACATCATGGCCAATGAGCCCATTTTTCTTAAAAACATATTTTTCTCCATTTCGTGAATAGGAAACTCCCCTAAATCTAACCTTTTTAGAAACAGATGTTTTTTCTAAATTTGGCAACATGCCTACAAAGAAGCCCAAAGTTTTCGTTGTCCACCTCGGATGCGCCAAAAACCAGGTCGATGCGGAGAATCTCGTCGGCGAGATGCTGCACGCAGGTTTTGCCACCTGTGACAGCGCCGCCAAGGCGGACTACATCCTGGTGAACACCTGCGGGTTCATCGAGGCCGCGAAGGAAGAATCCATCAATGCGATTCTCGCCCAAGTCAAGGGCAAAAAGGCAAAGCAGAAACTGATTGTCTCGGGTTGCCTGTCCGGACGCTACGGCGAGGAACTCGCCAAGGAACTGCCCGAAGTGGACTACTGGGTAGGCACATACAAGCCCGGAGAGCTCCTGAAGAAGATGGGTATCGTCGCCCCGCAAAGCTGCGATGCCGAGAACCTCCCCCGCATGAACCTCGGCGGCTTCAAGCACCACGCCTACTTAAAGATTGCCGAAGGCTGCAACCGCCGTTGCGCCTACTGCGCCATCCCGCTCATCCGCGGCAAGCAGGTTTCGCGATCCATCGAGGACATCGTTGCCGAGGCAAAGGAACTCGAAGCACAGGGCGTGCAGGAGATTACGCTCATCGCCCAGGACACGACCTACTTCGGACGCGAGAAGGGCAAGAAGGGCGGCACGCTCGCCCAACTCTTGAGGGCGATTCTCGACAATACGAACATCCCGTGGATACGCACGCTGTACTGGTACCCGATGTTCGTGGACGACGAGCTACTGGACCTGATGGCAAGCGAACCGCGCCTCGTGAAGTACGTGGACATGCCCATCCAACATGCCAGCGACAACGTGCTCAAGAACATGAAGCGCAACTACCGCAAGAAGGAGCTCGTAGACATCCTGCACAAGATCCGCGAGCGCATTCCCGGAGTCACGCTCCGTACAACTGTCCTGGTCGGTTTCCCCGGCGAGACGCACGAAGATTTCGAAGAGCTGATGGAGCTCCTGGAAGACATCCAGTTTGACCACCTGGGCGGGTTCGTATTCAGCCCAGAAGAAGGCACACCCGTGATGGAGATGGACCTGCCCGCCGTCGACGAAAGCGAGGCCCGCGCAAGGCTCGACGCCGTGACCGACCTGCAGGAAGAACTCGATGCTGAACATGCCGAAGCGATGATCGGGAAGACCGTCCGCATCATCATCGACCAGGTCGCCGAGGAAAGCGAATACCATTTCTACGGCCGTACCGAAGGCAACTCGATGGAAAACGACGACATCGTGAAGGTCCTGGAAGGCGACGGCGACGTCGGAGAATTCCGCGACGCGCTGGTGGTGGATGCAGAACCGCACGAATTGATCGTGAAGCTCCTTTAGTTTTTCTATATTTCGCTAACCGAAATCGGATGGGTTCCGTCTAAAGCGGAACTGCATTGGCCGAGCCCGTGTATCACAATGGATAGTGTCCTTCCCTCCGAAGGAAGGTATTCCGGTTCGATTCCGGACATGGGTATAAAAAAACCTGTCACGCAAGTGGCAGGTTTTTTCTTTACAAAGAAACTTTCGATGGAGACGATTAGTCGTCGGAACGGCCGGACTTGGCGCGTTCCTTCTCGCGTTCGCGGCGGCGCTTTTCCGTGTCATCCGGGAAGAATTCCGGGAACGCATAACCGATTGCGATACCGAACACGATTCCCGTCTTGCTCATGCCGTCAGGATTCACGACAATAGAAACCGGGGTCTCGTCGGTCTTGGAAGTCACGTCGAAGCTCGGGTTGCTAAGATCCTTGGACTTCAGCTCCGGCGCATAGTACATACCGAAGGAGAACTGGAGGTAATACCATTCGTTGGTCAAATAAGTAATAAGGGCATCGAACTGGAAACCATTGACCGTAATGAGCGGGCGCATCTTGTCCTTATTCGGGCGAATGTCGTGGTCAAAGTACACCGTACCATACGAAGCAGAAATACCGAGATGCAACGGGTTCTTCGGGAACAAGTAGTAATTCAAGCCAACCTTGTAACCCATACCCCCTTCAAGGTCAATGCCATCGAACACGTTGTCCTTGCCCTTCGGGAGGAAGCCGAACGAACCATAGAGGGCGGCATGCCAACGGGTGATATATTCGACACCGGCACCAAAGCCCATGCCCATGCCAGTCTCGCCCATGTAGGGGTAACGGGAACCCATACCCACCTGGAGAACGAGGCGGTCCTTCAACCAGTCACGACGACGCAGCGAGTTTGCATATTCGTCCAAGCGCTGTTCTTCTTCGAATTTCTGACGGGACAGGCGTTCTTCCAACTGGGCGCTGGTGTACTGACTGGTATCTTCCTCGTCTTCCTCGTCATCATCATCGTCGTTGCTCTTGGCGGCCGCGGCGGAATTTTCCTCAGGAGCCGAGATGAACTCGTCATCTTCTTTTTCTTCTTTCTTGGGTTCCTCTACGACCTGTTCGGTCTTCTTGACCGCTTTCTTAGGAGGAGCCTTCTTCGCCGCTTTTTTAGGGGCGGCAGAAGCAAAAGCGACAAACAGAAACAAGCATACAAGCAAAATGAGTTTTTTTGACATCAAAAGCCTCAAAACGAAGTTTTACCTTTGGAATATAATTTAATAAAACGAAATATTTCCAAACCAGCGTGTAAAAGTTGTTTTATGTAAGCTCTATTTCGAGGTCAATTTCGCCTTGATGCTTCCGAGCGCGATTTCGCACTGCATAAGCACGGGAATGCGCTTGTCATCGTCGGTCAACCAGATGAAAATGCGGCCTTTGGAGTTGAAAATCCCGTCTCCGTCGAGCACGGGCTCCACCTTGACCGTTTTTACCTTGCCAATGGCGGTCTTGAGTTCCTCTTTCCCATGAACCAGCACCTTCAGTTCATAGCGTTTTTTCCCGCTCACTGCCGAAAAACGGGAGGTATCCCCGACCGTAAGCGGGAGCGTCCTCACTAGGTAGAACGCCGACATGATGCTGTGCTCCATGCCCTGGATAGTGACCGCGGTATCGGCGGAGCGCTTGACCTGTCTTTTTTCGGGCGGATCCAAGAAAACCGTGTCGGAAAGCCATGCCTTCTCGCCCTTGCGGTCAAACCGGATGACAGACTTGTTGTGGAAACTGCCCTCGTGGAGCGTCTTGCGGAAGACTTCCGTCATCAGGCCCTTGTTACGGACGCGCGTGTAGATCGTGTCGGCCACAGGATAGATCTTTTTCAAGACGCCGTTATCGTGCGCCAGGGAATAGAATTCCGTCTTACCGTCCTTCGTCGGGCGGACCTCCAAGGTCGCCGTGCCCGCCGTGATGGGTCCCCAGCACAGGTCGTAGGTCAGCTTTTCGCCCTTCATCCACGGGGCCTTAACTTCCGGCAAGTTAGGCTCGCCGGCATAGACGAAAGACAGCGCAAAGAAGACGAGAGACGAGAGACGAGAGACGAGAGAATGCACGATTGGATGACAGAGATTAGTGGTTAGTGATTAGTGATTAGTGATTAGTGATTAGGAATCAGGATCTAGAATCTAGAGTCTAGGGGCTAGGAGCTATGAGCATTGAGCGACGAGCATTGAGCTATGAGGGTTGAGGTGCGAATCATTACACATTCCTCACTGCTCACGGCTCATGGCTCGTACCTGGAGACTCGAGCCTCTCAGCCAATAGCTATCCTTCAATATCCCCGAGGCTCTTGCGGTAGGCAACGAGCTTTTCACGGACAGACGCATCTGCGATGGCGACGATGTGGGCGGCGAGGTAACCGGCGTTCTTGCCGTTACCGATGCCGACCGTGGCCACCGGGATTCCCGGGGGCATCTGCACAATGCTGTGCAGGGCATCGACGCCGTTGAGCGGGCCGCCGGCGCAGGGCAAGCCGATGACCGGAAGAATCGTGTGCCCTGCGAGAACGCCAGGAAGGGCTGCAGCGAGGCCAGCGACCCCGATGAGGACCTGGAGGCCTCGCGCGGCGGCTTCTC
>JAGCGO010000012.1 GCA_017649565.1 Fibrobacter sp. | reverse complement strand
TGAGAACGGTAAGAAAGGTCCATGTCTTCGGTCAGCGTGTCGCCTTCCCAGCCGCCACCGCCGTAGATGGCCTGCTTGCGCCACACGCCTGCGGTACCGTTGAAGTTCATGAACAGCTTGCCCCAGCTACGGGCGGACTGTTCCACCACGAAGTGACCGTCGATACCGATGGACTGGGCGAGCGTAAGACCGGATTCGGTGCGGTTCAGGTGGCCCCAGCGGCCCTGGACCAGGCCGATCTGTTCGTCCATCACCAGGTAGGGGATGGTCTTGAGGAGGAAGTCCTTCTCGGGCACGAAGTCGGCGTCGAAAATCGCGAGGAAATCGCCCTTCGCGACGGCCATGGCTTCCTTGAGGGCGCCGGCCTTGTATTCGGAACGGTTCGTGCGGTGGATGAGCTTGATGTCGAAGCCCTTGGCGGCAAGTTCTTCCACCTTCTTCTTCGCCACTTCGTAGCATTCGTCGGTGGAGTCGTCCAACACCTGGATTTCGTGCTTGTCCTTGGGATAGTCAATAGCGCACACGGCCTCGAGGAGGCGTTCGACGCAGTTGGCTTCGTTGAATACGGGCAGCTGGGTAGTAACTTGCGGAAGTTCGGAAATGGAATGTTCGCGGTAGAACTTAAGAATCGCTTTCTTGTCGCTGAGACGGGTGTGGCGGCTGTTTTTCAGGAAGAGATAAATGCTGTAGTAACAGCTGAACCCGTATATGACCAAGCCTACGCCTGCGATAACGTAGACGACAAACATTGCGTATAGAAGAACAGTACTCATTCTATAAAAAACCTTTGCACATTTGTATGCTTGGGGCCAAATATAGAAACCATTAGCAAACTTTGCTACATTCGTAGCATAATTTTTATATAAATAATAATGAGGCAGGAAAAATGCCAAAAATGCCGTCATTTTTTTACAAATTAAACCCTTGACAAAACGGGAAAAATATGTCGAAAACACCGTTGCAGAGTTGGATTGACGCAAATCGAGGAAAAAAGGGTTTTGCCGAGTCCCTGACCGACCTTCTGGGCTTCGCCTGCGCCGAATGGTTGCGCCGTTGCCGGGGCCAAGTGCTGCCCAAGGAAGCCGCCTTTTACATTTTTTTGTCGTCCCGCTGCGGCTACGACGTGGGGGAGTGGGTGACCCATCCCGAGGACCATGCCGAAGAAATTGCCGATTTTTGCGAAAAATCGAAGGAATTGCCCCTGCCCGAGTCCGTTTCCGTGGACTATCCGGATTACCTGGACCTGAGGGGGGTGGTCTGCCCGGGCAACGCCGTGCGTGCGCGCCTCGCCCTTGCCGGCCTGCCGGAGGGCTTCCGCATCAAGATTGCGCTCGACGAGGGCTCCCCGATAGAAAATGTGCCGCAGGCGCTGGTCGCGGACGGCCATAATGTCGTTTTTCGTGAAAAAAAAGCAAATTTTTGGGAAATTACGGTGGTCAAACGCGGTTCCATGTAGTAGATTTTCAGTGTGGAAAACAGAATTTTAATCATAGGTGACGAACTGATGGGCGAACAGGGCGAAGCGGCGAACCATGCCGCCGAGCTTATCCTGTGCCGGGAGGCGAATCTCCCCATACAGTTCTACATCAACGCTCCCGCACCGCAGTCGATCCCGCTGTTCCTCGCGCGTATGGCTTCCGACATCATCGGCAAGAAGGCCGGCCGCCTCGTCATGGGGCTTGGGCTGCGCGAGCTTCGCCGTGCCGGCGGCAATGGGGAAGCCGTGGCCAAGACCTACGGGGCGCTCGTGGAGCGGCTCGTGAACAAGACGCAGGGACGCCTGAACTTTTTGACCATCCCCGAGGACATGTTCCCGGAGGCCCGTTTCGAGGTCGCCTACCTGAACGATGTCGTGCGGGGGTTCGCCGGGCTTTCGCCGCAGAAGGTCTCGGTCTGGGATTTTGCCCGGCATGCCGCCGAATTCAAGGAAAAACAGGCCGAAAGGGGCAAGTTCGCCCGTTCGCTCTACAACGAGGACGGTTCTTCGACCTCTCTGGGCAATATGTTGATGGCATTGTTCCTGCAAGAATGTATATTAAGAGAAGTAAAAAGAGGATAACCCCATGAGCTTATTTGACAACCGATTTGCATCCAAGAACGCAGCACAGGCTCGTGCCTGGGCCATGAATTCAGAAGAACGGGCTCGCGAGAACTCTTCCGCACAGCGTCGTCACGAACCGCAGCCCCCCAAGATGGGCATCTGCGACAAGTGCCATAAGGAAGCCCTGCTCAGGTCTTACCGTTCGCGCCAGACCGACGTTGTCGACGGTGCCGCGAGCTTTGGCGTGGTTATCAAGCACCTCTGCGAGGATTGCGCTCCCAAGTCGCGCCGCGAGAAGGATGCCGAGGTCCCGCAGCTCAGCAACAAGCAGGTGAAGAACCTGATGCGCTCCGCCAAGAAAGGCCTGTTGTAGCAGCTTCGCTGCAGTAAGAAGTTAGAAGTAGGAAGTTAGAAGTAACTGTCTACTTCCTACTTCCTACTCAAATTACTTTTTTCTTCCTCACCCTTAACGGGGTTTGTAAAGTTTTCTAAATTTGGGCGCGCTGATTGAAGGAGTGTCCAAATGCAGAATATCCATGCCAAGGAATCGTTCAAGAGTTTCCTTTCTGGCGTTAAGGCGACCGTTACCCCGGAACTGTTCCGCACGGTCCGCCGGGGCTACACCAAGAAAAATTTCGTAAGCGACCTCATGTCGGGTCTCATCGTGGGCATCCTTGCGCTCCCGCTCGCCATCGCTTTCGCCATCGCCTCGGGCGTGGGTCCGGAACAGGGCCTGTACACGGCCATCATCGCGGGCTTCGCCATCTCCTTCCTGGGCGGTAGCCGCTTCCAGATCGGCGGCCCCACGGGCGCCTTCATCGTGATTGTCTACGGCATCGTGAGCCAGTACGGCTACGACGGCCTCGCTTCCGCGACGCTGCTTGCGGGTCTCCTCCTGATCATCTTCGGCCTTGCCAAGTTCGGCGCCATCATCAAGTTCATCCCGTTCCCCGTGACGGTCGGCTTTACCGCCGGTATCGCGATCATCATCGCGCTCGGCCAGGTCCCGAACTTTTTCGGGCTGCGTTTCCTTTCCAAGGACCCGGCCGACGCTATCGGCAAGATTAAGCTCTACGCCTCGTCCTTTGACACCGTGAACATCTATGCCGTGATTGTGGGCCTCGTGGCCCTCGCGGTTTGCATTTTGTGGCCGAAGATCACCACCAAGGTGCCCGGCTCCCTCATCGCGATCATCGTCGCGACCGTGATGGTGAAGGTCCTCGGTTGGGACGACCCGGTCACCGGTCACGGCGTGGTGACCATCGGCATGAAGAACCACATCCCGAGCGGGTTCCCGATGCCGCACCTGCCCAACATCAGCATCGAGATGATGCAGAAGGTGTTCCAGCCGGCCTTGACGATCGCCATCCTCGGCGCTATCGAGTCGCTGCTCTCGGCCGTGGTGGCCGACGGTATGACCTCTACCAAGCACCGCTCCAACACCGAACTTTTCGGCCAGGGCATCGCGAACATCCTTTCCCCGATTTTTGGCGGCATCCCCGCGACGGGCGCTATCGCCCGTACCGCGACGAACATCCGTAACGGCGCCGTGAGCCCGGTCTCCGGCCTCGTGCATGCGGTGGTGCTCCTGCTTATCATGCTCGTGCTCGGCAAGTACGCCGAGATGATCCCGATGGCCGCCCTTGCTGCTGTGCTGTTCCAGGTGGCCTTCAACATGTGCGGCTACCGCAGTTTCATCAAGATGTTCAAGGCGCCCAAGAGCGATGTCATCGTGATGCTGGTAGCCTTCTTCCTCACCGTGATCATCGACCTCACGGTCGCCATCGAAGTCGGCGTGCTGCTGGCCGCCGTGCTGTTCATCAAGCGCATGAGCGATGTCGCCGAAGTGGAGTCCGTCACTTCCGCCCTCAAGGAAGACGACGAGGAGGCCGCCCACAACGAACTCAGCCGCCAGGTGCCGAAGGGCGTGGTGGTCTACGAACTCGCCGGTTCGCTGTTCTTCGGCGCGGTCGACAAGTTCAAGGATACGATGGCGCGCATTTCCGACAAGCCGAAGATTCTCATCTTGCGCATGCGCAGCGTATCGAGTATCGATGCCGCCGGTATCCAGATGATCGAGGACCTGCTGAACCGCTGCAACCGCGAAGGCACGCAGCTGCTGCTTTCCGGCGTGCATGCCCAGCCCGTGGTGGCGCTGACACGCGCCGGTGTGCTTAAGCAGCTCGGCGAAGAGAACGCTCTCGGCAACATCGACGCCGCATTGAACCGTGCCCGCGAACTCCTTGGTTTGCCCATCGTCGACACTTCGCACGAGCCTGTCGCTGCGCCCACGGTTTCTTGGGAAAAGAGCCTCGACAAACCGTGGATGCCCGAGGAATCGAACGCCGCGATCGCCGAGGAAACGCCCGAAGTTATCGCCGAGCGCATGGCCGACGAGCCTGTAAGAAAAATAGAAGAAGAGAAGAAGTGACACGGGTCAAATTTTTCTTGACGATCGTGTGATAATTTTCAAAAGGAGACGCTCTGCGTCTCCTTTTTGTAAGCTTCGCGTGTGACCTGAATCGCAGTGTGATTTTGCCCACTGGCAATGTTGTTCGCTATAATCTATCTTATCAAACGTAAAGGTCGGAGGAACACAACTATGAAACTTCACGAAGAAATGGTGTATGTGTCGGATTACTTCTTGGCGAAGTTCATCGTTGTCTGTTCCGGGGTTACTTTGTTCCTCTTGACCACGATTTCCTAAAGAAGCCAAGGCTTTCTTTATGGGGAGGTTCGGCATAGGCGGCAACGCCTATGCCGATTTTTTTTTAAAAGGCCGCTTCTTGTCATTGCTTCGGGACGAACAGTCCCGAAGCAATCTATTCAGGTTGACGATGCGTTGAAGAAAGTGTAGATTTCTTGAAAGAGTGTCACCAAGGGGGTATCATGAGTCGTTTCTTTGTCGGTCTTGCTTTGTGGGCCTTGTTGCTTGCGCTTGCTGCCTGTGGGGGCGATAGTAAGATCACCGACCCTGCCAGGGACACTGAACTTGCCGATGATTCCTTGACGGAATCGATTCTGGACAAGGACTCCGACTCTGCCAAGGATGCTGAACCTGGCGAGAAAGTCAATGCGGTTGTTCCCACTTTCGACGACCTGTTGGCTTGCACGAGGGATCACGAAGGCGCAACTGCCTATGTGGAAGACGAGGATTCTGCCTATGTCTGTAAGAAGGGTCTCTGGGTCGTTGACGATTCGTTGACTAAGGCGGTTCGGCCTGACTCGGAGAAAAAATCATCGTCAAGCGCGAAGGCAAAGTCTAGTTCTAACGAGACAAGTGATTCCAGTAGCAGAGCCAAGTCCAGCAGCAGTAAAGATGGCAAGTCTAACAGTTCATCGAGTTCTGTGGTCCCTCTAGGTTGCAAAACCGAGGCTGGGGACAACTGCGAATATGGCACCTTGACGGACGACAGGGACGGACAGACTTACAAGACTGTGAGAATCGGTGAACAGTGGTGGATGGCAGAAAATTTGAACTACGCATACACAGACGTTCCCTTTAAATATCGCAGCTATACATCCGATTCCACTAGCTGGTGCTATGACAATGATGCTGCCAACTGTGCCAAATACGGTCGCCTCTACACCTGGGCTGCCGCGATGGACAGCGTGGGAACGTGGAGCACGAACGGCATGGGTTGCGGCTATTATATGGAATGCTCGCCGACAAATCCGGTGCGCGGCATTTGCCCTGAAGGCTGGCACCTGCCCGATGCCACGGAATGGAACGCCCTGTTCGATGCGGTTGGGGGAAAGGCAACCGCAGGAATAATGCTAAAGTCCACGGAAGGCTGGAATGATAAGGATGATGGGACTAGTGGCAACGGCACGGATGCCTATTCCTTCTCGGAGTTGCCTGCTGGCGGCAGGGACTGCAATGGGAATTTCCTCAACGAGGGCAACAACGCGTTCTTCTGGAGTTCTACGGAGGACGGTAGCAACTACGCGTACGACATGTACTTGGGCTACAACGGTGACGGTGCGGGCCTGTACGACAGCTACAAGAGCAACGGGTTCTCAGTTCGGTGCCTTAAGGACTATGGATTGGGCTCGGAGAAAAAATCATCGAACGGTAAATCTAGTAGTTCAGAAAAAAACAGTTCATCGAGTTCTGTGGTCCCTCTAGGTTGCAAAACCGAGGCTGGGGACAACTGCGAATATGGCACCCTGACGGACGATAGGGACGGACAGACTTACAAGACTGTGAAAATCGGTGAACAGTGGTGGATGGCGGAAAACCTGAACTACGCATACACAGACGTTCTCTTTAAATATGACAGCTATACCTCCGATTCCACTAGCTGGTGCTATGACAATGATGCTGCCAACTGTGCCAAATACGGTCGCCTCTACACCTGGGCTGCCGCGATGGACAGCGTGGGAACATGGAGCACGAACGGCATGGGTTGCGGCTATTATATGGAATGCTCGCCGACAAATCCGGTGCGCGGCATTTGCCCTGAGGGCTGGCACCTGCCCGATACCACGGAATGGAACGCCCTGTTCGATGCGGTTGGGGGAAAAGTAACGGCAGGAATAATGCTAAAGTCCACGGAAGGCTGGATCAGCAATGGCAATGGCTCGGACGCCTATTCCTTCTCGGCGTTGCCTGCTGGCTACAGGAGCAACCTTGGGAATTTCTACAACGAGGGCTACTACGCGAACTTCTGGAGTTCTACGGCGTTCAGTAGCATCCGCGCGTACCTCATGTACTTGGGCTACGACGATGTCAATGCGCTCCTGGACGACAGCAACAAGCACCTCGGGTTCTCTGTCCGTTGCCTTAAGGACTAAGTCTTATCATTTGAGTGTAGTTGCAAACTACAATATCTCTAACAACCCACGCTGAAATGGGTGCAATTTTTGTACTAATCGTTATCGAAGCATTGCAGAGAATTCTTGCAAACTCTTCAAGACTAATTTCGGAAAGTCGATTTCTTTTAGAATGTCGAAATGAGCGTCATTGGAAACGACATATGTCGCATTTCCGGCGATGGCACAATCGATAAACTTGTTGTCATCGGGGTCTTTCTGGATTAATTCAAATGTATGGTGTCCTCAAGTGTTCGCACAGGACGGCGTCATTTTTGTCGTTGTCCCATTTGCCTGAATCCCAAAGACAGTCCATGTCCTTTTCGACCCTTTTGGCAAAGACTTCCATCAGGGCTGCACGAATCTCTTCCAGGGATTTGGAATCCTTGGCAAAAGCGAACATCTTTAGAAGATGTAGTTGTGTCGGGTTCAGAACTTCCATAAGAACTCCTAGAGGACGCTAGTTAATATACATTTTTTCGCCCTGCGGTGCAAATTAATGGCGTTCTTTAAACAGCAAGTGTCTGCAACAGGCGCTTCTTGGCGGGGGTGTCGGGCAGCGGGTAGAAGGTCTCTTTCGCGAAGCTTGCCATGAGCATCTTTTTCGCGGCCTCTTTCGGGATGCCGCGGCTCACGAGGTAGAACATCTGTTCCGCGTCGAGTTCGCCCACGGTGTTGCCGTGCGTGCATTCCACGTCGTCGTGGTAGATCTTGAGCACGGGCTTTACCGACACGCTGGCGCCTTCCGAGAGCAGGATCGTGTTCACGAGCTGGCCGGAATTCACCTTGGTGCACTTTTCTCCGACGACGACCATGCCGTCGTAGCTGGCGTAGGCGCTCCCGGAGAGCAGGTTCCTGGCGAGCTGCGTGCTTACCGTGTTCGGGGCGTTGTGCCGTATCGTAAGGCGTTGGTGCATGCTGGCCGTGTTGTCCAGTATGGAAAGGCTCCTGTAGTCGAACGAGGCGCCTTCTCCGTCGAGGTCGCAGTCCATGCTGATGCGCCCGATTCCCGAATCCGTCAGGATGTTCGAAAAGCGCACCGTGCTGTTTGCCGCCTGCCTGATGCGGAAATGGCGGAAGCGCAGCGGCAAGTCGCTGGCCGGGTTCGCAAAGAAGATTTCCACTTCGGCGCCTTCGCCCACGCTGATGTCGAAGCGTTCGGCGACAATTTCGTGCTGGACCTTGTTGTCGAGAATTTCCAGGCTGACATGCGCGCCTTTCCCGATTTCCAGTACCGTGTGCCCGAAGTCGTCGTTGCACTTGAGCATGGCCATCTCGTTTGCGCCTTCGGGAATCGTCCGCACCATGGTGCGCGCGTTCTTTGCGAGCGGGAGAAGTGCCGCGAAGTCCGTCTCGTTGTCGATCAGCTTTTCAAAATCGGGGAGGCTTGCCGCAGCTTCCGTTGCCGTGCTGGCCCCTGCATATTCCTGTGCCGGAATCTTTGCCACGGGGAAGAATGTCCACAACTCGTTGTTGCGGCGGGGCATGCCTATCTGCTGTATGCGGGTGACTGCGTCCATCTTTATTCCTCGATCCAGTCGTAGCCCTGTTCTTCCAGTTTCAGCGCCAGTTCCGGGCCTCCACTCAGGATAATCTTGCCGTGGCGCAGCACGTGCACGTAGGTGGGCTTGATGTAGTCCAGCAGGCGCTGGTAGTGCGTCACGAGAATCACGGCCTTTTCGGGGCTCATGATGTGGTTGATGCCGTTTGCCACGATGCGGAGCGCGTCGATGTCGAGGCCGGAATCCGTCTCGTCAAGGAAGCTCACTTTCGGGTCGAGGATGGCCATCTGGAGGATTTCGTTACGCTTCTTCTCGCCGCCGCTCATGCCGTCGTTCACGCCGCGCTCGCGGTAGCGTTCGTCCATCTCGAGCAGCTGCATTTTCTCTTCGCAGAGCTTCTTGAACTCGTCTTCGCCGATTTCGGGGAGGCCGAGGAAGGCGCGCTTGCTGTTGAGCGCCATCTTCAGGAATTCTACGTTGTTCACGCCCGGGATTTCGGTGGGGTACTGCGTGCTGATGAACAGGCCCGAGTTCGCGCGTTCGTTGATTTCCATTTCGAGCAGGTTCTTGCCGTCGAGTTCCACGGAGCCGTCGTTCACCTGGTAGGCGGGGTGGCCTGCGATGACCTTGGAAAGGGTGCTCTTTCCGCTCCCGTTCGGGCCCATGATGGCGTGGACCTCTCCCGGTTTTACCTCCAGGTTGATGCCTTTGAGGATCTGGGTTCCGTCTTCGATGCTTGCTTTGAGGTTCTTGATTGATAACATGGGTTCCTCTCTTACATGGGCATGGATGCCTGCAATTGGATCAAACTTGACTTGCTGCGGATGATCTGGTCCGCGAAAGTGTCTATCGTGATGAATCCCGATTTGTAGTCGTGGCTGATTTTTTCCATCTCGTGTGTAAATTCGTTCAGTTTAAGGCGCTGCTGTACGCCTTCGTCGCTGTCCAGCGAAATCGCCTTCTTGAAGCGGTTGCACAGGCTGAGCGTGAAAAACATCATGGAGTCGTAGAATTCGTAGATCTCGTTGGGCGGGATCCACTTTTCTTCGGGGAGCCCCTCGATGAACAGCTTGAGTTCGGGCGAGACGCTGTCGTAGAGGACCTGCGGCGAAAAGTACCCGGTCTCGGCGTATTGCGAAAGGATGGTACCGACAAATTCGTCTACGATGGAGGACTCGAGAAGCCTGAGGCCGCTGGCGGCGAATTCCATGTCGAAGTATTCGCTGGCGCGGTCGAGCAGGGTCGGGTTCCTGAAAAGCAGGTTGGCGAAGCGCACCTCGATGGGCGGGAGCGCATACCAGGGAATGCTGACCTCGGGCTCCAGGGGCTGATCCTCCAGGGGCTGCGGCGCGTCTCCCATGTCGGCAGGCAGCGGCTGTGGGGCCGGCTGCTTCGGCTGTACCCTGTGCTTGGGCTGGATGCTCTTGATCTGGTCGAGCGAACGGCTCGTATTGAACCTTTCCGAGACGAGCTTGAGGTATTCGTTCTTGAGCTCGGGATTGTTGATGCTCTTGATGATGGATTTCGCGTAGGTGATGAAGTTCGCGCGGTCTTCCAGGCTCGTCGTGGGCATCTCGTGGCTCAGGTAGCTGAGCCAGTCCTCGGCCTTGGAAAGTTCGGCTCGGAAGGCGTCGGCGCCGCGTTCGTTCACGAAGTTGTCCGGGTCGATCTTGGTGCCGTCGGGGCGGGAAAGTGCGAAGATGCGCGGGGCGATTCCCTTGGGGAGCACGATTTCGAGGCTGCGGAGCGTGGCTTTGCGTCCGGCGGCGTCGCCGTCGAATACGAGGTAGGCCGTCTTGGCGTAGCGCGAAAGGATGCTCGCGTGCGTCTCGGTGAGCGCCGTGCCCGATGCTGCCACGACGTTCGTGACGCCGCCCTGGTAAAGGCTGATGAGGTCGAAGTAGCCTTCGACGATGATGACCGCGTTTTCCTTCGCGATGGAGGCGCGGCTGTGGTTCAGGCCGAACAGGATGTCGCTCTTGTTGTAAAGCGCCGTGTCCGGGCTGTTCATGTACTTGGGCCGCTCGAAGCCTTCCTGCTTGGGGGCCAAGTCGCGCCCGCCGAACGCGACGACGATTCCCGACTGGTTCTGGATGGCAATCATGAGGCGGTCGCGGAACTTGTCCGCAATACCCCCGTTCTTCTTTTCAGTGGCGAGTCCCGCCTTCACGCAGTCCCTGGGCGAGAACCCGTTGCGCGCGGCATACCCGATAAAGCCTTCGCGTCCGTCGGGCGCGTAGCCGATATGGAATTCCCGTCGCGTGCTCTCGCTGATGTTACGCTTGGCCAAGTATTCGAGCGCCTTGGGGCTCAGGGCGAGCTGCTGCTCGAACCATTCGCAGGCCAGTTCGTTCAGCTTGCGGACCATGGCGCGTTCTTCGGTGACTTCGGCGCTTTCCTTGCTCGCGAAGTTCGGGAGAGGGAACCCTACGAAGTTCGCGACCCATTCCACGGCACCGTTGAAGTCGATTTTCTCGTGCTCCTGGACAAACTTGAATACGTCGCCGCCGGCACCGCAGGCAAAGCACTTGTAAATTCCCAGGGTCGGGTTCACGCTCATGCTGGGCGAGTGGTCGTCGTGGAAGGGGCACATCCCCACGAAGCGTCCGTTCCCGCTTTTCTTGAGCGGGATAAACTGCTGGATGACAAGCGAGATGTCCGCCTGTGCTTTCAGCTGCTGGATGACTTCGTTAGGGTAGAACGGCATGCTTTTTTATGCTTTGTGGTGCTCGTCGTGGTGTGGGCAGCCGCAGCCGCCCTTTCCGTCGCAATTTTCTTTTTTACCGGTCCCTGAGCCTGTCGAAGGGTCGCCGCCACATTCGCATTTGTGTTCGGTCCCTGAGCCTGTCGAAGGGTCGCCGCAGTGGCACTCGTGCTCGCCTTCGCCTTCGTGCTTTCCGCAGCAGCAGTGGTGACCCTGCGGGTTCAGCTCTTCTTCGGTGGCTTCGCGGACGTCCACGACTTCGATGGCGAAGTTCAGGTTCTTGCCGGCCAGTTCGTGGTTCGCGTCGATGACGGCCTTGTCGCCGGAGACGGACTTCACGCGGATGGGCATGGGGCCCATGGGCGTCTGGGCGTAGAACATCATGCCGGCTTCGACATTCTGGACATCCTGGAAAACGTCCAGCGGGACTTCCTGGGTCATGCGCTCGTCGTATTCCCCGTAACCTTCGGCGGGGATGACCTTCACGTCGAACTTGTCGCCGACTTCATGACCGACCATGGCCTTTTCGAGGCCGACCACGATCATGTGGGCGCCCTGGATGTACTGGAGCGGTTCGCGGCCTTCGGAGGAATCGATGACGGTTCCTTCGTCGGAGGTGAGGGTGTAGTGCATCTGGACTACGGTCTTGTCGGCTATTTTCATATGAATCCTTTTTTTTGCATGCGGGACAACGCCTGCATGGTGATTGCGGGTGCCTAAATATAGAATTTTGCCTATCGGCTAGGCTTGCGCTTCGAAGGTGTCGCCCCCGAACGGATGGCTAGAAATGGTGAGCGTGGGCGGGAACTGCAGACGCTTGGCGAGCGCGATTCCCCTGTAGCGGCGGTGCCATGCGGCCATGTCTTCGGCGGCGGCTCCGTCTGTCGGGAAATTCTTGCGGAAGAACGCCTCGTCGACGCCGAGTTCGCTGCAGAAGCTGGACGCGCCGCGGCCGAGGAGTTCGAGGGAATCTTCCAGGGACTTGTTGCGTTCCACCCAGTAGGCAAAGAGTCTGTCGTGGTAGGGGTAGATGATCGGGTCGCCCTTGCCCTCGTCCACGTTCATGGCTTCGCTCAGCTCGGCGCTCGCGGGGATTTCGAGGCTTGCCCTCGGGATGATTTCCTTATCCTTGTTGATCTCGTGGGCGAGGGCGTACACCTGCGTTTTCCAGAGGTCGCCCAGTGCGCACATCACGCCGCAGGTATCGCCGTAGAGCGTGCAGTAGCCGACCATGGCTTCGCTCTTGTTGCCGTTGCAGGTGACTCCGGCGCCAAGGACGGAGGCGACTGTCGAGAGCACGGAAGAAGACCTTGTGCGGGCCTGCAGGTTCTCGTAGTTGATGCCTTCCACCTTCATCGGGGTGTCGTTACGGACAAAGGAACACTTGCCGAGGCTGTCGCAGATGGAGTCGAGCATCTGCGAGATGGGGGCTACCATGTAGGGGGTGCCCAGGTTGTCGGCCAGGTCGCGTGCCGCATTCTTTGTCGTGTCGGAATTGAACTTTGTCGGCATGTTCACCAGGAACACGTTCTCGCTGCCAATGGCTTCGGCATAAAGTGCCGCAGAAACTGCACTGTCGATACCGCCGCTCGCGCCGATGACCATGCGCTTGATTCCCATGCGCTTCAGGTTCTCGCGGATCATGTAGACCAGTGCCGTGTGGATCTTGGCGATGCCCGAAAGCTGCTGCGGAATTCCGACGGCGATGCCGAAATCAGTCTCGACGGTGACCTTGTTCGCCTGGACGTCGACGAGGACGGAGGACGCCTCGAAGGCGGGGAAGGGGTAGGCCAGGGAACCGTCGGCGTTGAATGCCGCGCTGCTTCCGTCAAAGGCGAAAATACGCTTGCCCGTGTTCTCCGTGCCGACCGCATTCAAGTAGATGAGCGGCTTGCCCAGGCGTTTCGCCTCGGCGGCGAACGTCGACATGCGCGTCTCGGAAACGCCCATGGCAAAGGGGCTGCAGTCGATGTGGACTATACACTGGGTCAGGGGTTTCTCGGCGAGCTTGCCCGCGCTCGCGTGGATGACCTTGTTGCGGTTCTCGCGGTCGATGTTGCCGAAGATGATGTCGATGTTCTTCGAAAGCGCGATGACCTTTTCCCCGAACTTGTTGCACTTGTCGCGGAAGGACTGCTGCAGGAACAGGTCACCGGCCATGGAGCCGGAAAGGCAGAACGACGGGAATACGACGAGTTCGGCGTGTGCGGCTACGGCTTCGGCTACGGAGGCCTTGATGGTTTCGAAGTTGACTTCCGGCTTTCCCGGGACGACGTTCATTTGGCAGAGAAATATTTTCATACGGGCTGCTCGATTTTGTCTAGTAACTTTTCTAAATCTCTCCGATTTCCTTCAGGTAGCGGGAGAGTGCGTCTTGCCATGTGGGGAGCGGCTTGAAGCCGGACTCCTGAAGCTTCGATTTGTCCAGGCGGCTGTTGAACGGGCGCGCGGCCTTGCTGAGGCCGTATTCGGCGGTGGTTACCGGGACCACGTTCGTCTTGAGGCCCGCCTGCCGGTAGATTTCCTTGGTGAAGTCGTACCAGCTGATGAATCCGCCCTCGTTTGTCGCGTGGTAGTAGCCGTACTTCTCGGTTTCCACCATGTCGACAAGCAGGCGCGAAAGGTCGAGCGTGTAGGTCGGCGTGCCGATCTGGTCGTTGACCACGCGGACGGTGTCGTGCGTCTTGCCCACGTTCAGCATCGTCTTGATGAAGTTCTTGCCGTTCAGGCCGAACACCCAGGCGATGCGGACAATGAAATACTTTTCCAGGTTCCCGCTGACGGCGAGTTCCCCCTCGAGCTTGGTCTGCCCGTAAACGTTCAGGGGTTTGTAGTCCTTGCAGTCGGGCTTCCAGGGTTCCGTGCCCTGGCCGTCGAACACGTAGTCCGTGCTGATGTAGACCATCTTGCAGTCGAGTTTCTTGCAGACCTTCGCGATGTTTTCGGTGCCCTTGGCGTTGATGGCGAATACCTTTTCGCGCTTGTCCTCGTCTTCGGCGAGGTCGACCGCGGTCCAGGCGGCGCAATGGATGACTATGTCAGGGTTTTCTGCGGAAATCGTCGATTCGACCTGTGTAGCGTCCGTGATGTCCATGGGCTTATAGGGCATCGTCGTTACGGCGCTCCCGTCGGCAATTCCGGAATAGCTCGCTGCAATGTCGCTGCCGATACCTTCGTATCCGCGTTTTGCCAATTCGTTCATCACGTCATGGCCCAGCTGCCCTCCGACTCCTGTCACAAAAACCTTCATGATATACTGCCTTTCTTGTTGCCAAAAATAATAATATTCTATCTTTCAAGTGTGCAGAAAAAATATGTCATTTTAGTTGTTTTTTTTGGTATTTTGCTTTTGACGCCTTTTGGCGTGCAGGCAATTGACGATATTCGTGGCGAAAAGCGCTTCGTCTCTCTTGATATATTCAAGGACGTTGTCTATACTCCGTTCGTACGCGAGTCGAACATGTCGGCCGGTGCCGCTAAACTGGATAGCGCCTGGCGTAAAGCAAGGGAATCCATTGCGGGCGGTGCGGAAACCTCCGATGCGCTCGAACCGGTTGTCGGTGCACTTTCCGATTTGGAATCGGTTGTCCTTACGGTCAACGCCTATGCGGCGCTCGATACGGGCGAGGCCGATTACAAGTTGCTCAAGCGGGCCGATACGCTGCTTTCTACTCTCGAGGACGAACCCGAAAACTTCAAGGCGGTCGATTCCACGCTCAAGGCGGTGGTCGCCGAGTTCGGGAGTTTCTCTCTGTGGCGCGCTTTCCTCGGTGTCAAGCATTATGGCGTGTGGACAAGCCGCTACCTGAGAGCTTTTGAAAATAAAGTGGAAGACGAGAATGCTCTTGTGCTCGCCGTAAGGCCGCAGTACCAGCTTGCGGTATGGAACATCTTTAGCGATCCCGGCGAAAAAGTCGTGCTGGGTGCTGCTGGCGACTGTATTGGCAAGGCCTGCGGACGCGACACCTCCGTCGCTTCTGACCGTTGGCTCTATTACAGGCAAGACGTGGAATTCCTGGTGCAGCCGTCTCCGCTGGACGTACGCTCGGCAAAGCTCGACAATCCGGTGCAGGCGATACTCAAGTTCCGTGACCAGCTCAAGGCGAAGGGCGTGGAATTGCTCGTGGTCGTTGTTCCCGGCAAGCCGAGCATCTATCCCGAACGTTTGGCGGGCTCCTCGTTTGGCTCGGGATTCGCTGGCCATGGCAAGACGATTCTCGACTCCCTTGCGAAACTGGGACTCCATACTGTCGACCTGTACACGCCCCTGCTGGCTGCTAAGGTCGGCGATGCGGATCTTGGACCGCTGTACCTCAACGACGATACGCACTGGACACCACGTGGTGCTGAACTGGCCGCTGCCGTGATTGCTCTGAACGTGCGCCTGTTGGCGGATGCCGGAGTTGTCGATATCGGCGAAGACGAAGTGGAATTTGTCTCTTCGGATTCCTTGGCCGACCGCATGGGCGACGTGGGCGAGATGAGCGGACTCAACAAGTTTAATGCGTTCAAGGTGCAGAAGGTGATAGGCCATGTGGTTTCGCAGCAGAGCGTCTCGAAGAGCGTTGAACCGCCTGCAGATTCCCTTTCGGATTCTGTTGTCGTCTACGACACGACAAGGACTCCCTTCAAGGACGACTTCCGCAAGTCTAAGATCTTGATTCTCGGCGATAGCTTCAGCCGTATCTACCAGACGGATGCCCCGGTGAACGCGGGATGGATTGCCCATTTTGCCAAGAATATCGGCCGCCCGGTATCTTCTATCGTGAGTGACGGCGGCGCTTCTACCCTGGTGCGCGAAAAGCTTGCCCGCAAGGCTGGCGTGCTCAAGGGCAAAAAGCTCCTGATCTGGGAATTTGTCGAACGCGACCTCCGATTCGGTGCCGAGGGCTGGAAAGACGTTGATTTTTAGAGGATTTTGAAATGGCTCGTCATGGAACTCCTACGCCGGGACAGGCGATTCTCGAAGGCCTCGAATGGCTCAAGATGGACAAGGCTGAATTTGCCCGCCGCCTCGGAATCTCTATGGAAACGCTCGAAGGCCTGATTGCCGGAACCGTCGAGATCACGCGCGAATATGCGGAAGCCCTTGAATCCGTGACCGGGAGCCCCGCCGCCTACTGGCGCATGCTCGCGAGTAAATTAAAAATGAAGAATGAAAAATGAAGAATTTATGTGTCATTTTTAATTTTTAACTTATAATTTTTAATTTTTTATCCATATGAATATCAATGACGCAGTTTCTTGTATGTGTGACCTCGCCAAGGGCGAGGCGGAGCAGTTTGACATTATCGCTTCCACCGATCACACCGAAGGCCTCTCCGTTTTTCAGGGGCAGGTCCAGAATACGGAAATATCGGATCCTGTCGGGCTGGGAATCCGCGTCATAAAGGATGGCCGTCCGGGCTATGCCCATACGGAACGGCTCACGAAAGATGCCCTGGAGCAGACGCTGAAGGATGCGCTTTGCCATACCCAGTGGACCGAGAAGATTGATATCGAGCTGCCTGCTGCCGCACAGATTCCCACGGACGAGCCGAACTACGACGCTTCCCTGGAATCGATGGACTTGGCGCAGATGAGGGATTTCTGCATTGAGCTAGAAAAGGCGACGTTTGCAAAGTCCAAGGAAATCGAGAACATTCCGTACTTGGGTGGCGATATCGAATCCAGCCTTTCCATTGTCGCAAACCACACGGGGCTTTTCTATTCTACGAAGTCGAACTCCGTGTCGGCCGGCGTCGGTGCCGTGGCTGCCCGCGGCGATACAAAGAAACTCGGCCACTTTGTCAAGAACGGCCGCAAGTGGGACGAATTCAGCGTCGACGAGATTGCGACGAAGGCCGCTGGCTATGCGGTCGAACTGTTCGGCGCGAAAAAGATTGAAGGCGGTGTCGTCCCCGTCGTGTTCTCGGAGCGCGTGTCGTCCCGTCTGGTCGGGATGTACTGCCAGCCATTTATTGCCGAGACGATGCAGAAGGGAATGTCCCGCCTGGCCGGCAAGGAAGGGGAAACCATCGCATCCAACGCATTTTCGTTATGGAGCGACCCGACTGGAGATTTGTTCCAGCACAGGTTCTACTTTGACTCCGAAGGTTGCCTGACCCGCCGCGTGAAGGTCGTGGATGCTGGCGTGTTCAACGAGGCTTTGTACAACCTGGAAAGCGCGTCGAAGGCTGGCCGGAAAACGACCGGCAATGGCGCCCGCGATTTCGGCGGGAAGATGTCGACGTCGTTCTACAATCTTTGTGTGCCGCCCGGAGAAATGCCGACGGCAGAACTCCTCAAGCTGTTCCCGAAATGCCTGCTTGTCGTCCGTCTGGAAGGCAACTCCGGATGCAGTTCCGTGAGCGGCGAGCTGAGCATCGGCGCGCACGGTTTCTGGTGCGAAAACGGAGTCATCCAGCACCCGGTCGACGGCGTTACACTGAGCGGGAACTTCTTCGACATCATCAAGAATGTCGTCGCGGTGGGTTCGGAATACAACGACCCGTTCGCAAGCGTGAAAGTCCCGGCAATCGCCGTAAGCGAACTCGCGGTAAGCTGCTAAAGCTGCTTGGCGGCTTTCTTCTGCCTAACGATCAGCACGATTAACCAGATCAACCCTGTCAGAATCATCAGGCTGCAGAGCGTCTGTCCGCGGCTCATGCCGAACAGGTCGACGCGTCCGAGGTGGGCGTCGGGCCTGCGGAAAAATTCGATGAAGAAGCGGAACAGCCCGTAGCCCATCAGGTACAGGCAGGGCATCTTGTCGCGCAGGAGGGGTATCTTGCGCAGGTTCCAGAGCAGCACGAACAGGATGATTCCCTCGAAGCACATTTCGTAGAGCTGGCTCGGGTGGTGCAGAATCGGGTTCGTGATGGGGCTGTCGTGGGCGAGCGGGAACCACATGCCGATGGGGCTCGTCGTCACTTCGCCAAAGAGTTCGCCATTGATGAAGTTGCCGAAGCGACCCCAGGTGTAGGCGATCGGGGCGGCCAAAAAACTCAGGTTCAGCGTCTTCCATACGTCCATCTTGTTGCGCTTCATTCCGATGACTGCAAAGATCGTGCCGAGGATCATGCCCCCGTGGTAGCTCATGCCCGAAATGCCGGTAAAGTGGTAGCCGAGCGCGTCGTGCGAGAGCGGCAGGATAATCTCGGTCGGGTTCGCGAGGTAGTAGCCTGGCTTGTAGAAGAACACGTAGCCGAGGCGCGCGCCGATGAGGATGCCGGCGATGGCCCAGGTGAACAGGCTGTCGAACTGTTCCTTGGTGTAGCCCAGGTTTTCCCTCTTGTTGATCTGCGTCATCACGAGGTATGCCGTGACGAACGCGAATATGTACATCACGCCGTACCAGTGGACGGGAAAGCTGCCGATGGTGATGGCGATTCCGTCGAAGTAGCTCGGGATGAGGTTCCACCAGGAAGGGTCGGTTATGTTCTGAGTCATGTTGTCCTCACTTCTCTAAATTCTGGTGCGCCCAGTGGTTGATGACGACTGCGGCCACTTGCGTTGCCGGCTGCGAGCGGATTTCCTTGTGTACCTGCATCACGACGACGACGATGGCCTTGCTCGGGTCGTCCTTGGCCTGGGCGAATCCCATGAACCAGTCGTAGCGTCCGGCCGGGTCCTTTCCGTCGAGCGATCCGGTCTTTCCGCCGAGGTTGAGCGCCTCGAAATTCTTGCGGGCGATGTTCTTGCGCGACATGTGCTTGCGGGCGGTGCCCTTTTCGACGGCGCGGATCATGGCCTGGCGGAGCCCGTAGTAGGTGTTGTCACTGAACTTGCCCACGTCGAGCGCGATGCGGCTAGAAGGGGCGTAGGGGGCGAGGTTGTCGGCCCACGGAATTTCGAGGGGCTGCTTCATGAGGATGGCGCGGACCTGCGCCGCGGCGAGGAGCGGCGGGAGCGTGATGTCTTCGGTGAAGCCGCAGCTGATTTCGGCGAGCCCGTAGCCGGTGTCGGGCGGGTTGTAGGTGGCGCGTCCGGGGATGCCTCCCGGGAAGTTCATGTTGTAGCCCAGGTTTTTCGCGCTGCTGCGGAGCTTGTTCGCGCCGACGTTCATGCCGATGATGCCGAGCGGGGCGTTGCTGGATTTCGCGTAGGCGTCCTGCAGCTCGATGGTCGTGCCGGTATAGTCTTCGGGGATGCGCAGCTGGCTCTTGTAGAGTGTATGGCTGGCCCCGCGCATCGGGATGGGGGTGTCGAGCGAGTAGCGTCCGGATTCCATGGCTGCTGCGATGGTGACCGTCTTCGCGAGCGAGGCGGCGGGGAAGGAATTCTTCACGAAGTAGTCCGGCTGGTTCTGGACCTTGTCGTCGCGGCGTTCGCCCCAGGCGATGATCTCGTTCGTCTTGGCGTTCACGACGAGGATTACCCCGTAGTCGGGCCTGTACCGGCGGAGCATCTGGTCGATTTTTTCGGCAAGGAACACGTTTTTCTGCGCCTTGATGTGTACGCTGTCGATAATTTCGGGCTCGGGCGCGTTTTCGGGGGCGATTTCGGCGACGAGGGTGGCCTGCGTGTTGCTCAGGTCTTCCTGGTGCTCCTTTTCCCTTTCGATGGAATCGGCTTTCTTGAGTTCGGCGATTTTCTGCTGTATTTCCTGCGATTCCTGCACTGCCGCTTCTTTTTTGGGGCTGTCCTGGGGCCTGGTATCCTCGTGGAGAATGGCTGCGCCGACTCCGACGGCGATGAGGACTAGGATGGCTATGGCTATGCAGCGGTTGCGCAGTCTCTTTCTATAGGGGAGGCGGTTCGTTGTGGAGTAATAATGTTTCATTGGCTACTTGAAAATGGTTTTGCGGTAGTAGGCGAGTTCGGCGATGCTTTCGCGGATGTCGTTCAGGGCTTCGTGACGCTTTTCCTTCTGGAATTCCTCCAGATTCGGGTACCAGCGGTAGGTGAGTTCCTTTATGGAACTCACGTCGATGTTCCTGTAGCATAGCCACTCGGAAATTTCGGGCATGTACTTGTAGAGGAAACGCCTGTCCTGCGTGATGGAATTGCCGCAGAGCACGTTTTTCCCCTTTTCGGTGAAAGGCTTGATGAACCGGAGCGTCTCCAGTTCGGCGTCGGCCAGGGAATACTGCGAATGGCGGCAGCGGTCCACTAGCCCGCTCTGGTTGTGGTGGCGGGTGTTCCACTCGTCCATGGCTTCGAAAACGTTCTCCGGCTGGTGTATCGCGATGACGGGGCCTTCGGCGAGGATTTCCAGCTCGGCGTTGGTGACAATGGTCGCGATTTCCAGGATGACGTCCTTTTCGGGGTAGAGCCCGGACATTTCCAGGTCCATCCAGACTAGGTTGTGGGAACTTTTCTTTTTCGACATGATGAATGCAAATTTAATATTTTGCGGGCCGGATAAACCGTTTTGCCGGGGTTCTGTCGGGAAAATGGATGCCGGAGGGCACCCTGGCCCGTGTAAGCATTTCGGAACCTTTTTTTATAATAGGCACCGGGCGCAGACTCGGTGCTTTTGTCGCCCGTGCGGGGCCTTTTGTTGCCGTTTACCTTTGATTTTGTCTCATTTGGGGCATTTTTGGGTCATTTTGTCACTTTTTTTTTTAAAAGGGCCTCAAAAAGACTTGGTTTTCCTTTCATTTTTCTATATTGGCACCATTAATTTGTTAAAGAAGGATATATATGGAAGAAGTAGTCATTACCGGTATGGGTTGCGTGTCAACTCTCGGCAATTCTCCCGATCTGCTCTGGGATAACCTGTTGCAGGGAAAAAGCGGAATCGAAATCATCGACAGGTTCGACGTCTCGGCGTTCCCCATCAAGATCGCCGCTGCGGTCAAGGAATTCGATGCGTCTGAGTATTTCAGCAATCGCGACCAGTCCAGATTCTCCAAGTGCATCCAGTATGCAGTCTACTCTGCCTTCCAGGCTCTGAAAAATGCGGGTATTAACCCTGAAAACGAGGATCCTTCCCGTTCCGGCGTGATTATCGGTGCCGGTATCGGCGGCATGAACCCCTACATGGAAAACGCCGTCACGCTCGCCAACCGTGGTCCGAGCCGCGTTTCCCCGTTCTTCATCCCGATGTCCATCACCAACATGCCGGCTGGCGAAGTTTCCAACCGCACCAAGTGGATGGGCCCCTGCTACGCAGTCGTTTCGGCTTGCGCCACTTCTAACCATTCCATCGCCGCCGCCTACGACCAGATCCGTCTCGGCCGCGCCGATATCATGCTTGCCGGCGGTGCCGACGAGACGGTCAACCCGCTCGCCCTCGCTGGATTTACCTCCATGCACGCCCTGAGCAAGCGCAACGACGATCCGGCCACCGCTTCCCGCCCGTTCGACAAGGGCCGCGACGGCTTCGTCATCGGCGAAGGTTCCGGCATCCTCGTGCTCGAAAGCCTCACGCACGCCAAGAAGCGCGGCGCCAACATTCTCGCCCGCGTCGCCGGTGTCGGTGTCAGTGCCGATGCCCACCACATGTCCGCTCCCCGTGAAGACGGTGAAGGCGTCCGCCTCGCCATCGAGATGGCACTCCGCGAAGCCGGTATCTCCCCGAAGGACGTCGGGTACGTCAATACGCACGGTACCTCCACTCCGCTGGGCGACGTCGCCGAATGCTCCGCCCTCGAGAAGGTCTTCGCCGGTTCTCTGGACAGCCTCAAGGTGAACTCCTCCAAGTGCATGATCGGCCACGCTCTCGGTGCCGCCGGTGCCCTGGAAGCCATCATCACCGTGAAGTCCCTGGTGAACCAGACTATTCACGCGACAAGGAACGTCTTCGAACAGGACGAACGCATCCACCTGGATGTCTGCGCGAACGGCAACGTGAACCATTCGTTCAAGTACGCGCTCTCCGACAGCTTCGGCTTCGGCGGACAGAACAGCGTGCTCCTGCTCGCCCGCGACTAATCAGTAATGTGTCATCCCCGCGGGGATCTCCACTAAGAAACTCGCCTCGCCGGAAAATCCCGGCGGGGCTTTTTGTTTATAAAGTATGAGCAATCATCTTTGAAAGATTTTAGCATCCAAAGAACGAGCAGAAAAAAGCCCTGTCTTTGGGACAGGGCGGTGAATATACAAATTAAAGTTCGCGAATTGTCTTTTCTGAAAGGCCCGTGAACTCGATGATTTCCTCAATCGGCTTGTTCGCATCGAGCATTTTCTTCGCGATTTCTTCCGATTTTTTCATCGCCCCTACATACCTTGCCACCGCTTCGTCATAGTCGCTCATGTCTACTGTCATAAGATACCTCGAACTGAAATTACATAATTTCACCTCGTTTTGCAATAGCCTGAAGATGGGGTCGTTTGCAAACTCGCTGAAATCAGCATCGCGGTTCAAGGTGTCGATGGCGCGGAGCCACTGGGCTAGACGGCTGCTGTCGCCAGCAAAACGTGCGGCATCCTTGAAGAATTTTTCTACCTCAATCAGCGTGACAGTCTGTCTATCAAAATACACCTGCTGTTCCTGGTTGCGCAACTGCACCGTGTGACGGTAGTTTGTCGATTCGGGAAATGCGTCAAAAAAAAGAAAGCTAATCACGCTCAGATTTTCAAGACGGGGCGTTTTCCCCTTCCGTGCCATGTTGCTTGTAAGGCGTGCCACATAGAGGACCAGACGGTCTTTGAACAAGGATTTGTTATCCTCGTGCTGGACCTCAATAGATATCCGGTCCCGAGGCATGTCGCCATCGCGGTCGTTCGTCAATAGTATGTCCGGCTCTACGCTGCGGTAGCCCAATTCCCCTGGAATGAACGGGTTGACGAGCTTCGGGTTCTCGATGCGGTCGGAGCCGATGAGGCCCAGGGCCGCGTTCACCAGGTCCGTCGTGAGCACGAGGTTCTGCTCGCTCGCGAGAATCTTCTTGATGCAGCCGTCGTTGTAGAAGTACACGTTCTTGTGCTCGTGCCCCTTGACGAAGGCGTCTATATCACCTCCGTTGTCGTTTATTATCCTGAGTTCCTTGAGAAATTCGGCAAATTCTTTTCGAATCATGTGTTTCTCCCTTGCCGGAACGCGCCGGTTCGCGGACGGGCACTTGTCCGTCTGTTCCTATAGACGTTTTTACGGCGGTTTTTATCCTGGAAAACGAGGGGAAAACTGTTCCAGCTGGCCGCGAAGGTTGCCCGCAAGGCGGAAAAATGCTACCATTTCGAGATAGGGGACTCCGATACGAACACAAAATCAGGGTAGATTGCGGTGAAGAATAAATTTGTATTTGCATTTTTTGTTTTCTTCTTCATTTCGTGTGGTGGAGACAGTTCCAGCGGTAGCTTGAGCCCAGAGGAACCTTCTTTTGAAGATTCTTCTAGCGAGACTCTGTCCTCTTCGTCGAAGGATTCGTCTTCAAGTACAACTAAAAACAAGCCTCTATCATCCTCGATAAAGATCAATTCTTCATCATCTTTGAAAAAAGAGAGTTCTTCAAGTATGATGAAAGGCAAGTCTTCGTCATCGTCGGTAAAGAACGAATCTTCTAGTTCAAAGCCTGATGTCTCTTCCTCATCGTTAGAAACGGCAAATTCTTCAAGTGAGCCGAAGGGCAAGTCTTCATCATCTTCGACTATCAGCAGTTCCTCTAGTGAAAAAAAAGATAGTTCTTCGTCAGTCAAGAGTTCGTCGAGCATTAAGCCGGAAGAATCATCATCTTCCGAAGACAAGAGTTCATCAAGTGTGAAACCCAAAGAATCATCCTCGTCAGAAGAAAGTTCATCAAGTGTAATTGAAACTTCTTCAAGTAGTTTAGTGGCTACAGGTGTTTGCAAAACAGCCCAGGAAGACAATTGTGTTTACGACACCTTGTATGATGATCACGATGGACAAACTTATAAGATTGTGAAAATTGGTGAACAGTGG
>JAGCGO010000011.1 GCA_017649565.1 Fibrobacter sp. | reverse complement strand
GATAACGGAGCGTTCCGTCGGAATTGAGCGCCGCAGAACCAAAGACAATCTCGTCCTTGCCGTCGCCGTCGAGGTCGCCCACGGAAACGTTATGGTTGCCTTCGCCGTAGAGGCCCTGGCCAGACTTGTCGGACGTATGTTTCCAGCGTTCCTTGAGAGTCTTGCCGTCGAAATCATAGGCGACAAGGTAGGCCATCGTGTAATAACCGCGCATCATCACGACGCTCGGATGCATGCCGTCCAGGTAGGCCACTGCTGCCAGGAATCGGTCGCAGCGGTTACCGTAGGTGTCGCCCCAGGAATTCGTAACATTGCGCTTGGGCCAGTAGTCAATAGTCGATATTTCTTCGCCGGTATTGCCCTTAAACACCGTCAGGTACTCGTTGCCGCTCATAATGCGGCCTGCGGAGGTTCTGTAGTCCTTGCTCGCGTCGCCAATGACCTTGCCCTTGCCGTCGACCGTGCCGTCGGAAGTTTTCATCACGATTTCGGCGATCCCGTCGCCATCGAGATCATAGACCATGAACTGCGTGTAGTGCGCACCGGCGCGGATGTTCTTGCCGAGGTCGATTCTCCAGAGGCGCGTACCATCCAGCTTCATGCCGTCGACAAAGACAGAGCCCGTATAGCCGTCCTTCGAGTTGTCCTGCGCGTTACTCGGGTCCCACTTTAGGACAAGGTCAAGCTGGCCGTCGCCGTCGAGGTCACCCACGCTCATGTCGTTCGGCGTGTAGGTACATGTCGAGCCGTCCGGCATCTTCTGCGATGCAGGGACATCGAGCTTCAAGACCTTGTAGGGGAAACTGACGCTGCCATCTTTTTTCGAATCGGTAAAGACGACTTCGGCAGCAACCTTTTCGCCTTCCTTGCCACCTACTACGGCGGCAACCGTGTACTTGGACGTAGCTTTCCCATCCTTGTCCAGGTAGTTGGTTCCCGCCGTCTTGCCGACCGAGGCAATCTTCGTACCATCGCGGTACAAGTTGAACTCGGTATCCGGAGCTTCCGTACCGAGCAGGCGCCAGCTCACGAGCACTCCCGAGCCCACGTTAGCGACCGTAAGCCCGCGCGAAAGATTTTCCATCTGGCGTTCCGCGGCGAATGCCGCAGTCGACAACCCAAAGGCAAGCGCCATCCCAACGACTGCCTTGAAACCCATCTTTTTTTGGTCTATAATCACTCCCATAAAGAACCTTCCCTATCTATAGGTAATTTAATTCCAAAAGCGAACAACGGCACACCAATCCGTAGTTCTATTCATAAATATATCTCTTTTTCAATAAAAAGTCTACATTAATTTCATATTTTTTACAATTTTACACAACAACGCTTTTGTAATAAAAATAAAACGTCCACATTTTGACCATTTTTCGGGAAAAATGTGGACTTTATCCGGCAAACAAACCCGAATTCTTGCCCCTTTTGCTAAATTTTGGCCAATTATGCCCGATTGGTGGAAAAACTTTTCCTGGGAACGGCTGTTCGATAGCCTCGCCGCCCGTTCGCCCAAGGTAGTGAAAATCGCTGTCGTTACCGGCAAGTCGTTCCTGTATTATCACGGAATGACCCGTGCGGCATCGCTCACCTACACCACACTGGTGGCCATAGTCCCCCTGCTTATTTTGTTGACCTCCATCACACTTGCCGTCGGTTTTGGCAACTTCATGAGCGACTACCTGCCCATCATCCTCGACATGCTGGGCCTTGACTGGCCCACCGACCAGGTGCAGGCCATCGTCAAGAACGCCGAGCACATCCCCATCGGCAGGCTCGGGTTCATTGGCGCTCTCGGCCTTTTCGTGACTTTCATCCTCGCCTTCGGCAGCCTCGAGACGAACTTCAACGTGGTCTGGGAAGTCAAGACCTCCAGAACGCTCATCCGCCAGATTCAAGTCTACACCCCCTTCCTGCTCATTTTTGCGGGCATCATCGGGATGTTCGCCGGATTCGTGAACCACGTGCAGAACGTGCTCTCATTAATTATCGTGGACGGGTTCCATTTTTCGCCCGAACTGCTGAAAATCATCATTACGGCATTCTGGTACGTAGCCTTCCACTTCGCGTCGATGCTGCTCATTTTCCTGATGCTCCACGCACTCCCCGCCAGGAGCCTCCGGCAGCGCGAGACAGGCAAGGTGCCACCTTACACCAAGGGCCGTCTTTTCGCGGTATCCCTCATGGCGACCATCATCGCATGGATCTGCATCAACATCTACGTGAAAATCCTCATGCTCATCCAGACGGCGATGGTCACCCGCATGTCCATCTTCTACGGATCGTTAGCCTTTATCCCGCTGTTCCTGTTCTTGCTCTTTGGCGTTTGGTCCATAATCCTGTGCGCAAACAGCCTAGTATGGACCATCTGCTACTGGCCAGAATCTTCGCAAAAAAAATGGAACTGGACCGCAACCCTGGAGGATGTCCACAATGCAGAACGCACCGAAAAAAACAACTAGCATGGTGAAAAGGTTCGCCATTGCAGCAACAATCATGCTCTTCGCGGCAACGTCCAGTTTTGCCGAACTCGCCGGCATGGGCGAAAACGCCGCCGCCAAGAGTGAGGAATCGAGCAGCGGCATCAAGGCCCTGTTCAGTATTTCCGGTGGTAACTCCATGATTACCGACGACGGGACCATCTTCATGAACCTCCGCATCGGTATCGACTTCCTTCCACTGCTTTCTAGCGGCGTGTGGGTGTCGTCCATCATGAGCGACGTAAAGAACCACAACGTGAAGCAACAGCAGATGCTGAACTACAAGGCCTTCGGCGGCTTTGTGGAACTGTTCCCGCTGCGCATCGAAAACTTCTCCCTTTCCGTGCCTATCCAGGTCGGCGGCGGCGCCGTTAGCGCACTTGAACCCGACGACGAGGCCTACGAATCCGAAGACTACTTCTTCATCGCCGACATGGCAGTGCATTTCAACTACCGCATCACCAAGATGCTCGAAGTTTCTATCGG
>JAGCGO010000010.1 GCA_017649565.1 Fibrobacter sp. | reverse complement strand
GTCGCCGTGGACAATGAAGAACTGGCTGCCGATGGAGTTCGGCATGGCGGTCTTTGCCCAGCTGAGGGCGCCGCGCATGTGGGTGAGGCACGGGTCGTACTTGTCGCCGATGGTGGTGCCCGGACCCTTGGCGGAGTGCCCGCCTGTGCCGTTCCTGCGGGTGAAGTCGCCACCCTGGATCATGAAGCCGCTGATGATGCGGTGGAAGGGGGCGCCGTCGTACTTGCCCTGCTTCGCAAGTTCAATGAAGTTTGTGGCGCATTCGCCCACGCGATCTTCGAAGAGGCGGAGCTTCATCGTGCCGTGGTTGGTTTTCATGATGGCGATGGTCTCGCCTGCCTGCGGTTTGTCAAGTTGGTTGAACATGGGGTCTCCTGTGGTTTTGTCCATATATATAAAAATAGGGGGGTGTTTTACAACTTTCGGGAGAAAAAGACCTCTGAAATAATCTAATTTCTAGTAAAAACAAAACGAACGGAGCGAGTGACCTCTGGCCTCGGAGGGAACTGAGCGACCGACCTGGTACCTATATGAAAGACAACTGCAAACGAATCCAGGAACTGCTTTCGGCGCAAGCCATGGAGTTTGCCCTGGACGAAATGGCCGCAAAGATTGCGAAGATGCATCCGTCTGCCGACAACCTGATTGTTCTCGGCATGGCGAGCCGCGGAATCCCGCTGGCGAAGAAATTGACAGAACGACTCTCCCAGAAGTTTGGTAAGCAAATCGAGATGGGGAGCCTGGATGCCACGTTCTACCGTGACGACTTCCATTACCGCAAGACGGTGGGCTCCACCGAGATGCGCTTTACCGAGATGCCCGCTTCCGTGGAAGGCAAGACGGTCATCCTCGTAGACGACGTGCTCTACACGGGCCGCTCGGTACGTGCGGCGATGCAGGCCATTCTTGACCTCGGTC
Organism: Fibrobacter sp.; assembly: GCA_017649565.1. Lineage (GTDB taxonomy): Bacteria > Fibrobacterota > Fibrobacteria > Fibrobacterales > Fibrobacteraceae > Fibrobacter. The sequence continues at coordinate 57,038 of JAGCGO010000010.1, read as the reverse complement.
GTCCTGCCGCCATCCGCCTGTGCGTGCTGGTGGACCGCGGACACCGCGAACTGCCCATCGCGCCCGACTGCGTTGGCCTGACCGTCGAGACGGCTCGCAACCAGGAAGTCCGCGTGATGATAGAACCTATAGACAACGAAAATTCAGTATATCTCGTAGAAGTGGAGGCTTAGATTGAGCGCCTTGGAGATTAAACACTTGTTCGGGCTGCGCGGGGTGTCCAAGCATGACATCCGCCTGATTCTCGACAATGCAAAACAGTTCCGTGAAATTCTGGAACGTCCCGTGAAGAAGGTCCCGAGCCTTAGGGGCATGACTGTGGTGAACCTGTTCTTCGAGAACAGCACACGCACGCGCACGAGTTTCGAACTCGCCGAGAAGCGCCTTTCGGCCGACACGGTGAACTTCACCAGCAGCAATTCCAGCGTGAAGAAGGGCGAGACGCTCGTCGACACGCTCCGAAACATCGAGGCAATGAAGATCGACATCGTGGTGGTCCGCCACAAGGGGACGGGCGTGCCGAAATTCCTCGCCGACAATAGCGATGCGATTATCGTGAACGCGGGCGACGGAGCCCACGAGCACCCGACGCAGGCCCTGCTCGACATGCTCACCATCGAAGAAAAGCTCGGAACGCTCGAAGGCAAGAACGTGACCATCGTGGGCGATATCCGCCACAGCCGCGTGGCCCGCAGCAACCTCTGGGGCATGACGACGATGGGCGCGCATGTGACGCTCTGCGGACCCAGCACCCTGGTCCCGCGTAATACCGAACTCATGGACAAGGTGACCTGGGAATCCGACGTGAAGAAGGCGGTGAAGGACGCTGACGCGATTATCGCCCTGCGCCTGCAAAAGGAACGTATGGACGACGCCCTGTTGCCCAGCATGCGCGAATACCGCAACACCTTCGGCATTACCCACGAACTGCTGGAGTGCGCCAAGGACAAGGTGCTGATCATGCACCCGGGTCCGATCAACCGCGGCGTGGAACTGGACAGCGAAATCGCCGACGGCGACAATTCTGTTATTCTGAACCAGGTGACGAACGGCGTCGCCGTCCGCATGGCGGTGCTCTATCTTTTGGCAGGAGGTCGTGCCAATGCGTAATCTTGTTTTGAACAACGTGCGTCCGTTCGTGAACGGCAAGTTTGACAATCCGACGAAGATGTGCCTTGTAGACGGTGCCTGGGCCGACAGTGCTCCCGAGGGAACTCAGGAAATCGATGCGAAGGGCGCCCTTGCCATTCCGGCACTCTTCGGTCTCGGCCTTGATTTCAAGGAACCCCTGCGCGACGATATTTACACCTTCCGCGACGGCGTGGATGCCATGCGCCGCGGCGGCTTCTTTGGCGGACTTTACGAGAGTTGCGCAAACGCCATTGACGATTCCCTGAAGCTCGCGGCAATTCAGCAGATCAGTGCGAAGTACGGTCTTTCGATTGCTTTCCTCGGTGCGTTCAGCACGGGTTACCAGTGCAAGGACTTGTCCGAGATGGTGGAACTGGCGGATGCCGGTGCCGTCGGTTTTGGTGACGGCAACCAGGACAGCTCCCGCTCCAGGTTCCTGCGCCTTGCGATGGAGTACGGCTCCATGACGGGCAAGCGCTTCTTCTTCATGCCGCTGGACGATTCCCTGCGGCATCACGGGCTTGTGCACGAGGGCTGCTACGCCGATACGCTCGGCATGAAGGCGATTCCGCGTGTGGCCGAAACTATTGCAGCATTCCGGATTTTGGAAATGGCCCGGTTCCTGAAGGTTCCGGTACATTTCAAACAAGTTAGCTGCGGTGAGACGCTCCGGCTTATCGAGGATGCCCGCAAGATTGGCGTTGATGTCACTTGCGATGTCGACATCTACCACCTGCTCATTGACGACAGCTGCCTGTTCAACCTGGACAGCAATTACAACGTGCCCATGCCGTTCCGCTCCGCCGACGATCGCGAGGCGCTGTGGAAAGGGCTTGAGTCCGGTGTGGTGAACGCCATCAGCGTAAACCACGATCCTGTGCTCAGGCAGGACAAGGAAGTGAACTTCGAGGACGCGGTGCCGGGAGCGATTTCCCTGGAAGTCGCGCTCCCCGCGCTTTGGAAATCGCTCTGCGGGCGGCTGTCCGCCGCACGCGCGGTGGAACTGCTTTCCACCGCCCCGGCACAGTTGGCCGGCGTGAAGCCTGCCGAAATTTCCAAGGGCTCGGCTGTTAACCTGGTACTGTTGGACCCGGACACGCCGACGGAGGTGACTCCGTCCATGTTCGCCGGTCAGGTGCGCAACTGCCCGCTGCTGGGGCAAAAACTCCCGAGCAAAATCCTCGGGACATATTTGGGCGGTCTTTGGACCGAGGTCTAGCCTATGATCCACCCTATGTACCTGCTTTGGATCGGCAGTATTGTCGTGCTGTTTCTCGGACTTCTTGTGCTGGTGGAAACCCAGCGCATCTATTACCGTAGGCAGAACGAGAATATGTTCGGAACGGAGGATTTCGACATGAAAATCCGCGAGTTCCAGTTTACGCCGAAGGAGGTACGTACCCTCGAAAAGCTTGTCCGCACGTCGCATTTCGAGAACAAGGACGCGGTTCTCAACTCCGCTGACTTGTTCGAACATGCGGTCGGGGACTTCTACGACTTCCGTAATGTCTTCGACATCCGTGACGTGACGCTTGCTGCGGTGGCTTCGCTTAGGGAAAAGATGGACTATACTGGCCAAAACCCGCTGACGACCATCAGTTCGTCCAGGCAGTTTACGGTCGGCAATCGCGTGGACTTGGTGCTGGAAAATGGGCGTGCGGTGAAACGTTCGTCTATCCAGTGGCGTACGGAAAAGGAATGGGCCCTGGCCTATGACGGAAGTTGCGGCCCCGGTTCGCAGCTTATTGGCCAGGTGGTCACTATCCGGTGGACCCGTCTAGGGGATGCGGTCTATTCGATGAGGTTGCCGGTCCGTTCGTTCAAGGACGGGAACCTGATTTTCCTGCATACGATGGAATTGGGCAAGCAGCAATTGCGCCGCTGGGTCCGTGAGGAGGTCCGCTTCCCTGTAGAGGCGACCTTGCACGATGGTTCGGTTTGTCACGGGGTCCTGTACGACCTGTCTGCCGGCGGTATCTTGCTCGGAATACCTGTGGAAATCCCCAACGGGGAGCACATCCGCATCCGTTTCGAACTCCCGAGTTTCGGTATGGAGGATGTCGAAATCGAAATTCTGCGCAACCTGGGGCGGAAAAACGAGGAGTACCCCGATTATTATTCCCTTACGGCTTCCTTCGCCGGAGCGTTCGGCTGGACGCAGGAAAGGGTCTTGCAGTACATATTCGAGGTCCACAAGGCGCGAAAAGCTTCCGAAATGGCACAGGAAAATGCCTAAGTAGTTAATTTTCAATGAGTTAGATTGATTTTTCACTTGACATTTGGCCCATATAAAGGTAGAATTTAGATAGTATTGTTTGCGATCGGAGTTTATTTTGGCTTTAGGATTGATTTCACGAATCCGCGGCGAACGCGAAACAGTTGGCATTGATGTTGGTCACTACAGCATCAAGTATGTCAAGGTGTTCCATAATCACCGCGGCGGAAAGATTGTCATGGATGCGGACTTGGAACGCGTCCCGGACGGCGCCATTATCAATGGCGAAATACAGCGTCGCGAAAGTGATGGTGGATCGGGCAAGGACGGTTACGAACAGCTCAGCGAAGCGATTTCCAAGCTCCTGCTGCGTCACCCGATTGATTCTACGGCCGACGTTGTCGTTTCCGTGAACTGTGGAGCCGGTGCCGGCGGTGTCCTCGTGGACAGACTTGCGGTGAAGGTCCCCCGTGGTGGAAACGAAGCTGCCATAATTCTCCAGACCTGCCAGAGCCGTCCGCCCTTCGATGACCAGGACAACGTTCTGGACTACGAGGTCGTGTCTCGTGAAGGGGACGAAGTCAGGGTCAACGTGGTGGCCGCGAAAAACGCGCTCCTCGATTCCTGGGCCCAGTTCTTCAAGATGAAGTCTCTTAATTTGTCTGCAATAGACGTAGACATTTTTGGTATTGTGAACGCCTATATGGCCACTGTCGGCGATGCGGATGCCAACGCGACCACGGCCATTTTCAACATTGGCGCGAAGAAGATGAGCGTCGCCTTTATCCAGCATGGTCAATTCCATTCCATGCGTGCAATGACCGGCGGTTCGCTCGACATGGTGGAGTCCAAGCTCTGCATGCACTTGGGCATTGATATCGACAAGTGCCACGAAATTTTTGAAAAGGGAGATCTCTCCATAGTCGACGGCTTCTCCGAGGCCGACGTGGAATCTGCCCTGCAACTTGCTTTCGAGGATTTGATGGCTCAGGTGGAGTTCGGTATTCGCTACTTCTCCACAGCCGAAGATTCCGAACCCCTGACCAAGATTCTCTTGGGCGGCGGTGGCGCCTGCATTCCGGGACTCAAGGCCTACATTGCCGAGCGTACCGGAATTGAAACCGACACTGTCAATCCGTTCCGTTACGTGGAATGCGATTCCAAGGTCTTCGGTGAAAACGGGCTGTCCCTTGCCTTGTCCAACATTTACGCTCCTGCTTTGGGCTTAGCGATGAGGAAGTTCTGATGGCAGCGAAAAAGGATTTTGCGAGAAAATCGCTCTGTATATCGATTAACCTCTTGCCTCCCGAGTACCGCAAGACTCAGAAGGACTTGTCGTGGATTACGGACCGTCGTATTATTTGGCCTACGATTGCCCTTATTGCCGCGATTGTCGGTGTATACATGTTGAATGCGTTTACCACGGATACCATCACCGAACTGAATAGCGAACTGGATAGGGTCCGTGCCGAAGTGGAACGCGAACGTCCGCTTTTGACCAAGATTAGCGATCTAGAACAGAAACGCGGTGTGATCAATACGAAGATTAACGCGCTCAAGTCCATCCAGGTCAGCAAGAAACGCTGGGTGATTTTGTTCGAGAACGTCTCCTCTGTCCTGCCTCCGAACATGTGGCTTACCAGCATTTCCCAGCTCGGCGAAAACGAACTGGAAATGAAGGGTGCGACATTTGACTTCTCCGAAGTCGCGGAATATATGGTCAAGCTCGAAAAGCAGGTCAGCGTCGACAAGGTTTCCCTGGTGACTATCACGACCACGAAGGTGGACGGTGAAGAAGCCTACAACTTTACAATAAAGGTCGTCCTTAAACAGGATCTTGGCCTTGCGGAGGGTTGATCATGGGTAATATCGATTGGAAAGACAAAAAGAACATATATGCGATTGTCGTTGTATTGCTGATATTGGCCGGCGCCTATTACGTGTATACTTATATATGGGATCCGTTTGTCCAGGAACGCGAGAAGGTTGAACGCGATCTCTCGTCTGCTCAGGCTGAACTCGACAAGATTAATGCCCAGAAACTCCGCCTTGCCGAACTGGAAGTCCAGTTGGTTCAGGCCGAGAAGGATTTCGAAAAGCTCAAGGAAATGTTCCCGGAAGAGGAAAAGGTGCCGCTTCGCCTGCAGGACCTCTATGCCGTTCTCCGCGCGTCCGGTGTGCAGATCCAGAAGTTCAATCCTGAAGGCCGTTCCGAAAGGGAACACTATATCGAGAACCGCTATTCTATTGCCGTCAACTCCGGCTACCACATGCTGGGTTACCTGTTTGCCGAAATCGCCAACTTCAATTATCCTACGGCTATCACCAACTTGAGGCTGAACCGTTACTCGGGAATTGCGCAGGAAATGCAGAAGGCGGAAACTCATGGATGGACTCCTATCACCATGTCGGTGACGTTTAACCTGACCACCTACACTTCAAAGCAGGTTGGTAAATGATGAATAGCAAGATCCTCATGATGTTTTTGGGCGCAGCTATAGCTTGTAGCGCTGCGACGATTAAGGATGTGAAGCTCGGCTGTGCCGCTGACGGCTGCGGTCTCCGTTTCCAGTTTGCCGGCACCGATGACCTCCCTTCGTTCTTCCAGAAGTACAATGCTGCCGCCAAGACGCTTACCCTGGGATTCTCGGAATCCAAGTTTGCGCTGGGCGAGGGCTCCTACGAGGTGGATGCCGCTTCGCAGTATGTCCGCTCCATGCGCGTGTTCCGCGAGAACTTCCGTGGCATGGACTTCCTCAAGGTCGAACTGGCCGTGGGCCCGGCGATCTCGGGCGACAAGAACGAGATTGGTCTCGAAAAGTCCGATTTTATTCTGAAGGTTGCCGGCGCAAAGGAAAAGGGCTGGACGCTTTCCAAGCTGTACGCCGCCAAGAAGAAGGAAGCCGAAAAGGCCGCTCTTGAAGAGCAGAAGGCCGCCGCTCAGGCTGCTGCCGAAGAGAAGAAGGCTGCCGAAAAGCAGGCCCTGCTCGACAAGAAGGAAGCCGCAAGGTTGGCTGCCGAAGAAAAGAAGGCTGCTGCAAAGGCCGCTGCCGAAGAAAAGAAACGCTTGGCCGAAGAGAAAAAGGCCGCTGAAAGGGCTCTTATCGAAGAGAAGAAGCGCCTTGCCGAAGAAAAGAAGGCTGCCGAAAAGCAGGCCCTGCTCGACAAGAAGGCTGCTGCCGAAGAAGAAAAGAGAATTGCCGAAGAACAGAAGAAACTGGACAAGGCTATCAAGGAAGGCGGTGCGGTTTCTGCATTGCTCCCCGGTATCAAGGAAATGACGGTCCTGATCGGTTCCGGCATGGAACAGTTCCGCCTGGTCGCCGAATCCCCGATTGGGATTAGCCGCGTGGCAGGTCCGGGCAAGACCGGCGTCATTACGGTCGCGATCGAAGGCCCGCAGAAGTCTCCCGTGTTCAAGATTGGTTCCAGCTCGCTGGTGAAGTCGGTGGGCTGGGGTGCCAGCGGTCTGCAGATTCAGCTGCAGTCCGGTGCAAACCCGGTAATGCTGGTGCAGGAAGGCGCCCTGATTTTGCAGGCCGCCGAGTCGTCCCTGAAAAAGGATGGCTTCGTGTTCTGGACAGCCCGTCCGGATGGAATCTACACTCGTAACTGGGTGAAGCCTTCCGATGAAAAGCGCTCGTTCGACAAGTTTGTGGATGGCTATGAGCCGGGCAGCAAGAAAATCGTTTCCGGCGCTCAGACATTCCACCTGCGTCCGGTTGTCCGCGAACTTATCGTGGTTGCCGACGAAACGGAATTCTATACGGCTCCTAACGAAAATGCCCAGGTCGTGAAGCGTCTCGTATTTGGTGACAGGCTCGTGAGCCTTGACCTGGTCGGCCTCTATCGCAAGGTGCAGTTCGATAACCGCGTGGGTTATGTGAACCGCCGTGCCGTGAGCTTCTATGATGAACTGTCTTCCGTGCAGATCGAGCTTTTGAAGCAGGTCGACAAGGAACGTGGCGAGGTCTTGCAGGAAGGGGGTACCCCGAGCGGCAGCATGCTCGAGTCCCTTTACGAAGATCGCATTATTTACAGCTCCTTCGGTCGTCGCGACCCGTTTGTCGAAATCAAGGGCCTCGTCGAGGAAGGTATCAATATCGACCAGGTTGAACTGGTGGGTATCATTTGGGAATCCGAAGTGCCGATGGCTATTCTTGTTGAATCCAAGAATCCTTCCATTTCCTACACCATCAAGGAAGGCGACAAGATTCTCAATGGCAAAGTTCTTAAAATTACACAAACAGATGTGCTCTTCCTCATTCAAGAATTTGGTGTGAGCCGTCGCTACTCTATGGGTCTTCCCGATAAATTTGGGGGTCAAAAGTGAAAAAACTGACGAAAATACTGACGGTTCTTCTTCTGGCGGCTGGTATGTGCATGACCGCCTGGGCGGCCCCTGCCGAAGGGTCGATGGCTCCCAACAAGAAACTGTATGATTTCAACTTTGTCGACATGGACTACGAAGCGGTGTTCCGCTCCGTGTCGGTGATTGCTGGTGTGGACATTTTGATCGCTCCCGATGTGAAGGGTAAGATGAGCCTCAAGGTGACCAAGAAGACCTGGCAGGAAACTCTCGACATTATTTGCGAACTGAACGACCTTACTTGGCTTATCCAGGACAAGTACATTACGATCCAGAGACTGGCGACCTACCAGGCAAAGCAGAAGAAGATTGCCGAAGAGGAAAGCCAGGCCGAGCAGAACGCTCCGCTGGTCCGTAAGAACTTCCAGGTCAACCATGCCGAGGCGAACGAACTTGTCAAGGTGCTTGAAAGCATGAAGTCCGGCCGTGGCCGCATTACCGTGGTCGAACGTACCAACTCTATCATCGTGTACGATACCGAAGCTCGCATCGAGCAGATGACCCATGCGCTTGACGAACTTGACGTCGAAACCCTGCAGATCATGATTACGGCAAAGCTTGTCGTCGTGAACAGCGAACTGGCCCGCGAACTGGGCGTCGACTGGACCGCGACCATGGGCTCCACGGCTCTCACTCCGGGTGTTGCCGGTACGCCGACGGGCTCCGATGTCGGATCGACCAGGACGAGTGCCGCCATCCAGTCCTTCCCGAACAAGGGCGTGACTCCGGCCGTGGCCAACGCTTCTACCGCCATTACGACCAGCGTTCTGGATAACCACCTCCAGCTGGCCATTACCAACTTGATGGGTGACGCTTCTACGGAAGTGCTCGCCAGCCCGCAGGTTTCCACCTTGGACAACACCGAAGCTCTCGTGTTCATGGGTGACAAGGTTTCCATCCGCGTGATTGACGATAGCGGCGAATCTTCTACGCAGCTCGTTGAAACGGGTATCAAGCTGACGGTGACCCCGCACGTTTCGGGTGACAACCGCATCCTCTTGGACCTCCATCCGGAAAACAACTCCTATGACTACGACTCCAAGGGCGAAATTGTCATCAGTACGCAGGAAGCCAAGACGAAGGTCGTGGTGGCCGACGGTGAGACGGTCGTGATCGGTGGCCTGACCCGTAACGAAGCCCAGGAATCCGAAAGCGGCATCCCGTTCCTCAAGGACATTCCTATCCTCGGCAACCTCTTCAAGTATACCAAGAAGTCCGTTGCCAAGAAGGACCTCGTGATCTTCGTGACCCCGAGAATCATCCGCAACTACATCGGCAATATCGACCTTTCCGAACCGACCCAGGAAATTTCTGGCCAGAAGGCTCCGAGCAAGAACGATTCCAAGCCGGAACCGGTTCCCACCAGCGCGGTTGTTGATGCTCCGGCTCCTGCCGCTGAACCCGCCGCCGAGGCTCCCGAAGCGGCTCCTGTCCAGGCCGAACCCGTGACCGAAGAAGTCGTCGAAGAGACCGTGGAAGAGGCCCCTGCCGCTCCCGAAGCCCCGGCTCCCGAAGCGGGCGAAGGCGAATGGCAGTAATCGCTACCTAGCAGAATAACGGAAATTAAAAACGCGCCCGACGGCGCGTTTTTTAATGTTCTCGAGGCAGGTGGTGTCCGCGCGCCGGTTGTGCGCTCAGCGCACAACGAGTGCCGCGAGCGCGAGTTCCTGGCTCGTGCGGGTGCTGCACTTGCCGCTCTTGATTTCGTAGTCGAGGTCGGCGAGCCTGCGCAGGACGCGGCACAGGAGCGGCTTGCCCCAGCGGCGCGCGTTCTCGGGAGCCTTGCCCTTGACGTTGAATATGAAGTCGTTCTTGCCCAGTTTTGCCGCGATGTCCTTGGGCGACATTCCCTTCGCGAGGAGCGATGCTGTATTGAGCAGGTCCAGCGTGTAGCTGTAGAGCGAAGCGACGATCTGGACGGCGTTCACGCCGTTGTTGAGCATCTCGTTGAGCTTGCGCGTGTATTCCTTGGGGTCGCGCTTGCCGAAGGACTCCTGGATCTCGTAGGCGACGAGTTCGCGCTGCGGGACGACCATGGTCTTCACGAGGTCGAGCGTAATCTTCGGGGCGTCCGGGGCGAAGAGCAGGATCTTTTCCACTTCCTCGCACACGAGCTTGGTGTCGGTCCCGAGGGCTTCCGCAAGGTAGTTGCTTGCCGCGGGGTCGATGGGCTTCTTGAAGTGTCCGGGAATGACCGACGAAATCCATTCCGCCATCTTGTACTGCCTGGGAACGTCGAATTTCTCGATTTCGGCAGCCTTCTTGAGGGCCTTGTAAAGTTCTGTCGTTGCGGCCAGTTTCTCGAAGTCGAACAGCAGCTTGCAATCCGGGCTGGTCGAGAGCCACTTTGCGAGGCTCTTGCAGTCGTCGGCCTTGAGCGCCTCGGCCTTGCGGACGACAATCGCCTGCTCCGGGGCGAACATGGATACGGAACCGCACGATTCGATGACGATGTCGGCCACGGAAGCGATGTTCGTGTCCGTGGCGTAGAGGACCTGCTTGGACAGGGGGTCGTTTTTCCGGTCGCCCAGGGCGTCGGACAGGAACTTCTCTATCCGCTGGTCCTTGAGGAACTGGTCGTCACCGATAAGCGCAACAATCATGGGACGCTGTTACTTGAAGTCGATGATCTCGAACTTGTTGACACCCTTCGGGGTGGTCACTTCGACGGTATCGCCACGCTTCTTGCCCATGAGGGCCGCCCCGATGGGGCTCTTGAAACTGATCTTGCCGTTGAGCGCATCGACGCTTTCGGGGGAGACGAGCTGGTAGACGACGTCACGCTTGGTCTTGATGTTCTTGACGGTGACGGTCGCACCGAACTTGATGGTGTCGGAGGTGGCGTCGAAGGCGACGACCTCGGCGCGGGCAAGCTGGTCCTGCAGCTTGGGCAGTTCCACGTTGTCGATGGAGGCCAAACGTTCCTTGGCCGCATGATATTCTGCGTTTTCGCTTAAATCGCCTTGTGCACGGGCGTCAATGAGTTCCTGCAGGACGCGGGGGCGTTCTACATTTTTTAAATTATTGAGGTCCTTGACGAGCTGGTCATAGGCTTCTTGTGTAAACGGGATCTTCTTTTCCATGCTCTACAAGGTAAAAATTTATCGGGCTTTTGTTTTGCCCCCAATGATGAGAAGGCTTCTTTTTAGGAGATGGTATGTACAATATCTTGGAAAAAGGCGGTGTCTGTTCCCCCAAGGGTTTCACCGCGGCTGGAATCTGTGCTGGTATCAAGGCCAGCGGAAACGCCGACATGGCGCTCCTCAAGAGCGAGAAGGCCGCGCGCTGCTTTGCCGTGTTTACGACGAACAAGGTGAAGGCCGCCCCGGTCCTGTACGACAAGGCTGCCCTTGAACACGCCCACTTCGCGACGGCTGTCGTCGTGAACAGCGGCAACGCGAACGCCTGCACCGGCGAACAGGGCTACAAGGACGCCGAACGCATGGCGACCCTTACCGAGGAAGCCTTGAATCTCGCCCCGAAGAGCGTGCTCGTCTGCAGCACGGGCGTGATCGGCCACCTGATGCCGATGGACAAGATCGAGGCAGGAATCCCGAAGCTCGTGGAAAAGCTCCACGCCGACGCTTCGGAAGAATTCGGCCGCGCCATCCTCACGACCGACCTTGCCTTGAAGAGCCATGCCGTTGAAATCCATACGGAGAAGGGTGTGGTGACCATTGGCGGCGCCTGCAAGGGATCGGGCATGATCCACCCGAACATGGCGACGATGCTTGCCTTTATCACGACAGACATTTCGCTCCCCATCGACTTCTTTGCCGAGTTCCGTGCCGACATTGCGGATTCGTTCAACGCGATTACGGTGGACGGCGACACCAGCACCAACGACACCTGCATCCTGCTTGCCAACGGCATGAGCGGACTCCGCTACGAGGACTTGAGCCTCAGCGAACAGGGCGAGTTCCGTGCCGCCTTGATGCTTATCATGCAGAGCCTCGCGAAGGATATCGTGCGCGACGGCGAAGGGGCGACCAAGCTTATCGAACTGCGCATCGAGAAGGCCGAAAGCCACGAGGAAGCTCTCCGCATGGCCCGCTTTATCGGTACGTCCAACCTCGCGAAGTGCGCCATGTTCGGCGAAGACCCGAACTGGGGCCGTATCCTGAGCAGTGCCGGTTCCAGCGGCTGCAACATGGTGGCCGAACATACCGACCTGTACTTTGGCGATGTCAAGGTGCTCGAAGGCGGACGCCCCATCCAGCTCGACGAAGCCCAGATGGCAGCCCTGCATGCCGTGGTCCGTCAGCGTGAGTACAAGGTAACGCTCGTGCTGAACATTGGCCAGGCATCTGCAAGCGCGTTCACCTGCGACTTGAGCTACGGCTACGTGAAGATCAACGCCGAGTATACGACGTAGAGCTTTGAGGCATGAGGTCGGGCCATGCGGCCCTTTGAGGTCGCTTCGCTCTGAGTAAAAATTAGGCCCCCGGTTCAATACCGGGGCGCTTTTACTTTTATGGTGTTTTGCCATGTTATTCTGAAAATTAGGCCGAAAATTGCTGAATGTTTTTATAAAGGACCTTGAATAAATTATATTGGAGATAAACCCCATAACAAGGAGCTGGATATGCTCGCTCAAACCATTTTTTCCCATTTATGCCGATTTTCGGCTTTCAAGGTTTTCGTTCTTTGCCTGTTGGCAGGGTCCTGCTCCATGGCTTTTGCCGAAGACTGGGACGGATCTACTTCAAAACCGTCTTCCAAGAAAATAGATGGAGTTGAATATTATGTAATCACTTCTCCAGAAGAAATGGCGTGGTTCGCGTACCAGGTGAACAACAAGAATGCGAGCAAGATAAATGCTGTGCTTGAAAACGATATCCATTTTATGGATAATGATTCTGCGACCAGTCGCGTTCCATGGACTGCAATTGGGTTTACGGATTCGACTGTGTTCGATGGCATCTTTGATGGGGCTGGCCATGTTGTATATGGGCTTTATTCCTTGGGAACAATTTTTGGATACACGGGGGAAAACTTTGTACTCAAGAATTTCTCTGTCAAGAAGAGTAGCCTTGTAACTTGGGTGACTTTCAATGAGGGGACTATAAAAGATTGTATCGAAGAGAATGATGGCGCAAAACAGATTGCCGGGTTTGCATATACCAACAACGGAACTATAAAAAATTGTACTTCGAAAAATTTTGGAATAGCGGAGATAAACAAGGGGTTAATTGTGAACTGTCAAAGTTCGGGCTTTTGTGGGAAGTATATAAGTACATTTAGTTCTTCCACTAAAACTTTTAGCAATATATCGTTGGGAATTGGCGGAAGGGCGGGAATTGTCTGCACTAATGATGGTGTAGTTGACTCATGCCGAGCGCAAATAATGAGCGAATTCGCAGATAGTATAAGTCGATTTGGAGGAATAGTTCTTGAGTCAAATACGAACAGTGTTATTTCGAATAGTTCGTTCAAGGGTGGCCTAACGATTCTTAAACGTAAGAATTCCAGTGGGAAAAATTTGCATATGGGTGGAATTGTTGCTGATTTTTACGGAAAGGAAATTAGCGGCTGTCATGTGGAAATAGATAGTATATCTCTAGCAGATGTCTACTACCTGCGTCTGGGTGGCATTGTGGGAAACGAACTTTATGCAGATTCCGCATCAGTAATCAGGGATTCGTATGCAAAAATTCATGTGACAAACTTGTCGTATCATTCAACTGATTCATGGACTACGTCCTATATAGGGGGTATAGCTGGAGCAACTTATAACGGAACAGTGAAAAACTGTCATGCACAGGTTGAAATAGATAGCAGTTTTACTCCCCAAAAGGTGACTTATGTCAGTGGACTTGTTGGATATGTTTATTCCAACTCGATGTTGGCCCATTCTTATGGCTTTGTCTTTTCGGCATCGAATAGCGCTAATGTGAGATATTCAGGAGTTGCATCATACTTAGAAAAAAATTCTTCTGTTGAGAATAGTTATTTCGATAAATCTATTGCAAAACCTAATACAATGAGCGCTATTTTCTCTCAAGAAGCGTCGACGACTTCTGTAAATGTCAACGGTAAAACAACTGCGGTCATGCAATCCGAAGCATTTGTCGAAACGCTTAATACGAATGCCGGACTTGATGATGATAGCGGTGCCTGGCAGTATTGTGCAGGAAATTATCCGATTCTCGTAAGCGAAGGTTCTTGTGAAGAGTTCTATTCAACGTCTGAACTGTCCAGCAGTTCACTGTCGAGTAGTTCCAGTAAAGTCTCGTCGTCGTCAATTTCGTCTTCTTCTGTGGAATCAAGTAGCTCCAAAGTAGAGTCTAGCTCTTCAAAGGTTGAAACTTCCAGTTCTGTTGCATCCAGCAGCTCGGTGACAGAATCTTCTTCGAGCAAGTCCGAGTCTTCATCGTCCGCAAAGAGTTCGTCATCCGCAAAGGAAAGTAGTTCTTCGGCGAAATCTTCTTCGTCGTCAAAGGCGCAGACCAGTTCCTCATCTAAAGCAAAAAGTAGTTCTTCATCTAAAATGAAAAGCAGTTCCTCGTCTAAAGCGAAGTCGTCATCTTCCAAGAAGACGAACTCTATCAGGAATGCTCCGCAAAACATGTTTAGCCTTGCTGTGAACGGCATGACGATTACGCTTTCCAATACACAGGGCGGTTCAGTTCGCATTTTCGATGCTCTTGGACATTTGTCAATGGTGAAGCCTCTTTCGACGAATGGCTCCACTAGCATCACGATGCCGTCTCCCGGCAACTATATCGTCCGTGTGAATGGCATGAGTCGGATTGTGAGGCTAGGGGATAGGGATTAGAATCTAGAGGCTAGAGTATAGAATGCAAAAAGCGCTCCGGTTTTGCCGGGGCGTTTTTTAGTTATATCCTGTTTACTAACCACTAACCACTGCTTACTAGTCCTTCAGGCAGCGGAGGCTGGCGCCGAATTCGGGATTGAACTTTTCGAACTTGGCGGTGTTCTTGTTCGTGACGAACGTGAGGACTTCGCCTTCGCTTGTCCAGAAGTAGGCCTTCTGTCCGGCTTCTTCGAGCTTGCGTTCCTTGAGCGGTACATCGCTCTTGGCGAAGTGTGCGCCGCCGGCCTTGGCGCCGAATCCGAATTCATCCTTGCCGTTGCCGCGTTCGGCGGTTCCCTTGATGGGGTCCCAGCCGTAGCCGGCTTTCAGCTTCATGCCGGGTTCCTTGCCCGCGAAGTCGAGCAGTACCTGCCATTCTTCCTTGTTGGGCATGTGGAATCCGTCGGGACATGCCTTCTGGGCGTTTTCGAAGTCGTAGAGACGGCCCCAGTGGTTGCACTGGTAGCAGAGCGACCCGCTTGCCGTCGCATAGTTGATGTTCTCGGCGGTCCAGAGCTGCGTGCCGATGCGCACCCATTCGTAGGCGTAGCCGTCACGTGGGTCCTTGTAGCTGCCGCTGGTGGCGGGTTCGCCGTTTTCGTCCAGGTACTTGCCGAATTCTATCTGCTTGTTCTGCTTGTAGAGTGCGCTGGAGGCGAGCTTGCCGTTTTTGTGGTAGCGGTTGACGGTGCCCTCGATGTAGCCGTTTTCATAGGGGAATTCGGCCTGCAGCGTGCCGTCTTCGTAGTATTCCTTTGTCAATCCCTGGCGACGGTCTGCTTCGTAGTTCGTTTCGCGCTTGAGAATGCCGCTTTCGTAGTATTCCTTTTCGAGTCCCTGCTTCTTGTCCTTGACATAGGTGGTCTCGAAGCGGATGGCCCCGCTGGGGAACTTTTCGACGCGAACATCTTCGCAGCCGGTCAATGCAAGAATGGCCGCTAAAGCCAATCCCGGAAATGCGATTCTTTTATCCATAGTCAACTCCTTTATATGGAATATAGCAAACAAGGGAATGTGCTAAATTTCGATTTTTCCGGTGGCGGCCAGCAAACCGATGAGGTAGAGCATGCCGTCGTAGTAGCGCCAGAATCGGATAGGCACGGCCAGGTTCGCAAGGTCGGCCACGAAGGGCTCGACAAGCGGGCTTCCGACCGGCAGTACCTGTGCGCTCGCCGCGTTCATGGCGATAAGGCCAGGCGTCGCGTTGCGGCCCTGTCTGGGGTACGGGGAGCCGTCGACGGCGTAGTCCGAGAGGTAGGGTCGGCGGTCGTTGAAGTAGTTGAGCTGGCGGGTGCAGATTTCGCGTTCGCATTCGTCCGTGTGGAACAGGGCGTAGTCGAGGCTCAGGTTGAGCGCCACGCGCCATGCGTCGCCGCTGAAGTTGTCGCTTTCGGGGAACCAGGGCATGGCCTTGGGCGTGCCGTCGTACTCGGAGTAGTCCGGGAAGAGCGCCGTGACGGGGTGCGCCGCCTTTTTGAGGTATTCCAGGCTGCTTGCCGCGACATCGAGCCAGGTGTTGTCTCCGGTCGCCTCCGCGAAGGCGCGGTAGAAGGCGATGGTGTGGTAGCTCGGGTCGGTGAAGTCGTTGCCGAGGACCGGGGAGAACTTGACCAGCTTCCTTTCGGGGTCGATCATCGGACCCACGAGCTCGTTGACCGGCTTGTACTTGATGTCGTTGATGAGCTTGATGGCGTCTTCCTTGTAGTCCGGGCGGTTGAAGCGCTTTGCCGCGATGAGGAGCGCCATGGCGAAGTATTCCTCGCCGTCCGGTGCGGCGCCCGGGTCCATCATGGTGAACTCGGTGGTGGAGACCTGCCAGGAGAAGTAGCCCTTGTGCGGACCGTCGGAGTTGTACAGGTACTTGCGCGAGAAGTTCCAGAGTTTCTGGAAGGTTTCCGGATGGTCGGTCAAAGCCGTGATGAACATTCCATAGCTCATGCCCTCGGACCGTATGTCGTCGTGGCCGATGTCGATGATGTACGACATGTCGTCGGACGCGTCGAAGCAGACCCTCTCGTCGACGGGATCGCCTTCAAAAAGTTGATGGTAAGCATTGAGAATGAGCTGGTCGCCAAAGTTTGGACCGTAGCCCGATTCAATAAAAAGGTCGCGGGGCTTAAAACGTTGTTGCATAGTGTGAATATATATATTCAAGGGGGGCAGGGATTGACGCCGGACGAAAAGACGTTTAATAATACCCCGTGTAATAAAAAAATATACAAGGAAGAACTGCAAAGGGGGGGGTAAATGCAAAAGGCCGGCGATGATGCCGGCCTTTTGAGTGGAGATAGTGGGAGTCGAACCCATGACCTACAGATTGCGAACCTGTCGCTCTACCAACTGAGCTATATCCCCATTGGATTGGCCAAATATACCTAAATCGTGCGATTCCGTCAAGCGGATTCCCGTTTTCGGTGCATTTTCGTTTTTTTGCGTAAAAAAATAACCGCCATGCGTATGCAGTGGCGATTATTGCTTTGGTAAAAACAGGGGTGTCTTACTTGTACATGTAGACCTTGCCGTTGGGGAACTTGAATTCCTGCATTCCGGCAGTATTCACCTGGCTCACGGACTTCACTTCGCCACCGTAGAAGATGGTGCTCCCATGGTATTCCGGCTTGAAAGCCGCCTTGTCGGAACCGTAGAAGTTGTCGCTGGTGAAGCTCACCGAGGCGCAGTTCGGGGTGTCGGTCGAGTAGTCGCCGAAGGCGAGGAGCACGCCGCCGGTGATTTCAAAACCGGTATCGGTATCGATGAGACCACCAGCCATGTTGGATGGGCATCCGTTGCCGCCGCCCTGCTGGCCACCCATGCCCGGGAAGCCCATGCCCATACCCATGCCGCCGCCCTGGCTTTCGTAGCTCTGGCCGGTAATCTCGAGGATGAGCACGCCGTCAGACATCTTGGCGGAGCCGTTCGCGTCGAGCACGTCGATCATGTTGCCCTTCGAGGCGATGTAGTGGTAACCGCCGCTAATCACGGCATGGCCACTGGATTCGCTGAACATGGAATATCCGCCAGAGTTTTCCTTGGCACCGCCTGCTGCATTCCAACCGTCGTTGGTCGCGAATGTCGCGGTAACGCCGCCTTCGGCAAAGATCCTGTATGCTTCAAGGCCTTCGTAGGCCGTAACGACGTTAATTGTGGAACCCTTCAGGTACAAGGCAGAATCCGCATGGATGCCGTCGTCCTTCGTACTGATGGTCACGTTGCCGGCATTCATGCGAACCTGCCAATGGGTATGCAAGCCGTCGTCATCCGACTTCACGTCGATGGTGCCGCCGTTGATGTCGATGTACTTGCGGGCGACAAAGCCCTTGCCGGTCGATTCGACCTTGATTTTCGATTCCACGGTGGAATCGCTTACGGTAATGTAGTTGGTGGCTTGGATGCCGTCGTCACCGGCCTTGATGGTGATGTCGCCGCCGCTGATTTCGATAAAGCCCTTGCCTTCGACGATGTTGATGCAGGAATCGCGATTGTCCTTCTCGCATTCGTCGCTTTCAAGGCCGTCGCCCTTTTGAGCGGTGAGGTTCAGGGTGCCGCCGGAAATCTGGAGGCTTCCCTTGCCCTTGATGGCGTTTTCGGGAGCGACAACGGTGATTTCGCCATTCTTGATCTTGAGGTCGTTGGTGGACTGGATGCCGTTCTTGAACTTGCCCGTGACGGTCAGCTTGCCGGCGCCCTTGATGTTCATGTCGTCCTTGGCGTAGATCACGGCCTTGGAGGTATCGGGCTTTCCGCCGACGTTCGTAAACGCGTGGCTGCCGTTACCGTCTTCCAACACGTTGGTCGTGCCCTTGACCAGGTGGATGACCGCCTTGTCGGCGTTCTTCACGAGGATCGGGGAATTGGAACTCTTCAGGGTCGCATTGTGGAGATAGATGCCGGTGTTGCCTTCGTTCTCGGCCGCCGGGGTGTTCACCACGACCTGGAAATCGGAAGATTCGCCAGTCACATAGTAAGCGCCCGGGCAAGTGATGGTCGCGCTCTTGTCAGCCACTTCGACGCAGCCGTTGTTGTTTTCCACGGTAGCCGTGGTGCCGGAAACCTTCAAGAGAATCTGGGTTCCGTTCAAGGTCCTTGCGTCTTCGTTGTCGTTTTCATCGTCGCCAGCTTCTGCGTTGCCGGAAGGTGTTGTACCGCCGGGGACGACTCCGCTGGAACTGGAAGCCCCGTTGCCAGCGACCATGCCGGTGGAGCTGGAAACTCCATTGCCGGGAACCGTATTGCCGGAGCTGGAAACTTGAGTGCCCGGGGTTCCGTTGCTGGATGCAGGACCCGCATCGCCGGAACTGGTAACGCCGTTGCCGGAAACTACATTGCTGGAACTGGATGCTCCGTCACCCAGAACTTCATTACCAACAAATTCACCACTGGAGGACGTTGCCTCGGGGGCAATAGCTTCGCTGTTGGGATTTGCATTAACGCCAGATTCATCGGAACAAGCCGCAAAGAGTATAACTGCGGATGCAGCTAACAGCGGCAATTTCATTAGCTTCATAAGATACTACTCCTTTTTATGTAATATAGATTCTATTCAAAAAAGCCGACCCTGTTCCGGCCGAATTTCCGTTGAACCCAAAACAACAGGAATTTAGCCGTAGAAGAGGTTTTACGTGCCATTTTCATTCTTGGGAAATTGGCCTGAAATTGTCTACATTGCTGGGGCTCTAAGGGGTATTTTTTTACGTTGACTATGCGGAATATGTTCGGGTAATGAAAATGTGTACATTTGTACACCAAGTTTTAGACGTCAGGAGAGTCTTTTCCTATATTTGGGGGCATGACCAAATCCATCGAGATACGCGACGCGCACGAGCATAACCTCCGCCATGTGAACCTTTCCATTCCCCGCGATTCCATCGTGGTGGTGACCGGCGTCTCCGGTTCGGGCAAGTCGAGCCTCGCCTTTGATACGGTGTTCCAGGAAGGGCAGAGGCGCTTCGTGGAGTCGCTCTCGGCGTACGCGCGCCAGTTCATCGGCCGCATGAAGCACCCCGAGGTGGAGAGCGTTCGTGGCATCTCGCCGACGATTTCGATTGACCAGAAGACAGTGAACCGCAACCCGCGTTCGACGGTGGGTACGGTGGTCGAGATTCTGGACCATTACCGTTTGCTTTTTGCGCGCCTCGGCGTGCCGCACTGTCCCGATTGCGGGCGCGTGATCCAGGCGCAGACGGTGGACCAGATTGTAGATAATTTATACGTAAGCGACGAAGGCAAGCAGATTACGGTGATGGCGCCGATTGTGCAGGAGCGCAAGGGCGAATACCGCAAGGAACTGGCCGAGCTCAAGGAAAACGGGTTTGTGCGTGCCCGCGTGGACGGCACGATTTACAGGCTTGAAGATGTCCCGGCCCTTGTGCGTTACGAGAAGCACACGATTGAAGCGGTGATTGACCGCCTGACGCTGGAACGCAAGAACATGAGCCGTTTGCGCGAGGCTCTGGAAGGCGCGCTGAAACTGACCGACGGAAAACTGGTGAGCTTTTTGCTGACTGCGCCGGGTGCCGGTGCCGGGAATGCTGGTGCTGCTGGTGCCGGGAATGCGTCGGCGAAGGAAGAGTACCGCCTGCAGGGCACGTTGCTCGCTTGCCCCAAGTGCGGCATTTCCATTCCGGAACTGGAACCGCGTTTCTTCAGCTTTAACGACCCGAAGGGCCGCTGTCCCGCGTGCAAGGGCATGGGGGAGAGCTACAAGTTCGACCTGGACCTGATTATCCCGGACAAGACGAAGTCCATCAAGGACGGCTGCATCGCGACCATCAAGAAAGACGACGGTACGCTCATCTTCAGTGATTTCGGACGCCGCAACTTGCGCAACATTGCAAATGAGATGCATTTTTCGTTGGACACGCCGTGGAACAAGCTCAAGAAGGCGCAACAGGATGCCGTTCTGTACGGTACGCCGAGCGAATCGGAGCGCGGGATTATCCCCATCATGCAGGAACTGTGGGACATGTGGCACATCTACCACTTCCGCAAGTACATGCAGATTGGTGTCTGCCCCGAATGTCACGGCACGCGTATCAACCGTACGGCAAATGCGGTACAGTTTCACGGGCATAACCTCACCGAGATGACGGAATGGTCCGTGGAGAAGTCGGTGGAATTTTTCAACAAGCTCAATCTCTCTGAAAAGGAAAAGCGCATTGGCAAGGAAATCCTGAAGGAAATCCGTGGGCGTCTTTCGTTCCTCAATGCGGTGGGGCTTGGCTACCTGAATATCAACCGCAAGGCTTCTACCTTGAGCGGCGGCGAAGCGCAGCGTATAAGGCTTGCGAGTGCCGTGGGCGCTGGCTTGCAGGGCGTGCTTTATGTGCTTGACGAGCCGAGTATCGGGCTCCATCCGCGCGATAACGACAAGCTGCTCGGGATGCTGGAGCATTTGCGTGCGCAGGGCAACAGCCTGATTATCGTGGAGCACGACGAAGACACGATGCGCCATGCGGACTGCGTGATTGACGTGGGGCCGGGTGCCGGCGTGGAAGGCGGTCGCGTGATTGCCGCGGGCACTGTCGAAGAGTTGGAAAAGAACAAGTCTTCGCTGACGGGGGCGTACCTGAGCGGGCGCAAGGCGATTGAGATTCCCGAAAAACGCAAGAAGATTGACAAGAATACACCGAAGCTCAAGATTTGCGGTGCGGCAGAAAACAACCTGAAGAATATCGACGTGGAAATCCCGCTGGACGGCGCGCTCACCGTGGTGACGGGTGTTTCGGGTTCCGGCAAGAGCACGCTTATCAACCAGATTCTGCGTCGCGAACTGGCCCGCGTGTTCTACAATGCCGAAGATCCGGTGGGCAAGTTCGACCATCTGGAAGGCCTTGAGAATATCGACAAGGTGATTGAAATCGACCAGACGCCGATTGGGCGCACGCCACGCAGCAACCCGGCGACGTACACGAAGATTTGGGACGACGTGCGCGACCTCTTTGCCAACATGGAAGAGAGCAAGATTCGCGGTTACAGCAAGAGCCGTTTCAGCTTCAATGTGAAGGGCGGCCGCTGCGATGCTTGCGAAGGTGCGGGCGTGAAGGTCGTGGACATGCACATTCTACCGAGCGTGCAGGTGACGTGCGAAGTCTGTGGCGGCAAGCGCTTTAACGATGCCACGCGCGAAGTGTATTTCAAGGGGAAGAACGTCTCCGAAATTCTCGATATGAGCATTGCCGATGCGGCGGAGTTCTTCAAGGACATTCCGAAGATTGCACAGCCGCTGAATTTGCTCGTGGAAGTGGGCCTTGGCTACCTCACTTTGGGCCAGCCTTCGACAACGCTTAGCGGCGGTGAAGCGCAACGTATCAAGATTGCCTCCGAACTGCGCCGCCCGGGCACGGGCAAGACGCTCTACTTGCTGGACGAGCCGACAACGGGTTTGCATTTTGAAGATATCCGCAAACTCATGGATTGCCTGAACCGCCTGCGTAGCCTTGGCAACAGTGTCGTGATTATCGAACACAACCTGGACGTGATCAAGTGCGCCGACTGGATTATCGACTTGGGCCCAGATGCGGGTATCCACGGTGGCAAGGTGATTGCGACGGGAACGCCGGAACAGATTGCGAAGAGCAAGAAATCCGAGACGGGCCGCTACCTCGCGCCGGTGCTTGCGAAGAAGCATGGCGAGAACAAGCATTTTGACCGTACACTCAAGGGCGGTGAGGACCTCTCGCTCGACATCGAGGTGCATGGCGCCCGCAAGCATAACCTCAAGAACATCGACGTGACGATTCCGCGCCACAAGCTTACGGTGGTGACGGGCGTGTCGGGCTCGGGCAAGTCAAGCCTTGCGTTCCACACGCTGTTCAGCGAAGGCCAGCGCCGTTTTGTCGAGACGTTGAGCACGTATGCTCGCCGCTTCTTGGGACGCCCCGACCACGGGAGCATCGATTCCATTTCGGGCCTCGCGCCAGCGATTGCGATTGACCAGAAGAGTGCGAGCAAGAGCCCGCGCAGTACGGTCGCGACCCTCACCGAAATCTATGACTACTTCCGCATTTTCTGGGCGAGGGTCGGGACCCCGCATTGCTTGAAATGCGGGAAGCCTGTGGCTTCGTACAGCGCGGGCGACCTGATGCAGCATGCCTTTGATCGCGACTTGAACAAGAAAGTCACGGTGCTTGCTCCGTTTGAAATCAAGGACGTGCTGAAGCTTTCGAAGATCCTTACCGAGAAGGGCTACCGCAAGGTTTACTTTGGCGACAAGCTCGTGGAACTTCCGCTTCCGAAAATCCCGACGCGCGAGAAGCAGTTGCTCGCCGTTGTCGACACTGTGGTTGTGAAGGAAGAATCCCGCGCCCGCCTGGTGGAAGCGTTCGAACGCGCCTATCGCGACGGCAACGGACTCCTCTACGTGGAAAACGAAGCGGGCGAGCGCATTGCCTGTTCCGAAAAACCGGGTTGCCCGGATTGCGGCTGGTACATGGATGCGGCACTCAACCCGAAGTACTTCAGTTTCAATACGCACTGGGGCGCCTGCGAAAGTTGCCTTGGCCTCGGACATGACTACGACGGCCATATTTGCCCGGATTGTCACGGCGAACGTTTGAAGCCTGAGTACCTTGCGGTACGTATTTGCGGCAAGAACATCATGGACGTGAATCACATGAGCATTTCCGAAGCGCTCGAATGGTTCAGTCACGTGAACTTCAAGGGCGATAAAAATGCTGACGGCAAGATGACCATCGCGGAGCCCCTGCTCCGTGAAATTGTCGGCCGCTTGAACTTCCTCAAGAGTGTGGGCCTCGGCTATATCGGCCTCGACCGCGCGGGCGACACGCTCAGTGGCGGTGAGTCACAGAGAATCCGCCTGGCTAGCCAGATCGGTAGCGGTCTCGAAGGCGTACTTTACGTGCTCGACGAACCGACGGTGGGCCTACACGAAAGCGATACGGCGATGCTCCTCGATACGCTTTACCGCCTGCGCGACCTCGGCAACACGCTCGTGGTGGTGGAACACGACATGAAGATGATGCAGGCCGCCGACCACATTATCGACATGGGCCCCGCGGCGGGCGAGTTCGGTGGCGAGGTCGTCGCGGAGGGAACTCCTGCGCAGCTTTCCAAGCCGTACGCGCTCCAGCAGTTCCCGCGCAGCGAAACGGTCAAGTACCTTACGCGCACCATCCCGATGACGAACGAGATTGCCGCCATCCCGATTACGGATTCGACCGAGTTCTACGAGTTCGACAAACTCAAGAAGAATAACTTGAAGAATTTGTCTGTAAAGTTCCCGAAGGGCGCCATCAGCGTGGTCTGTGGCGTGTCGGGTTCGGGCAAGAGTTCCATGGTCATGGACGAAATCTTCCCGCGCCTGCAGAAAAAGTTCCAGGCCCGCGGTCGCAAGAAAAAGTCGGGTGAAGTTTTGCTGGTGGACCAGAGCCCCATTTCGGGGACGCCTCGCAGTACGCCCGCCAGTTTCACTGGCGTGCTCGACGATATCCGTCGCCTCTTCGCCAAGTTGCCTCAATCCAAGATCAAGGGCTTCGACTACGGCCGCTTCAGCTACAACTTGGCTCGAGGCCGCTGCGAGGCCTGCGAAGGCCGCGGCGCTATCTCGGTAGAGATGCACTTCCTTTCGGACATCTGGGAACCTTGCGAAGTCTGTGGTGGCAAGCGCTACAACCAGGAAACGCTCACGGTCACGTTCAAGGGCAAGAATATCGCCGATGTGCTCGACATGCGCGTGGTGGATGCTTGCGAATTCTTCAAGGACCAGCCCAAGATTCTCCCGAAACTCGAAAGTCTACGAGACGTGGGTCTCCCGTATGTCAAGCTCGGTCAACCCGTGACCACGCTTTCCGGTGGCGAATCCCAGCGTCTCAAGCTTGCGGCGGAACTGGCCAAGCGTCCCGCGACCGAGATGGTCTACTTGCTCGACGAACCGACGACCGGACTCCACCTCAAGGATATCCAGACGCTCTGGAACCAGCTTCGCAGGCTTTCTGCCCGTGGCGACACGGTTATTGTCATCGAACACCACCCCGATATCATCCGTCTGGCCGATTGGAAGGTGGAACTTGGCCCTGTCGGGGGTGCCGAAGGGGGATATTTGCTCAAAATGGGAGCAAATGGGACCCTGCTGTAATTTCTTTGTAAGCAAAAATATATCTTTATGCCGAAAGACCACAAAGGAGTTTTTATGCGCTTCCTTCATTTGTTTGCGTTGCTTTTAGTTGTACCCGCATTTCTTTTTGCTGCGGGAGATAACAACTATAAGATTACATTGGACAAGTTTAAGGTCGGCGCCAAGATGGAACCGACGGCGGGTCAGATCATTGATATCCCAAAGAACGTCCTGTCTATCCAGCCGGGTTTCCCGCTGAAGGAAAATACGGTTTATCTCCGCCAGAAAAAGGGATCGAAGGAATATAAGTGGTTCGCGGGGACGATTAATCCGGAAAACTTTGTGAAGGTCCATGCGTTCAGCCTTTCCGAAAACAGGCTCAAGGTGGGCGAGGTCGTGCTGATGCGCTTTTATGCCATGACGAATTTAAAGGCGTTCCAGGACGAAACCGATATCTATTTTGACAAGGAATACATTTACTCCACGCGTCTGCCCAAGTTGTTCTTTTACAAGAACGGTCGCTGGCAGGTCTTAAAAGAAAGCGAGGCTCCTTCTATCATTGAATTGAACTGGGGAGACGGTAAGACCGAAATTGCGTCTGAGGACATTTCTGTCAAGAAGGGTGTGCGCTATTTGCATCCGGTGGATGCCGGGCTCTACACCTTTATCTACATGAGGGACGGCTGCATGCCGTATGCGGAAATGGTGTCGGTCAAGCCGGCCTCTGTCCACGTCATTGCTCCGAAGCTTGTTCCTGCCGCGGTTTCGGGGAACGCCGCCCCGAGGTTGTCCGTGAACAAGCAGATGTTGGACGCTACGGCAAACCTGCAGGAAACAGAGGAACTGTATGACCGCTTTACTGCCGAAACACAGGGAGAAGTCAAATCGGCGGATTCCTCTGCGTTCTACAAAGACTATCCGAGGCAGATAAGCGCTTCTGCATTCATGACGACTCCGTCTTCCATGGAATACCGCAATTACGTCGCCCGCTACACGTCGAAGCGTAACGAGGCCTACGGCATGTGGAAGAAGGGACAGAATGCAGAGGTCGTCGCGCTGGAAACTGCGTTCAAGCACAAGTTCGATAGCTTGCAGGCGCGGCCAAGCCGCATGTATGTATGGCCGAACACCGTGAACCCGGTCTACCCGATTGTCGTTCCGGAATATTCCGCCGAGCTCAGTCCTGCCGCAGTGCAGATGCCTGACACGGCAAATCCGCCTGCTCCGATTCAGGAGGCTCCCGCTCCGATTCAGGAATCTCCTGCTCCTGTTGCTGCTGAACCCGCTGCACCTCAGGTCCCGGCTGAAAAGATTGAACTTGTCATTGGCCACCCTGGCGATCGTTACGATTTCAAGTGGACTGGCAAGGCGCTCGGGATGGATGCCGAGAATTTGATTACCCTGATTCGTGCGGGCAAGGTGAACATGATTGTCTCGCTGCAGAACGACAAGCCGGTCTGGATATACCAGAACGATGTCGTGTCTAGCCGTCACCATTACCGCTATGTGAAGATGGAATTTGAATTCGGGGGGCAAATCTATCCGGGTGAAGGCGATTTCATCTTGCCTTCCTACATCTTGAAACAGACTGAAGTTCAGGATTGGCTGCATCCGAAGCCGGTCGAGTCTTCTTCGTCGGCGCAGCCGGTTTCGTCCTCTTCTTCTGTCCCCGAATTAATTGTCATTCCGCCGTCTTCTTCTTCCGAGGATTCTCGCATTATCCATGATGCCTTCCATGGCGATGTGGTGATGATTGATTCCGGTTCGTTCCGCTACAAGGGCCGTGTGGTTGACATGTCCCCGTTTGCGATACACGCGACGGAAGTGACGCAGAAGTTCTTTGCCGAAGTGATGTCTCGCCGGGATTCTGCTCAGCGTGTCGAAGACCGTTCCAAGTTCAAGGGCGACATGAAGCCTGTACATAATGTGACGTGGACCGTTGCGAAGGAATTCTGTGAGCAGCTGGGTGGCGATTTGCCTAGCGAAGCCCAATGGGAATTTGCTGGACGCGCCGACAACAACGAAGGTGCTCTTTGGGTGCTTGACGATGTTCCGGATCCCTCGAACTATGCGGTCTACAGGGACAATTCTTACAAGCTGGGCAAGAATTCTGAAGCCTACGGTCCGCAGCCGGTGGGCAAGAGGAAACCGAACGCATGGGGACTTTCCGACATGTCGGGTAATGTGGCTGAATGGACGCGTGACAGGCATTTCCCGATATCGTTCTGGCAGGAACGTTCCAACCCGACAGGTTCTATGTTCGGGTACCTGCGCGTGTTCAAGGGCGGTTCCTGGAAGGATTCTGAAAAGGACATAAACTTGGTTGAAACCGATGACGAGGATCCGCGTTATTGGTCTGACCGGATTGGTTTCCGCTGTGTGTTCCCGCAAAAGGCAATCCAGAAAAAAGATGGAAAGTAAAGTGGAAAAAAATCAAGAAGCTAAGACCCTCAATGATTCGAGGGAATTCAAGTTTTTCAAGAAGATTACGGCGATCCCTTATCTGCTCGTTCTGCTTGCGTTGCTGATGCCTTTGGCTAACGTGTCCTGCACGTTCGAGGAATCGCATTCAAAGCCGATCATGGAAGCGAGTATTTACGATTTGGCGACGGGGGTTAACCTGGACGAAGCCCTTGCTCCCGATGCCTCCAAGCAGCTTCACAACATGATTGACAAGAACGAGGCTACGCAAAAAAAGCTCACCTCGGTCATGCCGAATTTCCCGACGATGGAGCCGATGCGTTACCTGTGGGGCATTGCGATTGCCGTATTGCTTGCCGCAGCGTTTACCTTTGTCTCTCCGCTCGGTTCGCTTACGATGGGCATGCTCGCCATGTTCTCCCTTTGGGCCATGCTGATGCAACTGGACGGGCTATGCTCTGCCATTGGTATCCCGATGTTGAGGGTTGATCCCGGTGTCGGAATCTATGCCGCGAGCGCACTTATCCTGATAGGTTCCGCGATGAACCTTGCCGTGATTATACGCCCGATTGTCGAAGAATTCCGCGCGAAGAAAAAGGCGAAAAAAACTTAAACATAAAGGCCCGAGCCTCGAGCCTCTAGCCCCTAGATCCTAGCCCCTAACTACACATTAAACAGGAAGTACATGATGTCGCCATCCTGTACCAGGTAGTCCTTGCCTTCGGTGCGGACGAGGCCTGCTTCCTTGGCGGCGTTCCAGCTGCCGTGCTTCAGGAAGTCTGCGTAGCTGAGCGTTTCGGCGCGGATGAAGCCGCGTTCGAAGTCGGTGTGGATGACACCGGCGCACTGCGGTGCCTTGTAGCCCGCGTGGAAAGTCCAGGCGCGGCATTCCTTTTCGCCAGCGGTAAAGAACGTGCGGAGACCCAGGATTTCGTAGCCCTTGCGCACCACGGCGTCGAGTCCCGATTCCTTCATGCCGAGTTCCTTGAGGAATTCAGCCTTGTCGGCGGGTTCCATGGCGGAGAGTTCCTCTTCGATCTTTCCGCTGATGACAATGACTTCGTGGCCGTTCTTGGAGGCGTATTCCTTGAGCTGGTCCACGTAGGCGTTGCCCGTGAGGATATCGTCTTCCTTGACGTTCGCGCAGTAGAACAGCGGCTTGGCGGTGAGGAGGGCGAGGTCCTTGACGACGCCGATCATTTCGTCGCTGTCGTTCATGACGGTGCGTGCGGAACGGCCCTCTTCGAGAGTCTTCTTCAAAAGTTCGCAGGCGGCGAGGCGGGCTTTCGCTTCGGCGTTACCGGTGCGTGCTCCCTTGGCTTCGGTGGCGAGGCGCTTCTCGACGGAGTCGAGGTCCTTGAGGATGAGTTCGGTCTCGATGACATCCACGTCGCGGACCGGGTCCACGGAACCGCTCACGTGCACGATGTTCTCGTCGTCGAAGCAGCGGATGACTTCCATGATGGCTTCGCATTCGCGGATGTGGGTGAGGAACTGGTTGCCGAGGCCTTCGCCCTGGGCGGCACCCTTCACGAGGCCCGCGATGTCCACGAATTCGGTAACGGCGGGGACGATGGACTTGGGATTGTAGACCTTCACGAGTTCGTCCAGGCGGCTGTCGGGGACGCTCACCATGCCCACGTTCGGCTCGATGGTGCAGAAGGGGTAGTTCGCGGCTTCGGCGCCGGCGTTGGTGATTGCGTTAAAGATGGTGGACTTGCCCACGTTGGGGAGGCCTACGATGCCGCATTTGAAACCCATGATAATCTCCAGTTTTTGTGCAGGCGAGCGCCCGCTTTTTCCGACCCAAAGGTAGTAATTTTGGGGGTGTTTACCTGCCTGATTTGCGCATACGTCCCGTTTTCCGCCAAAGGCGAATGTAAACATTTTTTATCGGTACGGGGCTGAAAATCGCCATATTTCATTTTTTGACATTTTGTCAATAAACCGAAAATCCGGTTTTGTGTGTTTTGTCACGTAAATAGATAAGTTATATGCATCCCTAGGCTTCTAGGGGGTTGGTTTAGAGCGTTGGTTTGGAGTTCCTTTGGGTTTTTGGAGGACCGTTAATGCGTAATGCCGTTGTAAGTGCAGTTGTTCTGGGTTTATGCGGTTACGCATTCTCTCAGGTTCCCCTTAATTTCGATACGGAAAACCGCGGCAAGGACTTGGGCGCCACAGCTGGCGAGCTCAAGGAAAATAAGAAGTTGCCCAATCCGTTCGAGTTCCACGATGGTTCGAAGGTTTCTACTTTCGACGACTGGAGCAAACGCCGCAACGAAATCAAGGCAGATATCGAAAAGTACGAGATTGGCGAGAAACCCATCCCGTCCGATGTCACTGCGACATATAGCGGCGGTACCCTTACCGTGACGGTCAAGGAAGGCGGCAACACCGCGACGATTACATCCAAGTTTAGCATACCTTCGGGCGACGGTCCCCATCCTATCATCATTGGTATGAATAGCGGGACCGGCTCGCTTTCTTCCAGCATTTTCAGCGGCTTTGTCCAGGTCCCGTTCAGTCATGACCAGGTGGCCAAATATTCCATGGATGGCAAGAAGGACACGAACGTGGGCTTCTACAAGTTCTACTCGGACAAGAAGCAGAACGGCGACTATTCCGCCTGGTCTTGGGGCGTCAGCCGATTGATTGACGGCCTTGCCCTAATTGCCGACGAGTACCATCTCGACATGAGCAAAATCGCGGTCACGGGCTGCTCCTATGCGGGCAAGATGGCCCTGTTCGCGGGCGCCTTCGACGAACGCGTGACGCTCACCATCGCCCAGGAATCGGGTGGCGGCGGTATCAACTCCTGGCGTACTTCCGCCGACTTCGCTAGCCGCGGCACGAACATCGAAAAGATTGACAACACGAACTACAGCTGGTTCATGCAGAGCCTGCAGCGTCAGGATCCGTACAAGCTCCCGCACGACCACCACGAACTCATCGCGATGATTGCCCCGCGTGCGGTGATTGCGCTCGGCAACCCCGGCTACGAATGGCTCGGCGACGAATCGGGCTACAAGTCCATGATGGCCGCTACAGAGGTGTGGAAGGCCATGGGCATCGAGGACCGTATCGGCTTTGACTTTACCGGCAACCACGAACATTGCCAGGCCGCCAGTAGCCAGACGCAGTCGGTCACGGCGTTTGTGGACAAGTTCCTTCGCGGCAAGGAAGCCAAGACGGACATCCACGTGAAGCCTTCTAACGGTAAGGGTTTCAAGATTGACAACTATGCAGACTGGATTGACTGGGAAACGCCGACCATCAAGTACGAAGCGTCCGCTCCGACGACTCCTCCGGCGGATTCCTCTGCAACCGATTCCTCTGTGACGGCTCCGTCTGACAGCTCTGCCGCTGCCGACTCGACGAAACCTTTGTTTGCCGCAGTGAGAGGTGTTGCCCCTGTTGCCGAGATGAATATTGTCGGTAATTTCCTCGCTCTGTCCGGAGCTCCTGTAGGTGCCGTAGTCAAGCTGTTCGACCTCCAGGGTCACTTGGTCAGTGTCTTGGGCGAGAAGGGCGGATTGATTCCGCGTTCCGGAAAGTTCGTTGCCATGGTGCTCAGTTCCAATGGTTCTGTGCTCATGACGAAGAGTTTTACCCATAGGACTCGTTAGTTTGTACGAGAAATAAAATGCATAAATCTATTTTTCCTGCGCTTGTTGTTGCTGCTACAGTTTCCTTGTGCTTTGCCCAGGACCCGAACCTCCATATTTATCTTGCCTATGGGCAATCGAATATGTCCGGCCAGGCGGATGTGACCGCTGCCGACCGTGCGGAAGATCCGCGCTTCCTGGTGTTGCGGGCGGCAAACCATTCGAATCAAAAAGTTGGAGAGTTTTATCCTGCTGCACCGCCAATGGGGCATAGTGCTTCCAAGGTGGGCATCGTGGATATTTTCGGCCGCAAGATGGTGAAGGAATTGCCCGACAGCATCAAGATTGCTGTCGCGAACATCGCCATTGGCGGTCAAAGCATAGACTTGTTCGACAAGGACCGCAACAAAACGTATGTCCAGAATGCAAAGAACAAGGGCGACACGTGGTGGATCCAGTATCTGGACGAATACGGTGGCGACCTCTACAAGCGCATTGTGGAAATGGGAAAGATTGCAAAGGAAAAGGGCGTTATCAAGGGATTCCTTTTCCATCAGGGCGAGGCGGATTACCAGATGAACGACTGGCCCAAGCGTGTCAAGAAGGTTTATGACGATCTTATTAAGGATTTGGGATTAGACTCGACAAAGGTGCCGATTCTTGTTGGGGAACTGGCAACAACCGCTGCGGGTGGAGATCTGGGCTGGAGAAACAGTGCAGTTGCCGAAGCGGCGAGTCTAATCCCTAATGGTCATCTCATTTCGGCAGAAGGTTGCCCCGCGTTGAAGGAACCGAACTACACGCTCCATTTCACGCGAAAGGGTTATGAAACGTTCGGTGAACGCTATGCCGAAAAGATGCTTGAACTGCTGAAGAAGGCCGAACCGGAAGTTCCGCCGGTTGATACCTCGGCAAAAGACACTGCAGTTGCTGTCGCTGATTCGTCTGTGAAGGATTCTTCTGTTTCTGTTGCAGATACTTCGAAGGTTGCTGCAGATACTTCAACGACTGCTATTCACAATTCAAAATCCACGGAATTAGCCATAAGATACTCCTCCAAAAACAACGGCCATCTTATCTACGATGAAAAACGCCATAAGGTGTTTATCAGCGTAGAAAAAAATGGTCGAAAATGGCTAATCGATGTCACGGGGGGTCGGAACAGGTAACTACTTCAAGTCGTCCCGGTTGATGCCGTACATCCTTACGTTGTCGACCAGGATACTGCTCCCGTCATAGGCGAAGATTGTAAACCTAGTTATCCGATTTCTCGTGACATCCCAGCCGTGGTATTTCACCGTGTCCTTCGTATCGAAATCCTGCGGACGCACTGCGTAGCGTTTCCAACTTCCGTTACCTTCCGTCTTGTACGTGGCCTTGAAGTTGGTGTCGGATTCGATAATTGTTTCGAGGATGATCTCGATTTTTCCGTCCGTCTTGATCCAGACTTCGACAGAATCGAGGCGGCTTAGGTCGTGCGGAACGTCCGAGATGCGCGTTCCGATGACAACGTATTCCGGCTTTTCGGCTTTGTATTTTACCTGAAGAACCTTGGATTCGAATGCTCCGCCACCGGAATCAATGACTCCCTTGCGATTGTCTTCGGCAACAGAATCGTAGACGGTGGCTCCGTCATGGGCCTGGACGTACCAGTCTTTTGGTGTCAGCGGCGAGGGAAGGTCGTTCTTGTAGGTGCCGTTCTCGAAATCAAGTATCCGGACGGTATTTAATGCCCAGATGAGGGAGTCGCTAAGGTCTTCCCATACATCGGCTCTTTTTTGCGGGGCTTCGGTTGAATCTCCCCACTCGAGCGTCCAGAGCTTTGCAGTGTCGGCTTTGGATTCGATGCGGATATTAATCACACCGCTCTGGATGTCCTTGTCCCATGTGTCAATCTCAATGGGGAGCGGGTTGCCCTCGCTGTCGAGCAGGTGGACATCACTTCCGTCTTCAGTCGTCTCGAAGAAGTTGAACGTGGAATCGAGGCGCAGTATGAGGACTGTCGGTATCGGTAATGGACGCATCCAGCTGGAAATCAATTCACGTGGATTGATTTTCATCGTCCTCTTGAACACGACTTCGTCGGTGGTGTCGGAAACGTTGCCCACGTCGAGTGTATCGTTTGCGGGCACGGACACTTCTGCCTCTGCGATGAACTTCTGGATGTTGGGGACCCAGGCCTTGAGCTTGAGGTCGCCGGCGGGCAGGTTGCTGATGGCAAAGGCGCCCTTGCGGTCAGTCTTTTCGACCCTTTCGATACCCTGCATATAAATCCAGGCGTACTTTGCGGAGTCGGGCAGGTCAACGCTACCCTTGATGGTACCAGGCTTGGCCAGGGCGATGCTGTCGATGGTGACGTGGGGTGTCAGGTTGTCAAGCGTGTATGTCGCGACAATGGAATACTTGTTCTTGCTGAACTGGACGGTGAAGGATCCTTCCGGATGCCCGTCGATGTGCATCCATCCGTCTTCGTCGGTTTCGCCTGTGTAGACGTATTCGCTGTCAGTCGCCGTTTCGTTGGTGTCGGCGACGAACCATGAAGGCAGCACTCGGTAGGCGACTCCGTGTGCCGGACTATCCCCGTCGAATACCCTGATGGCAATGGCGTTTTCGATTTCGGTCGTGTTGCCAGCCGTGTCGCTGCGGTCGCAGGACATCATCAGCCCCAGGGGAAGCAATAAGAGTAGTCTCGATGCGAATCTCATTTTGACTTCCTCCTGTTGTTCAGGGCAACCGGGAAAAGGGCAAGATTGAGCTGCATCACTCGGTCCGGGACGCTGCACTTGTCTACGCGAATCTGCAATTCTTTACGAAATTCTCGAATCATGTTCTTTATGTCGCTAAACCCCTTGGCGTCTACCGCCATGGTAATTGTAGAAACATCTCGGTCGCTTGGGGGGATTTCTGTCAGCGAACGAATGGCAAATTGCATGACTTTTGACTGAAAACTGCGGATTGCCTCCGCTTTTTCGGCCCCCTGGATGGTAATATGGGAGTCCGAGATCTTGACGAGGTTGTCGTTTATGGGCTTAATGAAGCCCAGGGACTTGAGGATATCCAGGCTCGTCTGGGCCTGTTCCTCGGTAATGGGAGGGATAAGGCTGTTGGCAATTTCGGCAACGTCGATATTGCCGTGCTTGACCTCGACCAGGGCGCGGACGACGACGGTCCACCATTCGCTCAGGTACTTGATTTCGTTGTCCTCCAGCATGTGGCGCTTGACGTCGCGGAGCTGGAAGGCCTTCTGCATGATTTCGGCCTTTTTCTTTTCGGACTTGGTGCGGGAGGCGACGAGTAGCAGGTCGAAGTATGCGGCACTACGTCCTTCGAGGCCGAGCATCTTCTTGGCGGCGGGAACGGCGTGTACGGGCAGATTGCGCTTTTTCTGTACAATGTAATACGCGTGGCTGGCATCCAGCCCAAGCATCTTTCCGAGAGTGTTGAAGGAATACAGGGAGTTCTTTTTCTTATGCTCCTGGTAGTAATCCTTGATTAAATCTCGGTAGTCATCGTAGTCAAAGATTTCTGCCATGACATACTCCAATATTTGATTAAAATATACTTAAATTTGAAAAAAAGAGAATGGTATTATAACGCTATTTCTTTTGACGATTTGTTAAGGCGGAATGTGAAAAAATGCACAAAAAACGCGTAATTTTCCTGTTAATCCTGTGTCTTGCGACATTGTTTTTTGCAATTCGCGAGCTTAAGGATATTTCCGAGCAGCAGGCCGAAATAAAACAGCACAATTCCCTGGTGACCGAGGCGAACGATTGCCTTGCTTCGGGGGACTGGATATGTGCCGAAAAAGGCATTCGGGCCCTGCTTGCGGAGACCCCGGACGATGCGAACTTGCAGCTCCATCTGGCGGGAATCCTTTTTGAGCAGGAGCGTTACGAGGAGTGCATCCGGTATGTGGATTCCGTGAAGCGCGATGGGCCCGATTTCAAGGTGCTCAAGGAGAGGTCCCAGACAATCATGCGCGAGATGCGCGAACTCAAGCTGGAGTCTTCGGACCATTTCCGCCTGGAATTCGAGGGGACGCCTGCCCTGAACGATATTTTGGAAGCATTGAGCGTCCTCGAGGTGGCCTACGATTCCCTGAGCAGGCTTTTCGATTTCAGGCCGGCGAACAAGATGGGGCTGGTGCTCTACCAGTCCGCGGAATACCAGGGCGTGGGTCCGCGACCCGACTGGGTCGGGGCCGTCTTCGACGGCAAATTGCGCGTCCCTGTCAACGTGATGCAGTACCGCGACGTGTACCGCCCGATGCTTTTCCACGAACTCACTCACGCCTTTGTCCGCGCAATGACCCGCGCCAAGGTCCCGCTCTGGATGAACGAGGGCATTGCCCAGGTGGTCGACGCTACGCGTAACGACAAGCCGCGTCCCGACGGGCCCGTCCCGAGTCTGGACATGCTGACTCAGCCGTTTGTGAACCAGGAAAATTCCGACGTGGCGACCAGGCTCTACTGGTATTCGCAGAGGATGGTCGAGGCGCTGCTGTACCGCGACGGCATTGCCCGCGGTGACGATCGCGTGGTCGAGTCGGTACGCAAGTTCCGTTCCTGCATCCAGGACCTGTACACGCTCGGGACCGACGGTGCACTGAAAAAACATTATGGTCTGACCGCCGCACAGTTGCTGGACCAGGTAAGGTAGGGGGCGTATGAAAAAGATTGTGGTTCTCGCTACGGGAGGGACGATCGCCGGCGCCGGAAAACCCGGCGAGGATCTGGGCTACCGTCCCGGCAGTATTTCCGGGGAAGAACTGGTGAAGTCCGTTCCGGGATTGTCCGGCATCGCCGACCTGGAAGTGGAGCAGGTATGCAACATCAATTCCGACGACGTGAGCTCCGAGATATGGATAGCCCTGGCAAGCCGGATCCGGACGATTTCTGCACGCTCGAACGTCGACGGCATTGTCGTGATGCACGGGAC
This sequence comes from Fibrobacter sp., assembly GCA_017649565.1. GTDB lineage: Bacteria > Fibrobacterota > Fibrobacteria > Fibrobacterales > Fibrobacteraceae > Fibrobacter. The sequence goes on along the minus strand of JAGCGO010000010.1, from coordinate 21,467 downwards.
AGACACGATGGAAGAAACCGCATTTTTCCTGGATCTCGTTCTGGATGTGGAAAAGCCCGTTGTGCTGACCGGTTCCATGCGCCCCGCCACTTCGCTTGCTCCCGATGGTCCGGCGAATTTGTGTTTTGCCGTCGGCGTCGCCGCGGGCTGTAACGGGGCCGCTTGCCGTGGCGTGTGCGTTGCCTTTGCGGGGAAGGTGATGGATGCGGTGCGTGTCCAGAAGGTTCACGCGAATGACCTCGATGCGTTCGACGCCATCGGCACGGCATGCGGGGAAAAACTGCCGAAATTCTCTGTTGACGGAGTGTCCTCTTTGCCGAAAGTCGCCGTGCTGTATTTCTACGCCGACGCGGATTCGGCTTTGCTCGAATGCGCGGCGGGCCGCTCCGCAGGTATTGTCATCGCGGGTGCCGGTGCCGGCGAGTTCAGCAAGGATTGGATCGGTGCTCTTGCCCGCGTAAAGGTGCCCGTGGTCGTTGCTTCGCGAATCGGGCGCGGCAATGTGTTGCCGGAAGGCCTGCTCGTTCCCGGTACGGTCCCGGCGTATTCGCTCCCGCCGCAGAAGGCCGCTGTCCTCTTGCGCCTTGCGCTGACGGTGACTCAGGACCCGGTAGAAATTCACAAGATTTTCAGGACGTTTGTATGAAATTGCTTATCCAGCGTGTTACCAAGGCACAGGTAGAAATTGACGGCGAAGTCGTCGGAAAGATAGACGGCCGCGGCTTTCTAGTCCTTGTCGGCGTGGCCGAGACGGACACCCGAGAAATTGCCGACCGGTTTATCCGCAAGATGCTTTCGCTGCGCATCTTTGCCGACGAAAACGGGAAGACGAACCTTTCGATCAAGGATGTGGGAGGATCGCTCTTGCTTGTATCGCAGTTCACGCTGTATGCCGATTGCCACAAGGGTAACCGTCCCACGTTCAACGGTGCCGGGAATCCGGAACTGGCGAACGAACTGTATGAATATGTCGTGCAACAATGCCGGAAAGAAGTCGGTATCGTAGAAACAGGGCGTTTTGGTGCCGATATGCAAGTGAGCCTCGTCAACGACGGCCCGTTCACTATTATGCTTGACTAGTCCTCTGCATTGCCTTTCGCAGCGAAATAGTATATCTTTAGAAGAAAATGAGGAACACGTCTATGAAAAAAAGATTTATTGCGCTGGCCTGCTTGGCCTTGCTTGCCGTTGCTTGTTCTTCTGATTCTTCTTCGAGTTCCGCAGGGCCGGAAGAGTCCGCGGAGTCCGTGAGTTCCTCTTCGGATGCAACTCCTGCAAGTTCCTCCGACTCGGTTGAAGCCGATGAAGATTCGACTGAGGAAAATGCCGACCCTGATGAGGCAGATGTCGATTCGGACGATACCGATGAAGACGATGTTGATGAAGAGGATGCTGACGAAGAAGATGCTGACGAAGAAGAGAAGAATGTTCGGGTTAAAACGGGTGAGACGAAATCCAGCTCGTCTTCCAGAGTCTTTGTCTTGCGCAGTTCCTCTTCGAAGGCTCGTTCAAAATCCAGCAGCTCGGCTGTTACGGCTCCGGCAGATTCCAGTGACACGTCTGCGGTCGTGAAGCCGACTCCGGCAAGTTCCTCTTCTGCCAAACCGTCAAGTTCCGCTGCCGGAGAATCTGACGAATGGCGCAACACCTGCCTTGATGTCATCAACGAATACCGTGCGACGGAAAACTTGGGGCCGCTTTCGCTGGCTTCCGAAGAAAAACAATCCTGTACGGACGAACAGGCTGCTGCTGACCTCGCTGCCGGCAAGGGCCACGCCAATTTCGGAGCCTGCGGTGAAGGTGCGCAGAACTCGGGACCGAATGTGAGCATGCGCTACTACCCGACCTACGATGATATTGTCAAGAAATATCTGAAGATGATGTGGGAAGACGAAAAGGCCCTGGTCACGTCGGGCCAAAGGGATCCCAACAAGGATGAAGACTATCCGTATATCGGGCACTACCTGAATATGAAAGGCTCGTACAAGACTGTCTCCTGCGGGATTGCCGTATCGGATGACGGAACGACAGGTTGGCTGAATATAGACTTCTACGCGCGCTAGGATTGCTATGAATTTCCGTGCATTTTTTGCTTTGGCTATGTTGACCATCCTTGTAGGGTGTGCCGGTTCTGTCGGCCCCGGCCCCGGTGCAGGCGACAATTCCGGGATGATGGACGGCCCGTGTAACGAGTGCGGTACACAAGGCGACATCAAGCTCAAGATCTCGAAAGAGATGGCTTATCGCGAATGGAACCAGGATGCCTATTCCCGCCTGGATTCCAATGCCGTGGTGGGCGTCTTCCAGACGCTCAAGGTGACTGCGAAACGCCCCGAGAAGTGCAAAATGTGCCATAGCTTCAGCGCCGACGCTCTTGATTTTGACCTGGCGCATATCGAGGATTCCCTGTTCGTGAAGGCATTCCCGAAAATGAAACGGGAACTGATGCTGCCCGGAATGCGCCTGCCCGAAGGGGATTCCCTGTACATAGATACTTTGTCTAGAATCATTCTGGGTTCAAAGATGGCCGACGGAAAAACGCTCGACAGTTTTGAACCGTGGGAGAGCCGCGATGGAATCGAGCAGACGTTTGTCCGCGAGGTGCCCGCCAAGCTCAAGGATGTCATGAACAGCGTGGCGGCCCGCTACGGAATCCGCTATGCCTCGATACCGGTTGTCTTGGAAGTCGAGATGGATCCCAAGCTGGGCAAGAGCGGCGGATATACGTGGAAAATCGTGTGGACCTTGTGGGACATGCGTTACGGTGAACTGGTGTTCCTGACGTATTCCTCCTTTGTGGCGGAAACGACGAGCCGCGTGGCCCCCGAAAAGGAATGGTCGGTGCCCTTTGCCCCGCGTCTGTGGAAAATGTTCAGCACGGACCTGGGCAAGCTGGAAAATCACTAATTGAGCTATGAGGTATGAGTTACTAGTTCTGAGTTACACCTTCGGCTAGGATGTTTTTATCTCTCGTCTCTCGTCTGTAGGCCCGTAGGGCCGTTCTCTCGTCTAACATCTCATACTTCACATTTCTATATTCTCCTTCATGAATACCCCCTTCTACGTTTTTATGAAATTGCTGCCGAAGAATACGGCCAGCCGTATTTTTGGCAATTTTACGCGCCTGAACCTGCCCCCGTTTACGCGTTGGGCCCGTACGGCGTTTGCCCGCTACTACAAGCTGAATATGGCCGAGTCGGAATACCCGCTGAGCCATTACAAGAACATTGGGGAACTGTTTATCCGCAGGCTCAAGCCGGGTGCGCGCATTATCGACAGTGCCGAGGTCGTGAGCCCGGTCGATGGCGTGCTTTCGCAGACGGGTACGTTTGACGACGGAAAGCAGACGCTTATCCAGACGAAGGGCAAGTTCTACGAACTTAAGGATCTGCTCCGCGACGACGAGATGGCCGCCCGTTTTGACGGTGGCGCGTTCGCGACGATTTACCTTGCGCCTTTCAACTACCACCGCATCCATTGCCCGGTCAAGGGCGACCTGGTCGACGCCAGCTACTGCCCCGGAACGCTTTGGCCGGTGAATGCGGGTAGCGTCGAACGCGTGGAAGGACTGTTCTGCATTAACGAACGACTCACTAGCCGCATCCGTCTTGAAGATGGTTCCGAAATCCTCGTGGTGAAGGTCGGCGCAACAAACGTGGGCCGCATCGGTGTTGTGTATTCCGACGAACTGCTCGTGAATTCCGGGAAACTGAATCGCAGCAAGAAGCGTCTGGACTGGCAGCCGGCTAGCAATTTCCATTTTGAAAAGGGCGACGAACTGGGTCGCTTCGAAATGGGCAGCACGGTCATCCTTATTGTCGATAAGAAGATTCGCGAACGCCATCCGGACCTTTTCAAGAGCCGTCTGGGAAAGGCTGTCAAGGTCGGCGAAGCGCTTTAATAATTGACGGTAGGGGATGAAGCTCGTAGAAACCTTTGTGCGCGATGAGCCTGCGGCTTTCGAAGCGACGCAGAAGTTTGTCTCTATGTTTGGCTCCGTGCCCGATCCCGTAGTGCGCGTGGCGCAGCGGGCCAAAACCCCTACGGCGAAAATTGCCTGGACACTCCTCGGGACGACCTTGTTCCAGAGCCGGACCTATACCGAGATTTCGGATCTGATGGATGCCCTTTTCGACGAGTTCCCGGACGAAAAACTTTGGACGTTGCCGGTCCCCGTGGCCGCAAAGATCGAGGGCGTTGCCGAGCGCGTGTTCGGTTGCCGTCACTGGACTTTGTTCAAGCACCTGTCCGGTATCTTCTGGAGCGTGGGCATGTTCGTGCGCCACCACGGCGGCGACCTTGTTGCATGGCTTGCGAGCCGTACCCCCGAAGAGGTCTGGCGTGACCTGGGCGAAGTCTACTTTATGGGCAAGGGAAATCCGCGCCCCAAAGCCTGCGCTGCATTCTACCGCATGGTCGCTCCCGTACCGTTTGGACTTGGCTTGCAGTGCGTCCCTTCAAAAAAGATGCCGCCGCTACCGCTCACCATGGGTGCACGCCGCTATCTGGCATTCCTCGGACCTGCCAAGGATGCCGACTTTTCGGAAATGGAACCGAAGCGGAAACAGGAACTCGCAAACACGCTGTTCTGTACGCTAAATCCGGGCCGTCCTTACGATGCGGCCCATGCGTTGCAGTTCTACCTGGAAATGGGACGCGATGATTTTATCTGCCGCGAGCAGACGAGGGGGTGTGCGGATTGCCCTCTGTCGGAATTCTGCGGCTATGCCGACAACGGGAGCCGAAAATGAAGTTCGTCTGTAACTGCCTGCTGATTCTTTTTCTTGCGGCCGGTCTTGTGGCGTGCAACCGCACGAAGATCGAAAAGCCGGTGAACTACTCGAAGATAATGTACAAGAATGTCACCCCGTTCGCACATTCTGTCAATCCCTCTGTCGCATCCTATAATATCCCGGCGCTCAAGCGGGTTATCGACCTGAGCTACCGAGTTTCCCCTGGCGATACGTTGAATGTCCATATCCTCGAGTTCAAGAGCGACGTGTACGCCATGGACCACTACATGAACAGCGGTAAGTTCCAGGGGATTACCCCGATCTTGAGGGGCGAACACCTGGAGCAGAGCATCCGTGCCGACTGCCACATATTCATCTTTAGCCATGATAGTTTCCGGCAGTACGAGCGCAGCGACCTGGAAACGTTTGTCCGTCATTTTCCGGGATATCGTGGGGGCTTCCCGCAGGAATTCCTGAGCCTTCCGTTCGAGTTCCGCGAGGCGGGACGCACGTCGATACAGACAAAATACTTCATGGGTGTCAAGGCCTTTTTCCCGGTGCTCGTGCAGAGCTACAGGAATGCCGACCTCCGTTGGAATGTCGCCCGTAGCTGGGAACAGGTGGAAGAGCAGGATTTCGATTCCTGGGTCCTTTTGCTGAACAGGGTCAATCCCGAGGGTATCGAGCCGGAAAGCGATATCGTGTATTTTGATGCCGGGAACAACGGAAACGGCATGGCGCAGCAGCTGGCGGGTGGCCGGGTGGCCGTGGTCTGGGGATACCTCTCGTGGGCTGATTTGGCCAAAAAGTTCAAAATGGCCAGCGATCGTATCTACGAGGCGAGGTATTGATCGAGGAGTGAGAATAGAGACTAGAGATTAGGGGCTAGAGGCTAGTGAAAAGAATCACGCACTTCGTGCGTCAATATAAGACGGCGAAGCCGTGATATTTCTCCCTAGCCTCTAGATTCTAGTCTCTAATCACTTCCTACTGTCTACTTCCTACTATTCTCCCCCTTTTTTTCTCTCGTCTCTCGTTTTTCGTCTCTCGTCTATACTATATTAAAACCATGGCTATTGAAAAACTTGCAGAAACTCTTTTGGAAAAGCTCCGTTTCATTACCCAGGCGGAGACGGTTATCGGAAAACCCATCCAGGCGGGTGAATCTACGATTGTTCCCGTGAGCCGCGTGTCTGTCGGCTTTGGCTTCGGCGGTCACCAGTCCAAGGGAGACACGTCCGCCTCTGGCGGTGGAGCCTCGGTCGAGCCGGTGGCATTCCTCGTCATCAAGGGTGACGATGTGCGCATCATGCCCATTAGCAAGGACAGCTCGCTTGTCGGGAAGGTCATGGATATCGTCCCCGACGTGGTGAACAAGTTCAGTGCCAAGAAAAAAGACGCTGAATAAAATCCTTGCATTTTTGCAATAAGCTATCGTGGCTGATATGCGCATAGCCTAACTATGCATAAAATTTCGGGTAGGAGCTGTTATGATGAATCGAAATTCCCTTTTTTTCGGTTTGCTGTTTGCTACGTTCTGCTTTGCTACAAACGGCAACATGGCTGGCAATGGAACTGCCGACGATCCTTGGCAGGTCGCTGACTACGAGGACCTGAAGGCTGTTGGCGTTGGCAGCTACAGCATGGACGGACATTATGTTTTGGTGGCCGATATCGATGCCTCGGCTTCGCGGGACGAAAGAAGCGATACCGATTCTACCGAAGGTTTCCAGCCGATAGGCGTTGCATATTACGGAACTCCCCAATCCAATTTTGGTGGCGTATTTGACGGTAAAAACCATACCATATCGCACCTCTATTCGTTATCGAATGAAGGTCGTTCAACGGCCTTGTTCATAGGAATTGACACTGCAGGCGTTGTCAAGAACCTTAAAATGGAAGATTGCTTCTTTTTAGCGGAGATGGTCTGGGCTGCAGCGTCGGTGGCCGTAATCAATTCGGGCCTAATTGAAAATATTGAACTTGTACGCGATACGGTCATCGGCACTTCCAATACGGGTGGAATCGCAGGAGTTAATGAAGGGGGAACCATTCAAAATATTGACTTCGATGGCGTTGTCCGCGGTATTAACGATCGCATAAATATTGGTGGGGTGGCCGGCTCCAATTCCGGGACGAAGTCGGTTATTCGCAATGTGAAGGTGCGTGCCGACTTTGTGACGTCTTATTACGGGCGCTACCTTGGTGCGATTGCCGGGATTAACGAGGGACTGATTGTTTCTGCAGAAGCGGAAGGTCTCGTTGAACATGGAGTCCGTTTTCTTGGAGGGGTGACCGGGAGCAATTCGGGCACAATCGATTCATGTGTTTCTCATGTTTCTGTCGTTTCGCTGAACGAAAATGCTGGTGGCTTGGCCGGGTATAACAGCGGGACCATTAAAAATACGAGTGTCGTATCGGATTCGGTTGTTTCTCATTTCGGGGTGGCAGGCTTTGTTGCGACAAACGATACCACGGGTGTAATAGAAAACTGCTCTGCTAAAACAAGTGTCAAGGCGGACAGCAGTGCCAGTTTCGTTGTGTACAATGCCGGTGTCATCAAAAATTCCCATGCGGAAGGTTTTGTAATTGCCGATACGTCTTCGGAGGGGTTTGGATATAATGTTTCCGGATTTGTCGTGTACAATGTGGGAACTGTCTTGAATTCGTATTCGGAGTCAAAGGTGGAAGGACTCCTCAATGTGGGCGGATTTGTCTTGAACAATATAGGGACCATCTCGAAATCGTATTCGAAATCGAATGTGGATGGAGTTTCCATGGTGGGAGGATTTGCGGTCCGGAATAGTGGAAAAATAGACAATTGCTACGCTACAGGCATTTTGAATAAAGACAAACCAGGTGGGGGGGGTGAGTTCTTTGGCGGCTTTATTGCCACAAATGATAGTAATGGAATCATCACGAACAGCTATGCTACGGGTGAGGTGCGTGGACAAGTGCATTCAGGCGGTTTTGTTGATATTAACAACGGGAAAATTCACAACTGCTATGCTACGGGTGACATTCACGCGTATGCTTGGTTTGCTGGCTTTGTCGCAAAAAATCAAGGCGAAATCCTTTATAGCTATGCGACGGGTAATGTGGAAAAACTAGAATCGTTTGAGGGATCGCTTCATGCTGGTGGCTTTGTCGGCGCCAATGAAGGCTATATTGACAACGCTTATGCCACGGGGAATGTTATTAGCGAATACACGCCAGGCGGATTTGTTTCGACCAATGAGGGAATTATCAAGAACGCATTTGCTTCAGGGACGGTTTCTGGCCTCGTAAAACCTGGTGGTTTTGTGTCTACGAACACGCAGGACATTGAAAACGTTTTCTTCGCGGGAAAGTCGTTTGTTGCGGAAGAGAATCCAGATAGGGGCACCAATCTAGTGCTTCCGAGCGGTTTTGTTTCCGTCAATTCAGGGTCTGTCAAAAATGCCTTTTACAATGAGGACGATTGTGGCTTGGGACCGGATTCCACGGTAAGCGGAATTGCTTTTGCCGAAATGAAAAATCCGGACACCTACAAGAACTGGGCCGACTTTGATAAGTATTGGGTTCTGAGTGATTCCATGCCTTTTGCGCAACTGACATTTACCGCGGGCGTTGTCCTTGATAGCGTTGAAGCTGAGCCTCCCGCAAAAATCGTCAAACAGAACGTGGTCGCATTTAAGGGAACGGATGGTCTAAAGTTGTATGGGTCTCGCCAAAATCTGCGGGCTACGATAACGCTTACCCGTTCAGGCATGACACGTGTCAAGGTGTACAATTTGAAGGGCCGCCTGCAAAAGACCGTGTCGCTAGGCATGATGGGCGAAGGCGTTCACCATGTGGAATTGAACGATGCTGTTGAGTCTCGCGGTGTCGTTGTGATGGTCCTGGAACAGAACGGTCGGGCTTTGTCGAAGTCTTTGCTTCGCTAGACATGGGTCAGAAAAAATACTTTATCAAAAAAGCCTCCGCTTTTGCGGAGGCCTTTTAAAATCAATCGCGTGTTGCGCGGTTAATTAGCCGAGCACCTTCTTTTCGAAGTCGCCGAGGCAGTCGACGAGGGCCTGAACGCCTTCGACCGGCATCGCGTTGTAGATGGAAGCGCGGAAGCCGCCCACGGAGCGGTGACCCTTGAGCTGCTGGAGGCCGCGTTCCTTGGCGAATTCGAGGAATTCCTTGGCGAGATCGTCAGCCTTGTCGGCAGCGACGACGTCCTTGTTGAACACGAACGGGACGTTCATGATAGAACGGTCTTCCTTGGCAGCGGTACCGACGAACACCTTGGAGTTGTCGAGGGCGCTGTAGAGGAGGGCGGCCTTGGAACGGTTCACCTTTTCGATAGCTTCGACACCGCCGAATTCCTTGAGCCACTTGAGCGTGCGGTTCATGACGTACACGGCGAATACCGGAGGCGTGTTGAACATGTTCTTCGCGTCGATGTGGGTCTGGAAGTTGAGCATGGTCGGGATGGTGCGGTTCACCTTGCCGAGCAGGTCCTTGCGGATGATGGTCACGGTCACGCCAGCGCAGCTGATGTTCTTCTGCGCACCGCCGTACACGACGCCGAAGTCGGAGACGTTGATCTTGCGGGCGAGGAAGTCGGAGCTCACGTCGGCCATGAGGAAGCCGGACTTCGGCTTCGGGAAGTTGTGCCATTCCGTACCGTAGATGGTGTTGTTGGCAGTCACGTGGAGGTACGTGGCGTTGTCGGAAAGCTTCAGGTTCTTGTCGATGCGGCAGTAGGTTTCGGACTTGGTGTCGCAAGCGGCGAGAGCGTTACCGAACTGCTTGGCTTCCTTGTAGGCCTTGTTGGCCCAGACGCCGGTCAGAGCGTAGTCGGCCGTGGCGTTCTGGTCCAAGAAGTTCATCGGGAGCATGCAGAACAGGAGGGAGCAGCCACCGCCGAGGAACACGATGTCGTAGTTCTCGGGGATGCCCATGAGGTCGCGGAGGAACTGTTCGGTTTCGGCAAACATGTTCTCGATCGGCTTTGAACGGTGACTCATGGAGAGGATACTGATACCGCTGTTGGCGTAATCGATGCAGGCAGCCGAAGCTTCCTTGAGTGCTTGTTCGGGCAGGACGGACGGTCCTGCGCTGAAGTTGTAGACTTTATTTGCCATGATTCGTTCCTTTTTGTTTTGCCCATTGGAGGGGCTAAAATTACGCGCGGAAAGATAGCAAAATACGGTTAGGTCGGCTACTTTTTTTCGTCAAAAAGGTATAGCAGATTTTACGATTTCAAGTTATATTTTTGAGTATAGAAAGGAAGAGATATGTTCGAAAAGATGAAATCTGTCTATTTTCTCGCTACACTGTGTTTTTCGACCTCGATTTCGTTTGCTGCCTGGGACGGATCGGCCGTCACCCCTCCGTCGAGCGATTCGACGATATCCTTGTACAATTGCCCTACGACCGTTCCTATTTACCACATTTCTACGCCGGAACAGCTGGCCGGCCTTGCCGAAGTGGTAAATACGGTAGATTCGTCAGGAACCGATCCATGGAAGGGTTACTATTTCGCCGTGCTGGAAAACGACATTGTCTTCGGGGACGATACGTCGTCTGTCTCGGACGAACTCTGGGTTCCGATTGGAGTGATGAAAGGCCTGGTTTCCGTGATGCACTTTGATGGAAACGGGCACACCATTTATGGTCTCAACTTGACCGGCGTGGCGGATTCCGTCTTTGGCCTGTTCGGCTTCTTGGAAAATGCCGAATTGAAGAACCTGACTATCGCGAATTTCAGTGCCTCTATTACGCCTGATTACAGTTTCTGGGCTGGAGATTTTTATGGCGGCAGCCTTGTAGGGCGCGCTGAATATTCCCATATTCACAATGTCCATTCCCGGGGCGGAACGATGCATGTAGAGGTCCTTCCGGAAACGACACTCAGGGACTCGACAAATAAGAAGTACTATATAGGCGTTGAAGAAGTCCATGTTGGCGGCATTGTCGGCTCCCTAAAGGGTTCTATTGATAGTTCTTCCAATGCAAGCGACATTGAAGTCGCCTTCAAGAAAGAGCAATTTGTGGGAGGTGTCGCGGGCGAGGTCTCGAGAAAAATTGAAGGTTCTGTTGATTCGGTTTATCATTGTTCCAATTCTGGAAATGTGACGTCCAGGAACCCGGACCATTACATGAAAGCCCGAGTCGGTGGAATTGTGGGACGGACGACCATGCTTATCTATGATTGCCAAAATACGGGAACCATTTCCGGAGAATACGGAAGCGTGGGCGGCATTGTCGGCTCGGGCGATAAAACTGGCAATGTCTATGATTGCGAAAATTCAGGAGCTGTATCCAGTGAGGCCCTGTATGCGGGCGGCGTTGCGGGGTTCGGTTCTTTGGTTTTCAGGAGTGTGAACAAGGGACGAGTAGAGGGTTCCGATGCTGCTGGAGGAATTGTCGGCAATGCAGGTTCTGCTACGTTTTGTATTAACGAAGGCTATGTGAAGGGTGTTGTTGTTGGCGGTATTTCCGGCAACAACGACGATGTTCTCAGCCAGAACATAAATCGTGGAACTCTGTACGGGGATACGGTTGGTGGAATTTGCGGAAGAAATCTTGGCGTGATTTCGTCTTCGTACTCTTACACTTCCAATGCATCGGCGACAGATGTGATAGGCGGACTTGTTGGAAGCAGCCAAGGGATGATCGTATCTTCTGCCTTTGATTCCACGCTGCAGCGATCTGTCGAATTGGTGGGCGTTGCAAACAATGGCCATAGCGTGATAGAGTCCTTTGCGCTGTCGACAAAGGAAATGCAGAGCGTTGAATTTGCGGATAAATTGAACGAGGCAAACCGAGAGGACGCCAAGATCAGAGGATATTCTAATGCAACTGAAAAACCGAGGCTTGGCTGGAGTTTCGATGGCGGTTACCCGATATATAGCGATTCGGCGCATTTGCCTGTCTACAGGATAGATCTTGACGATAGCGTTTTTGTGTCCTATGCTCTTACGGATGCCCAGGGGCACATTGTCGATTTGCCGCCCGCCTATTCTTCGAAAGACCGCTACTTTGATGTCTGGGTTGATTCTACGGGAAAAACCGTTACGACATCGACGGTGTTCAAGGCTCCTTCGACCATTTATGCCAAGTATTCAAAGACAATCAAGGACCCTTCCTTGGTCGTGTACCGTCCGGACCCTACGGTAATTGGCTGGGATGGCGAGATGAGAGTCCCCACGTTGCGCATGCATCTCGATACGTCGCTTTACGTTGCCATTTTCACTCCGTCGGAACTGGCGTGGTACTTGTCTAAGGGCGCTCACTTTACAAAACGGGCTGCGCTTGTCAACGATATCGTCATGGGGAAGGATACGTTGTCGTTGCTGGATCGTGAATTGGGAGCTGTTTCGGAATTCGGGCGCTACATAGATGGTTACGTATTTCATGGCAACGGACATAAGATTTATGGGCTGAATCATTACTTATTTGAAGTGAATTATGGTGGCACTATTAGGGATGTTCATCTAGTCAATTCGCTTCTTAGCCGCCGTGGCGGTGCTTTTGCCAAGACGAATAGAGGTGAAATCATTAACTCCTCTCTTAGAAGGGCTGTTGTAGATACTACTGACGGAGGGGCTAGTTTTGGCGGCTTTGTATCGGTGAATTACAATGGATCGCTTATTGATAGTTGCGCCAATTACACTGATTACGATTTAGACGGCGTATCTATTGCGGGAATTGCTGCAGATAATTATGGTACAATCAGCAATACCCGAAATCTTGGAAATATGAAGCAACATAACGGGGGAAGTGTAGCGGGAATTGCGACGGCGAATCGCGAGTCTGGCGTAATTGAAAATTGTACCAATGAGGGAAATATTGAATATGCCGGAGGCAAAACAATTCTTGCCGGTATATCTGTCAACAATTATGATGGTTCGTTGATTTCGAAATCGAAAAATTTGGGGAGAATTTATGCAAGGTTGGATAATTACTCGATGTCGGTGTCTTATACTTCGCCGGGCCTTGTGGCAGGAATTGTCGGTGATGGAGGTGCTGTTGACTCGTGTGCCAATCTCGGTGAAATTACCGTTGTTGGTGGGGATCAGTTTGGTGGTGGCGTTAGTGTCGGAGGTATTTCGGCCGGTCGGTCTGCCCGTACGAGCGTTCGGAATTCCTTGAACCAGGGCGCCGTCACATTTGTGGATTCGTCTTCTTTGGTGTTGAGTAATGTTGTGCTTGGCGGTATCGCCAGTAAGGCGAAGGTCTATTCTAGTAGGAATGAGGCGGATGTCAAATGGGAGTATGCCGATAGTACAAAAAAAATTCGGGGTTCTGAAGATATCGCGGTTGGCGGTATTGTCGGGTATACAAGCTATGTCGAGGATTGTGTCAATGACGGAAATGTCGCTGGGTATGGTTTTGTAGGCGGTATTGCGGCTTCTGCGGGTGGAATTGTTTTCAATCCTGTGGATACGCTGGCTAGAGTTGCTAACCGTGGCCGCATTGAAGCTTACGCGGGCGGTTGGACAACTTATGCGGGCGGCATCTGTGGTCAGTGCGTGTATGTAGAAAAAGCTCTTAATTTTGGCAGCGTTTCTGCAAAGAAGCTAAACGACAGTAGCTGGATTTCTATGGGCGGTATTGCCGGTTATGGCGGTGGAGCCTATATGGTGGCCAATACGGCACCGGTCCAGGGTCATGGACAGGGCTCAAAAGTTGTTGCTGGAGGCCTTGTTGGATACTTTGCGTCTCTTGGCGTCGGACTGAGCGATGCCTATAACTGGGGGGAGGTGTCTGCGGACAGCTTAGCCGGAGGAGTTTGGGGAATATATGAAGGCGAGTTGCTCGTTCAGGACAGAACCGTCTCTTCGGAACTCAACGATTATGTCAGAAACATTTACAATGCGGCTCCGGTGAATGCTTCAAATGGATATCCGGTAGGGACGGCGCTCAGTTGCCCGGATACGGTAGATACCAGTTATACGGCATTGATTTACAACGACTCTGCATTCTCTCACGATAGAAGTTGCGTCAGCCTGAAAGATTTTGACGATAACGAAAAATTGATCACTTTCTATGTCTATACCAGTCCGCTCAGTACAAAATATATGCAGTCCGACGCCTTTGTGGACTTGCTGAATACGTCCGGCAACACAACCGCAGATCGGCATGTCTGGAAGCGTAGCCAAACCTATCCCGTTTTCGACGAGGCCGCGCTCGAGATGTCGGTGGGCAGCAAGCCGCCTGAATCCAGTTCCAGTTCGGGAATTGTGGCTTCGTCCAGTTCCAGCAAGAAGGTGGGGTCAAGCAGTTCCAGCATAAAAACGGAATCGTCTTCCAGCAGCAAGAAAGTTGAGCCTGCCGAAACGTCCAGCAGTAGCAATAAGGTCGCTTCCAGCAGCGGCAAGGTTCAGTCCAGTAGCAGCAACAAGGCGGCATCTTCTAGCAGCAAGAAGTCCGGCAAGTCCAGCTCCTCTTCGAAGGGCAAGTCCAATGCGCTGCCGGCTGTGGCATTGGCGAACATGAGTGTCCTTTTCACGGGCAACGACCTGGTCGTTACTTCGCCGCAGTCCAGCTGGGTCCGGGTACAGGTGTTCGACATGCTCGGAAATAACCGTGGGAGCTTCCGTGCCAACGTTTCTGGAAGCCATGTGTTCTCCTTGCAATATCTGGAACAAGGGCGCTATCTGGTCCGCGTTAACAGCGGGAGTTCTATCCAGAATCTCAATGTTTTAATAAAATAGCGCTTTTCCGATAGAAATCGCTCCGGCCTGAAAATGGGGTCGGGGCGTTTTTTTTGTCTAAACTAGCTTTTTTATAGTAAATAACGGATAAACTAAATTTTGAAAACAAAAATTTACAAGCGGCAGGCCTGAAAATAGCATATTTTAAATGTGCGAAAAAAATAAACTTTTCGCAAAAGAGGTTGATATGCATTGGAGTTTCTGCAGGCCAGTATTTTTCGTCGCCTTTGCCGTACTGGGCGTTACCTGGTCGCAGGGCTCCGAAAGCACGGGTGATTTCCTGATTGCCGATTTCGAGGGCAACGGGATAGACGCCTTCTCGGATTTCTATATCCATGATTGGGAACCGGGCGGGGATACCACTTTCATTTTCAACAAAATAGATTCTGTCGGTAACAATATCGTAGTCCAGGACGATCCCGATCCGGCCGCTGCCGGTAACCATGTGCTGGGAATTGGTGCACAGTTCGATGGCGGATATTCAAGGGGCATAAGGGGTGCGGCCGGAGTCACTTTGCAAATGAGCATGAACAATCTGGAAGGATGCGCCGCGGTGACGTACAAGTACAAGGGCAGCGCGCATGACTTCAAGGCCATCATGCAGGGTGACGATGACTGCAGCCTGACCGGCTGCGACAACCATCAATATCACGTTTTTGCAAGCGATGTTCATGGTAAGACAGGACTTTCTTCGCTTTGGAAATGGGAAACGGCTGTTATCAAGGTTTCCAGCCTAAAGCAGGCTTGGGGCGAATCTAATATCCCGCTCGACATGTCGCAGGTGGTGCATTTGCGCTGGGAGTTCGATGCGGTCGACGGTGTTGACGAACTTTATGTGGACGATGTCCGCTGTACGACGGATACATTGTCGGTTGATTATCCAAAACCGAAGTCGCCGGCGATATTCACCGAACTGTTGGACGATTTTGAAGATACAGATATAAGGTATGCCCTTTGGCCGATGCATGGAGATCCCGATTACCCTGTCGGCGCTGTGTGGGACGTAGAAACGGACGTGTGGGCTGATGCAGAAAATCCCGGAGCTTCGACGGCGTTGTTCTCTGCCGCTGCGGGCAAGCAGTCCCGCCAATCGGTCCGTATCGATTATGAACTGGACCAGGGAAAATATCCCTACGATCCTTTTGTGGCGCTCTATGTTTCGTGGTTCTCGTTGGAGAACCTGTCGCAGTGTACGGCAATCCAGTATGACTACAAGGGTGCCGCGCATGATTTCCGCGTAAAGACGGATAATGAACAGGTCGATGTCGGCTGGGGATTCCACTCCTTCGCTGTCCCGAAATCCGAACCGTGGCAAACGGTAACGATTCCCTGGAGCTCGCTCGAACAACGCTTTGGCAATCCCGTTTCGTTCGATGTCATCAAGTACTATGTAAACGGATTCGACTGGCGTATTGATGGGGCTACCGGAGACAAGGGCTTCTTGCAGGTGGACAACGTGCGCTGCCTGGGCCTGCCCGAGACAGAATTTTACACCATCACCTTCATGAACGGAAACGAGGTGTTCGATACGCTGGTGTTGGCGGAAAGGTCCTCCATGGAAAATTATGCGGGAAAGCCCACCAAAATGCCAACGAACCAATTTACCTACCAGTTCTCCAGATGGGCCGATATGAATGGGCTCCAACCGTCAACTGTTACCGGAGATGCGATGTACTATGCAATGTACAATACGGTTTCCCGTACTTATTCCGTGAGTTTCTTGGATTGGGACGGAACAACGCTTAAGGAGCCTGCGGAATATGCGTACGGGACTCCGGGTTCTTCCGTAATTCTTCCCGCCAATCCGACACGCCCTGCCACGGCGCAATACACCTATGAATTTGTTCCCTGGGCCGTTGCCGACGTGGTCAAGGATAGCGTCTATATGGCTACCTACATCTCGACAGTGAGGCAGTATGCCATTGCCTTTGTCGACGAAGACGGGGTGACCGTGCTGGAAGAATCCAAACTGTACGATTACGGTACGGTGGTGGACAACATCGATGTCCCGACGGTTCCGGATCAGGCCGACAAGAGGTTCGTCGGTTGGGAGCCGGGCCTTGCGACCGTCACGAAGGCCGAAACCTACAAGGCCGTCTATACGGACAAGTCTGTGGTGACCTGGAAGGATTTCGATGGTTCTGTATTGAAGATGACATTCCATGAAGATGGCGATACTCCTGTTTTCGATGAAGGGGGAGTAAACCCGACGAGGGCGGCTACGGCCCAGTATACCTACAGCTTCAAGGGATGGTCGCCCGCCGTAGTCAATGTTTCCGGAGATACCACATACACGGCCACCTACGATTCTGCTGTCGTGAAATACACAATATTCTTCGTGGACGAGAACGGGAATCCGCTGGCGGTCCCGGGGTCCCACGAGTATGGTGCTCAGGTCTCGGCACTCGCGCCGACCCCGACAATGGAGAACACCGCTGAATATACTTACACCTTTGTTGGCTGGAGCCCGGCCATTACGGATGAAACCATCGTAACAGGCGATGCCATCTATACGGCAATTTTTGAGGCTACGAAAAATACGTACACGATTACGTTTGTTGGCGACAAGAGCGTCACGGGGCTTCCGGGACCTGTCGTTGCCGAATACGGAACCAATATTCTTTCGCTTATTCCTATGACGGAACCGGTAAAGTCTGCGACTGTCGAACAGACGTTCGAATTCGAGAAATGGACATACCTGGATGGGAAGGATATCAAGGACAATGCGGTCCTGGAAAGTGACATAACCTTGTCTGCCAAATTCAAGGCGTTCGCGCGTATGTATGCCGTGACCTTTGTCGACTACGACGACAAGGTGATTAAGCCCATGACATTGTATGCCTACGGGACCGAGGCGAGCGTCATTGTTCCCGAAGAAAATCCCACTAGAGACGATGATGCCGAGTATAGCTATACCTTTGCCGACTGGGATCCTGCCGTTGCGGATGTGTCGGGTGACGTAATCTACAAGGCGGCGTATTCTTCTGCATCGCTGGCTGTGCAGGAAAGCAGCAGCAGCGAGGAGATTGTACCTGTAGAATCGTCCAGTAGTAGCGATGTTGTCGTGCCTGTAGAATCGTCTAGCAGCAGCGGAGTTGTTGAGCCTATAGAATCATCTAGCAGCTCTACTCCCAAGAGCAGTTCTTCTGCCAAGTCCAGCAGTAGCAAGAAAGTTGAACCTACCGAAACGTCCAGCAGTAGTAGCAAGAAAACTGTGGCGAGCAGTAGTAGCAAGAAAACGATTGCGTCGTCCAGTAGCAAGAAGGTTGCCTCCAGCAGCAGCAAGAAAACTGTCGCCAGCAGTAGCAGCAGTAAGAAAGCGGCATCTTCTAGCAGCAAGAAGGCGGCGTCTTCGAGCAGCAAGAAGTCCGGAAAGTCCAGCTCGTCTTCGAAGGGCAAGTCCAATGCACTGCCTGCCGTGGCATTGGCGAACATGAGTGTCCTTTTCACAGGCAACGACCTGGTCGTTACTTCGCCGCATTCCAACCGGGTTCAGGTGCAGGTGTTTGACATGCTCGGAAATAACCGTGGGAATTTCCATGCCAATGTTTCCGGTAGTCACTTGTTCTCCCTGCAGTACCTGGAACAGGGTAGCTATTTGGTGCGAGTCAATAGCGGAAGTTCTGTCCAGAATCTCAAGGTCTTCATAAAGTAACTCTCTCCTCCATCAATAGGCGCTCCGGTCCTGCAAAGGGTCGGAGCGTTTCTTTTCCCGGGAGCGGGAAAAGAAAAAAGACGGACATTAAGTGCCCGTCTTCTTTTTTTAAAAGTCAAATTGTGTCAGCCGGGAGCTTGGGGCTGCTGGCTGAGTCCAATTATACCCCGAGTGCTTCGATAGCAGCGTGGTATTTCTTGAGCCTGAACTTCGTCTTGAGCTCGCGACGTTCCTGGCGCTGGATATACTTGTCTTCGAGGAGCACGTTCAGGATTGCGCTCTTGGCCTTTGCAGCCATGGGATTGTCCTTGAGAGTCTCAACGAAGCGCACGAAGTCCTTCTCGCGAGCGTCGTAGGTGGAATCTTCTGCGGGAACGCCTTTCTCGATAAGCTTGCAGCTGTATTCGTCGATCCAGCCCTGATTCTTGTGGTAGGTCATCTTTTGGATAAGTTCGACCATGTCTGCCGGAACGCCCATTTTAATCATGTCTTCGGGAGTCTTCTTTGTGGCAGAGGTAATGGAGTCCTGCAAAATGGCCAGGGTCTGTACTTCCTCGGATTCGCCCTTGTTCTTGAGGTAGTTAGCGACATTCTGGAGAAAATCGATGTAGGGGCCTCCAGCCTTGTCTTTTTGACCCTTGTGAATTTCCTCCGCAATTTTGTAGGCTTCGTTATAAGAAAGCATTTCTAATCCTTGTTAATTAAATTTCTTGGCACCATAGGTGCTTGCTATCAATATATATAAAAAAGGGGCGGGAAAAAGCAGTCCTGGGTTCTTAAATTGGAAAATCCCCTCTTTTTTGTGATTTACAAAAAGGTCCCCCTTCAGGGGACCTCGGTTCTAGAAAAATGGGAATTGCGCCTTATTTCGGGCAACCGGTGCCGAGCGTGCCCATCAGGACCGCTTCGCACGTTTCGGTCATCTGCCTTGCGTCTTCGGTGCCGACAGCGGCCTCGAGGCATTCGCCCATTGCGCCGGGAATGTCGCAGGAGACCATTTCGCCAGAAGCGACCGGGGTGGCCGGGTCAGCAGGCGTCGTGGCGGCTGTGTCAACCGGGTTCGCCGGGTCAGCAGGTGTCGTGGCTGTTGTGTCAACCGGAGTGGCCGGGTCGGTAGCCGGAGTAGCCGGGTCGGCAGCCGGAGTGGCCGGATCGGCAGCCGGAGTGGCCGGGTCAGCGGCCGGAGTGGCCGGGTCAGCAGCTGGCGTGGTCGAGTCAGCCGGAGTGGTCTGGTCAGTAGGCGGAGCGACCGGATCGGCAACTGAAGTAGCTGCCGAGTCTGCAGCCGGAGCTGCAGCCGAATCAGCGGCCGGAGCAGTCTGATCCCCAGCCGGATCTGTGGTCGGCGTGGTTTCTGCAGGGCAGGCTGTGGACGGCAGAACCGTGCTCACCGTTTGCCACATGGTGCCATCGCATTCCATGTAATCATTGTGTTCTTCGATGAGGATCTTCTGGCACTTGACCGCTTCATTGCACGGGATGTCCATAATTTCCTCGAAGGTCTTCACGCTCGCGGGAATGTCGTTGGAGGCGCCGGACGAAGAACTATCGTCTCCGCAACCAGCGAGGAAGGCCATAGAAACGACGGCCGCAGGGAAAATGCTTTTTTTAGAGATCATACTAATACTCCTGTTTTATTGGTTTTCTAGGAAAATATCTAATGAAAAAACAAATGTAAAGTTTATTTTTGTTCGATTTTTATAAATCGTTGTTCCGCGCAACAACATTTCTTATGCAAATGTGCAGTTCCTCACGCGAAAATACCTTAAAACTTTTTTTTTGTCCAATGACAGGGAAAAAGAAAAAGGCTGCGACGAATCGCAGCCCAACTAGTCAATAGCACAAGCGTTACTTATACATGTAACTCGCACCGTTCGGGAATTTGAATTCCGTCATTCCGGTGGTTTCCACCGGGCCTACGGCTTGCACCTCGCCACCGTAAAGGATCGTATTGCCTGTGTAGTTCGGCTTGAAGGCGGCATTTCCCGAACCATAGTAATTGTCGCTGGTATAGCTGATGGCCGTGCAGCTGGGAACGTCGGTCGTGTAGTCGCCAAAAGCAAGGAGCACGCCGCCGGTAATTTCGAGGCTGCCCTTGCCCTTGATGCCGTTGGCTTCGGCGACAACGGTGATGTTGCCGTTCTTGATTTTAAGATCGTTGCTGGATTGGATGCCGTTCTTGAAGTTGCCTGTAACGGTAAGCGTTCCGGCACCCTTGATGTTCATGTCGTCCTTGGAATAGATTGCGGCTTTTGCTGTGTCCGGTTTGCCGTTAACCGTTGTGAACAAATGATCTCCAGCACCGTCTTCGACCAAGTTGGTCGTGCCCTTCACCAGGTGGAGAACGGCCTTGTCGGCGTTCTTCACGAGAATCGGGGAATTGGAGCTCTTCAAGATGGCGTTGTAGAGGTAGATGCCGGTGTTGCCCTCGTTTTCGACCGCCGGAGTATTTACCACGATTTGGAAGTCGGAGGATTCGCCCGTTACATAGTAGGCGCCCGGACAGGTAATTGTCGCGCTCTGGTTTTCTACGACCACGCAGCCGTTGTTGTTTTCCACGGTCGCCGTAGTGCCGGCTACTCTTAAGAGGATTTGCGTACCGTCCAGGACCCTTGCGTCTTCCAGGTCGTTATCGTCGTCACCACAAGCTACCAAACCAAAAATTGCCGAAACGGCAATTACAGGCAACATTTTTGTTTTCATGGCTTACCTCAAATTATAATATAAGGCCCAAGCAAAAAATTGGACGCCGTTCGAGCATATATCCCGTTGGAAAAAATACAACGTACGTGAATAAGCTTTTACAAAAAATCCCGCAACCTCGAAACATTATAAAAGTCGAAAAAAAAGACGTTTATCTCTCGTCTTTCGTCCCACATCTCTCGTCTCCTCATAGGGGATAACTCTACTAAGGTGCTAAAGCACCTAGTATCGTATATCTCGTCTCTCGTCTCTCGTCTATTTTTCTATCTTTGCACCCGCAATCAATTGCAATGGGCGCATCCCGCGCCAAATCAATTAACCGGAGGCAAAAATGGCTCTACAGTTCTACAACACCGCATCGCGCAAGAAAGAAGTATTCACTCTCCCGGAAGGCGTTCCCGCCGTGCGCATGTACTGTTGTGGCCCGACGGTGTACCATTTCGCCCACATCGGCAACCTCCGCACCTACATTTTTGAAGACTTCCTGGTCCGTACGCTGAACTACTACGGGTACAAGGTGAACCACATCGTGAACATCACCGACGTGGGCCACCTCACGAGCGACGCCGACTCCGGCGACGACAAGATGGAAAAGGGCGCCGCCCGCGAAGGCAAGTCCGTCTGGGACAACGCGAAGTTCTACACCGACGCCTTCATGGCCGACTGGCACCGCCTGAACAT
>JAGCGO010000009.1 GCA_017649565.1 Fibrobacter sp. | reverse complement strand
TGAACAAGCTCCTCAAATCCAAGTACGGCGTGAAGAGCTCCACTCCGGGTTACCGCGGCTTTTAACCGGCCGTGGGTGGCATCTCCACCTATCCTCCCGGAGCCAAGGAAAACGGCGGTATCTTCCTCCACACCAACCCGTGGGTGATGATCGCCGAAACCATCCTCGGCCGTGGCGACAAGGCTTTCCAGTACTACAGCCAGATCAACCCGGCTGCCAAGAACACCAAGCTCGACGAGTTTGAATCTGAACCGTATTGCTACCCGCAGAACATCCTCGGTGACGAACACAAGCAGTTCGGTATGGGCCGTAACGCATGGCTCTCCGGTACCAGCTCCTGGACCTACCAGGCTGCCACGCAGTTCATCATCGGTGTCCGCGCCAGCTTCAAGGGCCTCATCGTGAACCCCTGCATCCCGAGTGCATGGGCCGGCTTCAAGGTGACCCGCAAGTTCCGCGGTGCTACCTACGAAATCGAAGTGAAGAACCCGAAGCACGTTTGCAAGGGTGTCGCCGAGATGATCGTCGATGGCAAGAAGATTGACGCGGATGTGGCGCCGATCTTCACCAGTGGTACTCATAAAGTAGTGGTTACCCTCGGATAGAAACGCATATAGCCGTCGCGATAGTGCGTTGCCTTGACTCTCGTCGTACGTTTGTACGCCTTCGGTCAAGGCGCCTACTCTCGCTAGGCTCTCTGCGTTTTTCGAAAGAGGTTTGTCATCCCCGCGTAGGCGGGGATCTCCTCCTAGAAACATTTATGTCCGCCTCTCACGGGGCGGATTTTTTTATATATAAGAGTATGGCTAGTTTATTTGGAAAATGCTGGAATAATTTTGTGCTCTTGGCTGCGGCGGTGCTGTGGGCGGGGTGTTCCGAAGTCGATAAGAATGCGGATAAAACCTTGGAGCAGGAAAAGGTTAATACGGAACAGTCCTTGGACGTGAAAAAGGAAAATGATGATAAAGCACGCAGGGACAGTCTGTCAAAAAGAAAGGCAGAAATTGATAAAATCTTGAAGGAGGTTGCGACGTTATCTACTTCCGGTACAACTACGCTTTATGGCGTCGTCAGAAGTAGTTCCAAAGGTCTAGAAAGGGACAAAGATGGAAAGTTTATAATTGAAAAGGCAAAGGGATTCGCAAAAACCCCTACTTTTGAGGAATTGAGTCTGGAAAGAGGCGTCTATGATGATAGAGTTTCGTTTTTACGGCCTATTCGTCAGCGGACTCCTGGACTGCGCCATATTTACAATAAACATTTAAAGAAGAGTCCCAGTTTTAGCGGGACGATTGTTTTTCGGTTGAATATCAATGCTGACGGTACCGTTCAAAAAGTTCAAATCGATTCAACGACTACCGGCAATAGGGCTTTTGACGAAGAAGTCCAGAAAGCGGTAAGTCGCTGGAGTTTCTCGAAAATGAATTCGGATGAAGTTGCAACATTCCCGATAAGATTTTATGAAGAAGAGTTGTTGAAGCAGAACGATTAAAGTTTTGCTCCGTTTGGGGCGGATTTTTTTTGTTTTTTGCGGAAATTGGGGATTAAACTGCTGAAAAATAGCCTCTTTAATCCCCAATTTGTTAGTTTGTTTGTGCTAAAAAAGTCAATTTTTGCTTTTAGTGGGGATGAAATACAAAAAAAATGCCGGTTTAATCCCCATTTTTTTGCAATATCAGTGTTTGAACGCTAGAAATGCTTTATTTGTTGTTAGTTTGTGTGTAAAATTGGGGATTAAAGTGCCTTAAAAGCAGCTGTTTAATCCCCAATTTTTGATTTTTGTGTTATTTTTAGTGAGGTATGAATATGTTTTCTAGACTCTTTTGCGTAATTTCCCTGCTTGCGGTGCTTTGCGTTTGTGGCCATGCAGTCGAAGACCAGTTTGCCGGCATGACGCCCGAATTGCAGAAGTTTCTCAATCCTTATATCGAAAAGGCCAAGGCGTCTTTCCCTGCGGTCAAGCAGAAGTATATTGCTGGCGACTACGTGCGCGAAAACCGTTCCTTGTATGTGCAGATAGACCTTAAGGACAAAAACGGTACCAAGGAGATGGCCTTTGTCAGGGTTATCTGGTGTGCGGGGACGAAATTCCAGGGAATCTTGGCCAATGAGATGTACTATGTCAAGGAATACAAGAACGGCGACACGCTCTCGTTTGGAGAGAACCAGATCGCCAACTGGGTTGTCGCGGATGCCGAGGGCAAGGAAGAAGGTAATTACGTAGGGAAGGCGATTGATGCGTACCTTTCTCAAAAGGTGGGCGTCTTTTACGAGGTCGTGTACAAAAAGGGGCGTTTCACGGTCACCTACCAAGGTGCTCAGGATCGAAAGCAGAACAGCGTGGACGGGGTTGTTCCCGAGAAGGTCATTGCGCAGATTGCGGAACGCCTGAAGGCAAGTCTCGAGAAAAAGAAGCGCGAAGGCCAGAAGTTCGAGGAAGGCAAGCCCTTCTACACTTACGGAGTCTACGATTGCCACACCGGCGAAACGGAACCCTGATTTTTTTATAAATAAATGAAGTAGGCCAATTAAGGCCTACTTGCGGCATTACTTGCCGGCGGCAGTCATCTTCGCAAGCAGTTCGCCAATGGTAGAATCGAGTGAAAGGTCGAGCGCCTTGCCGGCGATATTCTCGAGGTCGCCGAGGACCATCAGGATTTCAAACGAATCGACACCCAGGTCAACGATGTGCAAATCTTCGCTCAGTTCGATTTCGGGCTTTACGTCATGAGATTCCAGGAGAGCATTGAATTCAGAAAGGGTCATTTTTTCCTCTTTTTGCAGGATTTCAGGGGTTAAACTTTTTCAAGCATAAGGGCAGAATTGTGCCCGCCAAAGCCATACGATGCCGATATGGCGCAACGGATATCGCATTTTTGCGTCTGTCGGGGGAGGTTCAGGCCTTCCATGAGGGTCCCGACGATGTTTCCGTGGACTATTCCGTTCTTGAGCGAATAGGCCGTCACGGCGGCTTCCAGCGCACCGGATGTCCCGATGGAATGCCCGGTCAGGCTCTTTGTTGCATTTATGATAATGCCGCCGAGTTGCGAGCCGAAAACCTCTTTCAGGGCGGTTGCTTCCATCTGGTCGTTGACCTGGGTCGCTGTCCCGTGGGCATTGTAGTAGTCGACCTTCTTGCCTTCGACCATGCCGTTGAACATCGATATCACCTGTTCAGGATAATCGGGCATCTTTACGATATGGTAGGCGTCGCAGCAGGAACGGTAATCCGTAATTTCGGCGTAGATATTGGCTCCGCGTGCCACGGCGGACTCGTATTCCTCGAGAATCAGCACGCAGGCGCCCCCTTCGCTGTACAGGAATCCGCTGCGTTCTTCCGAGAACGGGCACGGCAGGCCATCGGGCGAGCGCGTCAGGGCACCGAGTACGTCGAAAGAGCGGAACATCATTTCGGCGCAGCAGCTCATCTGGTCGGCGCCGCCGCAGACCGCCATCTTACTCTTGCCCATGCAGATATGCTCGTAGGCCGCCCCGATCGCGTCCGTGCCGGATGCGCAGGCGGTTGCAATGACTTGCGACCGCCCGTGGATTCCGAGCAGTATCGAAATCCACGCCGGGACGGCATTCGCCATCGATTTGGGGTTTGAAGCCGGATGAAGCCTCCGTCCTTCCTTGACGGCATTGTAGGCGGTGAGGATATCTTCAGTATCCATCGTGCTTCCGCCAAAGAATACGGCTGTTTCTGGGTCAAGTTCCTTGAGGCCGGCGTCTTCTGTCGCCTTGAGGGCCGCCACTGCCGCCGTAATCGCGTTGCGCGAACCGAGCATGAGCATCTGGCGCAGGCGCTCCTTGTACGGGGTTACGTCGACTTCGGGGTAGGGGACGTACCATTTGGAGATGTTAGCTCCGTCGCAGTAGCTCTGTTCGATTGGCTTGATGACTGGTTCCATGGCCATGAGCTTTTCAAAGAACGCGTGACCTGTTCCCATTGCGACAATGGGCGCGATACCCGTGATTACCACCCTTTGCATTATGCGGTCTCCTTGGAGCGTGCCTCGGCGAAGCTGTCGATTAGCGAGGCGATTTCGTCTTGATGGTTGTTGAAGTAGAAGTGTTCGCCCGGAAGAACCTTGTCCAGGAAGATATGGCGGAAGGTCTTGTCCCAGTGGCTTTGGTAGGCCCGGTCGACAATGAAGTCGTCGGCTCCGCACAGGAGCATGCCGTATTCTAGCCTCTCGTTGCCGCATACCGGAGTCGGCCTGTACATAGAAACCGCCTTCATGTCGGCTTCCGCGAATCGGTAAAGTTTTTCGCACATCTGCTTGTTATCGAGAATCTTCTGCGGGACGCCGCCAAGGCGCTTGGCGAATTCGTATAGGTCGCTCGGCATTTCTTGCAGTTTGCCGAGGGTCACGGAATAGGGTGGGTTCTGCCCGGAGGCTATGACGCCCGCGGGAGCGTCGCCGTACTTGTTTTGCATGGCGATGCCCGCCTCGCAGGCGGTAAAGGCTCCCATGCTATGCCCGAAGAGCATGTAGGGCTCATTTTCGGCCTTGTTTGCCTTTATAAAGGCTACTGCGGCATCGACATACTGCTGGAAGTCGGCTGGGGAACCGTTGAATGTAAAACTTTTGCGAGGGTAATCGAATAGCAGGATTTTGTCTAGGTACTGGTACTCGTGCTTGCGTAAAAAGCCATAATAAGGAGAAAAGCCACCGGCGTGGGGAAAACAGAATAGTTTCATGTGATTTTCGTTTTTTCCTGATTTTTATCCAAACGCGAGCAAAAATAGAAAAGTGAAGCAAGAAAAAAGTAAGTTTATTGTAATTTTTTATAAATTTATCTAAAATTTCTATAACAAAGTATTTTGTACCCCCGAAAAAGCATCCCGGGACGATATCGCGACGATGTTTTTGTATATTTCGGCCCCCCTGTCCGGACAGGGGCTCGACGCCCTGGAACCCGTGCCATAATGGACCGCCATGGGGCGGTATTTTTCCATATTTTAGCCAAAAATTGCTATCTTTTGCGCGTAAATTTAAACACGTACGCCGGTATGCACCGGCAAGAGGTTAATAATGCTTATTCTTCGTGGTACGCCGGCACTGTCGGACTTCCGTCTCCAGAAACTTTCTTCCGATTTCAAGGCTGCGGGGCTCTCTGTCGCTTCCGTCTATGCTGAATTCCTGCACGTGGTGGACCTGTCCGCCGACCTGACCGATGCGGAAACCGAAACCTTGAAGAAGGTGCTGCACTACGGTCCGGCCCGCGAACCCAAGGCTCTCGAAGGCGAACTCTTTGTGGTGTGCCCGCGTCCGGGTACCATCAGCCCGTGGAGCTCCAAGGCGACCGATATCGCCCACATTTGCGGCCTCCCGGCCATCAAGCGCATCGAACGCGCCATTGCCTACTACGTGAAGTTTGAAGGCGCTGTGCCCGCCGGTGCCCGCGCCCAGATTTCTGCCAAGATTCACGACCGCATGACGCAGGCCGTGTTTGCCGACACCGCTTCGCTTGAAGTCCTCTTCAGCAAGGAAGAACCGCGTCCGCTGAACGTGATTCCGGTGCTCACCGAAGGTCGCGAAGCCCTGGTCAAGGCTGACAAGGAAATGGGCCTCGCTCTTTCTTCTGACGAAATTGATTACTTGGTCAAGAACT
>JAGCGO010000008.1 GCA_017649565.1 Fibrobacter sp. | reverse complement strand
CCGTGCGGGCCGCCGACAACGAACTTGCCGGTCGGGTTCACGAGGTAACGGGTCTTCTTGTCCAAAAGCTTGGCCGGGATGACCTTCTTGATGAGCTTCTCGATGATTTCCTTTTCAATCACGGAGTGCTTGAGTTCCTTGCCGTTCACCTTGTCGTCGTGCTGGGTCGAGATGACGACGGTGTCGACGCGCACGGGCTTGTCGTTCTCGTCGTATTCGACGGTGACCTGGGACTTGGCGTCCGGGCGGAGCCACTTGATCTTGCCCTTCTCGCGGAGGTTCTGGATTTCTTCCATGAGCTTGTGGGCGAGGCTGATCGGGAGCGGCATCAGTTCCTTGGTTTCCTTGACGGCATAGCCAAACATCATGCCCTGGTCGCCGGCACCCTGCTTGTCGTCTTCCTTGCCTTCGGCGGCCTTGGCGTCAACGCCCTGGGCGATGTCCGGAGACTGCTTGTCCATGGCGACGAGTACGGCGCAGCCCTTATAGTCGAACTGCAGATCCGGATTCACGTAACCGATGTTCTTGATGGTGTTGCGGGCGACTTCCTGGAAGTCGACAACCGCCTTGGTGGTGATTTCGCCGGAAATGACGACGAGGCCCGTGTTCACGAGCGTTTCGCAGGCGACGCGGCTCTTCGGGTCCTGGGCGAGGCAGGCGTCGAGGATGGAGTCGGAAATCTGGTCGGCGACTTTGTCGGGGTGTCCCTTGGACACGGATTCGGAAGTAAAGAGATAGTGGGCCATATACATTTTTTGACGGTTCGACCGCCACTCCTAGTGGGTTAAAAATTCAATCTATGCATAAATCTAGAAAAACGCATAGACTTTGACAACTCCAAAAAGACACGCTTTGGGATATTTTTGCAGAAAAGTCTATATTGTATAGGTACAACCTTTGATGGGTTATAAGGTATATGAATATTTCCGAATTTTCTAACTGGCTGGACGGCCTGCTCGAACCGCAGGCATTCAAGGATTACTGCAACAACGGCCTCAGTGTGGAGGCTTCCGACAAGGTGACCCGTATTGTGACGGGCGTTTCTTTCCGTGACCGCTTGATCGACGCTGCCATCGAGGAGGGGGCAGACTGCATCTTTGTCCACCATCCGAACGGCTTCTGGGTGAACGAGAACCGCGTCCTCGTGGGGAAGTTCGGGGAGCGCATGCGCCGCCTGATGCAAAACGGCATCTCGCTGTACGGCTACCACCTGCCGCTCGACGGCCAGCCGGAGTTCGGCAATAACGTGCTTATCGCGAAGGCGCTCGGCCTCAAGGTGGTCGAAGGATTCATGTTCGAGGGCGAGAAGCCTGTCGGCTGGGTAGGGGAGTTCGACGCCCCGGTTTCCCGCGAGGCGTTTGTCGCAATTGCAAACCGAGCCTTCGAACATGGGGTCCAGAACGCACTGATGTACGGCTCGGATTCCATCCGCAGGGTCGCCATCTGCAGCGGCAGCGGGGCGAGCGGCGTCGAAGAGGCCGTGAAGCTCGGCTGCGACGCCTTCGTTACCGGCGATATCAAGGAATCCGTCCCCATCCTGTGCGAGGAAATGGGCTTCAACCTGGTCTCGGCGGGGCACCACCGCACCGAGATTTTCGGGGTCCGCGCCCTGGCCGAAAAGGTCCAGAAGGAACTCGGGATTCCCGCGAAGTTCGTCGACATCGACAACCCCGTCTAGGGTTTCCCCTGTTAGGACGGTCACAAAAAATCCATTTTTTGACGATTTTTGCTCCTATACCCCTTTTTTTATGTATATTCCAAATTGGAATAGGCTGAAAAACGTGCCTGTCATTGAATAGAAGGTACTCTTATGAATCGATACGATCTTGTCCTTTTGGGGCTCATTCTGGAACACGAACGGAGTGGATACGATATCATAACCGAGGTCCGCGTCCGCGAACTGGACCGCTGGGCGAAAATTAGCACGTCCACCATTTACAACCGCCTGATTACGCTGGAAAAGAACGGCTGTATTGTCGGCCACGCCGAACGCGATGGCAACAGGCCGGAACGCATGGTTTTCAACATCACGGACAAGGGCAGGGAAGTCCTCCGCAAGGAGGTCCTCAAGCATTTGACCGGTTTCAACGACGACCCGAGGACGCTCGGTTTCGCTTTCCTGTACGGTGCCGAGAACAAGGAACTCATCCGCACGCTCGAGGCTCACGAACGCCGACTTGTGCAGGAAATCGAGAACCTCGAGAAGATGATTGCGGAAGAACCGCGCCCCACGCTTTTCCCCGAGGGCCCTTTCCTCAACTGCATGAGCCGCGACCACATCCTTGTAGAACTCAAGTACGTGCGTGCCGCTATCGGCATTTTGCGCGACCCCATCCGCAACAAGAAACTGGACGGTTACTTCTACATCAACTTCGGTAACCGCGATTTCGAGAACTTCAACCAGAAAAAGGACTAGACGAGAGAACGGGCTTCGCCCTACAGACGAAAGACGAGAGATTTAGAATGACGCTTCGCGTGAAATAAAAAAGTTTTTTGCTTCTTTCTCTCGTCTCTCGTCTCTCGTCTCTCGTCTAATTCCTATATTTACCACGTTAAAATTCAACCCTCTTTTACGGAGAAACAATGGCTACAAAACAGACCAAGAAGAGTGTCAAGAAACCCGCACGCAAGCCGGCCCCCAAGAAGGCCCCCGCTGCCAAGTACGGCTATTTCGACGACGCCAAGAAAGAATACGTGCTCACCACGCCGGCAACCCCGATCAAGTGGTGCAACTATGTTGGTACTCTGAACTTCGGCGGTATCGTGGATACCACCGGCGGTACCCTGGTTTGCAAGGGCGACCCCGCCCTGAACCGTATCACCAAGTACATCGCCCAGATGCCTTGCTCTGACTTCAAGGCCAGCACCGTGTACATCCGCATCAAGAATGCCAAGGGTTATACCGTGTTCTCTCCGTTCGTGGTTCCGACCCTCACCAAGATGGACAAGTGGGAATGCCACGTCGGTCTTTCCTACATGCGCTGGATCGCCGAATGCTGCGGCCTCCGTACGCAGGTGACGATTTTTGTTCCGACCGGATCCAACACGCTCCTCCAGGACATCCAGGTGACGAACCTCGGTGGTCCGGCCAAGGAAGTGGACATTATCCCGGTTTATGAATTCAGCCACTTCGAAGCTGAAAAGCAGCTCACGAACGCCGACTGGGTCCCGCAGACCATGACCCTCAAGGGCCACTGGGAAAAGGACGGCCATGTGGTGCTCGAACAGTAT
>JAGCGO010000007.1 GCA_017649565.1 Fibrobacter sp. | reverse complement strand
TACCTGAACCAGCGTCCCGAAAATTACTGGCCAGCCCTTTCGGCCCGCTAGGCGTAATCCATAAATAATTATTTTTTTTTGTAAAAATGAGAACATTTTTACAAAAAAATCGCTGTATCTATTGACTTTACGAAAAGAATAACTTATATTCTGTTTTGATATTTTGAGAACATTTTTGAGAACAGGAATGAATGTTTGTCGGAATATCAAAGGATGTACTTGGGATGAATTATTTGAAGAATATCCGTTTGGTGGAAATTTTGACGGCAGCTTTTGCCGTTTTGGCGCTTGCCGGGAATACCCATGTAAAGCCTGGCGACGATTTTATTTCGGCCATGACTAAGGCCTCCGCCGGAGATACCGTCTTTTTTGAAGCGGGAACATACCAGGTGCCCTATACAGAGGGTCAGGCGAATACGATTACACTTTCTAAGTCAGGAATGGCGGACAAGCCCATTGTGTTCTATGCGGCGGGCCATGCGACTGCCGTGATAGACTTCCAGTTCCCGGAACTCACCTATGTCGACAAGGGCGTGGGGCTGAGCATGACCGGCAGTTATTACGAACTTCACGGTCTCGCCATTACCCGTGCGGGATACCAGGGAGCCTATGTGACAGGGTCGTACAACAAGTTCTACAACATGTCGTTTTTCGAAAACCGCAATTCCGGTTTGGAAATTAACAAGGGCGGGAATCATACGCTGGTGGTCAACGTAGATGCGTACCGTAATTATGACCCCAAGAAAAAGGGCGGCATGGCTGACGGCTTTGCGAGCAAGCAGACTCAGGGAGCAGGAAATGTGTTCATCAACTGCCGTGCTTGGGAAAATTCCGACGACGGTTTTGACTTTTTTGATTCACCCGACAGTGTCATTGTCTATGATTCCTGGGCGTTCCGGAATGGGGTCAATGTTTTTGGCTATGCGGCCGAGCTCTTTGATGGAAACGGCAATGGCTTTAAGATGGGCGGCAATAAAGCCCAAGCGAATCACCGTTGCACGCGTTGTATTGCGTTTGACAATCCGGTAAAGGGCTTTGACCAGAACAACAATACGGGTGGCATTACGGTGGAACAGAGTCTTGCTTACCGCAACGGAAGCAGTGGTGCCGCCAATTATGGAATGGGTGGGGCGCTGAATGCGGGGCAAAAGCATCACTTGCGGAACAATATCTCTTATAAGGGCAAAAATGCCGACTCTTTTGGTTCGTCTAGCGAACAGAAAACGAATTCCTGGAGCATTTCGGTGACTGTGAGTGACGATGACTTTGAGTCGTTGGACACGAGCCTTGCGACGATTGCCCGAAATGCGGATGGACTGCTCCCGTACACAAAGTTGTTCCGCCTGAAAAAAGAGAGCGTCTTGATTGACAAGGGGACGGAAATTGGCTTTGATTATGTTGGCTCGGCACCGGATCTTGGACCTTACGAATATGGCGAAATTGCAGCAGAATCCAGTTCTTCGGAAGTGTCTTCTAGCAGTGCTACAACGACTGTTATTCGCCGCAGGGTGGCCCCTGCTGACAGGCGTAAAGATGCTCCGAGGTTCAATGCATTGGGGCGTTCGGTAAAATCCGCGGAACCTTTCCGTTGGAGTGTCAGTTGGTTTTAATAAAGAGGTGGAAAAATGAAAGCAAAATATTTGGCAATTCTCTTGATGAATGTGGGGCTCTTTGCGGCTACCCCTAACTTCGATATGGTGGGGTATGCCACTTTGGAAGGGGGCACTACCGGCGGTAACGGGGGCAAGGTTGTGGAAGTCTCCAACTTTGCAGAATTTAAGCAGTACGCCGAAGATTTGGAAACTCCTTACGTCATTATCGTGAAGGGTGAAATCAATACCGGTATCAAGACGTTTATCGATGAAAATGGCCATGTGGCCTCTTCGGGTACGGCAACGACTTATGGCGAATTGGTCTTGGTCGGCAATAACAAGACGATCATCGGTAAAGGCGAATCGGCGTTCCTTAATCGAGTGGGCCTGATGATTCAGAATAAACATAACATCATCATTCGTAACATCAAGTTCACCATGAGCGATGTTCCCATTAGCAAGACCGACGAAAACAAGGTGATCGCTTTCCGCAATGGGGCAGAAGTTGTCCTCAATGACCCGGACTGCATCGCGATTTCTGCGGACTCTGCTGCCACTAACTGGGCTGACAAGAATAAGCAGGGAAGCCATAACATTTGGATCGATCACTGCGAATTCTATAATGCCTACACCAGCAACAAGGACCGCTACGATGGTCTGCTGGATGCCAAGAACAACATTTACAATGCGACTTTTAGCTGGAATTATTTCCACAACCATCATAAGGGAAGCCTCATTGGCAATAGCAACGGAGATAGTCTTCGTCATGAAATAACTATCCACCATAACTTTTATAAGGACCTGGATGCGCGTACTCCCATGATGCGCCATACTAAAATTCACCTTTATAACAACTATGTTCTCGGTCAGGGAACAGGCAACGGCCCGAATGTTCGCTATGGTTCTGACGACTACTTTGAAAATAATCACTATGCGGGCCTCAGCAAGGCGATTTTCGCTGGCGATGATGGCGTGGCTACCATTGTTGGAAACTATTACGAAGGCTGCGCCAACTTCCAGAGTAGTGGCTGTAACAGCAAAAAAATGAAGATTTCCGTAAATCCCGGTACTTCGCTTACTTCCAAGGATACCGCATGGGTCACTTACGATACGGAAATCCCTAAGGGAACTTTCAATCCCAAGAGCGTCTACAGCTATAGTGCAGATCCCGTAGGCGATGTGAAGGGCTTGGTGACAAATTATTCTGGCATTGGTAAAATTGATATCAGCGAATATGAAAAAGGAACGAAAATCGACCCGGTGATTGTTAGCTCAAGTTCTGTCGCCGAAGTAAGTTCTAGTAGCGTTACGAGTTCTTCAAGTAGCTCCGAAAACACAACGCGGTTGATTGCAACCGATGTCGAGTTCACCATTTCGCCTATGACCAAGGTGCAAATTTTCTCCTTGACAGGAAAACTGATCAAGCAGGGCTTTTACAGCGAATGGGAACAATTGAAGTCTAGCCTCCCGCAAGGCCACTACATTGTGCGAGGGCTTCACCAAACATTAATATTCCAGTCCCGAAGAAAATGCTCTCGTCTTTAAGGTAGTGGAGCAATCGTTGTCCTTAGACAACGCGTAAATAAAAATTTTAATACTCCTTGGCCAGCTAGGGAGTATTTTTATAGTTGCATAAAAGTTGGAGTGTGTTATGCAAAAAAGTTGTTTGGGATTGATTCCGGGCGCTGTTTTATCGGCTGCCCTAGGTGTTCACGTGTATGCGGCGTCGGGCGATGCTTACACATGGCCCGGCTACCGCAGCGATCTGGATTACGACACAAAATCGAATCTGGGCGATATCCAGCCGCCGACCAAGTTCAATAACAATTGTTCGGGCGTTACCGGAAAGAAGGCCGGTAAATGGTGGGCGTTTTATTGGGGCAAGGATCGCGACAGCCGCATTACCGATGTGACGATTGATTCGATCCTCAAGAAGTACGATACCGATTTCGAGTACCTGTACAATGAGATGGGATGGGCGCCGGATGCCCAGGCGCAGGACGGCCAGTACAGCGCCGTTTATTACTACGGCTCGGGGACATGTGCCGGTGGTGCAAAGGAAGACACGACGGGCGGTTGGCAAACATGGGTGGCTGGCTACACGGCCGTGGCGGCCTCGTTCTACCCGCTGTACAGCTTCAATACGAGTTGCCCTTACCGTGATCGTGTGGCGCAGATGGATGCGATGATTCACGAGGGAATCCACTCGATGACGAACGGTTACCCCGGCGCAAAGGATGCGCATTGGTTCCAGGAAGCGGGTAACACCTGGATTCAGCAGGATATGTTCAGCCACCGCGATGGTGTATACAGCGGTATGGGATTTTTGAATGCGGCGACGGTCATTGCGCCATTTATGCCGATCGAATGCTATTCGGGCTGGCTCATCGACGGTACCTTCGGTGGCCCCGGCGGTGGTGCCGATGACGGTGGCGTGACCGGCAAGAATCAGCGTTACCTGCTGGGGGGCTCGCAGTACAGCAACATCTTCCCGACGTTTATCGGCACATGGATTGGAACGGGTGCGGTGCGCTGGATTTACGGAAACGCTTACGGCAAGACCAAGTACCTGCTCGAAACCTACGGCCTCGACAAGGGCCTTGGCGATGCGGGCGTGCGCCGGCTCATTACCGAATTCCGCGCAAGGCTTGCGATGCTCGACATGAAAAAATGGTCCGGCGAAATCAAGAATTTGCTGAACCAGAACTTCGGGAGCGACACCTACTGGGAACAGGACATGTGGGACAACAACAGGAAAAGCTACACCTGGACCATGACGCCCTACCAGACAGTAACTGAAAACAGCGGTTACCTTGTACCGAATCAAGAAACGACTCCGGGTTGGTCTGGTTCGAACGTGGTTCCGCTGAAGGTACAAAACGGAGCAAAAGAAGTCACTGTGAGCTTCTACCCGAACGGTGCCAACTCCAATAACAAGAACATGAACTTCTTGCTGTGCTACCGCGCGAC
>JAGCGO010000120.1 GCA_017649565.1 Fibrobacter sp. | reverse complement strand
GCGTCCAGAGGTGGGCGCCGTTGCTCAGGAGGGCTTCGCGTTTTTCCTGGTATGTTGCGGGAATCAAGAAGTCGCCGCTCTGGATTTTTTGCGAAACATCCATTGCGAGGTCGTTGTACTTTTGCTGGACCATTTCCCCGAAGATTCCGTTCGGGAACTTCCTCTTTAGAATCCATTCCTGTTCTGTCTTCGTGTACCCGCTAAAGTCCTCGCTCAATATGGAATGAACAAATTCCTTGAGCAGTTTCGACTTGTCGTAGGCCTTCAGGTCTATGGGTTCAAAGAGTTCCTTTTCCGGGTTTTCTTCGATGGAAGGCAGGCGAACGGATTTCGCCAGCTGGAAACGGAACGGGTCGTCAAAGAACAGCTTGAGTTCTCGTACGGTAACCTTGTCCGGGAGTATTATGGGCTTGCCTTCGATTTCAATTTTCGGCGGTTTGTTCACGTTGCCGTCAATATGCAGGCTCTTCCTGTTCCGCAGGGAGCGCTGCGTAAACAGTTCGTCGGCTGCTCGCGTCTCGTCGAGCGGGATTTTCTTTTCGTCAAATTCCTTCGCGCCCAGCACGCCAGAAGAGGCGATAAAGAACTGAAGGTCGCGCACCACCGAGGCGGGGAAAAGTTCCTCGTCTTTCTGCAGGTTCCTGTTGATGTAACTGATGTGGAAACCATCTGTGGCGCTCATCAGCTGGCAAAGGAATGTATAGCAGTTGCGGTCGATGACGGAATCGTCGCCGGGCCAGCGCGCCGCCTGCGTGCGCAAATCCATCGTATTCGGCCTTTTGCGGCCGGGGAATACGCTCGCGTTTGCCCCGATGAAGAAGATGTGCTTTGCAGGGATGGTGCGGTTGACGGAAAACTTCATGAATGTGAGTCCGCCACTGAACAGTCGGTTGTTGCCCCCGCGGGAATTCTTGCATGCACATTGGATGGTCTGCTGGACAATTTTCCAGGAGATGTATTCGGTTCCGGCATCGAACTGGATGTTCAGTAGATCGATGGCATTTTGGACCTTGTGCCAGATGCTTTTCTCGTTAATGAATTCTTCTTCGTTTGCCGGGATGGAGACCCAGTGCGAAAGCATCTTTTCGAATTGCTGGATGCCATTCTTGTCGCCTGCGTCAAGGCCTTCCCGCGCAAATGCAATCCATTTGCGGAGTCCGTCGATGCAATCGATGAATTTCTGCACGGAATCCGAATTCCCGGATTCAATATCCGCATAGGGCACGTAGCCGTCACTTTCGGAGCGGAACGGGCTTGCGCTCACCTGCGAAAGCAAAAGCTGGTTGACGCAATGCTCCCAGTCGTCTTCACGGATTTTGCCGCCGTGGCGGAAAACGTTCATGTTCACTATCCACTGTTCCCATGCGGAAATGTAATCGGGATTTATGGAAAGAGACGCTTGGACTACGGGATTCTTTACGAGGCTGAAAAACGCCGGCCTGGAAATATAGTCCTGCTGGTGGATTTCGAAAAGGTTGGCTATGGCGTTTTCAATCAGGGAATCCTTTTCCGGGTAATCCGTAATGGTGAACGGGATGTAGAACGGGGAATCCTTCTTGGCGGCATTGAATACCTGCTCGATGGGGGTCCTGTACTGGTCAAGATTCGGGGACACTACAACCATTTCGTCAAGGCGAGTTCCGCTTTGCAGGAGTTGGCAGACTTCCGTATGGAGGGCCTCGATTTCGCGTAATGCCGATGGCGCCGCCGTCAGAGAAAGCGTATGGTCTGCCGCATGGCGGGCATTGTCTTGCAGGAGATCTGCGTCAAAAATATTCTTGCGGTGCGCTACCAAGTATTGCACCTGGTGCAGCAGCGTGTCGGGGCAGAAATCTGCATCGGCAAAATCGAACGTGTAGTCGCTAGAAAGGCACCAGAGCCTTATGTTTTCGCGGCCGGTGCGGCCCCAGTTCTTCAGTAGCAGGTTTTCGTTTTCATCCAGGTTCTGTTCGGCATCGTCATTTGCCGTTTTGGGTAAAGCAATTCCCGCAGGCGCACTCGCCTTGTTCCAGTGCTTTACATGCTTTACGTCGATATCTTCCCAGAATTCCATGCAAGGGTTCTGGATATAGGCGTATACCTCTTTCTGGTTTGCGATTTCTTGCAATATGACCCGGTAGAACTGCCCCATCCCGGAGAGCCCGAAAATAAAGATGGGCCTGTCGCAGTCAAAATTGTTGTTGCATTGCGAAAACAGGTAAGGCAGCGTCAGGAATTCTGTTTCTTGGTTGGTGCGCTTTACCGTGGCCTTGAAGGTCTTTGTCAGCAGGGATTCACCGCCATCGTTGTGGAAAAGCTTGGCGTAGATGTAGCGCTGCCATTTTTCCTTGGGAACGATTCTCTCCTTGGTCGAGAAGAAGTCTCGCAGGTCGCCCTGTTTCCAGTAGGCGAGCAGGCCTTCGTGATGGTCACTTTGCAGTGGCGAAATGAAGTTGCCCGGGCGGCTCGTTTCGTATTCCAGGAAGAGTCCCGCGAGCGTGTTGGCAAAATCAAAAAGTTTGGCGTCGTCAATCTCGCCGGTTTCGCCATCCAGGTAAGAATGGAGTTCCCGAAGGATGGGCGTGTTCTGCTTTAGGGCGTTGCCCTTGAGGAAGGCGAGTAGCACGTTCCGGAGGATATCCGTCGAAATTTTCTGTTTCGAAGAATCCCCATGCGAAAGGACGCGGAACAGGAACTTGTCAATTGTCGTGACTTCAAGATTCGCAATGACACCTTTCTTTTGCACCCAGCGCAGGCGGAACCATTGTTCCAGTTTCGGGTCTGGGAAAATCACGACGGGCGCTTCGAATGGGTTTTCCCAGCACTTCGAAATCTCGTCGATCATTTGGTCGACGAGGTTTGTCAGGTTGAGTGCAAAATTCAGGTGCAGCATGGTGAGAATATAGTTATATGTTGGTATCTAAACCTTCTGCTTCCCTGGCCCACTGGTCATCCAGATCGGGGTGTTCCTTGCGGAAGCGCCTTAGGGCTTTGTGGATTTCCCAATCCAGGTTCAGGTTTTCGGCTTGGCACTTGGGTTTCAACTCGTTGTAGAGTTCTTTTACTTTTTCTTCAAGAGTCATGGTTTGCTCCTTTGCTATAAATTTAATCAATGCTAGTGTCAAATATTGTCATTCAATCGCAGTTCGTTAATCATGGTTTCGAGATTGCATGGTTTGTCGTCGCCGTGGAAATCGTCGCCTGGCCTAGGGTCTTTGTATTTCCCTTCGGCGACCTTCTTTTCGTATTCCATTTCGGCGAGCGTCCATTTGGCGATAAAATCCCTTGCGACGGTCTCGACGTCTTCGGAAAGTTTTTTCTGCAAGTACCAGAAATATCCACCGAAACTGCGGTTAGCGACATGTGCCTCCTGCTTGCACTCGGGGCAATATGCGGTCGCTCGGGAGCTGCCCGAAAGCGGAGAACCCGTAAAGCTTCGGATAAGGGCTGTGCTGCCGCACTTACAGCCTACGCGGAACTGGTCGGTGTCCCAGATGCGCAGTAGTGTGGCGAGCCTGAGATTGACCCTGACAATGCTGCCAGCGATGTTGAACGCCCTTGAAGTGCTCAGGGGGCCTACGTAGAGCCCGCCGCCCTTGATGGCGTAATGGGCGTCTATGTTTGCGTAGCGCGGTATCGCAAGGATTTCGTCCCGGTGTCGCATGATGAGGTCCAGGTTGTCGAACAGCAGTTTCTTTTTGCGTTCAAAGCCCTTTTCCTGGAGCTTGCGCATTTCCTCCTGCTCCCTGGTTTCTTGTTCCATTTCGTCGCTAATTAGTTTCAGGCCAGCCGCTTGCCGTTTGAAGAACTCCAGGGCCGATTCGTGTCTGTTGTCCGGTTGCCCGGGGATACTGGGGAACGGCTTGGAGTCGTCAATGAAGATTGTTGCCATAGGGGACCTCCTGTATAAGGGTTTTGTTCGTGCTGCTCAAGGCGCGTGCTTTTTATTTATGCATATATATAAATACATGCATAACCATAGACCAATATACAAATTACCTGCGACAAAAACTGTCATTTTGGAAAAAAATCTATATTTGACCGCATGAAACTTGTCTTAGCGGTTTTGTTGTTGAGTGTGTCGCTTGGCTTTGCCCAGCTTGTGCAGAAGAAAAATCCTGCGCCGACAGCGGTCGATTCGATAGACCTTTCTGGCGGTACGAAAAAGCGCCCGCTTGTTTATTCGGACAGCGCTACTTCACGAAACGACAAGGCGACATCGGAAGCGATATCGTCGATGGATCTTGAGTATTCGAATGATTCCCTTACGGGGACGCTTATTGGTATTGGCGCGGAATACGTCGGCCAGACCATGAAGAACATGCTCTCGCCGAACTCTGCCGAAGCAGATGCCGTAGAACGCGAGTGGCAGAAGCGCTAATCCGCTTGTGACGAACTAGTTCCCGTTATTATTTCACCATTTTCAGAACTGCTGGATTCAACATCTTCGGCACTGCTGCTGGATTCAACATCTTCGGCGCTGCTGCTGGATTCAACATCCTCGGCGCTGCTGCTGGATTCAACATCCTCGGCACTGCTGCTAGATTCAAAGTCTTCAGAACTACTACTCGATTCGACATCATCAGAACTTGACGATAGCAGTTCAATAGGGACTTCTTTTAGACAGCGAACAGAAAATGCTTTATCTTTGCCGAAATCCAGGATTTCAACTTTGTCTCTGGAGTCAAAGTACGCGATATACGCTTCGAATGAACTCCATAGGTAGGCATAGCCGCCTTCGCCACCGTAATGATCAGGGTTGTAAAGTTTGTAGCCGGAGGGGAGCACTGAAAACGAATAGGAATCTAATCCTTCGCTACCGCTATTCCAATCACTTGTTGACTTGAGCATTTTGCCTATAACAGCTCTTTTCCCTATGGCAAAGAACAGCCTGTTGAATTCCGTTGTATCGGGTAGGTGCCAGCCTTCGGGACAAATGCCTCTTACCGGAT
Source organism: Fibrobacter sp. (assembly GCA_017649565.1). Classification (GTDB taxonomy): domain Bacteria; phylum Fibrobacterota; class Fibrobacteria; order Fibrobacterales; family Fibrobacteraceae; genus Fibrobacter. Next base: position 17,085 of record JAGCGO010000120.1, on the reverse strand, counting down.
AAGTCGGAGAACAGTTCCAGTTCCTATAACCGCAATTTTTGCCGTTGTAACTCCACTTTCCCGCGCTGTCCATTGCGGCGCCCCAAGTATATAGGCGACCATATTTTTCACAATTGGCCGGGTCATTGTTATAGCAGAAGCTTTTCGCCGTTTCGTAATTCAAGTTTTGAGCCATCCACATTTGGCGGTCAATGATGACGGTTTTGTAGGTCTGGTTATCGCGTTTGTCTGTGAAGGTCCCGGTAGTCACCTCGATGTGCTCCGTGGCCATGCTGCTGCTGGATTCGACAGTTGTACTTGATGATGATTTTTTATTGGGCGTATCCTTCAAGCAGCGAACAGAAAAACCGTTGTCCTTGAAGAATGTGTTGAATACCGTTAATGTGATATCGAATGAACTCAGGAACAGGGTGTGTGCCAGGTTGCCGGATTCTGTAGAACTCCAGAAAAATGCATTGTCCCTAATGTCGTCATAATCACCGTCACTTTCCCTATCGCCGGCAGGGAGAGCCGTAAACGCATAATCATCCGTGCCGTTTCCGTTGCAGCACCAACCGCTGTCCGCCTTTAGCCTTGCGGGTGCATCGGATTTGCCTCCGGTTGCCTCGATTAATGTGAGCAGTTCCCTGTAACTCGGTAGGTGCCAACCATAGGGGCAAACTCCCCGTACAGGCCATACCGCCGAGCATGTCTTGTCATAACCGCAACCTGCGCCATTCAGGCTCCATTCGCCCGCGCTATCCATCGCGGCGGCCCAAGTGTAGAGACGTCCGTATTTTTCACAGTTAGATGCCTTCTTGTCATAGCAGTAGCTGTTTTTTGGGGTCTTGAAATTCAGGTTTTCTGCCATCCAGGTTTGGGATCCGATGTCGACAGTCCTGTAGGTCTGTCCGTCGCGCAGGTCCGTTAATATTTTCGTTTCCACGTCATATTCGGAACCCGTATACTCTTTGGAGGAACTTGAAACCTCAAAATCGGAAGACGAGAAGGAGTCGAAATCGGACGGTTCGTCTTCTGCACTTGATAAATAGGAAGTGTTAGGGGCTTGCAGACCTGTTGTGTCGCCGGAATCCCCGCAAGCGAGAATGAATAAAATGGCGAAAAAAGATGCGCAAAAGAGTATTTTTTTCATTCTATTTCTCCGCACCCCTCGTTTCCAATTAAATATACCTTGAAAAACGGCTTTTAGAGCAAAGAAAATGAAAAAAGGTTGCGCGAGCCTCTATCCTAAATACTTTTCGCCGCTTTCCACGCTCTGGTAGATGAGCGTGTTGATGGTCATGGGGCCCACGCCGCCGGGAACCGGAGTGTAGGCGCTGGCCACGTCGTCGAGGCCCTTTTCGATATCGCCGACGCCACCCGGATGGTAACCGGCATCGACCACGACGGCGCCTTGCTTGATCCATTCCTTCTTGATGAATTCGGGCTTGCCGACGGCACCCACGAGGATGTCCGCCTGCTTCACGAATTCAGGGAGGTTTTCGGTCTTGCTGTGGCAAATGGTCACGGTGCAGTCTGCGTTCAGGAGCATGAGCGCCATGGGCTTGCCGAGGATTGCACTGCGGCCGACGACTACGGCGTGCTTGCCTGCGAGCGGAATCTTGTAGGCCTTCAAAAGGCGCATGATGCCAGCGGGAGTCGCGCATCCGTATGCGGGTTCGCCCATCGCCATGCGGCCAAAGCCGAGGCAGGTCACTCCGTCCACGTCCTTGCGGGCGTCGATGGCTTCAAAAGCGGCGCGTTCGTCGATGTGGCGCGGGACCGGGTGCTGCAGCAATATGCCGTGCACGTCGTTGTTGTCGTTGAGTTCCTGGATTTTGTTCAGGAGTTCTTCGGTGGTGGTGTTCTTGGGGAGCACCACGCGGATGCTTTCCATGCCCACACGTGCGCAGGCGTTGCCCTTCATCTTCACATAGGTGGCGCTGGCCGGATCGTCGCCCACGAGTATTGTAGCGAGGATAGGCGTCTTGCCCGTCTTTTCCTTGAGTTTCGCCACGCGGGCGCTGAGTTCTTCTTCAGTGGTCTTGGCGAGTGCCTTGCCGTCGAGGATGAGTGCTGCCATAATGTCTCCGGTGCGCGGGTGCGCAAAGTTTACGGGACAAAGATAGAAATAAAAAACTCCCCTCAAAGGGGAGCACTCCACATTCTCAAAAATCGGGCGGGTTATATGATGGTATCAAGGACGGCGGGGATGATGGCGGTTACGACAACCCAGGGGTAAGAGAGCGCACCGCGGAGCCATCCGGTCGTCTGGAGCGGGGCACGGTGGGCCGGGGTGACCCATTTTTTGTGCGATGCCGCCTTGATGGAGATATCGAGGGCGCCTGCGATTTCTTCGACAGAAGAATCGAACCGGCTCTTGTTGGCCGAGGCTTTCGAAACTATGTCCATGAAACTGTGCTTCATAGGGTTCCTCGCTATCCTTGTAAAAGAAAATAAAAATATCGTAAGTAGTTTGCAAGGCTGTTTGTTTCTAAATGTTTACAATACAGCTTTTGCGTGAAATGCGTCACTGGATTTCAAAGTGTGCAATTTTTGCAGGAAATGGCGCTTTTTGCATAATTTATTCGAAAAAGGGCAATTACGGCTGAGCGAGGTGGTCTTTTTGGGGCAAAAATCCTATTTTTGTCAAAGTGCCCCAGGTCACACGAAAAATGAGGTTTTTTCTATGAAGTTTACTTATATTGCGCTCGCCGCCGTCTCTTGCACCGCCCTGGTTGCCTGTGGCGGGAACAAGAACGCCGCCCCTGCGACCGACCCGACTCCGGCCACGGCCCCTGCTGCCGCCACCGAAACCGCACCGAAGGTTTCGCTGGATAGCGCGATTGACCGCTACAGCTACGCCCTGGGTATGGACCTGGGCAAGGCTATCGCGAACATCAACGTGCCGCTCAAGCTCGATGTGATTATCGAGGCCATCAAGGACGAAGTGGATTCTAACCGCACTGTGCTCCTGGCGGATTCCTCTGCGGAAACGGCCCTGCAGGACTTGCTCCTGAAGATGCAGCAGCAGAAGCAGGCCGACGAGAAGGCCGCCGCTAAGAAGGCGCTTGACGAACAGGCTGCGTTCCTCGCCAAGAACATCACGGATTCTACCGTGAAGGTCACGACGAAGGGCGTGCAGTACAAGGTTATCAAGGATGGTGCAGGCGTTACGCCCAAGGCATCTGACAAGGTGCAGGTTCACTACATCGGTTCCCTCCTTGACGGTACCGAGTTCGACAACAGCGTGAAGCGCGGTGAACCGCTGGAATTCCCGGTGAGTGCTGTCATCGAAGGCTGGCAGGACCTGCTCCAGGTGATGAAGGAAGGCATGAAGGTCAAGGCCTGGATCCCGAGCGCCCTTGCCTACGGCGAGGCCGGCGTGCCGCCGATGATTCCGGCGAATGCACTCCTCGTGTTCGAAGTTGAACTCCTGAAGGTCTATACCGAAACTCCGACAGTGGATACCACCGCCGTGGCGCCTGCCGCCCCGGCAGATGCTGCTGCAGCTGGCGCTGCAACTGCTGAACCCGCGAAGGCCGATGCGGCCAAGACGGGCGAGGTCACTTCTGTTGAACCTGCGGCTCCAGAAACCACGAAGCCTGCCAAGCCCGCAAAGGAACAAAAGAAGCCTGCGAAGGGCAAAAAGAAGTAATCCTTGAATAGTAAGGACTAGTTTTTTGCAGAACGGCGCCCCAGGGGTGCCGTTTTTTATTAAGTTTTGTACCATGAACAAGTCTGCGTCTGATTTTTACTCTCAGCACTTCGAAGTCGCCGGGTTCATCCGGGAAGTCTTCGGTTACATGGACCGGTTCAAGGGCCAGCTCTTCATCTTGAAGATTGACGACAGCCTCATGGACCACCCCCTGTTCCCGGTGCTCATGCGAGATATCGCCCTGTTGCACAAGGCGGGTATCCGCATTATTATCGTGCCCGGGACGCGCAAGAGTATCGACGCGCAGCTCAAGGCTTGGGAAATCGAGTCCAAGTTCCACGACGGCGTGCGGCTTACCAGCGAAGAAGCCTTGCCCCTTATCGAGCAAGCGTCTTTGGGTGTTGCCCAGCGCATTATGAGCCACCTCACGGCGAGCGGCCTGAGCGGTATCCAGGGCAATTGGGTGCTGGCAAGGAGCCTTGGCGTCATTGACGGCGTGGACTACATGAGGACGGGTAGGATTGAGCGCATCCAGCGCGATATCCTTGACCAGCTTTTGAACGAAAAGTTTGTGCCTATTATTCCGCCGATTGGCTGGAACAAACTCGGGCATGCCTACAACATTAGCTCCACCGAACTTGCAACGGAAATCTGTAAGTACATGAAGGTGGGTAAGTTGTTCTTCATCGGTAACGAGAACGGTATCAAGCTCCGGGGTCTTGTGACGGGTAAGAACACTAAGTACCTGGAACCCACCGAGTCGGGCGTGATTTCGGCAATGGATGTGGACCAGGCCAAGGAACTCTTGGAACTCAATTCCGACGTGTTGAACTTTGCGCAGATGGATTACCTGATGAATGCCATCCATGCTTGCGAGGCGGGCGCGAACCGCGTTCACTTGCTAAGCGGTGAATTCCAGGGTAGCGTGCTGCAAGAAGTATTTAGCGCACGCGGTGATGGTACCATGGTGTACGCGAACCAGTACTCGAGTATCAGGCCCGCGAACATCGAAGATATCCCGGATATCCTCCGGATTATGCAGGACTACATCGCGAAGGGCTACCTGGTGCCGCGCACGCAGGAAAGCATTTCCGAGAAGCTCAAGGACTACGTGGTGTACAGCATCGACAACAGCATTCACGGTTGCGGTGCGTTGCACGAGTTCGAAGACGGCATGGCCGAAATTGCGGGCATTGCTGTGGGCGCGAACTACCGCAAGTCGGGAATTGGCGACGCCATCGTGCGGCACCTGATTTCGATTGGCCGGATGAAGGGCTACAAGAAACTGTTCCTGCTCACGACGCAGGCGCTCGATTGGTTCTATCCGTTCGGATTCGAAGACGGGACGGTTGAGGATTTGCCCAAGAGCAAGCGGGACAACTACAACCAGAAGCGCAACTCGCGTATTCTCGTGCTCCCGCTGGAGAAGTGACACGCAAGTGTCATCCTGAGCGGAGTGCGAAGCACGAAGTCGAAGGATCCAGTAAAAGGTAAATATTATGAATACACTCGAAGCCATCAAGACGCGTCGTAGTACCCGCAAGTTCAAGGCGCAGCCTGTTGAACTCGAGAAGTTGAAGCAGATTGTCGAGGCGGGGCAGTTCGGGCCTACCGGCGGCAACGCTCAGACGAATCACTTCTTCGTGATTTCGGATGCTTCGGTGATTGCGAAACTCAAGGAACTTGTACAGTCCGCTTTTGCCGCGATGGAACTTCGCGAAGACTTGTACAAGAGCCTCAAGAATTCCATCACGCTCGCCCGCAAGGGGAATTACTCGTTCTGCTACACGGCGCCCGTGCTGATTGTGGTCGCGAACAAGAAGGAATACGGCAACAACATGGCCGATGTCGCCTGCGCCGTCGAGAACATGATGCTTGCGGCGAACGAACTTGACCTCGGCAGTTGCTACATCAATCAGCTCAAGTGGCTGAACGAAGACCCGACGCTTCTTGAATACCTGCGTGGCTTCGGCTTGCGTGAAGACGAACGCGTGTACGCCTCCGTTGCCATCGGCTACGCCGACACGGAGAGTGGCCTCCCGAACCGCGCGGAATCCCCGCGCGTCGGCAACGAAGTCGTGTTCGTGTAATTAGTGCCGGGCTATTTCCCGAGCATCTCCTTAACTTTCTTCTTGACTTCTGTCAAGTCGCTGCTCGTGAGTACCGGGATGAGCGCGTTTATTTCTTCGATGGGCTTGTCCCACCAGCGCCATTCGAGCATCAGGTTCGTAAGTTCTTCGTCAAAGCGCTTGCGGATAAACTGTGCCGGGTTGCCTGCGACAATCGTGTAGGGCTCCACGTCGCTACCGACGACACTGCTTGCTCCGATAATCGCGCCGTCACCGATATGCACTCCGGGGAGAATCGTCGCGTTCTGGCCTATCCATACGTCGTTCCCGATAATCGTGTCGCCCTTGAGTGGCATGTCTGCAGGGGCGGGCGCCTTCATGTCCCAGCCTGCGAGCGTGTAGAACGGGAATGTCGATACCGCGTTCATCTGGTGGTTTGCCCCGTTCATCACGAACTCCACTCCCGCCGCAATCTGGCAGAACTTGCCGATAACCAGCTTGTCGTTGTTCCACGGATACAGGTGCGTCACGTGGCTCTCGAACTCGCTGTCGGCAATGTAGGTGAAGTCGCCCACGACTATATTCGGATTCTTGATAGTCGGCTTGACGTAGATTTCCTTGTCGTAGCCCGCAATCGGGTGTACTGCCATCGGGTCGGGAATGTTCTTTGGCGTTGTCATGATTCCAAAATACAATTATTTGCGTGTGAGGTTGACATCTTGTCAACGGAAAAAATGCCAGAAGGGTGCCCGCGGGCCGTAAATCCATATATATTTTGGGTGTTGTTTGAAGTGAAGGCGCCTTCGCGCCTTAAAGGGATGTTATGCTTAAAAGCAGATTCAGGACTGCGGTGGTGGCCGCTTCCTTCTCCGTGGCGTCGCTTGCTGTGCTCGCGAATGCCGAAACGCTCCCGACGGCGGGAGAAATTTTCAACAAGATGGGCTTCGGGATAAACATCGGCAATACGATGGAAGTTCCGGGCAACCCTACGGGCTGGGGCAACAAGTTCCCGACAGAGGCATACATCGATTCGGTGAAGGCGACCGGGTTCAGCACCATCCGCATTCCCTGCGCCTGGGACAGCCACGCGAGTAACGGTGTCATCAACGAAAGCTGGATGGATTCGGTGAAGACGGTCGTGGACATGTGCATGCGCGCAGGCCTCGTGACGGTCCTGAACATCCACTGGGATGGCGGCTGGCTCGAAGAGAACCTGAAGGACGAAAAGAAGGACGAGGTGAATGCGAAGCAGAAATCATACTGGACACAGATTGCGAACAAGTTTAAGGACTACAACGAGAACCTGCTCTTTGCGAGCGCGAACGAGCCCGCGACTACCGATGACAATTATAAGCACGAGACGGAAATCCTGATGACGTACCACCAGACGTTCGTGGATGCCGTGCGCGCGACGGGCGGCAACAACGCGAGCCGTACGCTTGTAATCCAGGGGCCTTCCACAAGTATCGACCGCACGACCGAGGTGATGCCGGTATCAAAGCTCCCGAAGGACGTGATTGAAAACCGCCTGATGGTCGAGGTGCATTTTTATGACCCGTACACCTACACGCTCATGAACGACATTGCCGACTGGGGAGCGCAAGTTTATCCGCAATACTACTGGGGCGATGACCTTGCGACCGGTGCAGACATCGTGCACAACTGCGGTTACAACGCCTGGGCGGGCGCCATGGGCGACAAGTGCACCAGCGCACAGATTCAGGACCAGTTCGGCAAGATGAAGACGAACTTTGTGGACAAGGGCGTACCCGTGATTATCGGGGAGTTCGGCGCGAACGACCGCGTGGACGTGCTGACGGGCGACAACTATGCGAAGCACCGCAAGGGCCGCCTTGCCTATTACGACGCCGTGATGAAACTCGCGAAACAGAACAAGGTGGTGCCCATCGCCTGGGACACCGGTCACGAGGGCGAGAACAACATGACGATTATCCGCAGGCAGTCGGAACCGGACGGCTCCGTGTTCGACATGGACATATTGAAAATCATGCGCAGCGCCTATGGGCTCGGTGACTACGTGAATAACGGCATCACGCATGTGGAAGGGTTTGACGGCGGCACGACGAAGATTGCGACCGGCGCGCAATTGGGTGAACGTCTTGGCTCGGGATTGGATCGTGCGGCCTCCGGCATTATCCGCATGGGCAACCGCCTTGAATCTGCGGGTGAAATTAGGCTGTTCAACGTGAACGGCACGCTTGTCCGCAAGGCGGTAAACAGCATGTCTCTCGAAAATCTCCCGCTTGGCATCTACATAGCCAAGGGCGTTGACGCCTCGGTGAAGGTCAATATCCAGTAGGCGAACGTTTAGCCCGGCATTGGCCGGGCTTTTCCTTTTTTCTATCTTTTTGCATATGATGGATATGCAAAAGATGGCTGCCGGCTTCCGGATGATTCTGGAAGGCATGGGCGAAAACCCGGACCGCGAAGGGCTTATTGATACGCCGAAGCGCGTCGCGAAAATGTATGCTGAACTCATGACGGGACTTTCGGGCGAAACCCGCGCCGAAGATATCTTGAAGACGCGTTTCCATGAAAAATATGACGAGATGATTGTCGTCCCGAACATTGAATTTGCGAGCATGTGCGAACATCACTTTTTGCCGTTTACGGGCAAGGCGCACGTGGCCTACATTCCCGGCGACTGCGTCGTGGGGCTTTCCAAGATTCCGCGCGTCGTGGAGTTCTATGCCCGCTTCCCGCAAATCCAGGAACGCATGACCCGCCAGATTGCGGAACTCATCCAGAAGGAATTGAACCCGAGGGGTGTCGCCGTGGTGCTCGAGGCGTCGCACATGTGCATGACGATGCGCGGCGTGAAAAAACCGGGTGCTACGATGGTCACGACCCAGCTTCTGGGCCGCTTCAAGACCGACGAGAAGACCCGCGCGGAATTCATGGCGACCATCAATTCCTCGAAAAAGTAAATTTAATGGTGTAACCGGAGATTTGTTGTATGAACGCTGCTATTCTTACCAATGAGTTTCCGCCGGAAATTTACGGCGGCGCTGGCATCCATGTGAAGTTCCTGACGCAGGAACTTGCAAAGCTCTGCCATGTCGAGGCACGTTGCTTTGGCGACCAGGATGTCGACGAGGACAATATTCGCGCCATCGGTTTTTCGCGCAAGCTGGGCCTTGACCCTAAGGACGACCGCTTCCAGAAAATTTTCAAGCCGCTCGATATCAACCTTCAGTGGGCTGCCGCACTTGACGACATCGACGTTATACACTGTCATACCTGGTACAGCCATTTTGGCGGCGTGCTGGCGAGCAGACTTCTGCAGTGCCCGCTTATCCTTACGACGCATTCGCTGGAACCGCACCGCCCGTGGAAGGCGGAACAGCTCGGTGACGGTGGCTATGCCATGAGCTGCTGGATCGAGCGCACTGCCTACGAGGCTGCCGACGGCGTGATTGCGGTAAGCCAGGGCATGAAGCGCGATGTGATGAAGCTTTACGGCGTGCCCGAAGACCGCGTGAAGGTTATCTACAACGGCATCGACCCGGATTTTTACGCGCCGACTTTCGACGAGAAAATCCTCGAAAAGTGGGGCGTGGATCCCAAGCGCCCCTACGTGCTTTTCGTGGGCCGCATTACGCGCCAGAAGGGTATCAGCCAGCTTATCCAGGCGATTCCGCAAATCGATAAGAATGCGCAGGTGGTGCTCTGCGCCGGCGCTCCCGATACCATTGAGCTTGCCGACGAATGCAAGAACCTCATCGAAGAGGTGCAGAAGACCCGCGATGGCGTGGTGTGGATTCAGGAGGCGGTGCCGCACGAGGAACTCCGCGTGCTTTACAGCCATGCGACCGTCTTCGCGACGCCTTCGCTCTACGAACCGTTCGGCATCATCAACCTCGAAGCGATGAGCTGCGGTACTCCGGTGGTGGGTTCTGCCGTGGGCGGAATCCCCGAGATTATCGTGGACGGCGAGACCGGATTCTTGGTACCGCTCAAGGCCAAGTCCGAGACGGATTTTGAGCCGGCCGACCCGAAGGCCTTCCAGACCGACTTTGCGAACAAACTAAACAAGATTCTGGAAAACCCGGAACTTGCGAAGAAGATGGGCGAAGTGAGCCGCAAGCGCGCCATTGACGTGTTTAGCTGGAAGTCCATTGCCAAGCAGACGTACGACTTCTACCAGGAATGCATTGAACGCTACAAGCGCGAAGGCAAGCGGTAGATAGCCGCGACTGTCATTCTGGAGAGGGATTTTTACAAAAAAGAAGGAGAATTGCATGAATAATTTTAAGATTCTGGCAATATCGCTTGTCGTTGTAGCGACGGCGGCTTTTGCTGCGCCCAAGGTGTGGACGGGCAAACTAGCCGAAGGCTTTGACGGCGGTACCGGCAAGCAAGACGACCCGTATTTGGTTTCGACCGCAGAGCAGTTCGCCTTGATGGCCGCCAGGGGTGATTCCGCCACTTTCTACAAACTGACCGAAGACATTATCCTGAATGAGGGCGATGCCTCGGAATGGGCGGAAAATCCGCCGGCAAACAAGTGGACCGCCTATGGTTCGCTGGAAAAACCGGTTCTCATATTTATCGATGGTGACTCGCACAAGGTGAGTGGCCTGTATGTGAATTCGACCGACACGCTACAGGGATTGTTCGGCGCCTTTAACGGGACCATTCGTAATCTGAATCTGGTGAATGGCTACGTAAAGGGAGGCGACCTTACGGGAGCCCTGGCTGGCGTGTATTATTGCAACATCTACAAAACTTATGGTTACGATATTTGCGGATTCGTGCACGACACGGTCGATGTCTACGTGGAAGGGGGCGACATGGTAGGCGGTGTTGCGGGCGTGATAGGCAACGTGAGACGCACGGACCCCATATTCGGCACGATGAATACCGAATGGCTTTACACTGCAAGCCGTGTATCGCGTTTTACCAACTATCACGATGTCGTCTTTAAAGGAACCACGGTCGGAAATCGTATTGTAGGCGGCCTTTTCGGGTTATACACAGGAAGTGAAAATGGAGTCTACGCGGACATGCTTGTCAATCGTGGGGATGTTTCCGGAAAGAGTTTCGTGGGAGGGGTGATGGGCATGAACTTTGTCAGCACGTCCTGTTACAGCATGGTATGGGAAACAAAGAATTTCGGCTCTGTCAGGGGTGATTCTGCTGTTGGCGGTGTAATCGGTATGTTTAGGACGGAGAGTCTGGGTAAGGAGCCGGTCAGTTTCGGCTTGAATAATGGGGGCCTTTTCAATTTTGGCGATGTGACCGGGGGCGTCAAGGTTGGGGGCGTTGTCGGCGCAATGGCGCAGAGCACGAAATATGCCAAGCTTCGCCACAGCTACAATGCAGGAACCGTTACCGGAACAAATCTTGTCGGGGGAGTCTATGGAACAGCCGAATGCCTTAGCGCCAACTCCTGCAAAGATGACGTTTTGACCGAGCCTGCTGTTGCATGCCTCAATTTTGGTGCAGTCGTCAACGCCGGAGACACGCTTTCGAAAAAGAAGTCGATAGAAGAAGCCAACGCCATGCTTTCTCCGATGGATTACAACTTCGTTGCCGATGAAAAAGGAAGCGGCGAAAATCTCGGTTACCCGTTATACATTCCCACGCACAAGGAACTTATCTTGCCCGAAGGTTCGGGGACGAAGGACGACCCCTACCTCATCGCCAGCGAAAAGGACCTGTTTGGTTTCGAGGTCTTGTTTAGGCAGGAATCGGATTTCTTGCGCCTGGACACGCTCTATTTCAAGCAGACTGCCGACATCGCCTGGTCTGGCAAATACGGGAAATGGTTCGTCGATTCCCTGTTCAGGGTCGATTACAACGGATCGAACCATACGATTTCGGGCATAAAGGTTGACCGTCCCGGTGAATATAGGGTTGGCTTTGCACGCTTGATTACCTCCTTCAGGATTTACAACTTGACCTTGAAGGATTTCGAAGTTGTTGGTGGCAATGAAGTCGGCATGCTGGGCGGAGGTATGTTCAGAGGCTACTTGCACAATGTGCGTCTATATGGAGCCGTCAGTGGGGATTCCATTGTAGGTGGAATCGCAGGCTATACCGGGAACGTGTCTTTTACAAATATTCAAGACTTTGCGGACGTGACCGGCAAATCTGTGGTCGGGGGCGTGGCCGGGAATGGATACTCCTCGGATATTTCCTGTTCTGCCGTCCACTCCCATGTTGTCGGAGATAGTGTTGTCGGAGGACTTTACGGATTGACCGATACCCCGAGATTTATGACGCTCTTCAATGTCTATATGGCTGGCGATGTCGAAGCTAGGGTCAGGGGTGATATGCTTGTGAACGATTCGCTGGCGAAGAATTCCGAGGCCCCCAAGAAAGTTTACCACAAGAAGAGCGAACTTGGAGAATCTTACTGGGGAATCGCCCTGGACGATGAATTCATGAAGTCGGATGCCTTCCTCGATTCCTTGCCGCTAACCTTCGTAAAGGATACGGCCGCAAGCAGCAAGGGGTATCCGGTTCCGTATCTGTATAAGGGCCTCGGCAGTGAGGAATCCCCATACCTTATCGAAAATGCAGATGACCTGACCGTTCTTGACATGCGCCTTTCTCGCGGAAACATAACGGCTGCAAATACATTGGATTTCAGGGATTATCTTGCCACGAGCCATCTCAAGCTGACTGCGGATATCAACATGAAGAAAAACGAGAAGTATGGATGGGAGGCGATAACCCGTTTCGATGGCTACCTGGATGGAGACTTCCATGCCGTGAGCAACATGAAGGTTGTCGCGGAAGATACCATTGCGGCCTTTTTCCATACTCTTAACGGAAGTGTCAAGAATATGGGAATCGAAAATTCCGTGTTCCAGGGTAAAGGCGCTGCTGCTTTTGCGTATTTCTTTGAAGGCCAGATGGAAAAGTGCTGGAACGACAACAGCAAGGTCACGGCGAAAAAACTCTCTGCGGGTGGTCTGATTGGCGTTATCGATCTTGACGAATCTTCGTCTAAGGCCGTCCGCGGCGTCCCGCGCATAGACAGGGTTTACAACACCGGGAATGTAAGCAGTACAGACGATGCTGCTGGCGGGATTGTCGGGACTATTTATATAGACTCGTATTCCCAAATCGACACAAGTCAATACCTGATAAGCAATGTCTACAATCGCGGTAATCTTCCGTCTGGTGTCGGAGTGGGAAACATCTATGGAAATCTCCGTGAACGCAAAGTGACGGGAAACTGGCGGTTCCTTTCAAGTGCTTACGGGACAAACTCGTTAGCCTGTATCTCCAGTGGAAGCGCATCGCTCCGCCAGGAAATAGTCAACTCCTACAATGTATACAATGAGGGTTGTATAGAGATCAGTTATGAATATCGCCCGAAGGGAAGCGTCCTGGAAGCTGATTCCATGAAAACGTCCTGGTTTGTAGATACTCTGGGCGCCGCGTTCGAAATGGACAAGAACTACGTGAACGACGGTTTTCCGATTCTTAAGGGGTTGAGTCCTAAGTCCAGGGATACCTTGACAACGCATGTCGATGTTGCAAAAATTTGCCACGACATGCCTGCGCTCCGCGTGACGGCTACGGGCCGCGATTTGAATGTTTCGGGACTTGTGCCCGGCACGATGGTGAAACTCTACGACATCTCGGGCGCTCTGTTGCAGACGACCCGTGCGACAGGCAATTCGATGCTCCTGCCCGTTCGCAGGGCGGGGCTGTTCATTGTCCGTAATGAAGGGAAAACCCGGACCGTCAAGGTGAAATAGGGATTATTTCCCCCAGGGGCTCTTTTTGCCGAAGCGGGCCTTCTTCTTGGGCCCGTAATTGAACGCGGGGTCCTTTGCCCTGCGCTGGCGTTCGGCGCGTTCTTCGCGCTCCCTGCGGAACTTTTCGCGTTCTTCCTCTGTCCAGCGGGGCTTTTCCTTTTTCGGAATGAGCGCGTTGGCACGCTCGCCCCGCATGTGCTGTTCGCGTGCGCGGTAGTCGGCATTGCTTTCGCGTTCCTTGCTCGGGAAGAATTCCTTTCCTTCGGCCTTGGCGCTGCGGCTCAGCAACAGCCTGCCGATTTTCCCGAGTTTCAAGCGTTCCAAGGTCGCGCGGATCTGCGGGCGGTTTTCCGGAATGTACCAGAAGAAGAACTGCCTCTGGCTTCGCTTCTGCTCGGGCGTCTTCGCCACGTAAAGCGGCTTTCCGTCCGGCGTCATTTCGCTGTAGAACATCTCGGTCGCAATCGTCATCGGCGTTGGCGTAAAGTCCTGCACCTGTTCCAGCTGGAACCCGAGCTGCTTTGTCTCGAGGGCGAGTTCCGCCATGTCGGCCTCGGTACACCCGGGGTGGCTACTGATAAAGTAAGGTATTATCTGCTGGCGCTTGCCGATGCGCTTGCACTCGTCGTCGAAGAATTCCTTGAACTTGTGGAACAGCGTAAAGCTCGGCTTGCGCATGAGTTTCAGGACTTCGTCGCTCGTATGTTCCGGCGCCACCTTCAGGCGGCCGCTTACATGGTAGTCGATGAGCTCGCGGGCGTATTCCTCGTGGTCCTTGCGCAGTTCATCGTCATCCGTCTCTTGCAGCAGCATGTCGTAACGCACGCCGCTCCCGATAAACAGGTGCTTCACCTTCGGGTGGTTACGCACTTCGCGGTAGAGCTCCAAAATTTCCTTGTGGTGCGTGTCCATGTTGTCGCAAATCTTGGGCGTGAGGCAACTGGCACGTGCGCACTTCTGGCAACGGCTCGGGTCGCGGCCGCGCATGTTGTACATGTTGGCGCTAGGGCCGCCCAGATCGGTGATGGTGCCGGCAAAGCCTTCCATCTTGGTAATCAAATCGACTTCGCGTAAAATGCTTTCGCGGCTGCGGCTAGCGATGAACTTTCCCTGATGTGCGTTGATGGCGCAGAAACTGCACCCACCAAAACACCCGCGGTGCGTATTGATACTGAACTTGATCATGTCGAACGCGGGCACGTTTCCGCGTTTTTTGTAGCGTGGGTGCGGTTCGCGTGCGTACGGGTATTCAAAACTTTCGTCGAGCTCGCCGTAATCGAGCGGCGGGTACGCGGGGTTGATGACGACGGTCTGTTCCGCGACATCCTGCAGAATGCGGCGCTGGAACCACTTGTTGCATTCGATGTCCACCTTGCGGCAGTTTTCCATCTGCGTGCGCTTGCTTGCGAGGCATTCCTCGTAGCTTGCGAGGCGCAAGTCTTCCCACTGGTTGCTTTTTGGAACACTCCCCTTGGGTGCTAAGTAGGCTGTCTGCGGTATGGAATGCAGGCTCGAGAACGGGACGCCCTTCTTCAAAAGGCGCACCATCTCTTTCAAAGGCTTTTCGCCCATGCCGTAGACGAGGAGGTCGGCTTGCGTGTCGAACAGAATGCTCGGCTTTAACTTGTCGCTCCAGTAATCGTAATGCGTCACGCGGCGCAGGCTCGATTCCAGCCCGCCAATCATCAGCGGCACATCGGGGTAGAGCTGCTTTAAGATTTTTGCGTACGTGTACGTCGCGTAGTCGGGGCGGAACCCTGCCTTGTTGCCGGGCGTGAAGGCATCGTCGCTGCGCAGGCGCTTTGCGGCGGTGTAGTGGTTCACCATGCTGTCCATGCCGCTCGAAATGGCGAAGAACATGCGGGGCCTGCCGAGTTTTTTGAAATCGCGCAGGTCATCGCGCCAGTTGGGCTGTGGCAAAATCGCGACTCGTAAACCTTCGTGTTCAAAGAGCCTTGCTACCACGGCATGCCCGAAGCACGGGTGGTCCACATAGGCGTCGGCGCTGATGATGATTACGTCCACGTAATCCCAGCCGAGTTCGTCTAGGTCTTCCTTGCATATGGGGAGGAATCGCGGATCGTACATATTACAAGTATAGAAAATACCAACATCCTCTAATCTGCAGTTATTGGCACATTGTCGGGATTATTTGACCGGAAAGTAGCTGAAGGGCTTAAAAAAGATATATTTCGGCTAGTTATGCATTTGTCTAGAAATTATTTGCCGTTACTTGCTGCAAGCACCCTGTTGACGGGATGCGTCGCAGATTATGCCCATGTGACCAAGGTGAACATGGAAGTTGTCCCTGCGCCCGAAATGCGTGGCGCAAGCGGGTATATGGAATCGAACCAGAGCAAAATCCGTTTCTCTGGATCCGTCAATATCGGTGATGACGAAGAAGTGAAAATCAAGGGCCTCAAGAATCCGCTCGGGCCAGGTTGTGATTCTAAATGCCGCAGCGAGATGGAAAATAGGGTTTCAGAAGATGTCGATGCGACCTACTCGATAGTTTATCCGTACGTTGAGAGCAGTTTTGAAAGCTTGCATAAAAACGGGAACTTCCTTTGGAGCTTGGGCCTTGGCATCAGCAGAGGTGCGTACGGATTCTTTACGGTGGGGTTCAATACAAAGCATTTTGAAATTGGCCTTGCCGATGAATTATGGTGGGTGTTCCGGGACTTTGAATATTCTGTCGAATATTACGATGACTTGTTCGTGAGCGGGTCAAGCAGAACCGGCATGGCGTTGCGGAACGTATTTGGCGGCTATGCGTCGGTTTATTTAGACAAAGTATCACTGAACTATTCTATCAACGCTTACAGACCGTCGCCTACGTATTCAGATTCGGATGCGCATGCAGATTTTGACTTGCCGTATGTGCTCACGGAATACATCTCTGTTGGTTACCGCTTTACTAAAACTGTGGAAGCGCGCGTAGGCGCGGTGAACTTGTTCGGTGAATTCCCGGGCTGGCACTGGTCCGGTTTTGGCTCCGTCAGCATCAATCTCTAAAAACGGTCTCTTTTAAGGCACCGCCCCTGCCCTATATGAAACGGAGCGTTTCATAAAACAAGCAAAAATGGCTGAATATTTTGAAATATTTGCGAAATTATTGAAATTTTGCAGATAGTGTTTCATGGAAAACCTATATTATTTCATGAAGATGAAGCCGATAACGGAATACGAAGATTACCGCTCTTATTTGCGGGATTTCTACGAAGAACGGAAGAAGACTTCTGTTTTTTCGTGGCGCGAGTTCGCGAAGCTTGCGGGTTTTTCGTCGTCGGGTTACCTTAAGCTCGTTTGTGACGGCAAGACCAGGCTCTCCAAGATTGGGGCCATCAAGGTCGCTCCGGCGATGGGGCTCGCGGGGTTCCAGGCGGAATATTTCTGCCTGATGGTGGAATTCTGCGATGCGCCGGATGATACAGTCCGCATGAACGCTTATTCCCGGATGCGGGCCTTGGCGAAGGAGAATGGGGTCCGCATCCTGGGAACTGAGGCTTTCGGGTACTTCAGTTCGTGGGTGAATCCTACCGTGAGAGAACTCGCCCCGATCATGAAAGGCGCTAGGCCTTCGGATATTGCCAAGGCCTGTGTGCCCGCGATTACGGTAGGGGAGGCCCGTAACGCAATC
>JAGCGO010000119.1 GCA_017649565.1 Fibrobacter sp. | reverse complement strand
GGAGATTGGTATTTCAAGGAGCCCAATTTCGCTTCGATCAAAACTTCATTGTTGCCATCAAATGTCATCACGGTATCGGCACCCTTGATTTCAATTTTGCGGCTATGCACTTTCATAAAATCAATAGAATCAGGGAGAGGATCTTCATAGTAAATGTAAGCCAAAGTATCTAGCATACCCACTTGTTGTATCCCATTAACAACTAGTGAAGCCTTCACCTTATGAGTCAAGTTCCCAAAGCCCACGTTCTGTATGCGCACCTTCGCCTTAAAAATACCGTCCTCGCCCACCGTATCCGTCACCCACGATTCGCGCAACACAAAGCGGTAACCCAGGTGGTCGTTGATGTACTTGAAGCCCGTGAGGGAATCGACGCGCTCAAAATCGTAATCGAAATCCTTGATGTTGAACAACGTCTTTTTCCAGCTGTCGATCAGGTTGTTGTTCCATTGGATATTCAGGTAGCTCGTATGCGTGCGGAAGCCTTCGTAAGAGAGGAACTCCGGCGTATTGATGACCTGGTAATCCTTGGCCGTCGTAAGCGCCTCGCCGCCATAGGGCGTGTTGATGCCATACTTCTCGAGCCAGGCCACGCCTTCTTCACGACAAATGGATGTATTGCAGTCGGCGCCCCACGTGCCGTAATCATATTGCGTTCCCAAGTAGCCGTCGTTGAACATTCCCACGCGGTACATCGTGTCGCCCTTGGCCTTCGCAATTTCTGCAAACTTCTCGCCATCGATATGGAAGTCGACACCCCAGTCGTCAAAACCCAGCACCTTCGCCGAATAGTTGCCCGTGCGCGTGAGGATTTTCAGCTCGGGCGGAGTGCTGCGCAGCATCAGGTTTGTCGCCTCGGCAATGCGGTCGTACGTGATATTCGTATCGCTATGCATCTCTCCGTAGGCACCGTGCATCCCCATCTCAAGCGCCACGATCACGTCGGTATTTTTCGAGAGCACGGGAGCGAGCTGTTCCACATGGCGCATCACCCACTCATGATCCGGCGTCACGTTGCTGCGCCCATTGTACCAAGGGTCGTAACAGATACGCACGACAGCAAAGCCCTTGTTCGCGCGGATACTGTCGAGCGATTCCTGCAACACGTTCAGGGCGTCTTCAGTCAAATCCTGGCTCTTGCCACGAATCGTGTCCCCGCTCACCGAATCGACACCCAGCCACGCATTGCTGCTGAATTCCGAAATCTCGGCACGCAGGTGCAGGAGTTTCGCCCACGGTTTCCCGATAGCCTTGCTGCCCGAAGGTTTTAAATGCAACACCTGCGGCGTATAGAACCCACGGTCGAAATTGTCAAGAGTCGCCATCGCATCGGTTGTGTCGATATTCTGCTTCACAAGGCCCGCCGCCAAAACCGGTGCATGAAAAAGCACAAGCGACAACGCTGTCAGAACGACAACCCTCATATTGAAAAAACGGATACGAGAACGTCTCATATCCGTAATATATACTTTTGCTTTGACCGATGTCAAGATTTCTGGATATTACCAGTCCTTCGCGGGTCTTGCTTGTCCGCGGAGAGGCTTCCAAGGTTTGCGTTCGCCGTTCTGCTCGTCGAAATCCTTCAAGAGCTGTGCAGCCTCTTCGGGAGTCATCTCGCCCATCTGCACAGGCTGTTCCTGAGGTTCCTCGCCTTGGCTGTCGCTTGAGCCTTCTTCGGGTTGCTGCGGCTCTGGCTGCTGACCGCCGTTGCTGTCGGAGCTTTCGCCCTGGCTGCTGCTCGATTCACCGTTCTGGCCTTCGCCATTCTGGTTCTGGTCATCACTTCCGCTTGAAGAACTTTCTCCCTGGTTCTGGTCCTGCTGATCCTGGTTTTGGTCCTGGTTCTGCTGGTCCTTATCCTGGTCCTGATTCTGATCCTGGTTCTGATCTTTATTCTGGTCCTGGTTGTTATCCTGGTTCTTGTCGTTCTTCTTGTTCTCGTTCTTCTGCTCGTCCTTGGCCTCTTTGATGCGGTCGAGGAGCATTTGCAACTTCTGGTCGTTCGGATAGTATTGCAGGCCCTCGTTGCAAGTGATTTCGGCAGAGGGCAAGCGGTTCTCGATGTACTGGAAAGCGGCATCGCTGTAGTAGGCGCTCGCCGACTTCGGCGCCGCAAAGGCCGCTGCGGACAATAGCAAAACCGTTAAAAGAGCAAGCAAAGACTTACCAACGGTCACTTCGGCAAGCTCAGTGACCTTACCATAAACATTCTTTCGTCTTTCGTCTTTCGTCTTTCGTCTAATCAAACGCATCAGATCACCTCCAGGTCGTTGTCGGTGTTGCTCGCGTCAATCTTGGCCTTGGGCTTGCGGCCGGCCTTGATTTCGATGACGTCGTCGATGCGCTGCACGTGTCCGTTCAGCTGGCCCGCGGTCTCGTCTTCGGCAATCAGGTTCTCGAGCATCTCCTTGCCTTCGGCGTACTTGCCGTCTTTGCAAAGCTGGAGCGCACGCGCCAGAACTTCCTTCGCCTTCTCGGAAAGCGGCGGCTGTTTCTGGTCGTTATCCTGATTCTGGTCTTGGTTCTGTTTTTGCTTGTCGAGTTCTTCTTTCAGCTTGCGCTGCACAATTTCCACGTTCTTTTTTGCGTTCTCGAAACCGTTGTCGAGGTCGATGGCCTTCTTGAGGTAGGCGACCGACTCGCGCCACGCGGCAATGCGTTCACTGCCCTCGGCGGCCTTCTCGCCCATGCGGAAATGCGTGTTCGCCAGGTTGTAGGCGGCCTTCGCGGCCATCTTCTTGTCGGGCATGCGCACGGCACTCTCGAGTTCCTTCTTGGCCTCTTCGTAATTGCCGAGCCTGTACTGGCACGTTCCGATATTGTAGAACAAAAGCGGGTTCGCGGGTTCGGCCTCGCGGGCCTTCATGTACTTTTCGAGCGCACCGGCATAATCGCCATTCTTGAACAGCTTGTTGCCGTCATTGATAGGCCGCGCACAAATCGTCACCGCAAATAAGCACGTCAAAAGAACAAATAATCGCATTTTTAGCCTCTAACGGCTAGAATATACAAAACTGCGAGGCAAAAAACCGCCCATTCCGTTCAAAAAACGCACTACATACTATTGCAAGTTTTTATAAAGGAATTCCACAAGACGCTTCAACACATCCTCTTTGTAGGGCTCTTTGCCATAAAATTCATGCCCTTCGCCCTCTACGAAAAAAGATTCATGACTTATACGACGATTATTCAAAACAGAATCTATGACAAAACTTCCATAAAAAACAGGACTAAAAAATTTGATATTAAAAGCATTGGCAACAGATCCATATCCGGGCATATAACTGTTTTTCTCTTTTACGGAATCGAGATTCAACATCCGTCCCTCCTTGAACGGAATAATCTCGTCCCTCGTTCCATGAACTAACAAAACCGGAGCGGAGACATTTTTTATCTGCACCTTATTCATCACGGCACCCCATAAAGAAATCACCGCATCAGGTCTCGTTTCTGTATTTTCAATTATAGACTGCAACGCCAAAATTGCGCCCGAACTACAACCGACAACAAAAATACGATTAGGATTGATTCCATAATCTTTCGCATTCATTTTAAAATATTGAATTGCTGCTTGTAAATCTTGAACACCCCATTGAACAGCTCTTTTATAATCCGAACTATCCAAGAACATTTTATTGCGAACGGTTTTCAAAACTAGGCCAATTCGGTAGTCTATGGAAGCCACCACATAACCGCGAGCAGCTAGCGAATCGCAATAACCAATAATAGGCTGTGTTTGGTCATCTCTACTTCCGGAAACAAAAGCACCCCCATGAATGATTATCACAAGGGGTCTACTTTTTGCAGTATCATTTTGAGGTTTGTAAAAATCAAACTGCAGATTTCCCTTCTCCACTTCATTTGCATTTTGATAGAAATGAAGAACAGGAAATCCATCTGACGATGACTTCAAGCCAGAGGCTAAAGTTGTCACAAAATGTTTCTTGACCAAATGTGGAACATTAGGCGCATAAATTAAGCTTGATGTTTTTTCAACCCCGAATATAGGTTCCTTATACCGTTCCGCGGCCATTGCCAACGAAACAAAAAAGAACAGAATAAAGACTGCGCCCAATATTTTTGGCATCATTCAAGTTTGCGGACTAAACGCATGCCCTCAAACGATGGAATTATAAACGAAAACGTTTCAGGGCTCCATGGTTTTTCAATAGTGTTACATTTATGGTAACTCAAAAAATAACATTCTTTACCTATATCATAATAGTTGTAATCATATGCCATGCATTCATGACCATACCTAAACTTATGTCCATCACTTATAACAAAAGGCGTTTCCTCCGCATTTCCATACACATCATATAAACCATAGGAATTGGGCCTAAATTGCTTAACCGGATAAAGACCTCGATTATTGTCGATGCAATCATGACGTGCGTATTTTTTCAATTCATCTTCACTTGCAGAATCTCCCCATAGAAAAGTCGAATTGACACCACCTCGACGTAACACCTGCCACTCCTCATATATCGGCTCTCGGTATCCATTGCTCGCAGTATCTAGAATATATACAAGATTCTTATATTGATCCAATAGTCCGTATATCACTTTTGCCGTGTCGGAAGAATCAATGGGAACATCTCTTTTAACGGCATCTTCAAACCCATCAATAACGGATCTGTAATGAGAATAAAGGTAATTCGCCTTTGCCGGGAAATCTAGGAGCTTCGATGTATCGCGAAAAGGATAAAAGCCTGTATTCGAAAACTCATCCGGAAATTTTTTGCGATTAAATTGTTCGTCCAGCCACAAAGCATCACGAACTCTCAATTCTGTTTTGTCAACAATCAGATCTTGCGTAAAGGTTTTAGTGACATACTTTGAATCTGGATTTTTTTGGCCATGCATTCTTCGAAGGCCGTTCCACACACTAAAACTTTTACCCGCAAGCTCCACAATAGTCTGATTGACAAGTATCCAACTGGAATCAGCCTCTGTTAAATCGTCCAAATTTCTAGAAAACAGAACTAAAATACTCCTCGTATACGGAGATCCATCTACATATACGCAATTCACAGAATCTACATGAGCAGGACCATTTACAATCCAAATACCATCGCCGCTATTAAAATTTTTCTCTGGGCAAAGTCTGATGCCCTGGTTCCATTCTACCTCATACCAACGTTTTTTTCCCTTTGACTTTACTGCAGGACTACTAGAATATGAAACTGTTTTGACTTTATCATAGATTCGTTCTTGTAAAACATAATATTCCTTATATCCTTTTTTTTGTCGAAAAGACTTTATCAAATAATCTTTTTTTTGCAAACACGAACATTTTCCCAAAGCATCACATATACACGATTCCGACGAAAATGTGTACGCAACGAAACTTAATATAAATAATATCACTACTTTCATAACAGACCTCCTTAATAATCTCCGGGAAAAGAATGCCACGAAGGTTTTATACAATGATCTTTATGTCCTGTATGCAAACAATCCCATTGATACTCTATGCTGGGACTTATTTTACCCGGCAAAGGGCCTTTGCGAAGCATCTTTCCTTTTGACTCACTCGCATAGGCGTGCATTAAATTACCTTCATATTTTTTGTTCTTATCATCGGGATCCGTTACATCCGATAGTCCCATCAAATGGCCAATTTCATGCGCATAGGTTCGCCAATTTTTTTCATTTGGAGATGACCTTACAACTGAATATAAACCAATAGGAGGACCATCTAATGCATCCGTGACCTCATCTGTAAAACCTTCATCATTAGAATTAAAAAAAGAATCCCAATAAACTGCGCCATTATTCCCATCCTTCTCGTTATAAACGACATGACAATCTGGATCTATAAC
Source organism: Fibrobacter sp. (assembly GCA_017649565.1). Taxonomy (GTDB): domain Bacteria; phylum Fibrobacterota; class Fibrobacteria; order Fibrobacterales; family Fibrobacteraceae; genus Fibrobacter. The sequence goes on along the minus strand of JAGCGO010000119.1, from coordinate 56,911 downwards.
AGACAACTCTGTGGTCCAACTTCCATCTATTTCTATTTCACCCATCTTGTCTGAATTCACACGAAAACGCCAAAATTGCGGATCTCTACAATCCCATTTGCTTGAATTTATTATCCCTATTTGATAAGTAATATTTTCTTCAGGAACAAATGCAAGTCCATCATTACACAATTTTCTATTATTATCAAATGTCCAATATTTAACCATACCACGATTAAAATTTAACAAAAATCTTCTACCAAAAACACCATTCCTAATTTCTTTTTTCGCCAAATCAACGGACCAAAACATATCATCCTTAATTCTATCATAACAAGACGACTTCCCCCCTCCTTTTTTTGCAATAGAAACAAATAGCATTCCATTTGCAAAAGAAGATACCGATCTATGTTTAAGATTATCCTCACGATAACTTTCTGGAATAGGATATTCTTCTTTACTAAAAGATATTTCTGTAGCCGCTTTTGCAAAAAGTGGCTTTGCTTCATTTTCTATATTTGTTCTTTTGTTATCGTCTTTTCCTCCAATTTCAGCAATCAAAACATCTACTCTTCTGAGTTCATAAGAATATGCATTTAAAACATCATACAATGTTGCTCCCAAATCTTTATACCTCGAACACAATCCAATTTTTTCTGCTTGAGAATAAAATTCTATTTCCTTCTCCTTATGCCCAATATTCCATTCCGTTTCTGGAATCTGATAAGAAAAATCTATGGTCTCTATTTCTTTCAATGAGTTTGCATCACATATATAATACTTCACATCTTTATACACATCATACTCATCTTGTGGGTTCCAACTGACATAAACGTTCACATAACTCGTTTGCCCTTCTTCAACTACAACATTCGATTCCCCATAATCCAACTTTATATTCCGTTTGGTTTTTTTCTTCTTAGGATAGCCTTCATTATCATAAACGATATTTCCTTGATCATCTTTTTCGTAATCCTCTATTTCAAAACTTGTACTAGAAATTTCATACGGGTGACGATCAAAAAAATAGTTACATTTAGCATTTTGGTAAAATCCCGGATATTTATCTTCTATTTGATTCGTTTCAGAAGGCGTAACCGTCCCCTGTGATGTCACTTCTTCTTTATCTGAAGAACTGCTACAAGAAATTAGAAATGATAAAAGAAAACAAATAACTAAATACATCATACATTACTCCCACGATACTACTTTTCCATAAAATTTATCCTGAACGCCAATTACGGGTAAGACCTGAACGTTCCCATATTTTTTTACTTTTTTCAACTCCGATGTAAAAACAATCAATCTACCATGAGCATCAGGATTATAATTTTTAGCGGAAGGAGCTAAGATCAATGTTTGGAAAATACATTTATCTCCCTCCTCACCAAATTTAAAGAAAGTAACTCTTTGTTTCCCCACATTCGTGTATGGAACCCCATTTTCATCCATCAGTGTAAACTCCATTTCTGCTTTTTTTATGCTTCTCCCTTGACTTAACGGGACCTTTTTACGCAATACACGACCTTCTGGCCCATTTCCTATAGCTATAATATCTCTTTCATCCCCTAGATGCTCAAATACAGGAAAGTCTTTTGATCTCTTTTTAAATTCTCCATATGTAAATTCACCTGATTCCAAATCTGCATTTAAATCATACCACTCATAAGCACCCATATCAATGGCATTGTCTCGTTTAATGCCCAATATATCCGATTCTGCGACAAAATCATCCTTTATTCCAGAACCTACTGCTGGAGATTCATCCCGTAAAGTCAAACCCGCTGTCATGCTCATATAATTATTATCGCCCCTAGGATTATTTTCATCAAGGAATTTCGGGTCTTTTACAATATTTCCTGTTCCACTATAGTTCGTCTCAGTAATAGAATGACTTATAGACAAAGATGGCGACACTTCTTTTTTACATTCTTCAAGCGTACAAGAAGGATCAATATTTTTCCATAAAATCGAGTTGTATACAAGCCCCGACGCCCCTCCGCCAATGGCCGAGTATCCCTGCTTGCCATTGTTATCAAAAATGGTCGCATTACTGACTTTAATAGTTCCGCCCAAAGCATACCAAGCCCCACCTTTACCACTAGATTCATTTTGGCTGAAAATGGCATTTTGGACAAAAGAAGTTCCTTCTGTATATATCGCACCTCCATCGCCATTGGAACTGTTTTTCTCTAAAACCGCATTTTGAATTTTCAGCACTCCGCCATCTCCACCAATGTACACAGCGCCACCGTTACCTTTTGCCTGATTATTCTTGAAATAGACATTCTTCATTTCAACGGTACCGGTAGAATAAACTGCACCACCATCCTTATCGGACTTGTTAGCAGAAAAAAGAAGATTCTTCAATGTCAAATGCTGAGATTCAGAAACAATAGCACCGCCATTTTCCTTATTATAACCGTTTGCTATCCAGAAACCCGTCAACGATCGCGGTGTTTTCCCAATGATTTCTATATGTGCAGATTCTCCCAAGAAAATCGTTGGCATGCTCGAAGCAGAGGCTAGGTCCCAAATATCCCCAGTATAACCAACTAATTCAAAACCGGCTCTCAAAGGAACAACTCCATCCTTGAAGTTTTCCGTCACATCCCAAATACCGCCCGCCATAACAATCTCGCGACCAGTAGCCATTGCTGTTTCGTAGGCAACATCAAAATCCCCTATGGCAGTCGCCGGCGTTGCACCATCGCACCCCTGTTCACACTGAGTCTGAGGATTCCAATAAATACGGTTATTAGCAGTTTTCGTAAAGCTAAATACATAACTAGAGCTAAATGCTTCAGACGGAAAACCCGAAATTTGATTGTGCTTAAGAGAAACGGTCACCGTTCCGTTCGAGGAAGGCAATTCAACTGTAGTTGAACTAGAACCATTCACCTTGATTTGGACATTATCCGCAGAAACAAACATTTCAACGGACGATGTGGAAAGCGGCACTTGGGAAACATATCTGAATATTCCCGAGTCAAAGAAGGGGCCAAAGTTTCCCTCACTATGCGATATTTCCGTTGCACGGGGTTCCTGCGAAACAGTCGACTGCGGTTCTATGACAAACTTACGAGCATACACCCCACCTACAAGATGAGAACGGGACGGAATACGCACATACGCATTAGGTGCCACAAATTTCCCAAAATAGAGTCCATCTGTACCCATATCAACATTTTTGCCAGATACGTTCCATTGGATTTCACTCGGATTGCCTCCCGAGATAGAGAACTTATTCCGATCGCCAAATCGGACATTTCCCGAAACACCAATGGACACAGGACCAGAAGCAAGATTTATCGATATTTTCACATCCGGCTCCGTATAAAAATTTTGGAAATTGTAGGTTCCCGAAGAGAGATAAATCTTTGACCTCGTATTAGCATAGAATGCTCCGTAATTGCCGGGTGGCAAAGTAATGGATTGGTCTATCCCCACAGAAATCGGAGAATAGCCCACGGCCACATCCGGAATACCAATACTCGGTTTTGATAGAGTTGCAACTCGTTTTGTCTTAGCATGTACGTTATTTTGCTCGGTACATGGGGACGCATAGCTTAAATCTCCACTGATATTTGCGCGTTCACGCAAAAAGCACTTAACGGAGACATCTACATTGCCGTAAATTTTGGTATCCGCGCCCAATTCAAGCTTTCCACCAAATACATCACCTAACGACATGGAATTATCGCGGAAATCAACAGTATCAGCAACAACAACATATCCGAAGGCATCGTTCAAAACTACCGCAGGCCTATTTGAGACTTCTTGATTAGTGTTATTTACACAATCAAGACAATTGAGGCTCACATTAGCCAAGTAAATAATTCCAGAGGATTTCCCTAAATTGAATTCAAATCGCGCATTACTTACATTCCCCGATTGCATCTTGAATGTTTTTGAAAAAGATTGGCCATTCGGAGACGCCACAACTTCACCAAATTCAGCAAAGGCGTCATAAGGAAAACCATCCCTTCCTATGCGTACATCTATAGTTCGATTAGCACCAGCACTTTGTAAGAAAAACTTGGCCTCGTAGGTCTTGCCATTCTGTAACTCTATGTTCTTACGGGTCAATTGTACATGCCAACACTCGGAACCACCATAGGAGACGGAAACAACACCGTCATTGAATGCAGCATAGGCCCCATTGTAATTCGCCAAATTCCATTCAGAATAAGGAAAATCCGTTGCAAACGCACCATTTAGCAGAAAAAAGCACAACAGCGCAACTATACGCAAATGAATCTGTTTCAAATTTTTCCTCTTGTTGATTACTACAAATTAATTAGCAAACAAAGTAATTCATTTGTAACAAATAGTCAAGTTTATTTTTATTTACAGGAATGTTATCTATAATCAGCAAACGGGCTTTTTTTTACTTTTTTAGCTCAAAATACGAGATTCTTATACCATTTAGAGGCTGTTGCTAACGAAACAAAAAAGAACAGAATAAAGATTGTGCCCAATATTTTTGGCATCATTCAAGTTTGCGGACAAAACGTATGCCATTCATTCCGCGATATACATAGCCGTGACAGTCACCACCAACACATATTTGCCTTCCATGCACTTTTTGAGATGCTTGGATTTTATTTTGGAACCAACAGGTTGAACTCATTGTATAATTTACAGAAAAGCCATTGCATTCTATAGGAAAAAAAACCTTTCCATCTTTTTCTTCAAAAACCTTCTCATTAGCATTTCCATACACATCATACAATCCAAATGGATTAGCATCAAGTTTCGCAACAGCACGAACACCGCCATCACGCGAATCGCTTAAATCCCACTCATACTGACGCGCAAGTAAAGTGTCATCGCCCCAAAAGAAATCTGATTGACGTCCTCCACTCTGCAAAAAGGTCCATTCTGAATTATACGGAATTCTATACCCATTTTTTGAGGTATCCATAACCATTTTTTCTTTTTTATCTGGACGAATAGACAAAAGAATTCCTGCAACAGAAGAATCAAATGGAACCTTAGGAAAAACAGCATCTAATTGATCACGTTTAGACCTCCATGTTGCATATCTTATCATATCCGCTCTTTCAGAAAGTTTAACAGGGTAATTTAAAAGCGCAGATGAATCGTCGGTCGAATAAAAAGACACATCTATCTTCTCGCTACACACTTCCTTGCAAAAATATTTCTTTTTGTCGGTATAGTTCTCGCCACATTCTTGCCTGCATACCTCTCTATTTAGTTCAAAAGCTTCCCTAATAGTAAACTCAGTCTTGTCAACAATAAGATCCTGTTTAAGAATCTCAGTTTTCCATTTTTCTTTATACATAGGCGCCCCAACATAATCCCGCTGGGGAATCCATACCTTAGATAACGAGCCACTCATTTCCACAATGGTCTGGTTCACAAGAATCCAGTTTGTGTCAGCATCAGATAAGTCATTCTGATTTTTTACAAAGAGGACCAAAATACTCCTTGCATAAGGAGAGCCTTCGATAAGAACACAATTTTTAGGATCTACAAAAGCACTTCCATTAACAATCCAATTCCCTTCCGAAAATTTTGTTTCAGGGCACAATTTTATCCCTTCGTTAAGCCCCACCTCATACCAACGTTTGCGTCCTTTTGACTTGACATGCCCCTTTTTAATAAAAGCACCCACATTAGCTTTCCTTTCAGCATTTTGCGCTACAAAACATCTCTTACTTGGGCAATTCTTCAAATTTAACTCTGACAAAGAGGCCATTTTAGTCAGCAGATGTCCTTCCGCATCATAAACGTTCAGCCCCTGTTGTGCAAAACAGGATATACAGGCAACTAATATGATGTTCACTAAAATTCTCTTCACCATCACCTTCAAATTCATGATGCGTATCAATCACAAATTAATTCATTTATAACAAAAAAGCAAGAAAGTCCGCCGGGCGGGCGGACTTATGTTCCCATTTTATAGAGGTTTTCCTAGTTACGGCATTGATGCAGAGCTCATGGCCTCGGGCATTGAGGCGGAAGTCACGGGAAAAGGCATCGACGCCGAAGACATGGTTACACCGCCTTGTGCATCGAACGGTTCGTCTTCATCGTCTTGCACATTGAAGTACCCGTCTTCGCCGTCCATGTCCGGACAAACCGTATAGCACTTACCATTCAAGCTATTTTCGCATACAGAGTAGCATGATTCCATCGACGTGGAACTCATTGTCCCATCCATCGATGCAGAACTCATAGCCTCGGGCATCGCGGCCGAAGTCACGGGGAAAGGCATCGATGCAGAAGACATGGATTCGCCGCCTTGCGGGTCAAACGGGTCGTCATCATCGCCTTGCACATTGAAGTACTCTTCTTCACCTTCCATATCGAGGCAAATCCTCTTGCACTCCATATTGTCAAACGGATTAGCGACCGTGTCTTTCGAAGAAATGTTCTCCAACGGATTCGTGCATACAATGGAGCACTGCGGGCCCTCCGCCACCACCAAGGAATCGCACCGCGCCTTATAATAGTAATCCGCCTCATGCGTCAGCACTTCCGGGGTAATGGCCAGACCGAACAGTGGCACAGCGCAAGCGACCCGGAGGTTCCTAAAGTCATTACAACCGGTTCCATCATTATAATCCCTGAATACGCCATACAACGATTCACAACGCAGCCGGAACGCCGTAAGGTCCGCTTCGCAATCTATTTTGTCTTCTTCAAACCAATAGTTATTTTCAACCTTTTCTATCAAGACCTCGTCCTTTGTCAACAAAAGACTGGTTTCCATGTAGTTCGCGCTACTTCCGATAAAGAGCATCTGGGTGCCAGATTCTTCTTCATAATAGGTAACGTTGCATCCCTGCCGGCTATAATAAACTTCGCCCGAAGTCTCGAAATCATGGGCTGTTTGCGGCACAGGAATTTCAACGGACGGGTCATCAATTTCCACTATGCCTGAATCTAACCTTACCACATTGGTGTTTTCCGAAGTTCCGACGCCACCAGATTCCATAGTCTTGAGGATGCTATCCATGATGGCTTTTTGTCCTGCAGAAGGCTCCTGGGGCAAAACGGACAATCTAGTGTCAAGATCGCCAGCCGGTTCCGTCGTCACGCCGGCACCCTCTTCCGAAGAACATGCCGCAAACAAGGCAAGCGAGAAAACGACCCCTATATATTTCTTCTTATCCATGATTTTCCTCCTGCCGCCTTGTCAGCGGAAACAATTGTAAATTCAACCTGTAAACCTGTTCACCGTGCTTGTCTTCACTCGCGATGGCGACAACCTTCTGTCTGAACTTTTCCGCCTCGCACGCAATACGACGGTACGTATCGCGAGAAATCCCCATAGTGGCGCCCGCGAAGCTGCGGTCTTCGACGGGGACATTATCTATCGCGTCCATCGCCAACTTGGCCATCTGCCTGTGCATGGGGCGCATGGCCGGGGGCACCATCCCCGCGACGCCCATCACGACCTTCTCGGTCTGCTCGTAATGGTATTCGTCGTGTTTCTTGAGCAACCCCATCTGAATCAGAAAATCGAGAGTCTTCCGGATTTCGGTCGCGCTGATTTCCGGGTAGCAGAGCTTGGACAGTTCCATCGGTTTCGCGCCGGGATTCATGGGAGCAAGTTCTCGCAGCACCGGGTTGTACCATTCGCTAAAGTAGGCGTAGGCATCCGCCGACAGCGTACGCACCTTGTTCTCCTTCGCGAGTTCACGCATTCTCTTCAACGCGGCATTCTTTTTCGCCTCGTCACCGGAATCGGCGAACACGACCATCTGGGCAAAGTATTCCTTGGCGCTCCCTTCGAGCTCCATTGCCATAGCGACACGATCCACGCCCACCTTGGAAAGGCGGGTTTTCCCATCACACACCAACTTCATGTAGTTCGACGAAGAGAACCCCGCCAAATGCGAGAACTCCCTCCACGAGAAGGCGGAACAGCGCTTGCGTTCTTCGTAGAACTCCTGCATGTACCGCCTGTAATCAAGATATTCGTATATTGCTTTCATAGGTTTGACCTCGACAACAATATATCTCTTTCAAAACACAAAATCAATGATTTTGAGCTAAAATCAAAAGATTTTACAGAAATCCTAAAAATTCACACGTATATAACACAAGCCGTGGTATATGCAGATATCGTCGAAAAACAAAAAAAGATCCAGTCAAGAAATTGACTGGACCGAGGCATTTTGATTAGTGGACTTTCTTGCGGGGGAGTGGCACGACCAGCCCATTTTCAAATCGCACGATTGTCGGCGAACGGAATTCGTCGGCATACTCTTCGCGCCATTTGCCGCTACGGATAAGGTTGCCGTTCATGTCGAACGCGCGGAATTGCATTCCCGGCAAGGCAGCCCGCACCGCAGGAGAGCGCAAGGCCAGCGGAGGTTCTCCTTCAAACAACTCGGGGCATTGACGCACCGAGTCAATAAGGCCGCAGAAACTAACATCATGACCCGAGCGATGATAACGACAAAAGCCCGAAACGGGAACATATATGGCAGCAACATCTTCATTATATGGCAAACCGTACTGTACAGAATACAAACCTGACGTTAATATTTTTCCCATCACAGAAACAATATGTCGAATCAGAGAATCTGCTTCCGATGCGCTACCGCCAAATACACCGGCATTTTGAAGACGCAAAAATTCATCAACAACGACATCCTCTACAAGAAACGAAATGCTTTCACATTCTGCCTTTGACGAACAAAATTTGAAGAACGTGAGGACATCTTCCGTAACGAAAACCATAATCGTCGAATCTGATCGCGAAATATAGGCCCAATATACCGAATCTACCGAGCTCAGATTTTTTACTGGAGGGTCAAGCAAGGGCATCTTCGACATATCCAAGCGATGTTCGTCAAACAGGTTAATCTGTGTCGCCGGGTACATGATATCAAGGGTTCCGTAAGCAACAACTTCACATTCCTGTGCATGAAGCTGAAGCATGGCACATAAGTACACAAAGGAAAATAAACTCCATTTCCTCATATCCCCCCCATGGTTAGAACTAAATCTGTTTCTATTGGGCTGAAATCAACGTGGTAAATCTTGGCATACTGATGTACAGTTATTTTATTTGCAAAAATCTTACCATAGAATAACTTCCTTGACTGAGCTACAATCACATCCGAATATGGAGCAACAATACTTCCCGCAACCATATTTTCAACATACATTCTTTTTCCTCTAGCATGCTGAACAAGTTTAAAGCCCTGTGCAATAAATGGATACTGTTCAGGCTCGTTAAGAGTCTTTGCTCGCCAAGTAAAATCCCCGCTTACATGTATCACAGTTTCTCGACCAGGTAAATTAAACATGACATTCGATCGGGGATCCAACTGAATAGAACCCGTGTAAACCGTACCAGGAGGAATATAAAGAAGTCCACCCCCCTCAACCTTCACTGTCGAATAGATGCCAGAAGATAAAACACGGACCTCTCCATCGTGAACAACGAAGTCATATACAAATGGTATCACTAAGTCATCTACTGCATAATTACGAGGATAAAAATTGAGGTCCCAAACATCATATGTATACCTCGAAATACCTTTATCAATAGTCGCACCATTCTGCAAGAAAATATCGTCTACATTAGATCCTTCAATAAGATACACTCCTCCGCGCACATGCGTATTACTACGAAGTATAACGTTTCCTCGGGATAAAATGTCACCCACATCCGCTCGCGCCCCAACGTTCACCGCATATTCTCCATTCAAGCCAAGTGCCGCAGATGCAATGATGCAACGACCCGTCTGCATTCGGCCATTATAACAGACCACACCATCATTGTAACGCAACTCAGACAATGCATACAAAGTTACATGTTCAGCGTTAGACATTGCAACGACTTGGTCTGCATCTTTAGCATAAACATCCGTTTCATAGTTGTCTCTTAAGCCATTGGCATTAATATCCTCCTGTCCATCCAACCGTCCATCATTGTCAGAATCAGGATCCAACTCCGCTCGCAATGCTGCACCAGTTCCATCAACATCACCATCAATATTAGCATAAATCTCATTTTTCACACCAAAATCTTTACCATCTGCAGTTTTTTCTGGATAATGTTCCCGAATTGTATAGGACATTATTTCTGTTTTATCAGGAACGCCATCGTAATCGGAATCTGGATAGTAAGGATTGGTATTAAACCGATGGCGTTCATCAAAATCAAGAAGTGTATCTCCATCAGCATCAAAAATTTCATCAAAGTCCATAACCCCATTGTTGTTTTTATCCTCATAAAGTTCCGATTTACGTGCCATTTTTCCATACAACCTAGGATCACTCATAATCCAATATGCAAATTTGTCCACACCAACACCTTTGTCTTCCGGACGACGCCATGATACAGTTCCGTCATTATCTATATTCAAAAACCTATAAACATATTTATGCTTTTTATTACTATAAACCACAGCATCAATTACCATAAAATGAGTGACTTCAAACACAACAACCAAATTACCGGCAGCTAAAGCACCTAGCAGAATTTCATCCGATGGTATTCCACTTGAATAGGTAAATTCGCCTGCGTTAGGATCTAAATTCATCACCCAAGGTATAACAGTTCCAAAACTTCCTCCTCCATCTTCATCATGCGGAAAAGCATTTAAAATGGGATCTAAAGAACTAAAATGAAATTTTATCTCATCCTGCGTTAGGTTACCTCCATACTTATGATTCACCATTGCTGCAGCAACAGCCCAGCATCGCCAACTCTCTTCTGGGTCATTATAATAATGATTCAAATCATGGAATCGGCGATTACCGAATCCATCCACATATCCTGAAGAATTGTGTGGTCGATCCCAGTCCGCTTCAATAATGTGTTCTCCCCACTTGAGATCAAGCATATACGAGTCCTTTCTTGCTGCAAGGGGATCAACATGCAAGTTGTAAACTGGTGTTTCTGTACCATCCAACACGTTTACTTCAAAATAGCAGTAATAATTTAAAGGGATATAAGTATTCCATGTAGTAAGCCCCGCACCTCCATAAAGGTTTCCTCCATCATCAACTGGATTTACTACCCAAAAATATTCTCCTTCCCCTAATTGCAGCGGAATCCGCGTTCTTTCCGTATAATCATGATATATTAATGTTGTATCACTCGCATTCAAGACAATAACCTCGTAAAATTTCGCACCTGCAACAGGAATCCATGCAAGCATGGTTTCTTCCATGTTATGTTTGTAGATGGAACTACTGTCCCTAAGAGAAAACGGTTCCGCATACGGCATCTGCGAAAATGGAGAAGCAACCATTTTTTCCCTAAACTTATTCCAGCAAACAATTGAATCGTTCCCATCCATAATGACGGCTCGGAAAAAATCTCCCTTATGATAGATAGAAGCAGGCCCTCCAACACCATCTTCCATTGAAGTTTTAAAGAAAAAGTCTGGATCAATTACCTTATTCTCGGTTTCAAGTGAATCTGCATAATAGCCCCGATTGCCCCAAGCAATGTAATCTAAGGGTATGGAATCTCGGTATAAGACAAATTCGCCAACATTTCCAAAAGACAATCCCGATATACTTGTCACGACACTATCAAAAGAGCAATCAGAAATTTGACCACTACAAACACGTAATGTAGACTTGGCCCCAAGCGTCATCCCTCCCAAAGAGTAAAGATTACCGGAAGCATCCTTGATTTTTACCCCGTTCAAAGAAACCGTTGATTCACCGTAGTTTTGAATCTGAACCCAGGGAGAAGCGGAATCTGTTGTCTCGGGCCGTAAACCAACGAATCGAAGTTTCAATGTCCCTTCCGAAGGTTCGTCAGGCAACAAATTCCCCGCAATCAAATTGCCGCTCAAATAAACGCCATATCTTGCCGCTTCTGCAAATTCAGTACCGGGATACCCAGACAAGCTTTCTTTATGGATAGACCCCCAACCCGAACGATGGACTCCAACACTAATTCCAGTTGCGTCAGGAGTATTTCCTGTACCGAGAACGGGGACGTTGACTTTTAGCACGACAGTCGTGTCATCAAATTCTTCTAATTGCGCAGACAAATTACCCATATAATAAGTCTGTAACTCAAGGTTGTCTGCCGGTTGCTTTTTCAAATAATACTTGACCTGAATCCCGTCGTATTGCTGGCCCGAATTGTTGACGATACGCAGGCGCAATCCCAACATTTGAACGTTAGTAGGTTGTTCGTCCTTTACTTCTACGCGAATAGACTCGCTGGACCATGCCATACAAGCCAAAATGAAGAAGACAAAAAGGCCTTTTTTCATTCAATTCTCCTTGGATACAGGTTGTCTGTCTATTTTTTTACCCCAATTTTTCAACAGACTAATTTGAATATACCTCAGATTTGCAACAATAACAACAACTTTATGTTGTTAAAATAATTACATTATTCGTTATTTTTTAAAATTGGCGTTTTTTTCAAATTTACGCCATTATCTACTTCTTCGGATAACCTACCAGATAGTAGCCGAATTCGCGGACTTCGTACCCGGCGTTTTCAAGCATATAGCGGGAGCCGAAATCGTTGTTCAAGAGGTAGACCGACGTGCCGTCCACGCGGTTCTTGTCGAAGTAAAAGTGGTAGCGCCCGAAACGGGATGCGTCGAGGAAGGCGGCGGGATAGTTCGTGTAGCCCACGGTCTGCAGGAAATCGGCGAGTTCCGGTTTCGCAAAGAAGAGGACGCGCGGCCAGCTCACGCCACGTTCCACGTTCACGGCGGGAGCATCCTTCAGTTCGGTCTCCACGAAGGTCATGGCGTCCTCGATTCCGCGGCAGAAGTGCCAGGCAATGCTGTTCCGGTAATCGGTAAAGTAGTGGTTCTCGAATGAGACGAACATGCACGCGTACACGACAAACGGTATCGCGAGCGCCTTCGGGTTCAAATAATTGAATACAACGTAAAGCCCACGCGCAATCATCACGAGCATCGGGATAAAGAGCAGGTTCACGCGGTTGATGTTCACGTTGATGAGGATGCCGATGGCAAATCCGGCGGCGAGCCACACGAGCATGAACACGTCGAGGCTGGCCGCGCGAGCCCTGAGGGATTTCCACGCGCCTTCGATGCTCCACAGGAGCCCCACAAAGAAGAACGGGATGGATATGGGGTAGAATATGCCGAACTTCTCGGTAAAGTTCCACGGCAGGCCATCGCTTTGCAGCGTGAGGATGCTGAAGAGGTTGCCGATGTTTTCCGGAATCTTCTCCAGCGATATTTCGCTATCGCGGAAATACAAAAGCTTGGGGATGCTCAGGAACGGGAGCGAAATGGCATCCATGCGGCCCTGGTTCACCAGCATGAACAGCAGGAGCGGCACGGCGAGCAGCAAAAGGACGGCAAGAGCGATCCAGGTGTAGCGGCAGTTGCGCAGCTTGCGGATCCAGAACAGATAGGCCACCTGCAAAAGGATCATGAACGGGACCACGGCCCAGATAGTCGCGTAGGCGTAAAGCGAAAGCCCGTAGAACAGCGCCGAGAGCACCAGGAATTTCGGGCGCTCGACACCCTTCGCAAAAAAGTACAGGCCAAAGAGCACGAATGCGGGGGCAAGATTCGATTCGAGCCCCCAGCGCGACAGCATGATGTGCCAGGGGGCTATGGCGAGCACGAACAGCACGGCAAGCGCCTGGCGGGCTCCCCCGTACATCTTCACCAGCTTATAAAGGGCGACCAGCGAGAGGATGCCGGCCAGCAGCATCGGCAGGCGAATAACCCACACCTTGAGGCCGAAAATCGCGACGAAGGGGACCATCAGGTAGGACTCGAGCGCGTTCATGCCGGAACCCCAGGCGGTGAGGTACACGGGCATGCGGAACCCGAAGGAATCCCGCGCCGTGGTCATGAGCGTGTAGGCGTTGTAGCCCGCAAAGGCCTCGTCCTGGTTGATGTCGGCGGGGACGCTCGTGAACATGAAGCAGCGGGCAAAAATACCCACGGCAAGGAAAATCCAGAAAAGACAAATCTCTACCGGAGCTTTTCGAACAAGGCTCATGACTCTGGCAACAAACGCTTTCACGGGCAGGCCCTACTTTTTCAGCTTGACGACAGGCGACAGCCAGTCCGCATGGTCATAGGAATCGGGGCCATGGGGGTCCGTCTCGAGCCGGAGAATCTTGATGCCGGAAAGCGACACCGCGGCAAACGCGGGCTCCTTCGCGCTGCCCTTTACCGGGGCGCTCTGCCAAAGGACCCTCTCGTCGCCATAGACGCGGAAAACGACCTCGCCATTTTCGTAGACCTCGTCGTCGACACCGGCGGCAATATAAAGCGAATCGGCGTCGTTCGGCAAGATGTAGACGATGCTCGACGGAGCATGGGTGCCTATCCCATACCTGTACTGCCTTCCGCTAACCTTGAGGGGCGCATTTTCCACGGACTTGTTCATCATGGGCACCTTGTAGTTCTGCCGGAAGCTATCGAACTTGATGCCGCTCAGGATAAGCTCGCCCTCGACCTGCTTGACCTTGACAGGGGCAAGCGAATTGATGTGATAAGCTCCGTCCACCAGCAGGCAGACGCCAAGGAAACAGTACGGCACAAAACGCGGAATCTTGAGCAAGCCGACCAGCGAAACAGCCTTCGCAAAAATCTTCGGCAAGAAGAGGTAGAACATGCCCCCCGCCATGGTCAGCACGGCAAAGGCCGAAAGCCATGTCCAGGCATTGCCCCCATGGAAACCGTCACAGAGGATACTCACGTTGCAAGACGCGACGGCAGTCAGCAGCATCACCCACACGAGGGACTTGCGCCAGTCCAGCACGAACCAGATGACAGCAACGGGGATGGCGTACAGAATGTAGCGCTCGTGCATGCCCGGCAACAGCACGAAGAACGCAGCGGCGTTCCACGTAGCCAGTTCGAACACGCGACGCAGCGACTTGCAGCGGATAGAGGCGACAAGCGTAAAGATGGAGAACAGGACGAACAGCGCCTTGCCCACATAAGAGGGGCAGAGCCAGAAGAACGGGCCACTCTTGGACAGGCCGAAGAACGGGTTCGCGTCGGGCGAGACGTTGCCCACCGTGAGCATCCAGAGGTTCGCCGCGTTGTAGGTGGCAAACGGGTACTGCGACGTGGTGTCGATATAGGCGCGGCGCAGCATTCCCCCGAGGTTATCGCCCAGGAAGAACGGCAAGAAGACGAGGACGCAGGCGACAATCGCAAACGGGAGGCCCTTCCAGGAACGGCGCCAGTTCTTGATGAAAAGGCCGCCGAACACCGGCAAGAAGAGGATCATCTGGAACTTCGCGAGCAGCGACAGAACGTACAGCGGAGCCGCAAGCATGGTCGTGCGGCGGAAATAGATGCAGTACAGCGAAGAAAGCGCAAGCGCGACAGGGACGAGGTCCACCTGGCCCCACATCGGGCCGCCGAGCAGGATGGCGGGGTTCAGCGCGACAACGGCGATCAGGAGGTTCTGCTGCCAGCGCGGGAAATTGTAGCGGTCGACAATGCGGCAGGAGAAATCCACAAGGAACAGGTGCGCGAAATATACCGGCCACAGGCAAAGGAACTTGAGGAGGAATGTCTTTGCGACAACAATTCCGAAAATGGCGTGGACCTGCGCGACCACCCAGAGCCAGAAAACATAAAGCGGCGGATAGTTCCCGCGGAAGTTGCCGAGGCCGCCGTCAATCAGCGACTGGACCCACCCCACCCAAAAACTTTGGTCACCATCGTAAGGAGCCGAAAGCGTACAGAACAAATTCGCAACAACACAAATCATTCCCCATAAAAGGAACGTTCTCAAGTTCGTAGATTTTCTCATAAACTCAAATATAAAAAACTTCAACAAAGCACTTGCACGAACTCAGCGGAAGAATTCGGCAAGAAGTCGCACCATGTCTTCGTGGTCGCTGGCCGCAGTCATCTCGCGGATGCTGTGCATGCTGAGCATGGGTTCGCCGATATCTACAGTCGGGATGCCGAGTGCCGACGATACGGACGGGCCGACAGTCGAGCCGCAGGGCATGTCGTTGCGCATCACGAACGTCTGGAGCGCAACACCCGTCTTTTCGCAGAGCAGACGGAGCCTAGCCGACGACACGGCCTCGCTCGCATAACGCTTCTGCGCATTTGTCTTGAGTACAATGCCGCCGCCCAGTACGGGGGAATGGTTAGTATCGTGTTTTTCGGGATGGTTCGGATGTACGGCATGCGCCGCATCCACAGAAAGTGCAAAAGATTCTTCGAGAATTGCAGACAAGCTAACAAAACCTGTCTTCCCTGCGTTTACGGCATTCCATACTGTTTCCAGTACACTGCGTAACAGGTTCCCGCCGGCACCTTCCCTAGTCTCGCTGCCGACTTCCTCGTTGTTGTAGAAGCAGGCCACGCAAAAGTCGTTTGCAGAAGCTGCAGAACCGACCAGCGCCTGTGCCGCCGCATGGCAGCTGCCCAGGTTGTCAAGACGGCCCGAATAGATCCATTCGTCGTTGAAGCCGCCACGGGCCGCCGGCTGCGCATCGAAGAGCTGCACGTCAAAATCCAGGAGCCTGCCGGCAACGCCCAGTTCGCCTTGCAGCGCATCGGCAAACGCGGACGCCTTGCCGTCCGCCGTGGCAGATTGCCACAGGGCGTTGAAGTCCGCCTGCGGATCCACCTTCGTCCCGTCCTGGTTCACGCCGCGGTTCAGGTGGACCGCCAGGCTCGGGATGCGGAACAGCTTGCTTCCGCGCAAAAGCTTCGTCTGGACGCAGCCGTCTTTCTCGAATGCGAGCAACCCCGCATAACCCAAGTCGCGGTCCAGCCAGCTCGAGTAGATGGGGGAACCGTACACCTCGGCATGGAGCGTACAAGCGCCCGCCGCCGTCCGGTCCGGGTTCGGGGAAACCTTGAGAGCGGGGAAATCCGTATGGGCCAGGGCCAGCCTGAATCTGGACTTATCGTTTACCTGTAGCGGCATCCTGAGAGCGACCAGGGCAGCTCCGCGGACAAACACATAGGCCGCGCCGCTCTCCAGGGCGGCACCGTCCGACAACCGCCGTTCCACAAAGCCCTTAGACAAGAAAACACGGCGCAGGCATTCGACGGTATGCCAGGGTGAAACCGATTCGTTCAGAAAATCAAAAAATTCCATAAAAGCTCCAGGCCCGAATTCTTTATCCGAAATACAAGTTCCCGAATTTCTCGAGCATTCCATTTAAAAATTTATATATTCCTGAATATGCAGATCAAACCGTTCAAACAGATCAACTGGATGGAGATCTCCGGACTACTGGTCGGAGTGCTCTTCACCGTTGCTGTCATGATTTTCGGTATTGTTCTCTACGCAAAGATCTTTTCGACTGGCATGGTCGGCATCGAAGAGTACAAGCTCCACAGTACCTTCGACAAGGCACTCGGCCTGAGACCCGGCACCCGCGTACAGATTAGCGGTGTCGACATCGGCCAGATTTCGGACATGACCATCATCGCGAACGGTGTGAGCATGGAGTTCACCATCCGCAAGGAATTCCAGAACTGGATTACCGACAGCGCCGAAGTCTTCGCCATCCGCGACCAGAACGTCATCTCCGCGCGCGTCATCAACATCGACGTCCGCCGTGGCAAGGGCCGCGTGCTGCAAGACGGCGACTACCTCCCGCCCGGAAAGGCGCAGGACATCGAGACCGTGCTCGAGACGGCGAACGAACTCCTGGGCCGCGTGAACAAGCTCATCGACGCGGCGGACACGCTCCTCGGCATGGCCATGGATACGGGAACCACCGTGGGCGCCATCTTCGGCAGCCGCCTGCTGTACGACAACCTGAACCGCCAGCTCAACCGAATCGACGAGATTACCTATACCGGCATGAACGCCCTCAACAAGGCTTCCACCCTCATGGACACTCTGCAGAACGACGTGCCCATGCTGCTCAACAAGGTCGACACTATCGCGACGAACGTCTCGGGAATGGTGGACAACGTTTCCGGCATGGTCGACAGCCTCAAGGACATCCCGAACCACGTGACATCGCTTTTCGGCAAACTTGACACGACCGTCTCCCACGTGGACAACATGGTCGACAACCTCGGCAGCGTGAGCACCGGCCTGATGGACTTCATCTCCTCGTCCGAAGAGACTCTTGAAAACGCCGACGACCTCATGAACGGTATATCGAAGATATGGCTCATCCGCAGGTCCATCCCGAACAAGGATACCGTGCCCTTCATGGTGGAGACGCTATGGTAAAGTGCAGAACCGCCATAGCCATGTTGCTCGCCCTCGGTGCGGCCGCGTTTGCATCGGAATCCGGGGAGCTTTCGTACCGCGCGCAGAAATCGCTCGAGAACGGGAAGTTCGCACGCAGCTACGGCCAGCTCGAACGGGCACTCCTTGCCAGCCGCAAGGAAGCCGACCTCCTGTCCGAAGCGCGCATACTGCTTTCGATGGCGCACATCCGCACGCTGAGCCTCGACTTCGCCCTCGCGGATTCGCTGGTATCCATCGTACGCAAGGACGCGCTCGACGACCAGACTGCGGCACTCTACAGCCAAGTTAAAATTGCACTGGGCAACGCGCAGGGCAAATACGCCGACGCGGCAAAGCTTTGCGCAGAGCAGAACGCAGACTCGCTGAAAAAGGCATCCAACGGAGTGCAGGCTACATTCTATTCCGAATGCGCCATCGCACAGGGCGCCCTCCACAAGACACAGGAAGCGCAGGAAGCGCTGAAGATGGTCGGGAAGCGCGCCAACAAGAACAGCGGCATCTACGCATGGACCGAAGCCCGTATCGCCGACCTGAACAACCAGGCCACGGCAGACTCGCTCTACCAGGTGGCGGAAACACGTACCATCCAGAGCAACCGCCCGCACATGACAGCCACCATCCTGTACT
Source organism: Fibrobacter sp. (assembly GCA_017649565.1). GTDB lineage: Bacteria > Fibrobacterota > Fibrobacteria > Fibrobacterales > Fibrobacteraceae > Fibrobacter. The sequence goes on along the minus strand of JAGCGO010000119.1, from coordinate 38,140 downwards.
ACAGGGGACTGCTTGCCGAAAAGAAGAACGCCGAGCTCGCGAAGGACTACTTCCTCCGCAGCAAGAACGCATTCGAGCTGATGGGGCTGCCCAACAACGCAAAGCGCAGCACAAAATAATCCCGCAAGAACATACTGAAAAAATTAAAGCCGTCCCGAAATACCGGACGGCTAGTTTGTATGCACTACTGTATGCAATCAATTAGTTGCGCTTGCGGGAACAGCGGTCGAATCGCTGACCGTCGAATCGGCAACCGCTGCACTGGTACTGTCGGCAACCGCAGCGACATTGGCACTGTCGGCGGACAACGAGTCAGCAGCGGGCGGCTCCACAGGCGGCTTGTACTTCATCGACATGCACAGGCCGAATGCCTGCTGCGGATGCAAATTACCGTCGGCCACCTTCTGGATGATATCCTTGATGATGTCCCTCACCCTGTCCTTTTCTTCCATGGTCGGCAAGGCGCGCAAACCTAACATGCGGAACATCTTGTTGCTCAGGCTCTCGAGGAACGCCTTGTAGCGCGGCTGCATCGCATCTTCGATAATCGTCGCGACAGCCATCTCCGTCTGCATGGTATCCAGCTCGAACGTCCTGTATATGGTGCGGATGTGCGGAGGGATCGTCGTGTCCGGGCTGTCGAAGTAGGGGCGCATCACGTCGGCAGCGGCCTTCTTGTCCGGATGCGGGCCGTTAGCAAGGCGCAAGGCATAATACAGCGCAAGCCTCCAGTCTTCCGGATACACCCGGATGCCACGGCGGAACACCTTGAAGTCCGACGTGTCGGGGGAATCCATTGCACTGATGCCGCCCACCACGTAGTACGGCGTGTAGAACAAACTATCCAAGTCCGTACAGAGGTCGGCGATATGGCCGAGGTAGGCAAACTCGGTCCCGGTCAGGTAGCTTTCGCCCAGGTTGGTGAGCGCCTTGATCCAGAACAGCCCCGCCACCGCGGAATTGTTCCCTGCGGCAATATAGCGCACATAGTTCGCCTTGGGCATGAACGATTCGTCGAACTGGGTATTGGGCAGCGGCTTAGCGAAATGGAATGCCGCCACAATAACCAGAATCGAAAGAATCAGCGTGACCAAGTAGCGCATCGATTGCCCACCCCTTAGCGCAAGCTGTCAGCCAAGCGCTCCAAAGCGTCAACGCAGTCGTTGGCGAAGTTTTCAGGTGTATTGTTGCGCTGCCAGGCAAAGTTCAAGCCACTGCTGGAATTGAGCACATGGAACTTGCGCTTGCCACCACCGTTCGCGATAGCGTTGAGCACGGTCTTCGCGTCACCGCCCTGTCCGCCGGGCACGCCAGGAATAGACACGCCGGGAATCAGGAAGGGAATCTCGTGCTTCTTCGCGACGCAATACGCCGTGATCTGCTCGAGCTCTTCGGGGTGAGTCGCACCGACGACAGCACCGAGGTAACCCTTGCCGTCGTCCCATTCCACGATCTTGTCGGCCACGGAATAGAAGGCGCTGGCGACATCGCGCGGGTCATCGCCGCGCAGGACATTCATGTCCTGAAAGTCGTGCGCGCCCTTGTTGCTCGTACGCAACAGGACGTAGGCGCCGTTCTCGCTATTTTCGCGAATGAACGGGGAAACCGAATCCGTTCCCATCCACGGGGACACCGTCACGGCATCGGCGCCGTAAACGTCGTACGCGGCATTCGCGTAGGCCGCGCTCGACTTTCCGATGTCGCCACGCTTTGCGTCGAGAATCACCGGGATGCCGGCACTTCTATAGTCGGCAATGAGCTGCTGGAGCACAAGCATCGCCTGGACGCTCACGCATTCATAGTAGGCGCTGTTCGGCTTAACGACAGCGGGGAACACATTGCGCTTGGCACAGCATTCCAGGATGTCGGAATAGAAACGCTTGATCTTGTCTTCGGGCGTACCCTCGAGCGGGATAAGCTTGAGCACGGGATCCATACCCATGCACACCGGGTTGCCGCAGGCAGCTATACGTTGTTCAAGACGGTCGTAGAAGCAAGTCATTACTTGAGTTCCTCTTGGATCTTGGCCGCTTCGTAAGAAAGGATACCGTGTGCGACAGCGACGTTCAGGGATTCGAGTTCGCTGCTCATCGGAATCTTCACCGTCTCGTCGGCAAGCTCGATCAGGTACTGGTTCGTGCCGGCACCTTCGTTACCCACCAGGAACGCCATCTTGCGCAGCTTGCGGGCGGGAATGTCACCGAGGGCCTGCCTTGCGTGCAAGTCGGAAGCGATGATAGTGTAGCCCTTGCTGCGGAGGAAGTTGATCTGTTCGACCAGGTCCACGTCGTATTCAAACGGAACGCGGAGGAACGTGCCCGACGAACCGCGCACCACCTTCGGGTTGAACGGGTTCACCGTGCCGCGGCCGAGGACCATGCCGTTGGAGCCGAAACCGAGGCTCGTGCGGAAGAGCGTCCCCAGGTTGCCCGGATCCTGGACGGCGTCGACCAGGGTGAGCACGCTGCGGCTCTGTTCGTAATTGGGCTTGTTGCTTGCGCAACGGCAATGGGCGATAATCCCCTGCGTCGTCACGGTAGAAGACAGACGCTTCATCTGTTCTTCGGTGAGCACGTGCAGGTTGACTTCGGCCTCGTTAATCTTTTCAATCAGGTTCTCGTCGCTGAAACCTTCGACCACGTAGACGGCGATGACGATTTCGCGGTGATGGCTCACGAGCTCGTCCACGACATGCACGCCTTCGCCAAGGAAGTGGCCTTCGCGTTCGCGGCCCTTCTCGGTCGTGAGGGCAATGAGCTTCTTGAACCAGGGCGGATTGGAAACCGGATCCTCGATGGCCTCCACCTGGGCAGAACGTGCTTCCAGTGCCTTCTCGTCCAGGTTCTCGTCAAAGACGGCTTCCTTCTGCTCGGGACGCTGACGGTAGACCGGAGCGGCACCGCGGTCGGCTTCCTTGCCCCTGCGGTTGAACGGACGGTCCCCGCCACGACGGTCGCCAAAACGACGCGGACGGCGGTCGCGGTTCCACGGACGGTCTTCACGACCTTCACGGCCTTCGCGGTCGCGGGACGGACGGTCCTCGCGGTCACGGAAACGGCGGTCTTCGCGCTGTTCGGATTCCCCGCGGGCGCGGAAAGGCTTGCGGCCACCACGGCTATCGTCGTCACGACGGCCACGGCGTTCACGGTCTTGCACTTCGCTCACACCGAACTTGCGGTCGAGAGCAGTCTTCAAAGTGCGCTTCGGCTGATTGATTTCTTCGCTCATAGTTTTTCCATTATCCGTTTGGCGACAGACTCGCCATCGATTTCCAACATCTTGTACAGTTCTTTGATTTCACCCTGTTCCACAAACTTGTCCGGGAGCCCGAAGCGCAGCAGCTTCTTGTCGGTAAGCCCGAAGTCGGCGAGGAGTTCCGCGACGGCGGAACCGTAACCGCCCACCAGCGTATTGTCCTCGAGCGTCACGATGACCTTGTGCGACTCCAGGAGCTTCCTGTAGCACTCCGTGTCGAGCGGCTTGATGATGCGGGCGTCCACCAGCGTGGGATTGTAGCCCTTTTCACGCAGCACTTCGGCAGTACGCTTCAGCTCGTTCGTCATGAAGCCGGCACCGAGCAGCAAAATGTCGGAACCCTGCTCAAGCACCTTAGGCAGCGCATAGTCGAACTCGCCCGTCGCGGGCTTGAGTTCCTTTTCGAGGGAGACTCCGCGCGGGTAGCGGATAGCCACCGGGCCCTGCATGCCGATAGAGGCGACAACCATGTCGCGCAGTTCGTTCTCGTTCGACGGGGCCATAATGGTAAGGCCAGGAACAGAACGCATAAAGGTCAGGTCGAAGGCGCCATGGTGCGTAGGGCCGTCGGCGCCCACAAGGCCCGCACGGTCGAGCACGAACACCACGTGCAAATTCTGTAAAGCCACGTCGTGCATCATCTGGTCGTAGGCGCGCTGCATGAACGACGAGTAGATGGCGACCACCGGGATAACGCCTTCGCAGGCAAGTCCCGCAGCAAAAGTCACGGCATGCTCCTCGGCAATGCCCACGTCCACGACGCGGTCCGGCAGTTCCTTCGCGACAATATCCATGCCGCAGCCGGTGGGCATGGCGGCAGTGATGCCCATGATGCGCTCGTCCTTCTTCGCCAGTTCAAGCAGGGTATTGCCGAACACGCTGGTGAGGGACGGGTTCATGTTGCCCGGATGGAGCGGAAGCCCACTTTCCGGATCGAACGGACCCGTACCGTGCCACTTGGTCGGGTTCTTCACGGCGGCGTCGAGTCCGCGGCCCTTCTCGGTCAAGATATGCACGAGGCACGGCCCCGGCTGCACCTTGACTCGCTTGAGGAGCATGATAAGTTCGTTGATGTCGTGGCCGTCGACCGGGCCAAAGTAGCGGATGCCCAGGTCCTCGAAGAAGCGGCCGGGCTTCACGACCATCTTCGCGGCCTTTTCCGCCTGCAGGAACAAGTCGCGGAAACGCAGGCCGAGCACACCGGGAAGCCTGGTCATCAGGCGGTCCAGGTCGCTACGCATCTTGTTATAGACGGGATCCGAGATGATGCGGTTCAGGTACTTGCTGAACTCGCCGACGTTCGGGGCAATGCTCATCCTGTTGTCGTTCAGGATGATGGTCATGTTGTGCTTCGAGATTCCGACGTTGTTGATGGCCTCGTAGGCCATGCCGCCCGTCATGGAGCCGTCGCCGATGATGGCGACCACGTTGTTCTTGCGGCCCAGCTGGTTACGCGCGGCGGCAAAGCCGAGCGCCGCGGAAATGGAGGTGGAAGCGTGGCCTGCGCCAAAGCAGTCGTACTCGCTCTCGTTGCGCTTCAGGAAGCCGGAAATGCCGCCCTTCTGGCGCAGCGTGCCGAACTTCTCGTAGCGGCCGGTAATCAGCTTGTGCACGTAGGCCTGGTGGCCCACGTCCCAAATGAGCTTGTCGTCGGGGGTGTCAAAAACGTAATGCAGGGCAAGCGTAAGCTCGACAACGCCCAGGCTGGACGCCAGGTGTCCGCCGTGCTTGGCAACCTGGCTAATAATCGTCTCGCGGACCTGCTTGGCCAACTGTTGCAGCTCTTCAACGGAACACTGCCTGATATCCGCAGGCGACTTTATGTCTTTCAAATCTTTCATTTTACGCGGGTAATGATGAATGCGGCGATAGCGCGGAAGATGGAAGTGTCACGGTCGAGGGCGTCCAGGGCGGCGATGGATTCCTCGTAGAGTTCTTTCGCCCTCTCACGGGACTTTTCAAGACCGATCAGAGCCGGGTAAGTAGCCTTGCCCCTTTCCACATCGGACCCGGCATCCTTGCCGAGCTCTTCCGTCGTAGAAACAATGTCCAGGATGTCGTCCACAATCTGGAAGGCAAGCCCGATAGAACGGCCATACTTGCGGATGGTTTCCACATCCTTGTCCGAGGCGCCCGCCAAAAGCGCGCCGACCTCGAGCGAAGCCTCGATAAGGGCCGCCGTCTTGTGGTAGTGGATGTAATCAACCGTCTCGAGGTCTACCTTCTTGCCCTCGCACTCGATATCGATCATCTCGCCACCAATCATGCCGAAGGTGCCGAGCAGGTGTGCAAGGACCTCGATGGCCTTCGCATTGCCCGTCTTGCCCATCAGCTCAAAAGCAAGGACGCACAGGGCATCGCCCGCCATGACAGCGGTCGCCTCGCCAAACTGCTTGTGCGATGTCGGCTTGCCGCGACGGAAGTCATCGTTGTCGATGCAGGGCAGGTCGTCGTGTATCAACGAGAACGTATGGAGCATCTCGAGCGCGCTCATGGCGTACCATACGGATTCGCCCTTACCCCCGAACAGGTCAAAAGCGGCACGTACAAGTGCCGGACGCAAACGCTTACCGCCAGCGAACATGGAATACCGCATAGCCTCGTGCAAACGACAGGGACGGTCCTTTTCACTGGGAAGAAATTCTTCAAACTTCGCTTCGACTTCCTTGGAAATCGTGGAAAGATACTGGACGGCAACAGCCGCTTCTTTTTCTAAGCTCTGCATAACGATACAAAGATACTTAATTATCGGTGTTACGAAAAGGGCGTCAGAAGCGAAAGATTCACCCTAAGACGCCCGTTAATAAGAAAATAAGCGGGAAACGGCGCGATTTCCTAGAACAGCACGCCGTAAAGCTTGATGTCGTCGATATAGAAGTTGGAGCCGCCCTGGGCAAAGATGTTGAGCTGCTTCACGAAGCCCTTGACGTAGGTCCAGGGTTTCAGGCCGTCAGCATTGTCGAGCGCGTTCATGATGAGGTCGGAAGGCTCAATCACGTAGCGCTGCCACTTCGCCGTATCGAGATCCATCCATTCGGATGCCGCCTTCAGGTTCATGCCGAGTTCCTCGGAGACCTTGTCCCAGTTCTCGACGGCAACGCGGATCTGGCCGTCGCCCTTGGCGTAGAACACGATGGAATCCAGCAACGACAGGTTCCACACATGGTCGCGCAGGTTCGTGCCCACCAGCACCCAGGCGTAAGAGGAATTCCACAACCAGTACTGTCCGTGGAACACGTTGGACTTGCGGGTAGAATCGTACTCGACGCCCTTCTTGATCGAAGAATCCTTCGGATTCGGAATTATAAACGAACCCAGGGAATCCGTGGCGGTGTACCAGTAGTCAAAGGAATCCTCGAAATTCTCGAACGTCATGGACGGGGCGTGGAAATCGGCGGTATTCTCGTCGACCACGGTCTTCACCTCGACAGGGAGCTTTTCCATCTTCTTTGTAACAAAGTAAAGCTCGACGGAATCGCCCACCGGGAGAGCCGGGAAAACGTAGCTTCCGTTCATGTCGGTCTTCACGAGCACATCCATGCCGTAGACGCCCACGTATGCGTACATCATGTCGCTGCGGAGAGTCACGCGCCCAACAAGGGACCCCGTCGCGGACAGCTCCACAGTGTCAAGTTTTTCAATTTCCTTGTTGGAAAGCACCTTGGAATAGGCGATGCCGTTGTCCACCACGGTAAGGCGGTAATCGCCCTTCTTTAAGCTATCCAGCACGAAGCGGCCGTTGGAATCCGCGCGGATTTCGGAAACGATGATCGAGCTTGTCTTGCTGGAAGAATCCTCCACCATCTGGTCTACCGGGCGCACCGCGACGGTAGCGAAGGGGACGACCTTGCCATTCGACATGGCGACAATACCTTCCGTCTTCAGGTTCACCATCTCTACGCCGTAGGGCTCGACCGCGACCTTGTGGCTTTCATACACCGAGTCAAAACTTTCCTCGGCAAAGTACAGTTTCAGGGAATCGCCGGAGGGCACCGTCGGCAAAGCGAACTTGCCTTCGGCATCGGTCTTCACGAGCATGTCCATGCCGTAGACGCCGACCCATGCATACTCGCTTCCCTTCGGGAGGTCTACAGCGCCCGACACGGAACCCGTGGCCGTCAGCTCGACAGAATCCAGCTTGGCAAGTTCCTTGGCGGAGAACGTCCTGGAGAACGCGGAGCCGCCGCTCACCACGGTCATGCGGAACTTCTCGTCTGCTTTGGCAGAATCCAAAACGAATCGACCGTTGGAATCGGCAAAGAAGTCCGGCTGGATTACGGAGTTTTCAAGCGCAGCAAGGGAAGCTTTCTGGTCTACACGGCGGAGAGCCACGCCCGCGAAAGCCGCCGGCGCACCGTCCACGTAGGCCACGATGCCGTTTGTTGTTTCACTTCCGGGACCGCCAGCGGTCTCGAACATTCCACAACTCAAGAGCAAAAAGACCCAGGGTAGAAAGATAAATGCCTTTTTCATTTTTCTCTCTCCTGCAACTTCTTCACAAATCCCAGCGGGAACAACTGAACGTTCAGCTGGAATACCGTGTTGTCGCCGGTACCTTCCTGCGACAACCTCAGAAGCTCCGAACGGAACTCCTTGATCTTTTCACGAATAAGGGCGATGTCATCCATGTTGAAGGTCATGGTCACCGTGCTGATGTCTCTCAGCGGTGGCGCGTGGCGCTCCAGGGATTCCCCTGCCAGTCGGATGGTTTCCTTCTGGAAGGCGCGGACCGCTTCGGACCGCCAGTTGCCTCCCGTACTTACGAAGGTGTCGTTGACTTTCCAGAAGCCGTCCCTATCCATAGAAATCATATTCAGGTCGTGCAGCAACTGGATAGACTCCTTTGCCTGTTCCACCGTAATCGCCGGTGTACAGCTCTCCGCTAGACCCTCATAATCATCCTTGAATTTACATATTCCAATAATGGAACGTATCGCGTTATAATACCAATGTCTGTAAAATTCGAGCTCTTTCTTTGCGAGGCGCTTCAGGGGAATACCCTTGAGCATCTGCATCTTCTCGTAATGGTTCAGGGCCTCGGAATCGGTTTTGGCCCTGCCAAAATGCACAAGTTCGGTCCAGTATGCCGTTTCCTTCTCGTCTAGGCCAAAAAATTCGGCCATGGGCTTGATCAGGTTCACCGAAAGATGGATCTTGCTCTGGGAAACGCGCAGGAGGTTACCCGGATCGGCGTCAAGCTTCATCGCCATATACCGCCACGATACGACGGACTTGCGCTTCTTGAAATCCTCAAAAGCGTCACGTATCCATTCGCGGTAATCCGTGTATTCAAAAATCGGTTTCACAATCGGTCCTTTATTTCATTTATAGCCAGTGAGTTAGCCCACCCAAGACCCTTAAGAATAAAAGATACTTTTGTAAACTAAAAAAAACGAGAGCCCCCCCCTAGAGTTCGTTGTGGAAATTTACAACGACTTTTCCGGGACCACACTCGGCCGTCCAGTGGCATTCGGGGGTGCCCACGGCCGCTCTGTTTAGGCATTTTCCTTCAAAAATGAACCATCCGGCCTTATCCCGGTTTGGCACACATGTTGCTGAGTACTCCAGTTCAGCAATCTTGGAAGCGTGCACTTCGGGTGCGGTCATCACGGCGCCCGTGACACGAATCACGCAATCTTCCTTTCCGGGGAGAGACTTGCCGGAGTCGTCCCCATCGACAGCCGACCAGTGCAGCTGGACGGGCTTGAACCCGACACCGAGGTCCGGGGAATCGGAACGACTTCCCGTACATGCGGAAAGCGACACCACCAGGGTGCCGCAAACCAGAATTTTAGCGAGTACGCTTATATGTAGCGCTGGTAACGCGATTGCGTCCACCTTCCTTCGAGGCATAGAGGGCCTTGTCCGCACGCTCGAAGAGGCGTTTCGGATCCTCGTCGGGAATCATCTCGGCAATGCCGAAGGAGCAGGTCACCTGCTGCTGCTTGATAAGCACGGTGTTCTCGATGGCGATACGGAGCTTCTCGGCAAGGAACTGGGCGTTCTGGATAGGCGTGTCGCCGCAGAGCACCACGAACTCTTCGCCGCCCCAACGCACGAGGGCATCGGTATTACGGATCTTACCCTGGATTAGTTTGGTCAAGTTCACCAGCACCTCGTCGCCGACCTGGTGGCCGTAGGTGTCGTTGATGTGCTTGAAGTGGTCGATATCCAGCATCACGAACGATACCGGTCGACCGTTCTTGCTCAGGTTCTCCTGCTCGCGCATGAGCACGCTGCTAAAGCCGGCACGGTTGAGGCAGCCCGTCAGCGGGTCCTCCTTGCTGGAACGTTCGTATTCGGTCTTCTCGATCTCGAGGGCGCGGAGGTTCTTCTCAAGTTCCTCGCGCTTCTTCTTTTCCTTGGCTCGTTCGCGGCTGTAGTCGAAGAAGCGGATAATCAGGATGATAAGGAAGGAGACAAACCAGAGGGCGACCAGGATAGACACGAGGTCGAGCTTGGCAATCTTCTTGCCCTTGAAGCAGAGGCCCTTGATTTCGAGGGTACCGTAACCCAGCGGGGCATTGGTGCCGGTCTGGATTTCAATAAGCGGAACGTTGCTCAGGTCCACTCGGGCCTTGTGCACGTTGATCTCGTTCTGTGCGACCCACCAGCTGGCCACGCGGAATTCCTGCGGGACGAACACTGCCGGATAGGTCTCCTCGAGCGGGAAGAACTCGATTTCGTTGAACTTCAGGGAAGTCTCGTCCTCGGCACGGTAGAACGCGCTGTCGTAGCCGCGCATGTACAGGCGGACGGTTCCCTCGCCACGGGGCTTGACCCACACGAAGATACTGTCGTAGCGGGAAAGGTCCTTGCCGCGGGTCTTGCCGTCGCCCAGGAAAATCTTGACGCCGGCGTACGGGTAGGCATAGCCTTCGCGAAGCTCGTAGTCCACGATAATGGACGAGTCGGTACGCTCCATGGCAATAGCCGACGAGCCACCGTCGACGGAGTCCGTCTGGGCAATAATGTAGGGGTAATCGGCGAGATTGAGGAATACGATGTCGTCGAGACCGTTACGATAAGCGAACAGGGCTATCACGGTCACAAGCAACAGCACAAAGATGAGGATGTTCATCCTAAAGAGGGCGTATATCTTTTCCATTATCTTTGACATGCGGGTATCCCCAAAATTATACCTAACGTAAAGATATATAAATCTCAGGTCAACGGCTCAACCATTTTCCTAATCTTGCAACAATTGGGCGCATTTTATTAGCCATTTCCTGGTGAGAATGGACAGAAGGGTGCCCCAAAAGGGCCGTATTTTCGGTCTGGATGGTCAAAAACTCCAAATCGGAGCGTCCGGAAGCCACCTGGGAGTCGTAAATCGCCTTGACCGTGGGGGTCAAATCGTCATTCGGCCAGATTTTGGTAGAAACTAACAGAAACTTCACGCCGGGGTGGGCAGAACGCAGCTTGTCGAGCAGGTCGGCATAGGCCTTCTTGAACTTGGCCTTGTCCCCATAAGGAGGGTCGCCCTGGAAATCGTTGATACCGGCAAAAATGACCACAACCTGCGGATGGAAGGAGGCAAGGTCATAAACTGCAGCATCCGGTTCCGCAGGAGCCGCCCCCGGGACCGTATAGCGGTACAGGTCCATGAGTGTCCATTCCGGGACAATGTTTGCGTAGTTGCGGACAATGCCGCGTCCGCTAGCGGCGTTCACCTGGAAATCGGCCTTGAGCCCGTCCGCAAGCAGGAAAGCGTAGCTCTTGGAGGCGTCGGTCTTTTCGAACTCCAGGTCGGGACTGTCGCCCGGACCGCCCTCGCAGCCGAACCCCACCGTGAACGAATCGCCAATGAACTCGATGCGCCGATTCGAAGCGGCGGGCTTGTCAAAGAACTTCCCGCCCTTGTCGGTGGATATCTTGTACAAGATAACATAACCGGGATTCGTCTCGCTGATCTTGATAAGGCGGTAACGGTGACGCTCCCCGTCAAGCCCCTTCACGACCTTGACCGAACGCTCCTCGCCAGTCACAAAGTATTCCTTGGGAGTCCCGTCGACATCCAGGCGCCAGCGGCTGTGTCCCTCGAGGTCAAACGAAATGGTCGTGGCGCTTGCATTGAACTGGACCGTAGCAGCAGGGGCGCTCGTACGCGCGCGGTCCGCAGAAATTTCCCAACGACCGTTGAAAAGGCAGTTATCCATAGAAGAAGCTCCGAAGGCTTGCAGGGCGGCAAAGGCCACCGCGAAGATAAGTTTATGACGCATATCCCGAATATAGATTATCTACCCGGTCAATTTTCCCTTTCAGCCACAACCTACTCAATATTGTATATTCTTTTCCATGAGCAACCATACGCCTTTCTCTACCGCACTGGGCCTGCAACTGCTGGTCTACGGGACTCTCCTGGGTCTCGCCGCGGCAAGTGTTGCCTCGCCACCGCCCCAAAAGGAGCCCATCCCCAACAAGAAGGCGGAAGCGACAAAGGCAGAGGCACCGGCTCCAGGCTCCGAGGGCGACACGCTCACCGTTGTGGACAAACGAATGGCGTACCTTGTGTACAAACTACTGGACAAGGACGGGAAGATCAAAGGCGCCGACATCAAGCGCGGGGCGAAACTGTTCTACCAGAACTGCAGGCCCTGCCACGGCGAAGACGGCCACCGCATCAACTTCACGCCAGGCCAGGGTGGCACCTTTATCGGCCAGCGCGCCCGCAACGACATGCCCACGTTCTGGCACCAGATGAACTTCGGCGACGAAGAGCGCAACATGCAGGCCTACTACGACGAGATCCCTCTCGACGAGATGGTCGACATCGCCGGATACGCCCAGACCTTGCCCTAAGGTCCAAGCACAAAAAAAGGCCCGACCTCGGGTCTAAGTCCTTGATAATCGGATAGTTAGAAAGCTAGAACGACGGCGTGGCACCCGGTTTCTTGCGAGTGACTGCGGCTTCCTTTGCCAGCGCCCTGTGCGTCACGGTCCCGATGGCGAAATAGCGGCCATCTTTCTGGACTATGGCGGTGTAGATATCGAGCGCCTTCACGGAGAACCACTGCTGGTACAGGTTGTGTATGCCCTCTCGCAGGTCCGTATCCTTAAGGGTAGGGTCCTGGGAAGAGCGGCCGTACTTTGCCGTAAACTGGTCAGACATGTAGGCTACCGCCTCGAAAGACTTGGAAAGTCTTGCACGTTCGACACGGCCCGTACGGACCTCGAAGGCGTAGAACTTGTCATTCTTGTTGAAGATGAAGTCCACCTGTACAGGCAGTTCGGCAAGCATGTAAACGGGAATGACCACACGCTCGCCCTCGCCGCTACGTCCGTAGGGCTCGTAACCCAGCTTCATGACCTCTTCAATAACAGTCTCACGGGTCGACCCGAACGGGATGCCCGCAAAAGAGGTAACATGCTGGGCTAGCGCTTCCATAGAAAGCGCCAGCACAATCAGTGTGGCTATAAATCCGTTTCTAAACACGCAATTCTCCTAAAACCAATGTAAAACATAATAAACTTTGGACGAAAAAGCACCTATTTTGTAAAAAAAGGGCTCCTTTATCTATATTTTTGTTATGTTCAGCACATTTGGTAAGATTTTTGCAATATCTACGTGGGGTGAATCACACGGTCCCGCTGTCGGGGCCGTGCTCGACGGATGCCCCGCAGGCCTGCCCATCTGCGAAGCCGACATCCAGAAAGCGCTCGATCGCAGGCGCCCCGGCCAGAGCAAAATGACCACCCCGCGCAACGAAAAGGACCAGGTGAAAATCCTTTCGGGTGTCTTCGAAGGCAAGACCACGGGGACCCCCATCTGCTTCGCCGTCTTCAACGAGGACCAGCGCAGCGGTGACTATTCCGAAATTGCCAAATGGTACCGTCCGGGACATGCGGACCTGTGCTACGACATCAAGTACGGATTCAGGGACTACCGCGGCGGTGGCCGCAGTTCCGCCCGCGAAACCATCGGCCGCGTAGCCGGCGGAGAAGTTGCCCGTATTCTTCTGAATAAAGTCGCCGACACGGAAATCCTCGCCTGGGTATCTTCTATCGGCGAAGTGGACTGTCCCGAGGTCGACTTGAACAAAGTTTCTCTGGAACAGATCGAGGCAAGCCCCGTACGCTGCCCCGACAAGGCCGCAAGCGACGCCATGGAGCAAGTCGTCCTCGGGGCACGCCAGAACGCGGACAGCGTCGGCGGCACGGTGACGCTCCTGGTGAGAAACCCGCCCAAGGGTCTCGGCGAACCCGTATTCGACCGCCTCGACGCACTGCTCGCCCAGGCGATGCTCAGCATCCCGGCCTGCAAGGGGTTCGAAATCGGGAGCGGCTTCAAGGCCGCCCGCATGCACGGCAGCGAGCACAACGACGAAATCTACCACGACGAGACCGGTTTCCACACCCGCACGAACAACGCCGGCGGATGCCTTGGTGGCATCTCGAACGGCGAACCTATCGTGTGCAGGCTCGCGTTCAAGCCCACCGCGACAATATCCCAGGAGCAGAACACCGCAAGCCGTGAAGGCGAAAACGGTACGCTTGCCGCAAGAGGCAGGCACGACCCCTGCGTCGCCGTGCGCGCCCCCGTGATCGTCGAGAGCATGGCCGCCCTGGTCCTCGCCGACCTGTTCCTGCAGCAGAAACGCAACGAGATTGCATTCTAGAAAACGAAATTTCCTGATGTTCCCCCTTGCGGTGCTGTACCGCATCGGTTATGTCGTACACCACAGGCTGTGCCTTGCCCCCGGCAGGCCGACCGAACATGCGCAGGTCCTGATTGTCGGATCGTACCGTATCGGCGGTGCGGGCAAGACGCCTTTCTGCGCCTGGCTAGCAAGCGAACTGTGCGGCATGGGCAAGAAGGTCGCCGTCCTCTGCCACGCGGCAGCACAGGACGAAGTCGCCCTGCTCAAGAACAAGCTCCCCGACTGCACCGTGATTGCCACTCGGAACCGCTACGAGACGGCCCACGAGATCGACGCCCAATACGACGTCATCCTCTGCGACGACGGCTTCGAGGATTCCCGCCTGCAATTCGCGAAGGCGATATGCCTTGAATGGGGCGACGAGCCGCAGGGCATAACCGACCTGTTCCCCGCGGGCAGGGCGCGCAGCCTCGCCACCGACCACAAGAACATTGCGCTCCGGCTGGAATGCGCAGGCGCCGAGGCCGATATCCGCTTTTACATACAGCAAGTACGCAACTCCCGGGGCGATTCGCCCGATGCCCCCGCCACAATCATCGCAGGCATCGGCGACCCGGAAAGGTTCTTCCGGGACGCCGAGCGGGCTGGCCTGCATACAAACGGGACCATCGCCCTGCGGGACCACGGGAAAGGCATACGCGACAAGGCGGCAGAACTGCTCGACAAGGGCCTCCCCGTCGTCATGACCGAGAAGGACGCCTGCCGCCTCGACGACAAAACTTGCCAACACTGCAACTTGTTCGTAGCGGTCCAGGCGGTAGACATAACCCCGGACGCCCGGCAGAAAGTCCTGGCACTCCTGCGCTAGAACGGACAAACTTACAGAACAAGCGCACAAAACCGCCCCGGACGAGCCAAAAACTACTTTTTCGGACAATATTATTTTTATATTACGCAAATGTAACCTTATTAGGAACGACCAGATGACCCTTACCGAACGCATTTCCAAGCTCCTTCAGTCCCTGTCCGTCGGCATCCCCGAACGCGAATTCTGCTTCCAGCTCGCCTTCCTCGGCGTAATCATCAGCGAACCCTTCTATATCTTCGGCCGCTGCGGCTCGGGCAAGTCCCTGCTGACCAAGCGCCTCATCGCCACCTTCCGCGACCCGAAGGTGCTCAAGTTCGGCAAGCGCCAGAAGGATTTCCCGGAAAAACTCTCCGGCTTCGACATGATCATCTTCCACGGGTTCAATCCTGCGAGCGAACTCACGAAGCACAACCTCCAGGTCGCCATCCAGGACCGCGAGGACATCCCGCTGTTCATCTCGGGCGATGTCCGCCCCGAAACCGCCATGCGCCAGACCGGCATGGCCGACCGTATTACGCTGTCCATCACGCTCCCCGAAAGCCTCACGGCCCCTGCGCTCTGCAACCTGCTGCAGAACCAATACGAAATCGAGAACTTCACCGTGGACAAGGAACTGACCATCTCCACCGAGGAAAGGCGCCAGTGGCTGATCGAAATCAAAAAGGTGTCGCTTTCCCAGGATGTCCTGAGCATCATCGGCGGACTTTCCGAAGCCGCGGACAAGAACGACATATACATCTCCATCCGTCAGTGGATGTCGCTTACCGACCTCATCAAGGCAACGGCATTCTTCAACGGAAGGAACGAAGCGAACATCACCGACACGTTCCTCCTGGGCACTGCCGTATGGGGCAAGACCTCCACGAGCAGGATCCTCACGCAATGCTATACCGACATCCTCAACAAGCAACTGCTCAAGGATGTGCCCGGCGCATTCGACCAGGACTACGATACCGAAGACCTGGCCTACCGTATAGACCTTATCTCCAGAACAAGCAACAACTGCTACGACACGCACACGCTCAACAACCAACAGTGCCTCTACTACAGAATTACCATCAGCGGCGAGCCCGTGCACCTGTATGTACCGCTGTACCGCATCGAGACCGAAGAGGACTTCCACCCGTTCAACGAGCTGAACATGATCGAGAAGCGCGTCATGTGCAACTACCACGGGACATCCACCTGCAGCATCAGCATCGACTCCGCGGTAAAGGGAGTGAATGCCCACAGGGCAGGCCCCGTCAGGGCGGGAACGTCGGTGCGCTTCGAGGAATTCGCGAAGCTCCCCACCTACATCGTCAAGGAAAACGACCCCGAAATCATCGCGAGCAAGCGCGAACAGCTGGCCAACATCGCACAGGAAATCAGGGAAGTCTCCGAAAAGGAAAACCAGAAGTTGCGCGCCTGCAAGGCTATCTACCAGGCGCTCAAGGCATCGATGAACAACGTTTTCTGCGACCCGAAAACGCTCTCGAACGCCCAGCAAGTCATCAAGGACAAGTTCGACAACACCGCCGCCCAGCTGAAAAAGATAAAGGAAATCCACACGACCCTTATCCAGCTGAACCGGAAACTCAACGAGACGATCCAGAAGATAAGGCAGGCAGGCAACGGCTAGGCCCCAATACGGTATCAACGCACTTTATACACCTCGGGGGACCCGCAACGGGTCCCTCTCTTTTTGTCGTTTTGCATTGTGAAAAATCACCAATTTTTAGAATAAGTAATAAAAAATGCTTATTTTTTGATAAAAATTGCATTTTTGTGTTGTAAATGTATTGACTTTCGGATTTTTTTGTTTATGTTTGAAAAAGATCCGACAGAATCGAGTCATCGAGATGTGGGAAGGAGGATCCATGAAGGACATTTTTGAATACACGGGATACCGGCAATACATTGCCGACTACTATGCCGAAAAGAAGGAGAAGACCGCGTTCACCTGGCGTGAATTCGCGAAGATCGCGGGATTCTCTTCGTCGGTCTACCTCAAGTACGTGAGCGAGGGACAGTTCAGCCTGAGCGAGGATGCTGTGGAACGCGTGGCCGCCGCCATGCACCTTACGGGACACCGCTTCGAGTACTTCCGTATAATGGTGCAGTTCGACCATGCCAAAACCGACGAAGCCAAGAAAGAAGCTTTCAACAAGATGCTGTCCATCGCAAGCCAAAACAAGGCAAAAATCATCGAGGGCGACGCCTTCCGCTATTTCGACAGCTGGAAGAACCCGGTGCTCCGCGAACTCGCGCCCGCAATGCCGGGAGCGAAGCCGCTTGCGCTCGCCCACGCATGCCGCCCCAAGATCAGCGCCGCCGAAGTGAGCGAGTCGCTCAACTTCCTTATCAAGGCGGACCTGCTGCAGAAGGACGAAAACGACAACTATGTACAGACCGACCGCGTGGTGACGACGGGTCCCATGGGCGCCGCCGCCGTGGCCATCCGCGGGATGCACCGGCAGATGGGCGAACTCGCACTCGAGGCCATCGAGGGTGTGCCGCAGGACGAGCGCCACTTCTCGGGCATCACGCTCGGCATCACCCGCAATGCCTACCACGAGATTGTCGAGGAAATCGCGGCATTCCGCAAGAGAATCATTGAAATCGCCACCAGGGAAAAGGACACCGACGAGGTGTACCGCCTGAACGTCCAGTTCTTCCCGATGACAAACAAATCAGAAATTAAAAAAGGATAGGAGGGAACTATGCTTACACTCAACAAGAAATCAATCATCGGGTGCGTGGCCCTGCTTATGGCTTTGGCTGCGTGCAGCAACACCGACGACAAGCCAATCTCTATAATGGGAGGAGCTTCCGAAGAGACAGACTACATCGCCAACCAGGACACGTCAACAACCGATAAGGACTCATCGCAAAAAACGACCAATATCCAAAAGGTTATCTATTTCAGAGCATCTGCTCCAAAAAGGGCATTTTTCTCTGACACAAGCATCAGCATGTCGGCAAGCCAGCCATTCGACATGGCAATGATATACGAGCTTGATTCCACATATCTAAATGAAACAGGGAACGCGGTACTGTCAATCAATCCATACAGAACATCAATGGATCCATATGCCGCATACCAATTTCAGTTTGACAGCATCCCGTTCAAAAGCCCGTATGTCCTAATAGAACTGGGATACCGAAAATCTTTCTCGGGAATCACGACAAAACGAGCCATGGTCGATTTACGTGATTCCGGAAGCATTTACATCAACACGCTTACAGACTTTGTAAGCTACCGCGTGAGAGACGAGGCTCTAGACAGCATGACCTTCGCAAATAAGAAACAAAAAGCGGAAGCCGAACTCCTGGAATCGCTCGGAATATATGACACCTTCTCTCATTTCGATAAAGAAAAAACTTTCGACGATTCAAACCATGCGTTTATAGAAAACGCGTTATCGCAATTATTGGAAAAGGACGAGGAAAATGTTCTTATTTCTAAATTCAGCGAATTTGGCACTTTTAATGTTGGTGAGCACCACATACTTGATACCTTGCTGAAGTATATAACCAACATTGAAAAAATAGATCTGGAAATAGTCAATCGGGCAGGAGAACCCTGGGCAAGCGCATTCCAGGAAGACCAAAGGCTAAACCAATTCTACATAAACTTAGTTGCAGCCATGCACAAGGCCGGTCAATGCACAAATGCAGAAGAAGGAAAAATGGTTGAATTGAACAAGGAGAACCTGCACGTCATTTGCCGTTCGGGATCATGGAAGGTTACCATCAAGCCGATACCGCATTCAATCGACTCCATTGTTGACCCGCGCGACGGGAATGTCTACAAGACCGTAACCATCGACATGGACGGAACCACGCAAACATGGATGGCCGAAGACCTGGCCTATGCAGCAGAGGGATCCCATTGTTCGCGAGAATTATTCCGCCCCTACGAAGACGACCCATTTTATTGCAAGTACTACGGAAGGGAATATACCTTGCAGACAGTCCTTGGCATAGACTCTTCTTTCTACAGGCTTCCCAACTTCGATGAATGCATAGAGTTCAAGGCGGCATATTGCTATCAATCCTGTACCGATTCCACCTTTGCTTTTCTTGACTCCATTAAGAAAGTGTTGACCTATGAAGAATACAATACCCCTGAATACGATTTCTACAAATTGCACGACAAATGCACGTTCGAATGTAACTCCATCTCGGACACGGCAGCATTCATGTCGGCATGCAAAAGCGACGAGAGAAAAATAGACTGGGACAAGCTACAGGACATTACAGACACGACAAAGATGCAGGGAATATGCCCTGACGGATGGAGAATTCCGTCTACCAAGGACTGGAAAAAATGGATAGAACTTTTCGAAAAGAATTATGACTTTAGGTATCCTGAAAATGACAACGACAACCATCTAATCTTCTTCTCAACATTCGGCGATCCTTCTGGATTTGGAATACATCCCATAGTACTCCCTATGCCACTTTACGCAACGGAAGAGGAACATCGACCTTACCTCAAACCATTCGTTTCTGAAGACCCGTATGTGTCCTTTACCGCCTGGCCCTCTCAGGGCGCAGATGAAATGTCATCAGTCTGGTCATACACGGCAAACAAGAACGTATCGGCATATTCCTTCGATATCTCGTGGCCAGGAGTATTCCTTGCCGTTGGAGGCATCCCCGAAGAAAGCGACCACTTCCATGTCCGCTGCATCAAGAACGACTAGCGACGCGGCCTAGATGCCGTCTATGCCGATGTCGAGGTCAGTGAGGTCGTTGCGCACCACGAGCAGAATCGCATTCTGCGAGACGATGACGTAACGTTCCCCGTTGACCTCGATTTCGTATCCGTTCTGGTGCAGGTACAGGGCCTCGTCGCCCTCGCGGACCTGCAGGGGCACGTAGTTCACCTTTTCCGCGGGCTCGCCGCGGAACACGGAATCGGGATCCTGGTTCGCGGGAATCGGGAAACCCGGGCCCACGCGCATGACGACACCCGTATGCACGGCGTCGCGCTCCTTGACGCTCGGGGGCAGGTACAGGCCGCCGCCCGTACGGTTGGAAGCCTCCAGGGGCTTTATGAGCACGCGGTCACCGATGACGACAATATTCTTCAAGGCATCAATCATGCCCCAATATTAGAAATCTTCTTACGGACCACGCCTTTTTTGCCTATATTGATTGCGTGAAATTCGTCGTCATCTGGACAATCATCTTCGGAACCATCGCCCTCGTCTTGCTGAGGTCTCCCAAGGCGCGCAGCTGGTGGCGCATATTCCGCTACAGCCGGAAGGTGAAAATCCTGAGCATCACCGTCCCGCTCGTGATCATGGTGCTCTCGATAATAAGCATACTCACGCCGCCCAAGCCGCAGAAACCGATCGACGATGCTGCCGTTTTCCAGGAATACGCCATGAACAAGGTCACCGACCTCCTGAAAAAGGGCGACTTCGTCCTGGGCGAAGAGGGACTCGACGATGGAGCCTCGCCGGAACTGGTGTACATCCTCCCTTCCGTCCTGCGGATATACAACAAGGAAGTCCAGCGCGCGACAACGCCGCACCTTGAGCATGTCAAGGACACGCTGGCCATAACGTTCGTGGGCTACAAGCAATTCAAGAACCGCGGCATCCGCATTCTCAAGAAACTTCGGCGCACACTGGGCAAGCGGTACCTGGTGACGCTCACGAGCAAGGGGAGCCGCCACACGCTGCAAATTGTCTACCTGGGCACGCCCTGGAACCAGGAACAGCTCTCCAGCCTGCCCGTGATGGAGGCGGCCATCGCGCACGACGTGGACCCGGCGCTGCTCATGTCGCTCGTGAAGCACGTGTCCGACTTCCAGATGAACTACGAGAAGGATTCCAAGCACAAGGGCCTGCTCGCGCTCCACGAGGGCTTCGGGCTCGAACAGATATTCCTGGGAGCCGAGATTCTCCGGAAGTCACTCGACGCGGGCACCCCCATAGAAGACGCCATCATCCAGTTCTACCCGGTGCACCCGCAGCGATCAGCCCCGAAGGACTGGCACAAGGATCCCATGCGGAGGTCCTGGACAGAGCAGGTGCTCGGCGATATCCAGTTCTACCGCAACAACGGGCTCGACCTTGCCGCGAAGGATTCCAAGGGCTCGAAGAACAGGCTCCCCGCGATACTGCAGCCGCTCGTCCCCGTCGTCGGGGCGCAGGCGGCATCCAAGATAGCTGAACTCCCGCCCGACTCGCAGGCGGCTATCCTCGAGGACGAGCTCCTGGGGGTGACCGACAGCGCCGAAGTTGCCGAAAACGAACCGGAAGCCGAGTCCCCGACCGCCGCCGCCACGGAAGCCCTGGACGAAACCGAGGCGCCGGCACAGGAGCAGGCGCCCGCACCTACCGCACCGGAGCAACCTGCACCCCCTGCGCCGGAACAGCCGGCATCCCCCGCCCCCGAAAAACCGGACACGGCGGAAGAACCCGAAATCATCGATCTGAACAAGCTCTAGAAGCGGCGCGAAGTACAAAACTTCAACGTCTATTCACACCTTCAACATTTATCAACACTCTATCCACAAGATGATATCCTATGGCGTCACAAAAAAAAGTTGTTGACACTCAAAGAGTTGCAATCAAAGGATAAGGTGAAATCGGGAAAAAACAGCAAATTGTCCACAACAGACGGCGAAACCGAGATATTTTTCCCTAGTCTCTAAATTCTAACCCCTAACCTCTTTTAAAAAAAGAGGCAAAGCTTTCGCCTTGCCCCGTAATTCGCAAAATTTGCCGAATTTACTTGACTTTCACCGTCTGCGTCTGGTTGTCAATGCGCACCAGGTAGGTACCGGCACGGTCCATGGCCAGGTTGAAGTTTGCGGAGTTGACGTATCCAGCCAGCATCACGCGGCCCTGCATGTCGAGCACGGCGTAAGCAGAACCCACGCGGGCCCCGGTGACCAGAAGGCTACGGTCAATAGCAAACAGCGTGAACTGCGGAACCTGACCTGCGGCGGCAATGGCGTTCTTGCCACCCTTGCTGCTGCTGGACTTGCCACTCTTCTTGCTAGAGCTGGACTTCGCCTTTGCAGAGGAACTGCTGGACGTTGCCTTGGCCTTCTTATAAGTAGCCGTGACCGTCATGGTATCGGTAACCTTATTGAATTTCTTATCCCAGCCATCAAATACGTAACCATCACGGGTCGGTTCCTTTTCGGGCGGCGTGGCCGCCTTGCCGTAGCTGACAAATCCCTCGGACAGTTCATTCCCGTCGTAATCGAGGAATCGGACCTTGTAATCGTAAGCGGCATGGATATCCGCAGGGCCATCGAGCACGAGCGGCAAATCCCTGCTCCCGCCAACGGCACGAATCCAGTATGCGGCATCCTGCAACGTATTCGGCTTCGGGGCATCTTTTATAGTCGTATTCGAATCAAGCCAATCCGTCTTGTACACATTCCCCTTGTAATCCAGATAACGGACGCGGAACGTGATGTCGTCGGCAACGACATGGTAATGTATTGTATCCTCCGAAGTAACATAGGTTGTTTTCGATTCTATCTTTTCTCCGTCATTCGATTCCCAATGATAACTGTATCGGGTCGTATCCGTCTCCCGTGGCAGCGCCAACTTGGATCTGTCAGTAGGCAGCTTATTTTTAACACCTATATCTTCGATCGCATCGTAGATGACCTCCCCAGAAGCCGACTCAAATATCACGGGCTGTTTCCACTGGATAACTACAGAATCCGAACACGCTTTCCCGACATTGTGGAACGAATACTTCGCACATATACGGAACCACGTTTTCCTCCTAATACTTTTAAAAACACCTAACGTATTCTTTATCGAACCCGACTCAATTATCGTATTGGCTTCCTTATCTATTTCAAAATTGACACCAATATCATTGTCATCGGGGAAAACTCCATATTGAGTCTCTGTATCTTCCCAACCGTCACCCATGCTGTACTGGAGATAAATTTCTACCGACTTTGTGGCAACTCCGGATACTTTGCCCGCAAAATTCAAAGACGTCCGTCCGAAAACATGGTCGAACATTGAAGATGTGTCGTCATCCACATTGGCAAGCGTGACCTTTGGCGGTAGCGGGATAAACCTCGCCATAAGACTCGTATCTTGCGCCGACCTTACATTAATCGGGTTATCCTTAGAAACACACACCGTATCGTCCAATTTCGTCCAGCACTTGAAAGCAGCTTTTTCGTCCGGTGTCGCCGTGAAAATGTAAGTCGTATTCACCTGGAGCGTCGTATCCAACGATGTCAGCGCTTTTCCACCCCTGGTTTTACCCGAAACTTGCCCCATTTCACCAGATTTGACAAGAAAATGAATGCACGTGGGTTCAAATACCGCAACAAAACCCGAATCCGAAACCAAATTCAAGTCATCAAACGCTGATGCCTGCCAAACGACTGAACCATCTTTTTCATGTACCCATTTCGAAAATTCATAACAGGAATTCGTCTTAGTGGTGTAGATCGTAATCGGATCGTGATTCATCAGGAAAAATTGCTGGAAGGGATACTTTTCACTACTGTAGGACACTCGCTTGCCGTTGCTGTCATCCGGATCCGGATAGTTCACCTCGATTTTTCCCACACCTTCGATACCGACTGTGAGCCTGCGGTACATGACCAAAGTCAAAACGTTGGATTCCTCTGTTAAAGTTTGTGTATTGCCATTATAATGAAGGGTGCCAACAACTCTCAAATCAACAGCGGAATCAAGAATTCCATCCTGCTTGAACTGCGATTTACGAATTATAAAGCGTGCTTCGAAATCTCCCTTCGGACCACAAGTCACATATAGCGTGTCAGAAGTCGATTTGCAACCACTGGCGCTCACTGTTGTATCCACTACGAACTTAGCTTTCTGCCATTCAAGAACACCCTTGTAAGTATGCCTCCGGTACTGCACTTCATAAGATGAAGAATAGCCATTGCTTCTATTACCGACATGTACGGAAAATTGTTGCGTAGAATCCTTAAAATTGTACCTTTCCGTAACAGTCGGGCGATCCGTGGGAAAGATGCTCGAAGGGATAAACGGCTGCGCCATAGTAGATGACAGCGCTCCTGCACATAGCAGGCAGAAGAAAACGGCCATTATCGTTCGTTTCATTTTTGCTCCTTTTGGCGAGGCCAAAAAAAAAGGGGCATTAAACCCCCTACCCATTATTGATTTTGTAACCAAAATATAAGAAAATAAACAGAAAACGTTTCGCCATATTCCGATAAAAAATCTTTACTGAGCTATGAGCATTGAGTTTGATCCCCAAATTCTTTTTAAAAACAAAAAAGGGGCAAAGCTTTCGCCTTGCCCCGTAATTCGCAAAATTTGCCGAATTTACTTGACTTTCACCGTCTGCGTCTGGTTGCCAATGCGCACCAGGTAGGTACCGGCACGGTCCATGGCCAGGTTGAAGTTTGCGGAGTTGACGTATCCAGCCTGCATCACGCGGCCCTGCATGTCGAGCACAGCATAGACAGAACCCACGCGGGCACCCGACACCTGGATATCGCGGCCCGTAGCCGTGAGCATGAACTGCGGAACCTGGGCAGCGGAGACAATCGCATTCTTGCCTTTGCTGGAGCTGGACTTAGCAGAACTGCTGCTCTTTGCGCTGCTGGAACTGGTATTGACCTTTGCGGAGCTGGAGCTCGACTTCACGCTGCTGGAAGCGGGCTTCGCGGAGCTACTGGAAGAGATGCTGGAACTGGACGATACCGGGGGTTCCGAACTGCTTGACGCAACGCTGGAACTGCTCGGGGTAGCCGTCCATCTCGCCGATACAGACAAGTCCTCGGATACTGTCGCAGGAATTTCAGTCACAATGTCATTA
Source organism: Fibrobacter sp. (assembly GCA_017649565.1). Classification (GTDB taxonomy): domain Bacteria; phylum Fibrobacterota; class Fibrobacteria; order Fibrobacterales; family Fibrobacteraceae; genus Fibrobacter. The sequence continues at coordinate 13,615 of JAGCGO010000119.1, read as the reverse complement.
CCCCATTTCCAGCCCGCAAAGGAATAACCCGATTTCGAAGGCGTCGGCAACGACAGTACCTGTCCGGGCGTATGGAACAGGACATTGCTCGGTAATTCGATATGCCCGGTCACATAAAGCAGAACAAGATACTGCATTTCATCGGCTGAGAATACAGGATACTCATCGCCCTGAATCCAGTTGTCACCCCGAACACCGCCCGCAACCTCTGCACCGGCGGAATCCTTTAGTACATAGTCATGCAGCGCCCTTGCCACGGTTCCATCTTTAAAAGCCTCCGCCTGGACAGGAGTACCGATACTGTCTTCAGGCAGCGTTCCGTCCAAATAGAAGTTATTTTCAAAAGTGACGTCCGAATCATACATTTTTGAAGGCCAGTCGCCGCTAATCTGGCCCTTGCTGTAATTGTTAAGGACAAATGAGCGGTCAGGCCTACATGTTTCATATAAACACTTTCCCATATTACCTACATAATAGGCCCCGATCAGGCCACCGTATCTGCCCTTAGTTTCTATGTCGGCGACATTGTAATTATTCGCAATGAAGAAGTTGCCCGCCACTTCCCCTACCAGTCCTCCGACAGGTCCTATGGCGACAAACCCTTCTACAGGGGGTCTCTCGATGACAATGCTGCCTTCATTGTAATTCTGCACAAGAGCTGTAAACTCGTCAGCGTGACCAACAATACCACCAACATCTGTTGATATGGCATGAATGATTCCCCGATGACTGCTGTTTCTTATAATCAGCAAGTTATGCGCTTCCGAAACTAGACCACCAGCAATTCCTCCCCTTACATAAATAGTGCCATCGAAATGCGTATTTTCAATTTCGATATTTGTCGTGGAATTAGTATGGCTGCAAATAATTCCGCCAGCGTCATAATCATGTGAAATGAAAGAGTCCTTGACCTTTAAATTACGGATAGTGATATATTTCATGGCATACCTGGGATTGGCATCATAAAACACCCCGCCGGAACCTTCCATATAAATCCCAGAAATGGTGTGTCCCTGACCATCGAAATAGCCCTTGTAAAATGCAATTGGATTCCATGGCAGAAATTCATGCATCCTTGCGCTATCAAGCGTACCGTCACTCTTCAAGACGTTCTTGTTGACAACGATATCCTTCGTAAGCTTGCCACAAGCACTAGCCAGGCGTTCGTCCTCATTGTATTTTCCTGAGGCAAACGAGCCGTCCACAAGTGCCGAAAATCCATAAAGTTCCTCGGCATCTGAAATCACGTAGCAGCTGTCCGCAGGATCTATCGACGGTCTCTTGTATTCAAACCACTTCGCATAGAAATCCTTGTCACCCGTTTCATCTGGAGTGATAGAATCAATAGGATTTCCCGTCAGCTCTTCGTTGTCGTACCAGCCCAAAAAGATACTGCTATCACGATAATAACTACGAGAAAGAGATTCGCCAATGCCTCCTAGATAGCAATCTACAGAATCCTTCACAAGGATCGCATCTTGAAAGTGCGCAGTAGGATTGCCGCATGCATAATAAGAACCAGACGGCCTCGTGCCTCCGTTGGGATGGTAGGTTAACTTGTACCGGTTATACATTCTCGCCCAGTATTCAAGATCGCCCGTCGTCGTATTGGAAATCGCCGTGTCGTTTTCCCCGCTGAATTCGGCGTCCCTATACCAGCCACCAAAAATCAGGTTTTCCTTGGACGTTCCCTTAGGAAGCGTCACGCTGAAGCCTACGACATAATTATCAAAATATTTTGCCGTATCGCCATCGAAAGTATGGAACGTGACATTGTACCTAGCCGCAATAGAATTCTTGAGTTCTCCCGAAAAATTCGGATAGCGATCCGTGCCAACATCCTGCCCCCAAATAGCGCCATCCTCATTTTCTCTCAGGAGAAATGCCACCGCACCATTACGGAATTCGGTAGAATCTACTAGAATTCCATAATCACTTGAACCCCTTTTCAGTACATAACAGTTGTTGACCTTGATTGATTCATTCCGATGGTCCGTATAACCCAGTAGTTTGGAATAATATTCACTTTCGCTATCTACAAGATTCCCCGCACTATAGCAGTTTGTCAAGGTCAATGCCGTAAAATCGCTTACATGGCCGACAACGCCGCCAACAGATGGAACACGATTATATTTGCTCCTTATGACTTCAAGGGTAGACAGCGAATAGAAATTAGTTATTTGGGTTTCTCCATCACCAGAAACGGATTCTGCAAGAACACCTGCTACGCCTATTGCCGAAAAATACGAATCAACTATTCCCAAATCCCTGACAACGACAATATGTTCGCTTGGCGAGACAATAGATTCAAAGAGGCCAGAACTATTGTCAGAGTAAAGTCCCGAAATAACATGCCCATTACCGTTGAATGTTCCCGAAAAATCCTTTATCGGTTCCCATACGGCCAGGGAATCGGCACCATCGCTACCAGCCCAGGCCCACCTATTCAAGACACTGTCGTTCACGACGATATCATTCAGAAGCATGCCGCAAGCAGAACTGTTCGCCGCAATAGAATCGTGTCCGTTTACGATTTCGGCAAAGCCGTAGAGTTCCTCTGCCGTCGAAATCTGGTAACAGCCATCTGACAGTGTCGGCTGTTGGGGAGTGATGGTTGCCGCGGTGGCGGCGGTGGCGGCAAGGAGTGCCGCAGAAACAACGAATGAAAATCTTGAAGTCATGTCCCTTCTCCTTCAACTCTTCTTAAAATAACAAAAAAAACGAGGCTCGAGCGATGAGGTAACGGGTTGCGGAAGTTATGTTGCTAATGGCTTACTCGAGCCTATTTTTCTAATGAGGGGCGTATAAAAAAACTCTTTTCAGTTGATTTATACGTGCTTTTGCTACTTTGTATGTGCCGTAAATTCAGAATTTGCTACTGAGGGGCATATAAATGGATACCCAGAGATCAATTTATACGCCCCATGATACCGTCTTAGCCTTTAGTTCGTGATGAAAAACGATTTTTGGGCATATAAATCGCACGTTTTTGGTGATTTTATACGCCCCGGCGTAAAAAACGATACCTTTCAGGTGACTGGAAAAGATTGCTTTAAGGTACGAGGCTCGAGTAGTGAGGTATGAGGTTCCAGGCTCGAGGCACGAGCAGTGAGGTATAGTTTCGTTAGTTTTACTACTCATCGCTGACTGCTCAAAGGGGCTTTAGCCCCGACCTCATACCTAAAGATTGCTTCGGGGTTTTCACCCCTCGCAATGACAAGTTTTCCTTAACCACCAACCACTGTTTACTAACCACTTCCTACTGTCTACTTCCTACTGTCTACTTCCTTAACCCCTAACCCTAAAAAAACGGGCCGGGGTTAACCGGTCCGCCTTAAAAATTTGTTTTGTCTTTAAGTTAGAGGATTATTCAGCATCCTTGACGCAACGGACAGAGAATGCATAAGTAGGCGATGACGGAGCCGATTTTATGGCATGCGAAACGTAGGAATGACCTGAAGTCGTCAACGCCACGTATTTTCCATTACTCAACCAATAATAAGCACATGTTCCGTCCATAGTCGTAGTGAACTTCTCAGCATTTGCCGCTTTTGAGCTATATCCAGTTGGGAGTGCAGAAAAACCATATTCATTCGTAACATTATAGCTGACAGCATAAGTCGTGCCATTTGAAACATATTTCCAACCACGTTCTGTCAATTTCTGTGCATCGCCCACTACCGAAATCAAAGTATTGAATTCTTCTTCAGAGGGCAGATGCCAGCCTGTAGGACAAGCCGATGCGGCATTTTCGAATGTATAATGGGCATAAAAGTTCTTTTTGGGATCAGCCTCAACATACGAAACGCCTCTATAATAAGCATCGCGAGCCATCCATGTTTGAGCATTTTCACCTTCGCCAATCACAGTATACTTATAAATATAATGGCCTTCGTAAAGGCTAGAACCATAGGCACTGCAGAAACTCTGTTCCGGATCATATTCGGTAGGAGCATTCAACGCAGGATTAGTGCCATACGAGAGCGAATTACATTTATCATAAATCTGATTTTTATAACAGAATTGAGATACTGTATAGGTTCCTCCACCACATTTTTCTGTTATCTCCGAATAAAGGCAGAAATGCGTCTCAGGATCGTATGTCTGTCCACTACAAATTTCATAGAGCTTATCATTTACACAGAATTCATCCGTAGTGACATAAGAACGACCTTCACACTTTTCTATAAGGACGTTATTTTCACAGAAATGAGTCGTGGTATCGTAGGTTGTGCCATTACACTTTTCAACAATAGCACCATCTAAGCGGCTCTTACCTTCAGGAATATAACAGAATTGTGTTTCAGGGTCATAGAAATTTTCAGATTGAGAAACCGTCTTGTACAGTTTCGAGGCTTCAGCCTCATAGAGATAAATATAACTTACCGCATCTGTTGAAACAATCGTATTCATACCTGCTTCGTAAGTATTGCAAACGGTCCCAAAGCAAATCGCATCGATTGACCCACAATAATGAGCAAGTTTCGAACTAGTTCCATCAACGATCAGCAAAGTTTCATCAACATTACTTTGCGTTCCGCCTTTCACTTTACCAAACACCAAGTCCTTATCGTCAAAATTCACACTATGGATGCACTGCGCCTTTGTTGAATCATAGTATGTATCACCAGTAGCCCCACAACGCGTAAGAATCACACCATCTTCACATTTCTGATTCGATGCAAAAGGTGTTCCATTGCAAAGCGTTTCGATTTTATCGTCATCGCGGCAGAACTCTTTTGTCGGATCGTAAACCCTCTGCTTTTCCTCACACAAGGGATAAGTTTCAAATCCAACGCAGAACTTTTCGGCTGGATCATACGCAGTTTTTCCGCACATTGCCTTGGAAATCGTTATCGGACTAACTGTACCGCAAGCCACAGTCACCGTACCATCGTGATTGTCGGTCAAGGTGCAGGATTCGCCCTGGTCGCCCTTCAGCGAGGCAACCCACTCAGCGGAGTCACCCTCGAATCCCGCCTCGACAGCCAGTTCGTAAGCGGACTTGCCTTTTTCGCCATCATCACCCTTATCGCCCTTCAGCGAGGCAATCCAAGCGGCAGAGTCACCCTTGAACCCCGCCTCAACAGCCAGTTCGTAGGCAGACTTGCCTTTTTCGCCATCATCACCCTTGTCGCCGTCAACGCCATTCATGAGCACACCGACAGAATCACCACCACAAAGGACCTTATAGCCGCCTTTAAACGACTTCACGGTGCAAGAAGAACCATCCTTGCCGCTTCCAGCATTCTTGCCATTTTCAGTATTCTTGCCGTCCGTGCCGTTTTTACCATCCGAGCCATCCTTACCAGCAGCACCAGCTTCACCATTCTTGATGACGCCCATAAGCTCATCACCGCAATACATCTCGAAGCCGGAACTGTCCTCCAGCGCCTTGGCAACACAGCTCGTGCCATCTACGCCCGGAGCACCATCCGAACCATTTTCACCTGAACAAGCCACCAGCGCCAATCCCGCCGTGAAGCCAACTGCGTATGTCCATTTTTTGATAGTCATACCAACTCCTGTTTTTTGAGATCAAAATAATCTTACTTTTTTACTAAAATAATAAAAAGGCACGAGGTGCGAGGCGCGGGGCGCGAGAAAATAGCGGTGAGCAGTGAGCGATGAGCAATGAGTATTCGAGAGACTAGAGAATAGAGACTAGCGGCTAGTGAAAAGAATCACGCACTTCGTGCGTCAATATAGGACGGCGAAGCCGTGATATTTCTCCCTAGCCCCTAGATCCTAGATTCTTATCCCTAACCCATACCTAGAGATTGCTTCGGGCCTATTCGCCCCTCGCAATGACAAGTTTTCCTTAACCACCAACCACTGTTTACTAACCACTTCCTACTGTCTACTCCCTCATACCTCACACCTCAAAGCGAAGCGACCTCATACCCCCCAAACCACTATTTACTACATTTGCCTCCGTGATTCAAGTTCAGAACGTTTCCAAGTCTTTTGGCGAGCAGGTGCTGCTTGACGGCGCCAGCTTCTTGGTGGCAAGCCACGAACGCGTGGGGCTCGTGGGCCGCAACGGCTGCGGCAAATCGACCCTTTTCAAGATGATTCTCGGGCAGGAATGTATCGACGGCGGTTCCATCGACATTCCCAAGAACTACACCATCGGCTATTTGCAGCAGCATATAAACTTCAAGCACGCGACCGTGCACGAAGAGGCCTGCAGTGTACTCAAGCCCAACGAAGACGGCTGGATAGAAGAGCACAAGGTGGAGGCCATCCTTTTCGGTCTCGGTTTTGACGAAGAATCGATGCACAAGAGCCCGATGCTTTTATCGGGCGGTTTCCAGATTCGCCTGAACTTGGCGAAGGTGCTCGCGAGCGAGCCCGACATGCTGTTGCTCGACGAACCGACGAACTATCTCGACATCGTATCCATGCGCTGGCTCAGCCGATTCCTGCGTGCATGGAAGGGCGAAGTATTGCTGATTACGCACGACCACCACTTTATGGACGAGGTCTGCACGCACACGGTCGGCATTCACCGCCACAAGATGCGCAAGGTGAAGGGCTCCGTCGAAAAGCTCCGCGAAACCATCGCCGAAGAAGAAGAAGTGGCGATGCGCACGCAAGAAAACGAGCAGCGCAAAAAGGAACAGCTCGAACGCGTCATCGAACGCTTCCGCTACAAGGCCGCGAAGGCCGCCATGGTGCAGTCCAAGATCAAGGCGGCGGCAAAGCTCGCGAACGGCGAACGCCTCACGCACGAAAGGAATCTGGATTTCAGCTTTACCGAGACGCCGTTCCCGGGCAAGCGCATGCTGCAAATCAAGGGGCTGCATTTCGCGTACCCCAACCGCGGTGACGACGGTTCCGTACAGGGCATGGGCCCGGAACTCATCACCGACCTTACGATGGAAATCTTCAAGGGCGACCGCATCGCGGTTATAGGCCCGAACGGACGCGGCAAAACGACGCTTCTAAACCTCATCGCGAAGGAACTGCAGCCGACCGCAGGCGAAATCAGCTACAACCCGAACCTGCAGATAAACTATTTCGGCCAGACGAATATCAACCGACTGAACCTCGACAACACCGTCGAAGAAGAAATCGCATCGGCTATCGAGGAAGTCTCGCAGAAGAGCCGTGCCCGCGGGCTTGCGGGCCTCATGATGTTCAGCGGTGATGCTGCACTCAAGAAGGTAAAGGTGCTCTCCGGTGGCGAGCGGAGCCGCGTGCTCCTCGGGAAGATTCTCGCGAGCGCCTGCAACATGCTGCTGCTAGACGAACCGACGAACCACCTGGACATGGAAAGCATCGAGAGCCTGATCGACGCGCTCGAGGACTACGAAGGCACCGCCCTCGTGGTCACCCACGACGAAGAGCTGCTCCATGCGTTTGCAAACCGCCTTGTGGTCTTTGACGGTGGTACCTGCCGCATATTCGAAGGCACATATGCCGACTTCCTCGAGAAGGTGGGCTGGGCCAGCGAAAAGAAGCCCGGCGGCTCCAACTCCGCAAACATCAAGGTCTCGAATATCGACGTGAAGGGTGACGCCGGAGGAAATGGTAACGCAGCAAATCCCGTGCCGCGCGCCAGCATGGACCGCAAGGCCCGCGCCGACTACATCGCCGAACGCTCCAAGGTCATCAAGCCGCTCGAAAAGGAAATCGCCCGACTCGAAGCCGAAATCGCCAAGGCCGAAGAACTCGGCGGCGAACTCGAGGCAAAACTTGTGACCGCGTCGGAAAGCGGCGATGGAGCCACCATCACCGCCATCGCAAAAGACATGGACGACAACAAGAAAAAAGTTGACCAGCTTTACGAAGACTGGGAAAAGACCTCCGCCGAACTCGAGGCCGCGAAGGACAAATACCCGATATAGCTGACAGCTGTGAACGATGAGCCGTGAGTTAAAAGCTCATGGCTTTTTTTATTTGCCGCGGATAATTCCCATGGTACGAGTGTCGTCCATAGTGCCGACACGATCCTTCCCGAGAAGCACCTTCCAGGTCAGCTTTGATATGTAGGCACCCGTACCCGCAACACGACCCTGCTTGCTGCGGCCATCCCATGCCAGGAATATCTTGCCCGGATTTCTTGTACAGTCCCCGTTGAACAGGGCATCGGAACAGCTCACGCCACCCTTGTTCGAGTTGACATACTGTCCCAAGTTGGTAAAGTAGTAGACTTCCCATTCAATGCGGATATCTTCGAGCGGTACGGTATCCCTAGCCGTGATTCCCAGTTCCTGCAAGTCGTAACCCAGGACATGGCCAACCGCACCAAACTCCGCGACAATCTGCTCCATGGACCATTCCGTAGGCACAAGGAAAGGCTTGATGGCATTCTCGCCGCTACCCTTCTCCGGAGCCAGCACGTTTGAGGGCGAAATCTTCACGACTTCGGTAGCACTCATTGTCAAGCGCTGCCCACCGATAATGCGTACCCAGGGGTTGTCGATATGCGGAGTATTTCCGCTGAAATCCGGCAGTACGCCCACGGCTAAACGCACGGAATCGCCCACAGACGGAGCCGGGGTCGTCTCGTCCGTAAAGAAGAGCAAATCGTAACGCACGCCATTTTCGTACAGCTTATGCGTCGACATCTTCAACAAGTTCGAATTTTCCATGCCCGCACGCCAAATTTTGAACTTGAAGGCATTCGATATATCTATACCCGATGGATCCGTGCCTTCGCTCAAGAAAACAGAAAGCATCGTCACGTTGTCGGACATGATAGTGACCACGGCGCTCTTGACAATTGCGCCAATCTTGTCGTCAATGAACTGGACCATCGTATCGAGCGAAATCGTATCGCCCTGCTCCTCGTCGTAATAGCGGAAGTGGTACCTGAACGTGCCATGGTACTTGTCCTTCTCCAGGCCTGTAAACACCTCCGTTGAGAATCCATCCGACACCTCCACAAGCGACTGCTCGCCTGCGACATGCGTTACGACGTTTGCCAAGTCAGGTGTCACATGCCAAGTACTGTCGCCGAACATCCATTTCGTATGGTCCGGGAAGCGCCCGTCGAAAGGTTCGTTGAAAAGTACGGTCAAACTGTCCCCAATGCCGTCACCGTTGCGGTCGTGCATCTCGGCCTTGGTCACAATCGGGACCTTGGGCTTCTCGAGGTTGATATTCATCCAGACAAGCACATTCTGCACGTACTCGCTGCCTATGCGGAACGAGCCGTTCACCACGGCATCCGTGCCCATCACGTAGAATGTCGCATAACCCATCGAGTCGGTCTCGATCGTCTTGATCGGGGAGCTGTTCATGTCGAGGAACGTGAGCGAGTCTGTCGTGTTCAGGCCCAGCATCGAGAAGCAGTCACCGCAAACCATGTCGCCGTACACCACTGCAACGCGCACCTTGTAAGGCACGAACGCAAGCGTGCCCAGTTCCAGACTCACCGTGTCACCCGGAATGAATGCCCCCGTGGAATCCACGAAGACAATCGAGGGCTTGGGCCATTCTGGCACCGTGAAATAAATCTCGGTAGACTGTGTCGGGTCCGAAGAAAGGTAACATTCCAGCACGTAGGTTCCCGGCGAAAGCGAACGCGTCTTCACGATCATGTTCGTGTCGATGACAAAGCCGGCCATGTCCTCCGAGATGGAGATGCCGCCGTAGTTGACGCCCGGATTCAGCGATACGCCGCCTTCCGGCAAGCTACCCGTAAGACTCTTCAGGATGAATGCGGACTGCGCGGCGACCGTGTCGACCTTGCCTGTCTTGGAAATGTCGCAACCCAGCGATTCCTCCACGAGAATCTGCAGCAGCTGGTATTCGATAGTCGTGTCGGTACGCGGGATATGTACCGGGAAGAACGTCTTTTCGGTCTGCAGGTTGATGGACGTGCGCATCTTGAAGTTCGAACCCACCGCGTTGCGCTCGGAGAAGAAAATCTGGAACGGATATTCCTTGCCCTCGATAAGTCCAAGCGTATCCAGGTTCACCGCACCTTCGACAGGACTGTGGCAGCCGCCGATGTCCACCACCAGGCGGTTGTCGATATAGACCCACACGTCATCGTCACCACGGAACTCGAAATACTGCCCCGGAATGTACTGGAACTGCGCCGAGATCTTCATCGAGAAGCTGTAGTTATGCCGGCAGCCGCTCACGTTCCAGTCAAACTTCGGATTTTTCACCGTCTTCGCGTCGTCCAGGTACTCGAAATCGTCAATAGGATAGAAGCCCGGATTGATGGTATCGTTGCAGTCGTCCTCGTTGGTGAAGTCGGCAAGCCAGAAGCCTTCCTCGTCGAGCGAAAGGTCGATATCGCGGCAAGTCGCGTTCGTGTACTCCTTGCCTGCACCGTCATGCGCCACCACTTGCGGCACGAACCATTTTTCGATCTCGTGGCCGGCCGAACAGATAGACCACGGGAACACCGAGGAATCCACGCGGGCGGGCAACCCGTTCACCAACGTATCCTGGACCATGCCCAAGGCAAGGCCGCCGCACGTCTTGAGGTCGGTCAGCTCCCCGTTCTGGTCGTAGTTGCGCACCGTCGTATAGTCGTTGCCGCCGTAAATGCCGCCAAAGTCCACGTCGATGCTGTCCGCATACGATTCGCCGGCCCAGTCAAGGACAAGCGCCGAAATCTTCAGCTCGGGGCAACGGCCAAGGCGACCAGGGTAGGTGTTAGAGAACGCAGGGCCACTCGTAGAAACAGGATAAGGATAAACCCACACGGTATCGTGCAACGCCATCATCGAATCCAGCCGGACCGGGTTGCCATCAGGAATTCCCGCACCCTGCACGCCCTCGGCATTGTAGTAATCCATGCCGAAAGTCTGCTTGAAGAACACTCCCCAATCTTTTGCATGCTTGTAATACGTGCCCTCGTACCAACCGCAAGTGTCCTTTTTCCTGTCGAGCGGGAGCGGGCCCATCTTCACCGTATCGTCCTGATCGAGCACAAGCATCGAAGGCGACATGTCGTCCCACGGGCTCAGCAAACGCACAACCTTGGGTTCGGGCGGGTAGAACTGCAAATCAATGGAACCCAGGCTGGTGCTCGCATAGAACCAAGTCTCGTAAATGCCCGACGGGAAAAGCTCTAGGGCCTTCATCTGCGAACCTTGCTGGAAATAAGGATGCTGCGGCCATTCGTTGCTGCCACGTAAAATCTGGAAGTCCGCCATCTGCGAACTCCACTTCGGCGAGCCCACCAGCGTATCGTCGAACGAGTAATGACGCCAGAAGCGGTATTCCCCTTCGGAGCTCATCGGAGTCGGCTGATTCAGAATGTTGTTCCCAATCGTGATGTAGAAAGCGCTGTCGCGGTAGCTCGTGTTGTTGCGCCACGGATGGTAAATATGCAGCACGCGCGTATCATCGAAGCACGTCCCAAGCGAGCCTATTGTCGATGATGCAGTCGGAGCAGCCTCGGTGCCGTCGACATAGATAGTGTCATTGGCCTGGAGCGCGGCCGAAAGGTCAATAGAAAGATTCGTATCGGCAGGGACCGAAAGCCACGGAGCCTTGTAGCGGGTGAAATAAGCCGTCTGCGCTGGGTTTGCGGTCATCATCGCCGGAGTCACCGCACCGTAGAACCAGCCGCATTTCGAGTTGTCGCCCGAAACAAAGCGCATCAGCACAGAATCCATGCCAAAGTACATCTGCGGGAGCGCCTTGTTGCCCCAGGGGCTCTTGAACCACACCACCTTCGCGCCCGGAGCCATGAACGACTTGGTGTACTTGCCCGTCGTGGCATCCGTGTACAGCCAAATCTCGGAATCCGTACCGAAAAAACCGCCTATCGGGAATTCCTTTTCGCCACCGGCATCCCAATCGACGCAGGAATTATTGTTGAAATTTACATCGGAAGTATTGGGGCAAAACTTGAAGTTGAACTTCATCCATTCCTGGAAATCGGCCAAGGTCTTGCCGGACCACGTGTACACATACCAGTGGTCGCCCTCTTCGGTCATGATCGTCTTGGAAGTCGGCCCATAACTGGGCGTATAATCGCCGCCAGCACCACCCAAAACATGGGGGACATAGTCGGCAGAAGTAGGATCATTACGGAAGGGAGACTGGATATGCACGGTCAAGTCGGCCCATGCAACTCCAAAAAGAAAGAAAAGAACAGAAACTACCGTCAAGGTATGTTTCATAAAACACGTCTCCTTATATTGCCCTAACCCCTTCAGGCATTAAAATACGTTTTTATTCGAAAAATGGCGAAAAATATCAAATAAATAGCCTCAAGGTGTGGACACTTGTGGTCAAAAACTCATTTGCATGAAGAGGCCGCTGAAGGGTACGGGGGAATAAGGTCCAAGGGCTATGGGCTCCAGCGTCCCATAAAAATGAAGATGCGCAACCTGTTAAGCAGAGGAACGATTGGTATTAGTTCATGACTAGACTATTAGGTAGCCCGTCTTAGATGCCTAGCTGGACAACTCCATTTAGCCGTCAAAATAAATCGATTAACTAATTACTCTTTAACTTCGTAGTTAAAAACATATTCCCCTAGCATTAAATCATCCGCAGCATTTAAATGGATGTTACAGTCCCTGGAACTAGGGGTCCCAGGCTTTGCTGAAATAACTGATTTATCTTCATAAGGAGACCCTATCAACTTAGTTTCTATTTTAGGTTGTTTCGTAAATATCCTTGCAAATTTGATTGTTGCTGTTGCAATTTTGGTCGGTTTCAATACTGTAATTTTAAAAACTCCAGCCTCTTCTTTCTCTGTAGTTTTTGTGACTATTTGCAAAGATTTTACAGTGCGTTCATCTTCATCTAAATTCGGAAACATCGTTCGAATTTTACTTTCACGAATTCCCTTAGCTAAATCATCTAAATGAGATTTCAACTCAGAAACTTTTGATAATACATCAGTATCAGAAGGTCCTTTTTCACTTATCGCCTTCTCTAGTACATCTATTTTTTCATACATCTCTTTTTGAGACTGGCTTACAGCGCCATCTTCATCTTGTCGAGCATCAATCCAATATGATACAGCTCTTTTTACAATCTCAGAAATACTCGTTTGAACTCCGGTCACTAACGCTTCTATTTTTATTAATGTCTGCGAACTATTTTCATTCGCCTGATTTGATTTCTTAAACATTTCCCAAGACAGCCATGCCATAAAAAAAGAAAGCAGTAAAGCTGTTATTGCTAATCCAAATGAAAGTAGAGAAAACATATCCATTTGATAAATATTTGATGCAGTGTCATTTATTGATTCTGCATGTAATGTTGTAAAACAGAACAAAATAAAGATGATTACCATCGCATATGTCCATTTTTTCATCGTAATATATACCCCTATTTTTTGTTTTTCCTTGACACTAATGTAAACAAAAAAATCCCAAAGTCAAGGGGATTTACAACAACTTTATTAATTTAGACAAAGAAAGAGCGGTTATTAAAAAACACTCAAATTACTGGAAATAAGCGATGAGACACCTGGCTCAAGGCTCGGTGCCGCCAGGGCATAAAAAAAAGCCCCCTCGATGGTTTACCATCAAGGGGGCGGGAATCCAGCGACGCCCTACTCTCCCGGACCCGGAGGCCAGGTACCATCGGCGAAGCGAGGCTTAACTGCCGTGTTCGGAATGGGAACGGGTGTGACCCTCGCTCAAGAATCGCTGAAACAATCTTTGGCAGGGCCGGCGTC
>JAGCGO010000118.1 GCA_017649565.1 Fibrobacter sp. | reverse complement strand
GACGCCGGCTCTGCCAAGGATTGTTTCAGCGATTCTTGAGCGAGGGTCACACCCGTTCCCATTCCGAACACGGCAGTTAAGCCTCGCTTCGCCGATGGTACCTGGCCTCCGGGTCCGGGAGAGTAGGGCGTCGCTGGATTCTCGCCCCCCAGAAGGTAAACCTTCCGGGGGGCTTTTTTTATACCCTCGCGGCTTCCGGTCTCGCACCTTGAACCCCTAGATTCTAGCCTCTAGATTCTAATCTCTAGCCTCTAATTTTTCTATTCTTCACCTTATGAAGCTGACTTTTTCTTTTGTGTTCCAGCTGCCTCCTCTGACGTTCGAGGACGACGTCAAGGCCATCGCCAGGAATATCCTGGGTGCCTTCGACTTCCTTTTGAACCTGAGTTCTTTCCGTTGCTCGTTCTATCTGGACGGTACGGTGCTCGAGGCTCTCAACCATGCGGCGGGCCCGCTTTCTATCGGGAAAATCCGGCACGGCATCCGCGAGGGCAAGCTCGAGTTCCTGGGCGGCAGCTACCACGACGCTTTGCTCCCCCTGTTCCCGGCCGAACTGCAGCAGCTGCAGCTGAAGATGCACCGCAGGCTCCTGCGCAAGATGTTCGACGTAGAACCTACCGGCTTCTTCAATTCGTCGATGGTCTGGGAGATGGAGATGACCGACCTCCTCTCTAGGGAGTCGTTCGAGTATTCGCTTGTTAGCGAGTCCGCGTTGCAGGACGCCCTGGGCAGGACGACCCCGATATCGGGTTGGTTCACCACGGAAGACAAGGGTGCGCTCATGCGTGTTGTCCCCGTTGCGGAGGGGCTTTCCCGCGCGATTGCAGAAGACAAGCTGGACTGGGAAGATTGTGCCGGTCCTTATTGCCGTGACAACAAGTCCGCAGTCGTTGTCCTGACGATGCCGCGCGATCCCAAGGAAATTTTGCCATTCTTCGAAAGGCTTGCCGAGTTCGTGGAAATGAACGAAATCCGGACCTGGCCTGTCAGCCATATCGTGTCGCAGCAGGGCTCCGAGGGCAGCGTGAGTTCCCTGATGTCCGTCGGGACGAACCTGGGCCTGCCCGCCACGGCGAAGAGTTGCCGCGAGCTGCTTATCCGCAGGCCCGAAATCAACATGCTGCACAAGACCATCCTGGCTCTCTACCGTTCGGGTATCGCGCAGCTGGACAGCAAGGACCAGCAGGACTTTTTCAAGAGACTCATGCCTGCGATGCTTCCGCTGTATTTCCGCGACTTGCAGGAGGGCGGCATGCGTTCTCCCGTAGTACGCTGGCGTGCATACCGGCACCTGATCAGCGTCGTGAACTGGCTGGGGCGTACCACCGGGTTCGACGGCTTGCGGGTCGAGGTTTCCGACTTTCTCCTGGTCGGCCGCAAGATTGTCTCGGTGGAGAATCCGCATTTTTCGTTCCTGCTGGATTACGCGCAGGGGGGCACGTTACGCTCCCTCAACTACAAGAAGTCTACGCTCAGCCTCCTTTCGGCCTGGCGTGACGACGGTGAGCCGTCCCTGGGATTCCTGGATTGCCTGATCCCGAACACGGCGCTCATGCCGGACAAGCTTGACCAGATCCTTTCGAACCGCGAGAACCTGCTTGCGGATGCCTATGACTACCAGATCAAGCGTCACGAGGAATCTACCGACATCCAGCTTTCCTCGGAACAGCCGTTCGCCGTGGGCCAGCGCAGGGGACTCCTGCAGGTCGACAAGCGCTATTCCCTGAAGCCGACGGATTCCGCATTCCAGTTGTCGTACCGCGTGGCGAATACGACCTATGTCGATTTCAAGGGCTATTTCGGCTCTCTCATGGAACTGGGCATGCGCCCGTTCAGCGCGAGGAGCCAGGCTGTCTATATCAACGGCGAAAATCTCCGCTGGAAGCTGGACGTTCCCCTGATCTACCCGGACGCGAAGTCCGTCGAGATTTATGACAGGGTGCTTTCGTGCCTGTTCCGCCTGGATTTCGACGTGCCGACGAACCTTTTCCTCGGTCCTATTTTCGGCGCTTCTTCTACGGCGGCTCCTGAGTCGTTCCAAGGAATCCGCATATTCCCGTTCTGGAAACTTGCCATGGAAAGTTTGAATACCGCGAACTACGGCATCAAGGTTCGTCTGTCGCAAAGGAAGATTCTCAAATGAAGGCTGACTTGATCGATATCAGCGTGGATGACCGCGGCGAGGACGTAGAAATAAAGCTGTCCGGTTCCCTGGGCGTGTTCCAGCTGGCGGCCGTCCGCGAGAAGATTGAGATGCTTACCGACGGACCCGGCTGCTTCTTTTTCTTCAACTTGCAGGATGCGCATTTTGCGACGGACGAGTATATCGTGTTCTTCCTCGACTTGCTGAACCGCGTGCGTGGGCAGGGTTCCGCGTTGATTCTTTTGTTCGATAACGACGAGCAGAAACAGTATTTCGCGAAGTACCGCAACATTTTCGAGATCTATGCGAGTCGTGACGACTACAGGCATTCGGGTATCGCAAAGCAGATGTGGCAGGTTGGTGTCCATTATGGCAAGAAAACCGGGCTCCGTCTGAGCCCTTCCGTGGCCATCGCTTCTGCGTTGCTTATCATTGGCTGGGCCGTGACGATGTTCCTTATCGTGGTCTCGCAGGGCCGCGACATCGTGGACAAACAGGCGCAAATTATTGCCTTGCAAAGCCAGAAGGACCGCTACGTCCGCGAGATAGACAAACTGGAATCTTCCATAGGTCCGCTGCGTAAGCTCGGGGTCGTGCAGGATACGACCATGCTCAGCTCTTTCGGTGCCATTCAGGACTGGGTTTCGTACCTGGAATACCTGGAGAACGACAGGCGTGAAAAATAGCATCCAGATATCGCCGCCGCTGATGGTGCTGATTCTTGCGGGGCTGTTTGCCCTGCTCGTGGCCTTTGGCGCGTGCTGGTTTTCTAGAGCGAAGACGCTGACGCATTTGGCCGAACAGGAGTCGGCGTTGCGTAGGGACTTGGAACAGTTGGATACTTGGGGCAAGTGGACGATTGACTACGTGAAGATTGACCGTGCCCTGAACTACCTTTCGAAAAACAAGCTGACGCAGGGAACTCGTACGGTGCTTGCGGAACAGATCTGGAAGATTTCGAGGTCATACTATATCGACCCGCTCCTGATTCTTGCCGTGGTGGCGCAGGAAAGCCGCGGGAACCCGAATGCACGTGGCCGTGGCCGTTCTGGCCGGGAAACGGGCGCGATGGGTCTCATGCAAATTAAGCTCGAGACTGCGCAGCTGATGGGGGCCCGCTTTGGTCTGATAATCGAGTCGACCGAGGACCTGCTGCGTCCTGAAGTGAATGTTGCTGTGGGGTCTGCCTATCTGATTCGACTGTTGGGTAAGTACGGCAATCTCAAGGCGGCCCTGATGGCCTACAATTTGGGTCATGCGGCGGTGGACAAGATGATTGCGAACGGCCAGCCTCTGCCATCCCGTTACTATGACAGGGTGATTTCGAAATATTGGGATCTCGCCAGACTTTCATTTTAGTAAATTTACATTGTGATTATTAGGTCGCTGGCTCCATTATTGCTTGCCGGTCTCGCGTTCGCTGCCGAGGTCCGCTATGACTGTCTCCGTTTCGTGGAGGCAGGGCTTGCCTTTGACCCGCAGATCGAGGAATTGCGTTTTGGCACCGAGTTCAAGAAGGACAAGATTAGCGCGCTCAAGGCGGAAGCCATCTTGCCTACGTTCACCATCTCGATGATGGTGGGCCCCGCTCCTGGCCTCAAGGAATATAACGACTACTACTATAACGAAAGAGGCGATACTCTCGGCGTCGAAAAGGCCGAGAAGTACGACTTCTCCAAGATGGGGCCGTTCTGGGGTGTCGAGGGTCGGTTCGTGCAGCCGCTCAACCTGGGACAGTACCATACGGGCAAGGAGGCCCTGCAGGCCGACCTCCAGCAGAAAAGTTTCGAGATAGAAAATCAGCTCCACCAGAAAGACGTGGAACTCCAGACGTACTATTACAACTACCTGCTCGCTCTCGAGATGAAACGCCTGGCCGAAGATGCGCAACAGCAGATAGACAAGGCCTACGAGCAGATGGAGGAAGCGTTGGACGAAGACGATCCGAACGTTTCCCAGATGGACTTTTTGAACCTCAAGGCAAAAATGCACACGGTCAAGGAGGGGGTGACGGATGCCGATCTCGGCATGAAGCGGGTGCAGCTCGCTATCCGTTTCTCGCTGGGCATGCAGGAAGGTGATGTTTTCGTGGCCGAGGATACGGTCCTTCTGCCGCGCACCGAACCTCTGCCGAGTCTTGATGAAGTGCGTACCCTGACGGAGAAGCATCACCCGGAACTGCGGCAGCTTTCCGCCGGTCTGCGTGCCCGCCGGCTGCAGATGGATTTGTCCGAGGCGAAACTGGCTCCTGAATTCTTTATTATGGGCGAGTTCGAGTATGTGAAGAGCTGGGCCGGAAACCGCAGCGTGATGCAGAAGAACGCCTTTGCCCAGGATGCGGTCAACAGGCTCTCCGGGGCAATCGGTATCGGCCTGCGCTATCGCCTGAACTTCTGGAGCAACTGGGAGAAGTTCAAGTCCTCGCGCACGGAATACCGCGGACTCCAGCTTAAGGAGGCCTATGCCGCCCAGGGTCTTGTCGCGAAGGCCGAGGAACAGTATTACCAGGTGGTGGCCGCGAAGGAAAAGATGGACGCGCTGCAGGAAAGCTTGCGTGCGACGGAAGCTATCCTGAAGGGTGCCGCGATGCAGTACGATCTGGACAAGTCCAAGACGAGTGAATTGGCTTCGGCCTACACACAGAATGTCTCGGTCAAGAAGGACTACTATTTTGCTGTTTGCAAGTACAATGTGGAGTTTGCACAGTTGATTGCGAAGATGGGGTGGTCCTTGAAGGACTTCCATATGGTGTACATGGTTAAAAAAGGAGATTAGGATGTTCAAGAAGTTGGTTGCTATGCTTGCCTGCGCTGCCGTTGTTGCTTTTGCCGCGGATGATCCGGTCGCAGTCATCAAGAAAAAGGACGGAGAGCTCCAGACGCTGCTCAAGAAGTCTAACCGCAGTGCGAAGGAGACGGAGCGCGTCAAGACGTTGCTGAACGACTCGTTCGACTTTGCTCTGCTTGCGAAGAAGTCGCTTTCTGCGAAGGACTGGGATGCGCAGGATGAAGCCTCCCGCGAAAAGTTTGTGTCCGAATTCCAGCGCATGGTCCGCAACTCCAGCGCCAAGCGCCTTGAACTCTACCGAGCCGATTCCACCATCTACGAACCGGCCAAGATGAAGGGCTCGAGCGAGGCCCGCGTGACGGCGCACCTCTGGAACAAGGGCAAGGAATCTATTCTGGAATACAAGATGAGTCTCGTGGATGGCAACTGGAAGGCCTGGGACCTGGTCATCGACGACCTTTCTACCGCACGTAACTACAAGGACCAGTTCAGCCAGATCTTGAAGACCAAGAGCTTTGCCGAACTGATCGATGTCATCAGCAAGAAGGCTGACGAAGCCGAGAAGTAATGGGTGGATTTCTCTTCTGGCTAGTTCTTGTCGTCTGCGTCCTTGTCTTGGTCGCCCTGTTGTTCCCGTTCCGGTTCAGGGTGGAATTCGAGGCGGGCGAACGTGGCTGCAAGGCTCGCCTCTTCTTTTTTAAGAAGAAGCTGTGGTCCGGAGAGAAAAAGTGGGGCCGCGGGAAAAGTAGAGCAAGTGCCCATGAAGATGACGAGGATTCCTCGGATAACGATGTAACGGACGACGATGCGTTCATGCCGGAGTTTGTCGCGACGGCACCTAAGAAGCCCGTGGAAAGCAAGTCGGCCCCTGTGGCGGAGAAGAAGGCGACCCCGGCGAAAGTCGAGAAAGTGGATCCTGCGCCGACACCTGTGGCGACACCTGCGTCTATAGTGGAAAGCAAGCCGGCTCCTGTATCGCCGGAAACGCCGTCGGTGAAAGAGCCTGCTTCGACCGCTTCGACTGCTTCGACTGCTTCGACAAGCTCAGCAACCGACTCAACAACCGACTCAGCAACCGAGAAGCGAAAGCTCACGGATGCTGAATTCTGGACCATACTCCTCACGCCGGACCTGGACAGCCGTGCGTTCCGCTACGTGAAGAGCCTGCTTGCGATTATTGTAAGGCTGTTCAACATAAAGTTTGAAAACTGCTTTGTCGAAGGAATCCGTTCGGATTACACTTCGATGGGTTACGGTGTTGCATTGAATGCCGTGCTGAAGGGGTTCCCGTATTTGGAATCGTGGGATTTCCGGATGGATTGGTGCCGCGACAAGGACTTGCACGCAGAGGGGACAATCCATGCGCGGACGAACCTGTGCCGGGGAGCATTCTTGTTGCTTGCGGCGTTGTTCTATGCTGGAATCCTGTTCCTGTCGTTCTGGCGTCGCCGAACCCGTGTACTCAAGACGGGCGAACTCCCGGAACTTGGGTTTGTCCGTAAAAAGATTGTCGGCTGGATGGTGGAGGAATAATGCCCGCTTTGACTTTGGATCGCCTGCTCTCGTCGATTGGTTTCGGTTCCCGCAAGGAAGCCCGCGCGCTCGTGCGTATGGGACTCGTGGAACTGGACGGCAAGGTCGTGGAAGACCCGTTCGTGGAATTTGCCGAGCGCCCCGAGTGCATTACCGTGAATGGCGAGGAAGTGACAACAGAAGAGAAGTTGTACGTAATGCTCTACAAGCCGCTGGACGTGGAGTGCAGCCACAATGCGCGGGACCACCGTTCCGTCTTCGAACTGGTGCCAGACCGCTTTACCGCCATGGGAATCCAGACCGTGGGCCGCCTGGACGCCGATTCGACCGGACTCCTGCTGCTTTCCAACCAGGGCGATTTTATCCACAGGGTCGAAAGTCCCAAGAAGGGTTATCTCAAGAAATACCGCGTGAAGCTTGCCCGCCCGTTTACCGCGGAGCAGGAGGCGGAACTCCTGAAGGGTGTGATGCTCAAGGGGGAACGCCGTGAGGTTGTCGCCCGCGCTATCGAACGTGACGGGGACGACGTTATCGTAAGTATCGGCGAAGGGCTGTACCATCAGGTACGCCGCATGTTCGCTGCTGTCGGCAACCATGTGGAAACTCTCAAGCGCGAGGCGATTGGCCCTGTTGCCTTGGATGAGTCGCTCGGCATGGGCGGTTGGCGTTTCTTGACGGCCGAAGAAGTGGGTTCTCTGATGTAGGGGATTCCTGATGGCCAAAAGTATGGCTATCTTTTTAGATGACAAGTTTATTGGAGGTTCTTATGTCCTGTAAATTGAAATGGGTTCTTGTAGCGTCTGCGGTTGCTGTCGCTGCGATGTTCACTGCCTGCGACGGGCAGGGTGACCAGTCCAAGAAGCGCGTGGATGTACTGCCCGAGGCGCAGGAACCGGTAGCGTCTGCAAAGTCGGTGGTGGTTTTCTACTCGCAGACAGGCTCGACCAAGAAACTTGCGGATATTTTCGTAGCGGCCCGTGGTGCTGATGCCATCGAGTTGCAGATGGTGCAGCCGTACCCTTCCACATACGACAGCACGATCGCTGCGGTCCGTGCACAGCGTGATTCCAAGCAGTGGCCTGCACTGGTCAATGCAAAGCTTGACCTCGCCAAGTACGATACGGTATTCTTGGGTTTCCCCATCATGTTCGGGACGTTCACTCCGCCGATCTACTCCTTCCTTGATTCCAACGACTTGAGCGGCAAGGTGGTGGTACCGTTCTGCACGTACGGTAGCGGTGGCCGCAAGGCGAGTGCCGCCGAGCTCAAGGAGCTGGAGCCGCAGGCCAACGTGACGCTCGCTTACGGAATCACCAACAAGCGTATCAATGCCGAGGGCGGTGTCGAGAAGGCCAAGGCCGAAGTCGAATCGTTCTTCGCCGACCTCGAATCGGGCAAGACCGACGAAATGCTCATGGGCGGTTTCTCCGAACAGCGTCCGCTGGCGGCCGAAGATTCCGCGGTGTTCGCCGAGGCGACTGCGGACTACGGCTACCTGGGCCTGAAACCGCTGAGCGTGTCCACGCAGGTGGTGGCGGGCACGAACTTCCTGTTCGTGTGCGAGATGAAGGCTTTCGGTGGCCCGGCTGTGCAGGCGAATGTGAAGGTGTTCCGTCCGCTTCCGGGCCAGGGCGCGCCGGAAATGATTTCTGTGGAAAAGTAACGACGGCTTTGTTTTTTAGAAAAAGGATCTATCATGAAAATTGCTGTTATTGGCGGTGCTGGGTACATTGGTTCGCATACGGTGCGTGAACTTTTGGACCGCGGTCACGAGGTTTGTGTTTTCGACAATCTTTCGAGCGGGCTAGAGCAGAACTTGTTCCCGGAGGCGGGTTTCGTGAAGGGGGATATCCTCCATCCCGACGAAGTGGGCAAGTTCCTAATGGACTACAAGCCGGAAGGCCTCGTTCACCTGGCTGCATTCAAGGCGGCGGGCGAGTCGATGATCAATCCCGAAAAGTACAGCGTCAATAACATCACGGGTTCGATAAACATCCTGAACGCGGCGTCTGCTGCGGGAGTCAAGTATTTCGTGTTCTCGAGTTCGGCGGCGACCTACGGTGCCCCGGAATACCAGCCTGTCGACGAGAAGCACCCGACAAATCCCGAGAACTACTACGGCTATACGAAACTTGCCATCGAAGGGTTCCTCAAGTGGTACGACCAGCTGCGCGGAATCAAGTTCGCAGCACTCCGCTATTTCAATGCCGCTGGCTACGACGTGAAGGGCCGCATTAACGGGTTGGAGAAGAACCCGGCGAACCTCATCCCGGTGGTGATGGAGGCCCTGCTCGGCAAGCGCAAGGAACTGCTCGTGTTCGGCAACGACTACGACACTCCGGACGGAACCGGCGTGCGCGACTATATCCACGTGAACGATCTCGCCATCGGTCACAGCATGGCGTTCGACTATTTGCAGAAGAACAACAAAAGCCTGATTGTGAACCTGGGCGTGCAGCAGGGAAGTTCCGTGCTCGACGTCATCCATATGGCCGAGAAGGTCAGTGGCCGCAAGTGCCCGTACCGCATTGTGGAACGCCGTCCCGGCGACCCGGCTTCGCTCGTGGCGAACCCGTCCAAGGCATTTGAATTGCTTGGCTGGAAGGCCCAGTTCAGTGACCTGGAAACATTGCTTGCGACGACGTGGCGTGCCTATCTCGCCAACGAGAAGTAGGCCTGTCCGACATTACTTGGACTTCGATGCGAGTTCGATGAGCCTTTTCGCCTGGATGGCGAGGGCGTCGTTGTCGCCGAGGTCCAGCACCTGCTTCAGGCGGCGCAGTCCCTCTTCGCGGTCGAGTTTCTTTGCCACCCGGATTTCCCCGATATTGAAGAGCGCCCGTCGGGCGAGCTTTTCGTTCTTTTCCGTGGAAAGACCTTTTTCGAGCAGCATGAGCGCGATTTCGGGACTGTTCTTGCCCTTGGCGGTCTCGCCCCATTCAAGCCACTGCACGCTGGGCACGCTGATGTACATGTTCGGGTGGACCATGCGTTCGGTGAGGTCCTTTGCTGTCGCCGTGTCGATGGGGAATTCCTGCAACAGAGAGGACATGGCCTGGGTCAGGATCTGCTGGGCCTTTTCGTAGCGGGCTTCGTTAGCTTCCTGCAGTCCGTCCTTGATGAGGGCGCGCGTCTTGGCCTTGCGCATGGCGACAGGGTTGTTCGATGCGGTCCTGCGGATGCGTTCTTCGAGGGCGTTTGCCTTCCGCTCTTCGTGGCTAATCTTGCGGTTGGGAATCTTTAGTCCGGCGGCGGCGCCGAGTCCGAACATCGCCAAGGAGGTCAGGGCGACGGCTCCATAAATACCGCCGTACACGAACACGTTCACGAGGATATCGATGACGGCGCCGAGAATGGCCACGGCACGTACGGAACCGGACACGGAGTCCTTCGTGAGTCCGAAACTGGTGGCACCCAGCATGAATGCGAGTGCAGCGCTTGCTCCCATGTAGCGGTCGCTAACGAAGTGGTCGAAGAAACTGGTCGACGTGCAGAGGATGACGCCGACTGTGCCGACCACGATAGCGCCTGCAAAACAGCCGAGCGTGACGGCTACACCCCAGCGCCTGGAAAGCTGCGTGTAGGCGAACAGGAAAAGTATCGCGAATATGGCATAGCTGAACATCCCGGGAGTGAGAATCCAGGAGGTGAACAGCCTTTCGTATTCGGCGTCCTTGGGGACGAATGCCATGGCGTAGCGGGCGTGCTTGTCGGTGTACTTCTTGATCCACTTGTAGCATTCCTGTTCGAAAATCCTTTCGTTCGGGTAGACCTTGTGGTCCTTGACGTACTCTTCCTTGCCCCCGCCGATTTCCCACCACTTGCGGAACTCCTGCCGCATTTCGACGATACGGTCCTCGACGATATAGGTGTGGTTCTGCTGCAGGTAGCGGTCGCGGTACTGCTCGAATTCTTCGGCCCTCGTCTTTTCGTCGGCGTTAAGACCCACCGCAATGAACTGCGGTGCGCCTTCTTCTTCCCACCACTTGTTGAAGCTTTCGACGATACGGTCTTCGCGTTGGCTTTGCTGGATGATGGGGGAGTATATCGTCACGGCATTGAAAACGCCCATGGCGAGAACCGCCACGAAGACGACGTACTGGTGCGCCTTGAATTTTTTGACGAGTGCTTTCAGGGAGTCTTTCATGGTCTAGAACCGCAGTTATTCCTTGGTACTTTTGTCGGCGCTGTAGGGCGTCCAGTTTTCGTCCTGCTTGTCGATTGCCTTGGTAATGAAGTCGTAGGCCTCGTCCACGGTGTCGCAGAACTTGAACAGCTTGAGGTCTTCCTTGTTGATCATGCCCGCTTCGGCGAGGTATTCCCAGTTGACCACCTTCTTCCAGAACTTGGAATCGAAGATGACCACGGGCATCTGCTGAGCGTACTTGTCCGTCTGGATGAGCGTGAGCATCTCGAACATCTCGTCGAAGGTGCCGAAGCCGCCCGGGAACACCACGAGGGCGCGGGCCTTCTTGAGGAACCAGTACTTACGGATGAAGAAGTAGCGGAACTGCATGTTCAGCGCATCGTCGATGTAGGGGTTCGGGTGCTGCTCGAAGGGAAGCTTGATGTTGAGGCCGATGGAGGGGGTGCCCACGTCGGTTGCACCGCGGTTGCCCGCTTCCATGATACCCGGACCGCCGCCGGTCATGATGGCGTAGCCCTGGTGGCGCTTGTTCGCCCACTTGCCGAGCCTTGCCGCGAGTTCGCGTGCGTCGTCGTAGGACTGGGCCACCTTCTCGAGGCGAGCGAGGCGGTCGAGTTCCTTCTTGTCCTTGCAGCCCTTGCGGCGCTTCTTGATTTCTGCAGGCGGCAGCGTGCGTGCGGAGCCGAAAAATACGATGGAATTCTTGATTTCTTCCTGTTCCAAGACCTGGCCGGGGGCAAAAAATTCGGAGAGGATGCGGATAGGTCTGCCTGCCTCGCTGTCGATGAATTCGGGATTGTGGTAGGCCATCTTGCCGGGAGCCGGGTGGATAATCTTCTTGGGAGCCATAAAATACCTCGTTCGCTGAGAAATGCCTTGCCACCCTGCAAAAGGGCGTTTTGCGGGGGCGTTGTTCTGAAAATACTTTCAAAATGCGAAACGGCAACAAAAAAATGCGATAAATATGCTTTTAATGCCCCAAATGGGGTGTTTCGGAGGGAAAAAACTTTATATTTAGGCTATGCTCGTAAAAATATGGACAGACAGTTTTATCATTACCGGCGAAATCGACACGCTCCGTGACGAGCGCCTTACGGACTATATCCGCGAAAACAAGGACTTTATCGCCGTGACCCAGGTGAAGGTCAGCGACCGCAGCGAACACGACCTGTTCCGGACGCACTTCCTGAATGTGAGCACAAGCCACATCGAGATAATCCTGCCGGCGGAATAGCGCGGCGGGCTATACGTTTTCGTAGTAGTGGGGGGCCTTGAGGCGCTTTTCGAAGTCGCTGACGGAGAGCGGCTGGTCAAAAAGGAATCCCTGGACCAGCGGACAGTGGATGCGCTTTAAGAACTTGACCTGTGCCGGTGTTTCCACGCCTTCGGCGATGGTCTCGATGCTCAGCTCGTTGATCATGTTCACGATGTTGCGGATGACGATTTCGTCTTCCTTTTTGGGGCTCTCGAGGTTGTCGATGAGCGACTTGTCGATCTTGATGACGTCTACGCCCAGGTTCTTGAGGATGTTCATGGTAGAATATCCCGTACCGAAGTCGTCAATGGCGACCGATATCCCGTTGTGCCTGAGTTTCTTGATGAAGCTTTCGAATTCCGTATAGTCGTCGTAGTCCGAGATTTCCGTGAGCTCGATTTCGATGTACCTGCTGTCGATATTGTACTTCTTCATGATGGAGAGGATTTCATCGACGATGTTGTGATTGCGCAGGTTGCGCTTGGAGAAGTTCGACGAGATGCGGACGGTGCGCATACCTGCGTTGATCCATTTCCGGATGTACTTGCACACGTTCTCGAACACGTACAGGTCGAGCTTGCAGATGGACTCTTCCTTCTCGAGGATTTCGACGAATTCCGCGGGCGGGATGATGCGGTCGTCGTGGACCCAGCGGACGAGGGCTTCGGCGCTGTGCAGGTTATTGTCGTACAGGTTGATCTTGGGCTGGAAGTAGATGACGAACTCGCCGTCGTTCAGCGCGCGCGGGAACGAGGTCGACACCTTTTTCTGGTACATGACCTTCTCCATCATCTCCGGCTTGAACAGCGTGATGTCCTTGTTCAGCATGTTCCTGCCGAGGTCGAGCGCAACGGCGCTCCTGTTCATGAGTTCGTTGAACGTGTCGCCCTCTGCGGCATGGTAGACGCCCATGCGGGCCATGACCTGCACGATGAGCTCGCTGTCCTGCTTGCGCTCGTTGATGGGGAAGATGACGAACTTGTTCAGGAAATCGTTGGTGCGTTCGCTATAGATGAGGGCGAAGAAGTTGTCGCCGCCCAGGCGGACGAAGATTTCGCCTTCCTTGAGGAAGGCCTTGGCGCTCTGCGCATAGATCGTGAGCACGCTGTTGCTGCGCTCCGGTCCGAGCGACTTGTTCACGTACTTGAAGTTCTTTAAGTTGATGAAGAAGGCCGTGTATTTGGGAAGCAGCCCTTTTTCTTCGAGCATGTTGCCCATCTGCACTAGATAGTGCGGGTTGTGTGCTCCCGTCGCGGCGTCGGTGATTGATGCCGTGTAGATGAGTTCCTTGAGTCTCGAGTGTTCGAACAGGGCGCCGATAACGGACGAGAGGAATTTGATGTCGGAGATGGCTTCCGGCGAGAATTCGTTTCCCTTGGCCGGATACATCCGGATGTTCGCGATGCTGTTGTCGCTGTAGTCGCTTTCGGTAGAGACCGGTTCGCCGGTGGCCGTGCCTTTGTCGAAAATACGGATGGGCTGGTTGGCTTTCCTTGCATCGTCCGGATTTCCGGAGGGACGGGTTTCCAGTTCGATTTTTGCAATCCCGAGAGTCTTGGCTAGCGGGAGGATTTTAGAGGAGAGCTTTTCTTGTATCTGGGCGGGTGACGATGCGCTGCTGTATGTCGCATTCCAAAAATCTCTGAATAACTTGCTGCAAAAAAGACCGTCCATGTTCTTCCCTGTTCAAAAAACCGAGCCAAATTTAGCTTTTTTATTCCCGAATTAGAATGGGTCTGCGTTTTTTTTCTGTTCGGCCTACCGAGAAATTCTTTCCTTTTTTTTTACGTCGTGTATGTTTTTTAACAACTTGGCTGCTCCGCCGATAGGATGGATTGGCGTAAGTCGTTGATTGTCAAAATGATATGGGAATGAGCGGGTTCCGCCGGGCTTGAGATGGGGCGGGGTTTTTTGTGCCCGTTTGGATTGGAAAGAATACAAAATTTCTATTTTTTTCGCGCATTTTATGAGGTAACCTCTATGACAGTTGAGGCAGATAAGCCGAATATCATAACGGCCTCCCTGGACTTTTTGGTCAACTGGGGCAGGACGAATTCTCTTTGGCCGTTCCCATACGGTACGGCATGTTGTGCAATCGAGTTCATGAGTACGGAAGTGGGCCGCTACGACCTTTCCCGTATCGGTTCAGAGTACGTGCGTTTTACGCCGCGCCAGTCCGACGTGCTGCTTGTCGCGGGAACGATTACCTACAAGCAGGCCCCGATCCTCAAGCGCATCTACGAACAGATGGCCGAACCCCGCTGGGTGATTGCCATGGGCGCCTGCGCCTGTTCCGGCGGTTTCTACGATTGCTACTGCACTGTTCCCGGTATCGACCACATCATCCCGGTGGACGTGTATATTGGTGGTTGCCCGAGCCGTCCGGAAGCGTTCTTTGACGCGATGTTCGACTTGCAGAAGAAAATCAAGGACGAGTCCTACATGAAGCAGCGCGCCGAGCGCGTGAAGGACCAGCTCGAAATGATCAAGGCGAAGACCGCCGAGGCCAAGGCCTGTGCCAAGGAATTCGCCCGCGAGAAGGTCGTGGACATCAAGGACTTCATGGCCAACAAAGAGCAGGAACTCGTCAAGAAGGCCCAGTTCTGGAAGGAGTAGGAATGAATACTGTTGAAGATATCTTCTCCGTCCTGGAGGAAAAGTTTGGCGCGAAGCGCGATACAAAGGACAAGTGGGGTGTTGCCGCCGTCGTGAGCGCAGCCTACCTGCACAATGCGGTCTTGTTCCTCAAGGAATCCGCCGCTATCAAGTTCGAGATGCTCGTGGACATCGCGGGTATCGACTACCAGACCTACCCGAACCACGAGGGCCCGCGCTTTGCCGTGTCCTACGCGTTCAAGAGCATGTCTGTGCCGGGCGCCCGCATTCGTCTTAAGGTGCTGGTCGGGGAGGCCGATTTGAAGGTCCCGACCGTGAGCGATCTTTTCGCAAACGCGAACTGGTACGAGCGCGAGGTGTTCGACCAGTTCGGCATCGTGTTCACGGGCCATCCGGACCTCCGCCGCCTGTTGAACCACGTGGAATTTGTCGGCCATCCGCTCCGCAAGGATTACCCTGCGCAGAAGCGCCAGTGGCTCTCCACCAACGACTACCTGCTCCCGGCCCTGGAAAAGCGCCTGGAAGACCTCGGTTACCGGGTCGTCCAGCGTAGCAAGGAAGTCGGGACCAACGACAACGAATTTTTGGAAGGGAGTATCAAAGAATGATCGTACTGGATCCTAATGGCGAAAAGCTGAACTTGATGCCCTTGAACGTGGGACCTAGCCATCCGGCGACCCACGGCTGCTTGCGCTTTTTGGCCGCCATGGACGGCGAGACCATTGTCGCGAGCGTGGAAGAAATCGGTTATCTGCACCGCGGTTTCGAGAAGATGGTGGAACGCGGTACCTGGCAGCAGGTGGTCCCCTATACCGACCGCCTCAACTACTGCTCGGCCATCATGAACAATATCGCCTACGTGCGTGCTGTGGAGACGATGTTCGGCGTCGAACTGCCGGAACGCTGCAAGGTGCTGCGCGTCATCGTGAACGAGCTTAGCCGTATCAACGACCACTTCGTGTGCATCGCTGCCGCGTTCCAGGACCTGGGCGGCACGACCCCGTTCATGTACGCGTTCAACCCCCGCGAAGAAATCATGTGCATCTGGGAAAAGCTCACGGGTGCACGCCTTACGAACAGCTTTGCCCGTATCGGCGGCCTCTACCGCGACAGCTACGACGGCTTCGAAAACGACGTGCTTGCGGCGCTTGACTCTACCGAGAAGGCCCTGAAGGACCTGCACGCCTGCCTTGACCGCAACCGCATCTTCCTCGACCGTACGGTGGGTATCGGCAAGATCAGCGCCGAACGCGCCATCAGCTACGGCTGGACGGGCCCCTGCCTGCGCGCTTCCGGTGTCGCATCTGACCTGCGCAAGGACGAGCCCTACTACGATTACGAGACCTACGACTGGGAAGTCGTGGTCGGCACCCAGGGCGACTGCAACGACCGCCTGCAGGTGCGCATGGCCGAAATCGAGGAATCCGTGAAGATCGTGCGCCAGGCCCTGAAGCGTCTCGCTCCGGGCCCGGTCGACATCGTCGACCCACGCATCCGCGTGCCGGCGCACAAGCTTGCCTACCAGGACATGGAAGGCCTCATCGGCCGCTTCAAGAGCGTGTACGAAGGCATCCGCGTGCCCGAGGGCGAATTCTACTGCGGAAGCGAGTGCGCGAACGGCGAACTCGGCTTCACGATTGTTTCTGACGGCAGCGGACATCCGTACCGCATCAAGGTGCGCCCGCCCTGCCTCACGCAGTTTGCCGCATTCCACGAGCTCGTGGAGGGCGGTATGCTTGCCGACTCCATGGCTGTACTTTCCGGCCTCAACATCATTGCTGGAGAACTTGACCGATGAGAGAACATATTCAAGGTGCTGTTCAGTTTGTCTCCAATAACCGCCTGAAGTTTGACGGTCCGGCGCAGTCCATCGACGCGCTCCCGGATCCGGCGCAGACGTTTGGCCACGTGAACAAGGCCGTGCCGCAGCCCGCCCCGAAGGAAGTGCTCGCCAAGCTCGACACTCCCGAGATCAAGGAACGCTGTGCCGACTTGCTCAGCCGCTATCCGGTGGGCCAGGGCGCGCTCCTCGAAGTGCTCTGGCTGGTGCAGGGCGTGTTCGGCTGGGTCCCGACCGAGGGTATCCGCTGGGCTGCCAACGTCTGTGGTTGCGCTCCTGCCCATGCGCTCGGCGTCGCGACCTTCTACACAATGTACAACCATGCCCCCAAGGGCAAGTTCCTCTTGCAGTTCTGCCGCAACATCAGCTGCACCATCAAGGGTGCCCCGAGCCTTATCGCCTACGTGGAAAAGAAGCTCGGCGTGAAGACCGGCGAGACGACTGCTGACGGACTCTTTACCGTGCTCCAGGTGGAATGCCTGGGTAGTTGCGGCAATGGCCCGATGATGCTCGTGAACGACGACTTCGCGACCGACGTCGTGGACGGCCAGCTCAAGATGAAGCGCGGCACGACTCTTACCGAAGCGAGCATCGACCGCATTATCGACTGGTGCAAGGCTCACGTGAACGACATGCCGAAGCACGACGTGCTGGGCGGTACCGTGAAGGGCCACGGCGGACATCCGGGCGCCCCGGGCGCTACGGCCAAGCCGCAGGTCGCCGACTACGCTCCTCCTTCTCCGGTTTTGAACGTGAAGGCGGAAGCCGACGAGAACGGCGCCACGCTGACCTGGAAGGGTGCTCCCGAATTCACGAAGATCGTGGTCGAGAAGAAGAACGGCAACGATTGGGTCGCGGTGGGCGAGCCGGGCGTGAAGGACAAGGCGTTTGTCGATGCGAGTGGCAAGGCGGGTGACGTGTACCGCATGATTGCCACTTCCGGCGAACGCACGGCGAAACCTTCGAATGAAGCTGTCACTACCCAGAAACCGGCTCCGGTTGAGGAGGCTAAGGCTTAATTATGGCAGAAGCAATTAAAGTTTGTACGCAAAACTTTGGCAAGGGCGCCCAGGACATCGAAGTCTACAAGAAGCTGGGCGGCTATGCGAACATTTCTGAACGCCTGTTCAACATGAGCCAGTTCGAGCTCATCGACTACGTGCAGCGCTCCAACCTCCGCGGACGTGGCGGTGCTGGCTTCCCGACCGGCATGAAGTGGAGCTTCGTGCCCCGCAATTCCGGCAAGCCCGTCTACATCGTC
>JAGCGO010000117.1 GCA_017649565.1 Fibrobacter sp. | reverse complement strand
CCGCAAGCAGACGGGAATGCGCCAGTCACGTACTTGACTTCGCCCTTCGGGTTGGTGAGCTTGAGGATGAGCATGTGTTCAGCGAGCCAGCCTTCGTCGCGAGCGAGAACGGTAGCGATACGGAGAGCGAAGCACTTCTTACCGAGGAGAGCGTTTCCACCGTAGCCCGAACCGTAGGACCAAATGAGGCGTTCTTCGGGGAACTGAGTGATGTACTTGTGTTCGACGTCAGCGCAGGGCCAGATACCGCCGTCGGTTTCGCCGTTGTTGAGCGGCTTACCCACGGAGTGGAGGCAGGGCACGAATTCAGCCTTTTCGTCAGCGTTGAAAATGTCGAGAACCTTCTTGCCGGCGCGAGTCATGATGTCCATGTTGAGCACCACGTATTCGGAGTCGGTCAGTTCGATGCCGTTCTTGGAGATCGGGGAACCGAGCGGGCCCATGCAGAACGGAATCACGTACATGGTACGGCCGTGCATACAACCCTTGTAGAGGCCCTTCATGGTTTCCTTAAGTTCCTTCGGGTCGATCCAGTGGTTGGTCGGACCGGCATCTTCTTCCTTCACGGAAGAGATGAAGGTGCGGGATTCAACACGGGCCACATCAGACGGCAGAGAACGGAACAAGAAGCAGTTTTCCTTCTTCTTGAGCGGAGTGGCAAGGCCAGCCTTGACACACTTCTGCATGAGGGCGTCATATTCTTCCTTGGAACCATCGACAACGACCACGTTGTCCGGTTCGCACATTGCGATGCATTCTTCAACCCAAGCCTTGATCTTGCTGTGCTTGATGTCGTTGAGAGTAAGACTCATAGTGAGCTCCTATTTGGTTTAACGTTAAGTTTCGAGGTTTTTCGAACGGAACAAAAATAGCATTTTTGCGGGAACAAGACTCCCTTTTGACCCCAAAAAAAGGTAAATTTCTCACGTAACAATGAGCAAGGAAATCAACCAGAGGTCATATGAGCTGGTCCTACTATAGAGAACACCAAAAAAACATCCTGTGCATGATCATGGCGGGCGGCCAAGGCAGCCGTCTCCAGCCCCTCACCCGTGACCGTGCAAAGCCGGCGGTCCATTTCGGCGGCACCTACCGCATCATCGACTTCGTCCTCAACAATTTCATCAATTCCGGCATCTTCAAGATCAAGGTCCTCACGCAGTTCAAGAGCGACTCGCTGAACAAGCACATTTCGGCCGCCTGGAACCTGAACGCGAGCCTCGACCAGTACGTGGACCTCGTGCCCGCACAGATGCGTACCGGCGACGACTGGTACAAGGGGACGGCCGACGCCATCTTCCAGAACATCAACCTCATCACGGACGAGCGTCCTGACCTCGTGGCCATTTTCGGAGGCGACCACATCTACAAGATGGACATCAACCAGATGATCGACTTCCATCTGAGCAGGGCGGCGCTCCTGACCATCGCGGCCATTCCCGTCCCCGTCGCGGAAGCCCACGAATTCGGCATCATCGAGGTCGACCAGGACGGCCGCATGATTGGCTTCGAGGAAAAGCCCAAGAACCCGAAGGAAATGCCGGGCAACCCGGGCTACTGCCTCGCGAGCATGGGCAACTACATCTTCACGAGCAAGTTCCTGGTGCGCGAACTCCTGAAGGGCGCGCAGAACGGCGCGACGGACTTCGGCAAGCACATCATCCCGAACCTGTACAACGAGTTCCCGGTGTACGTCTACGACTTCAACACGAACATCGTCCGTGGCGAGCAGGCCAGCACCAAGGGTTACTGGCGCGACGTGGGAACGCTCGACGCCTTCTTCGAGGCGAACATGGACCTCTGCTCCGAGAACCCTCCGTTCGACCTTTACAACAACTACTGGCCCATCCGCACCTTCAACTGGAACCAGCCGCCCGCCCGCTTCTTTGCTGGCGACAGCGACGCCCACCAGGGTGCGGCCATCGACTCCATCGTCTCCGCGGGCTGCATCATCGGCGGCGGCACCGTCGTCAAGAGCATCCTGAGCCCGGGCGTCACCATCCAGAAGGACGCGCTGGTCGAGGAATCCATCCTCTTCCCGAACGTGACCATCGGACCGGGAGCAAAGGTCCGCAAGGCCATCATCGAGAAGGGCCTGCATATCCCCGCCGGTTTCCAGATCGGCTACGACCTCGAGCGCGACAAGAAGCTCTTCCACGTGACCGAATCGGGCATCGTGGTCCTCGCGAAGGATACAATTATTAAAGCGTGAGGATCTAGAGGCTAGGATCTAGAGGCTAGAGAGATTATACAGAAAACCCCGGTCAATGACCGGGGTTTTTTGTTTTTTGAGACAAGAAACTTATTCGGAAGCGGTGGAATCCGAGACAACGGGCTTGGTTCCAAAGTTGTTGCCACCACCGAAATTGGGCATCGTGCCGGTGCTGTCGCCGCCAAAGTTCATTCCACCACCGAAGTTGGGCATTGTGCCGGTGCTATCACCGCCGAAGTTCATTCCGCCACCGAAGTTAGGCATTGTGCCGGTGCTGTCACCGCCAAAGTTCATTCCGCCACCCGTATAGTTCACTTTCCACTGGCCGTCCGTGCACACGTAGGTCATGGTCATGCTCATACCGTACGTGTTGGTGGTGCTGTCCTTCGTAGCACCTTCCTCGTCGCACTTGTTCTTTTCGGCTTCAGCAGCCTTATCGCGTTCCCACTTGCCTTCCTTGCAGATGTAGGACTTCCCGTTCTCTTCCTTGGTGGAGTCTTCCACATCGCACGGGGTCCCCGAAACACCAGTACCCATATTCATAGTCCACTTGCCGTCCTTGCAAACGTAAGTCGTTGCATAGGTCATGCCCATCATCGAAGAGGAGTCCGTCTTCGTGGCACCTTCCTCGTCGCACTTGTTGGCTTCTGCGGTCGCCGTGGAGTCATAAGCCCACTGGCCGTCCTTGCAAACCATCACGTTGCCCATCTGGTTCTGGGTTGCGCCCTCTTCGGAGCAAGAGAACATGCTCGCAAAGGCAGAAGAATCAGCCGTCCATTGGCCATCCTTGCAGGTCAACGTCATGCCGTACTGTTCCTGCGTCGCACCTTCCTCGCTGCAAGCCATGAAGGAGGAATAATCGAACGTGCCGGAATCTGCAGGCGTAGAAGTCTTGTCCCCGGAATCCTTGCTGCCGGAGTCCTTATCGCCGGAATCCTTGCTGCCAGAATCCTTGCTACCGGAATCCTTGCTGGAATCCTTGGAGTCGCTAGATTCTTTCTTTCCGTCCTTGGAATCGCCGGATGCATCCTTTCCATCCTTTGAATCAGCGGATGTTTCCTTTCCATCCTTTGCATCAGCGGATGCAGAGGACTTTGCCTTGTCGCCCTTGGAGTCGTTAGAGGTCGCTTCGGCCCCTTCTTCGCCCTGGGAATCGCTGGAAATAGCGGGTTCATCTCCCGCAGCGGTGGCAGACGATGAAGAAGAGTCACCGCACCCTGTGAAACAAACAGCCGCAGCAAAGGATGCGACCAAAGCTATTTTTTTGTAATTCATTTAAGATACTCCTGTTTAAGGTTTCCCTAAGCAGGAATATACCAAGTAAGAAAAAGCGGTCACCCGATGTGAACCGCTCAACAGGAAAAAAGTGTTGCGAGAGTCTCAAAAAACGTAACTATTTGTGTACAATCGAATTGCAAATCTTGCCATTCGTAATCTTCACCCCGTTCCAGACGATGGAATTAGAGATTTCGACACCGGAAAGTTCACAATCGTCACCCACGGTGACATAAGGCCCGATCTTGCAACCATAAACCTTGACATTCTTACCAATAAAGCAAGGCGGAATGACCCGCACACCCTTGGCGGCAAACTCGGCGCTGTTGTCACTACGGCTGAGCATGTGCGCATTCGTATGCAGAAGCGTCTCCATCAAGCCGCAATCCAGCCAGCGGAAAACCGGTGCCGTGCTGAACTTGCACCCCTGTTCGATCATCATCTGGAGCGCATCTGTCAGCTGGAACTCGTTCTTGGTACGGATGTTATTGTCCATCAAGTATTTAAGGGCTTTTTTCAACGCCTGGACATCCTTGATGTAGTATATGCCGACAATGGCCTCGTCGCTCACGAATTCCTGCGGTTTTTCCACCAGACGTTCGATTTGGCCATCGGACGAGGTCACGGCGACGCCAAATCGCGAAGGATCCTCAACCTTGTACGTATAAAGGATGTTTTCGTTGGCTTTTGCCAAAATGGAAAGGTCTGCTTCGAATAACGTATCGCCAAGAATGATCAAAAGGGGTTCGTCGTCATCCACAAACGGCAATGCAAGACTGATCGCTTCCCCAAGACCCTGCGGATTTTCCTGGCGGACAGTACGGACTTTGCCCCATTCGGACTTGTCCTGCAGGTATTCATCCATCTTTTCGGCCTTATAGCCCGTGATGAAAATAGTCTCGGAAGGGTTCAATTTCAAGGAATCTTCAACAATCCAGTCAATAATGGTCTTCCCTGCCACAGGCAACAAACACTTCGGAAGGTCCTCAGTATAGGGACGGAGTCTAATACCATTACCAGCGACCGGCAAAATAATTTTCATTTCTTTGCAATCCTCAATAAGCGAAATCTTTCCTAAACTTTACATCCCATTATACAAAAAAATAACAAAAAAAATACTCTTTTTTGCAAAAATCAAAAAAACTTAAAGAAAATATCCACGTTTTCTTTCTTTATTCAAAAAAAATAAATAGTTTAATGAAGAACATATTAAGGAGTCCTTCATGAAAAATAAATTCATTCTTGCTGTTTCATCCCTGTTCTGCCTCGCGACATTCGCTGCAGCCCAGGGCGCACCAGAAGCTGCACCGGCCCAGCCGGCACCTGAAGCCGCCGTAGCAGCACCCGAGCCAGTCCCCGCTCCTGCACCCGCTGAAGAACCGGCACCCGCTCCAGAAGCGGCTCCCGAGGTCGTCGCTCCAGCCCCCACGCAGACAGCCGAGCCGCAAGCACAGGCTAATGAAAGTTCTCCTGTCATTTTCTACTATGCTCCCACGGCACAGACTCCGCAAGAAGCCGCTCCGGTACAGCAACCTGCACCTGTCCAGGAACCCGTACAGGCTGCAAATGCAGCCCCGGCACCGCAGACAGCCGAACCGGTCCAGCCGTACAAGCCCTTTGTCTATCCCAAACAGACCATGCACTACGGTATCCAGGGATCCATCGGTACAAGCGAATATATCGGAGGTTCAAATGACGACCTCGACGACGGCATGACATGGAATGGCGGAGCATTCGTCAGCATCCCCCTTAGCGACTACATTTTCAATTTCGAACTGGGCACCCAGTTTATCTACAGAAAGGTCTCGCATTCCTCTACCCAGACCAACAAGAACACATACACAAAGGATGCTCGCAGGGACAAGATTACAGCCTACTCGCTGGGTATCCCCATGCAGGTGAATATCAATGCGAGCAAGAGCGGCTTAATCAACTTCCTCGTCGGTATTGAACTCGAAGTTCCGCTGTACAACAATCTCCAGATGTCCATTAACGGAGAAAAGCGTGTCGATCAGGACCTCCACAAGGACTACTGCGAGATGACATCATGGGACTTCATCCTCGGCATGGGCATCAATGCGACGAAGCATTTCGGCATCTATACCCGCATGAATGTCGGCATTTCCAACATCTACGACGACCTCTACATCTTCTTTGTTGAGGATAACGAACAGGAATACTGGAGCTTCAAGCCCTTCGACCTTTCTATCGGCCTGAGACTGTTCATCTAGGATCAAGCCTCCCCCGCGACACCCCGTGCCAGGGGAAACAAAAACACCTGCTTGTGGGCAAACCCCAAAGCAGGTGTTTTTTATTTAAGCCACAAGCATGCAAAAACAAAAAAGGGACCCGCCGGCGAAGTGAACTGACCCCCAAAAGTTGGACAGTTTAAAGTTAGGATAAAACAGCGTAATGTGTCCGGTATTGTACCGGGCTCATTCCTTTTAGGCGCAGTTTTATCCGGTCGTTGTTGTAGTAGCTGATATATTTCCTCAATTCCT
>JAGCGO010000116.1 GCA_017649565.1 Fibrobacter sp. | reverse complement strand
CCAATAAAAAGTGATTGGGGGTCAGGTTATTTCTATGTTTCCACAACAGCGAATTGCCATTCTTGTATATCACCTGAAGATGCTTTGTTTCTTGAAGATCAATCACAAAAAATATATAAAGACACTGTTCAATTAGATATATATTATTATGGCATTGATGGTGTACTTGGAGTCGTCAAGTATGAAGGAGGGCGAAGCGGTGGATTTTTGGATGGTTTCGACTGTAAATCATATTTTTTAAATGTCGGCAACATCTATTTTGGTCCTTTTGGTGAAACGATGGCTACATATTGAATTACTATGATTGGAGAGGTATGCTGATGGAATTTGTCCGCACGGAGGGTCTTGATAAGCAGTTTAAGCTGTCTATGATGTATGACGGTACGGGCAGGAGGATTTCCAAGACCCGCTGGGTGAAGGCGCGGGGCGATGCGGGTACGCTTGGTGTTATTGGTTTATTTATTTTGAGTAACGACAATTGGGATGAGCCAGAAACTTCTCCAGAACAATGTTCTGATAAATAATTAAGGAACGAGTTTAAGCAATGGAACGAATTGTACGGAAGTGCAAAAAAATGATGTAAAAAGAGTTTGTTCACCTTTTGTTGCTAGGGACGTACTCAATAGGGCTTAAAATTTCCTATGATTGGAGAAAGATGTTTAAAAAAATATTGTTTGTCTTCTCTTCCAATTAATGAGGAATTAAAAAAATTCTACCCTTTCCGGAACACGGTAAGCAATGCCTTCGCGCGGGTGGCGCCCACGAGCATGCAGCGCTTCCAATCCTCGCGCTTGCACGCTTCCGCGGGCTCCTCGAGGTCGGCAAGTATCACTGCAGTAGCATCGAGGCCCTTGATGCGGTAAACGCTCACGATGTTTATCTTGTCCTTGACCAGCGACTTGTCGCCGCTGGTGTTCCATACCAGGCGTTCGTCGGTAATGTTCTTTAGGGCGGAATTCCTGTCGCTCTTCATCGATACCACTAAAATATCCGATACGGAGAGCTTCTTCTTTTCCATCAGTTCATCTATGCGGGCGCTGAGCATCTGCACTTGTTCACTGCCATCGCTGTACTGGATTTCCTTCACAGCTTCGCCGAGCACAATATTGTCAAAGGCCTGCAATCTGAATCCGGTATTCTTGCGCACCCATTCGAGAATGCGCTTGGTGCTGCGGAAGCCACGGTTCAGTACCATCACGGGCATAGCATCTACCTGTGCGTTGTCAATACCGTTGCGGCTTGCATACAGGCGCTGCGCCGGGTCGTAAAAGAACCTCACTATACCGTGTTCTTCGTTGTGCAATAGCCCAATAAAACCGTCCACCCATTCGCTTGCGAAATCCTGGCCCTCGTCAATGATAATGGCATCGTAAAAGAACTTCTCGCGCTTCTTCTTGTCTTTCGCTAAAATTTTCTGCGCCTTCACGAATGCCTGCGGGAGTTCCTTGTCAAAATACAGCGACCTGTCGCCGCCCCTCTTGATTTTCAGCTTCGCAGCACGCACGTACTTTTCGCACCATTCGGAATACGCGTACACGTCGACACGGCCGTAGCTCACGCCGCCATCCTGCGCATACTTTTTCTCGACGCCAATACGATCCCTGCTTATTACTTTGTCCATGTCCTGCTTGAGTTCGGTCGCAAGCAAGTCGTTATAGCAGGCAATGGCCACGTTCTTGCCTATGCGCGAAAGTCTCAGAGCATCCCACACTACCATGTGCGACTTTCCGGAACCGGCCACGCCCTCTATGCGCATGCGCGGGTTGCGCGAAATAGATTCCATCATCATCTGCTGCATCTCGGTCGCTTCTTCAAAGCAGTTTTCGTAAGACGACTTGATGATTTCGCCGGCATCGGGTTTTTCGCCCTGGCCATCCAAAAAGTTCCTGAGCCTAAACAGCGAATCCTCGTCGAGGTATTCGTTCATAAAGGGCATGTTGGCGTTCGCCTGCACGGGAGTCTCGAGAATTTCGATAAGGCGCTTTTCGAAGCGCTTCGCGCTGATAACATCGGGCCTCAGCAGCGCGCGCTTGCGCGGGATTTCCGCCGACGGGATGCCTTCCATGTTGTCCATGTCGCTAAAGCATACCGCCCACTGCACGCGCACCTTGCGCATCTTCCCTTCGCCGGCGGGTTCCAGGATTTCTTTCATGTATTCGTGCAGCGGCGCAATGAGCGAACCCACCTGCACGCTGGGCACCTTCGATGCGGCCATTATATGGTCGTTCTGATACCAGTCCGTACTCTTGGTCTCTTCGTTATACTTTGTCCAGATTTTCCCGCTCTTGCATTCCACAATGAGCATGCCGTGTTCGCGGTGGTACAAAATGCAGTCCACTTCCCTGTTCATCGCGCCGCCGGAATGGCTGTCAAAAACGAGGTGGCGGTTCATCCACACGTCCCACGCAGGGCCGAGCGTCTGTGCAATACGAAAAATAGCCCACTCTGCAGTGGACTTTGATTCTGGGTTGATAGTGATGCGGATAGGCATCTATTTTTTGAGGCCGGCAGCCTCGAAGAAGGGTATGTTCTTGGGGTTCGGGAGCGCTACCTCGGTAATCCAGTTGTATTCCGCGATACCGGCAAGCCCGATACGTGCGCAGAGCTGGTCACGTGCAACGTTGTACGCATCCAGGATCTGGACCTTCTCGCCTTCCTTTGCTTCTTCTATCTTCTTGGACCAGCTGACCCCGAGTTCCACGAGCGCGGCGCTCGCCTTCACGTACTTGTGGGCCTGGTCCTGCGTAATGACCGGCTCCGCCGGTGCTACAAAAGCGTCCACACTCACAATGGGCACGCTCTTCGGCAATGTGGACTGAACCTGATCCATGTTCG
Organism: Fibrobacter sp.; assembly: GCA_017649565.1. Lineage (GTDB taxonomy): Bacteria > Fibrobacterota > Fibrobacteria > Fibrobacterales > Fibrobacteraceae > Fibrobacter. The sequence continues at coordinate 7,374 of JAGCGO010000116.1, read as the reverse complement.
GTTTCATGTCGGCATCGTCGTTACAGGCAACAAAAAAAGAGGCGATAGCCAAAATTGAAATTGCGAGAATTCGTTTCGACATATACGCCTCTTTTTTTAATAGCGGTTCAGGGATTTGAACCCCGGACCAATGGATTATGATTCCAGTGCTCTACCACTGAGCTAAACCGCCATGTGTGGCAAATATAGCATAGTAATTGAGCATTTTCAAGGTATTTCCCAAAAAAAACTAGAAATGAACTTTAGTTTCCACAGAATTTTCGCCCCACTTTATCACCTGCCAGCCGGGCTTGTCGCTCTTGAGCTTGAAATACGGCCTGTCCGGTGCTATCTGCATCTGTGTCGCAGGCGCCACGTGCACGGTGATATCTTTGAACATCACCTCGAACTCGCAGTGGTAGTGTCCGCAAAAAACATGCTTCAGGTTCTTGAACTTCGAGAGCACGTTCCGGACTTCCACCATGTTCTTCAGGTGGTAGTGCAAGTCCATGAACTTATGGTCGCAAAAGCAGGGCGGGTGGTGCATAAACAAAATGACTTCGCCATCGACCTTCGGGATTTCGGATTCGAGCCAGTCGAGCTGGTCGCGCGAAACTTCGCCACAGGCACTGTCCAAGAAAAAGATGGACTTGCCCTGGAGGTCGAAACGGTAATAGCACTTGCCGTTCTTGACGGGGATGTCAAAATATTTCGCCATCACGTCGATATCGTCGTGATTGCCGGGAATAATGCACACGGGGCATTTAAGCAACTTGATTTGGTCAGCGATAAACTTGTAGGCGCCAGGTTCGGCATTTTCATTTGCAAGGTCACCAGAAAGGACGAGCAGGTCCAGTTCCTGCATAGAATCAGAATTCAGTGCATCCAAAAAATTTTTGCGCACATCGATGTCCTGCACAAGACTTTCGTCTTCGCCAATATGGATATCCGATATCTGTCCTATCTTCAGCAAAATGTTGACCTTTTTATAGTTCACTTAATATATAAAATATGGCTTTGCCTTTATCAAGAAAAAAACAATTTTACCTATACCAGTGTGATGTAGGTCATATTTTTTGATGTAGGCAATGCCTTTTTTCAATGCAGGACTGTGTGTTGTTTGTTCACAGCTATTGAAAAGTAACTTTCAACACTTGTCCACGTTGAAGTTCGTGGATACATTCGTGAGTTTTCAACATTTGTCCACCAGTCTTTTGTTCTTGTAACTTTTTGAGACTCATAGACTTGTGTATTAAACTCACAAATTCTATCCACTATTCACTCTACCATAATCATAATCCTATATATAAATAGAAAGATAATTATGATATAGCAGTGAATTAGAGTTTAACCTGAGGTGCTGCAGCAGCGGGAGCCGGAGCAGAAGCCTGTGCAGGTGCGCCCATCTGGCAATTACCCTGGAAAATAGCGCCTTCCTGGATAATGAGATGCTTGGTCTTGATGTTGCCGATGAACTTGGAAGTGTTTTCGAGGATGAGCTTTTCGGTGCATTCGATATTGCCCTTGACACTGCCGGCGACAACAGAGTTCGTACTCTTGATTTCGCCTTCGACAAAGCCGCTACGTTCGATGATGAGTTCACCTTCGATGTTGATGCTGCCATTCACGGTACCGGCGACACGGACGTCGCTCTTGCCGCTGATATCGCCCTTGATAGTGACGGTGCTGCCAATCTGGGTAATTTCCTGTTCTTTTGTAGCCATTTTGTGCTCCTAATTGAAAAAACTGTACCTAGTAATTTATAAACTTTTCCGGATCTTGTGGAACGCCATCCTTCGTAAGGGTGTAATGAAGGTGCGGTCCGTTGGCATTACCAGTATTCCCGACAGTCCCGATTATATCACCCTTGTGAACAGGGCTGCCCTTTTTAGTCTTGATGGTCATCAGGTGGGAATAAGTGGTCGTGTACCCGTTTCCGTGGTTTATGACGATGGTATTGCCCAGTTCATCCATTTTCCCTGCAGATTCGACAGTCCCGCTGCCGGTAGCAAAGACCGGGTTACCCGGTTGTGCAGAAAAGTCCGTACCGAGGTGCGAAGTCTCTTCGGAATACTTCTTGCTCACAATGCCCACGACCGGGATAAGGTCTGGGATGTGTTCCACGCGGAGTTTTTCTTCGAGAGTCTTCCAGCCGTGCGCGTCGAAATCGATATTGTTCTTTTCGGACGGCGTATGGGCGAACCTGTTGCGGTCGATGATGGAATTGATCTTGTTGGAGTCGTTCTCGATGAACGTCTCGAAGATATTCTGGATGCGTTCTTCCATTACCCACAGGGAATCGAGCCGCATGAACATTTCTTCGTAGTTCTTGTCTTTTTTGATGAGCTGCGCGTTCACGACGCGGAGCTTTTCGTATTTTGCGACAATGACGTTGATTTTTGCCAGGTGGAAGGCAAAAACACCGAGTACAACTATAAACAATGCGAGGAAAATCTTAAGGAAAGTGAACCAGGCTGTTGAAATCCTGTACTTCTTTATCTCGTGAGAATCCTCCGGGATAATCTGTACTGTATAGTACTTCTTCACGGTTTACTCCCTTAGCGGTTTTCCATGATTTCCTGGATTCGGGTCAGGTCGTCCATGCTGTAGTACTTGATGACAATCGTGCCTTCGGGCTTGCCGGCGGCGCTCGGGTTCAGCTGGACCTTGGTGCCGAAGAACGTTTCGAGCCTAGATTCGAAGTTCTTCATGTCGGCGCTGAGTTCCGGCTTGGGCTTCGCGGTGGCTTCGGGCTTTTCGCCTGCAGGCTGTGTATCCACATTTTCTGCCGGTTCTGTAGTTTCTTCCTTCGGCTTGTTGATATCTTCACCGCGGGAAATCGCCTCGATCTGGCGGACGTTCAGGCCTTCCTCGATGATGCGGCGGGCCAAAGCTTCCGGGTCGGCAATCTTGTCGCTGCAGAGGGCGCGGGCGGCGCCGCCGGCAATCTTGCCTTCTTCTATCCAAGTGAGCACTATTTCAGGGAGCTTGAGCAGGCGAAGCGCGTTCGTGATTGCCGAGCGGGATTTACCAACAGCCTTCGCGAGGTCTTCGTGCGTGTAATTATAATTGTCGATAAGTTTCTGGTACGACCTGGCGATTTCGACCGGGTTCAGGTCCACGCGCTGGATGTTCTCGATGAGGGCCCATTCGCTCATCACCTTGTCGTCGAGGTTTTCGTAGACCTGTGCCTTGATGGTCGAAAAACCGGCGAGCTTGCTTGCGCGGGTACGGCGTTCACCGCTGATAATCTGGTAGCGGTCGCCCACCTTGCGCAGCACGATGGGCTGGATAAGCCCCTGCTGCTTAATGGAGTTTGCAAGTTCGGTGAGTTCTTCTTCGTTGAAAATCGTGCGCGGCTGGTAGGGGTTCCTGTCGATGAGCTCGATGGCGATTTCTACAATCTTCTTGCTGCTATCGACTTCGGGTTCACTGCCGGCAGAATTGTTTTCCGATTCGGGCGCACTGACAGGTGCCGCCACGTTGTGGAATCTGAGAATGTCGGAAAGACCACGTCCTAATGCTTTTTTACCCATATTATATTACCTGTCCTTGTTCAGGATTTCTTCGGCGAGTTTCATGTAGGATTGCGAACCGGAGCTCTGCACATCGTAGAGGATGACCGGCTTGCCGTGGGAGGGCGCCTCACTCAGGCGGACGTTTCTCGGGATGACCGTCTGGAAAACCGTGTCGGCCAGGTTCTCGCGGACTTCTTCGGCCACCTGCTTCGAGAGGTTGTTGTTCGCGAACATGGTGAGGAGCGCACCTTCAATCTTGAGGTTCGCGTTCAGGTTCTTCTGCACTTCGCGGATAGTCTTGAAGAGCTCGGTCATACCCTGCAGGGCGTAGTATTCGCACTGCACCGGAATGAGTACGCTGGTGGCTGCGGTCAGCACGTTCAGTGTCAAAAGGTTCAGGCTCGGCGGAGCGTCGATGATGATGAATTCGAATTCGTCCTTCAGCACCTTGATGATGCGTTCGAGGCGGTGTTCGCGGCTCATCGCGTTCACCAGCTCGATTTCCATGACGGCGAGGTCCGGGCCCGAAGTGATGACCTTCAGGTAGTCGAGGGTCGTGTCGGCGATGGCCGGCTTCAGGTTTTCGAACGTCATGTTGTCCGGATTATCGGCCATGTCGAGAATTTCATGGATATCGGTTTCTTGTGATTCCATGAATCCCAAACCCTGCGAGGCGTTACCCTGCGGGTCCATGTCGATAAGGAGTGTCTTCTTTTCGAGAGCGGCAAAACTTGCAGCCAGGTTCACGGCCGTCGTGGTTTTACCCACGCCGCCCTTCTGGTTGCATACTGCTATCACTTTACTCATTTATTACCTCGAGTGACTAAGGCGTAATCCTGTTCTTCGTTCGGCAGTTTGTATTTCCAGATGTTGACTGCCGGATCGTTTTCCAGGTGTGAAATACTGTTGAAACTCTTGAGAGTGACGAAGAGTCCACCCTTCTTGAGAGCGGGCTGCGCACGTTCCCAGTCGTTTTCGAAAGTCGAGAGGGCGCGGCAGCTGATAAAATCCAGGTCGGCAAGGCCCGAAGTCTCGAAACGCTTGCCCACCACGGTCAGGTTCTTGAGCTGCAATTTTTCCTTCGCGTAGTTCATGAACTCCACGCGCATGTGGCGGGGTTCCACCGCATAGAACTGCACCTCGGGCATCGCAATGGCGAGCGGGAAGACCGGGCAACCTGCACCAGCACCCATATCCGCCCATTTTTTCCCGATTGTCATCCTGGAGGAAACGGAGTTTCCGATAGGATCCATGGATTCTATCGCTGCGGATTCGCCTTGCTCTAGAATGACACTTCCTTCCTTCACTATATATATATAGGGAACGAGCGAGTCGGCGATGTGCCTGCTGAGGAACTTCTCGGAATCCTTCGCTGAAATCAAGTTACCGAATTGCTTGGTCTCTACTACCAGGTCGGCAAAGCCATAGAGCTTGCTCAGTGTCTCTTCGGACAACTGCACACCATGATCCTTCAGGAACTGGTTCAGAAGACTCTGCTGCTCTATGTTAGTTCTGTAGCTCAATTTTTCCTAACGTCATCCCCGCTGTCATTCTGGAGCCCCATAGGGGCGATAGAATCACGGGGATCTTTTATGTTGGTGCTTGTTGGGACTATGGCTGCGCCATAGTCCTACGCCTTCATGCTCGGTCATGCCGGTGTGCAAGCACCCCGTCGCGACACTCGCCATCAGGCGTTTCACGTGAAACACAGCCAAGGTGACCAAGCAAAAATGTGCTTGCACATTTTTATTTGGGAACCGCAGGGTGTTGGCCTATGGCGAAGCCAGAGGCCCAACATGTTCAACATGTTGGTTTCGCGTTCCCACACAATTTAGTATATATGGAGAAAAAAAGAGAGCGCCGACGACGGCGTCCTTTCATTTTTTAAAAATATCCGTGAATAACTTTTTGATAAATGTTGAAATAGTGTGAACTTACCTTGAAAACTTCACGGTGTACTTTCCCCTCGCGGGGCGTCCGAGGAGGTCGAAGTGTCTTGCCTTTTTAGAGATGTTAGTCGGGCGTGGTGTCTGGAAAATTCCCAGAGGCTGTTCGGTGTTGAATGGTACGTAAAAAGTTTTTCTCCAGATGCTGTCGGTAGCCTTGCTGTTTGCCGAAGGATAGCCCACATTCCCTAGGAGTGCACCATAGTATTCAATGAGGGTATCCCCCTTGGTTTCGTACTCGTACAGTACCTCATAGGAACTGTTATTCGTCCGGGTCTCGAAGCATCTGTTTTCGAATCCGGGATCGTACGTAACAATGAGGGTGCTTGAGGTCTTTTCGTAAAGGGTGTCGTTCCGGATGTGCCAAATTATTATAGTCGTATCGGAGCGTTCGTTTGATAACTTCTCGACATAAATGGAATCTTCCGTGTGGAATACCCTGTATACTAGGGGGCCACGGTCATATATCTTGAAGTCTCCTTCTTGGGAGATTTCCGCTTTGTAACTCATCTGTTGAGGTTCATATTTCTTGAATTCGCTATTCGGACTCAAGCGCGCGTACGATGTCCATAGGTAGGTATGGTCGTTTGAAAAGGTGAATTTTTCCAGGGTATTGTCAGAGCTCGTACTGTCGATAATCAATCCTGTGTAATTATCGTTGAGTGCCTCGTATTGCGCGACAAAGATATCGAACTTGGTGCGGATGCAGTCGACCGCATGTGCGTTCAAGGCTAAAAGTGCCAGCATGATTATTGTTTCACGTGGAACCAATTTTTTGGTTCCACGTGAAACATTTATATAATTCAAAACTTTCAACATTAGTCCGCAAATATATTTCTAGAACCTTGCTGGTGAATTTGGGTCGCACCAGATGGGGCCGTGTCCACCGAATGCTGCCGAGAGGGCTGCTCCTGTGACGCAGAGCCCCGTCCAAATGAGCGAATTTTTCAGGTAATTTCCTTTTTCTTGCTCTTTTATGGAGGGATTAATTTTCCCGGAGTTCGAATCCGAAGTCTCGGCCTTGTCGTTATAGTCCACCTTGAATATCATGGCGCGGTCGATTTTCGGCAAATCTTCGGCAGGTTTTGGAGGCATAAGTTGCGCAGACGCCATTCCAGCGATAGTCAATATGCACGATATGGTGATGCGCAATTTCATCGTCTTGAAGTCTTTTACTTTAGGATAATCTTCTGCATGTGGTTCACGCCATGGCCCTGCACGCGGAGCATGTAGATGCCGGCCGGGAGGGCGCTCAAGTCCATGGTGCCGGCGGCAGTTGCGGACTTCACGACCTGGCCCCGGAAATCCATCACGGAAACCTTGGCAGAAGGCGCCACTCTCCCGAAGTTCACCGTGCGGCCCGAAACCGACACGTTCATCTGGGAGTTCGCGACCGGCTTGATGGCATCGGTATTGCCGGAGCATTGTCCGTACGAACCGATCTTCTTCAGGAAGAAGTCACCTGTGGTTCCGGCTTTCTCCCGAAATTTCAACTTGATGCTTGCTGCTTTGGAGGGTGTAGTACTATCGGCGAAGAACGAGAAATCTTCCCATGGAAGGTTCACCGCTGTCAGGGAATTGGTCTTGGGGACTATATGCGCAAATTCCTCATACGATGATACGGTCTTTTCGTTTTCAATGCCGACGACAACATCAAAGGAAAGGTCCGAGGAATACTGGAGGCAGATGCCTCCCCAGGCTGTGATGTCCGCGCTTTCCTGGTCTTCGTTCCAGATGTTGAAACCGAACCCGACATAGGGGTTTTCGTAACCCTCGCCCAGTATGACGGTAGCCTTGAGTCCGCCGAACGCCTCGACCATTGGCCCGAAAGAGGGGTCAGCGTATGTATTCATATCGAATTCTGGCGGGAACTGGAAGTGGGATGTTCCGTGGTCATTGGCATCGTCATAACTGAACCAATAGCCGGAAGT
>JAGCGO010000115.1 GCA_017649565.1 Fibrobacter sp. | reverse complement strand
GCCGATACCGTGATGACATTTGATGGCAACAATGAAGTTTTGATCGAAGCGAAATTGGGCTCCTTGAAATACCAATCTCCCGAAGATTGGACGGGCATCCCGTTGGAAGTGTACTTGAAGGTCTGTAATGACGACCCGGTCGAAGAATGCATCCACTTTGCGAACGACGAAACGAGAAACCGCATAAGCAACGGTATTTTCATCGGAAAGGTTGTTTTCGATGAGAGTGTTGTTTCTATAAATCCGCGGTTCCTGCATCCCGGCAATCAAAAGCAAAGCGCCCCCTTCGTTCAGAGAGTGCGCAACAGCGTTATCGTCCGCGACGGGGAAAAACGTTACAAGGCGAACGGAGCAGGAATCCGCTGATTGTCATCCTGCTCTAATTAAGTTATGGATTGCTTTCCTTAGGCGGCACTCCGGCAAGCTCAGTGCCCTTCCTACCGCCTACTTCCTACTTCTTACTTCCTACTAACTCCACAAATTCCCGGCACACGGCTTCGGGATCGGGCTTGCCAAAAATGGCGGAACCGACCACGAAAATGTTCGCGCCGGCTTCCTGGCAGGCGAGGATGTTGTCAAGCTTGACGCCGCCGTCGATCTGGATGTTGAGTTCCGGTTTCATCTGGCGGAGCTCGCGAATCTTGTCGAGGCCGTAGGGAATCAGGCTCTGGCCGCCGAAGCCGGGGTTCACCGACATGATAAGCACCATGTCCACGATGTCGAGCACGTATTTGATGCTTTCGAGCGGTGTCGCCGGGTTGATGGCCACGGCGGGCTTCACGCCGAGTTCCGCAATCTGGTGCAGCAGACGGTCGAGGTGGTTCGTGGTTTCGGCATGCACGCTGATGATGCTTGCGCCGGCCTTCGCAAATTCACCCACGTACTTTTCGGGATTCTCGATCATCAGGTGGCAATCGAGCGGGAGCTTGGTGCCCTTGCCCACACAGGCGGAAATGCCCGGGCCGAAGCTGATGTTTGGGACAAAGTGCCCGTCCATGATGTCGAGGTGGACGAGGCCTGCGCCTCCGTTTTCGATGGCCTTGAGGCCGTTGCCGAGTTCGAGAAAATTTGCGTTCAGGACGCTGGGTGCGATAATTTGCTTGAGCATGTTGCAAATATACATTTTTTTGCTACTTTTACTTGCACTAAGATGAAAGGAGATAATTATGACGAAAACAACTGCTTCTAAAGCAACAACGAAGAAGGCCGCCGCAAAGCCTGCCGCCGCCCCGAAGGCTGCCGCCAAGGCCGCCCCGGCCAAGAAGGCTGCTGCCAAGCCCGCTGCAAAGGCTGCCGCCCCGAAGGCCTCCGCTAAGGCTGCTGCCGCCAAGGCCGCTCCCAAGAAGGTCACCGTGGAATTCATCGCGGACTGCCCGCTTGCAAGCACCGTGTCCATCGCAGGCACCTTCAACAACTGGGCCGTCGATGTCGACATGCTCAAGAAGGACAAGAAGTCCGGCCTCTGGACGACCAAGATTGCCCTCGTCCCCGGCGACTACGAATACAAGTTCGTGTGCGACGGCAAGAACTGGGACGCTGGCGACAACAAGATCAAGCACGTCTAATCTAGACGAGAGGATGGGCCTTTGGCCCTAAAGAAAAAAGATGAAAGGGTTTCGGTTTTCCGAGACCTTTTTCATTTTGTGAATTTTATATTTAACAATGTGAAGAAATGGATCTTTATAATGCTTGGCGTGTTCTGCTCTGCGGTTTTTGCAGGGCAGGAAGAAGCTGTACCTGTTGACAGTGCCATGTACTACGATTCGGTGGCGGTTCGTTTGAAAGTGGAAGCCGATTCACTTGGGAATGAAGCGAGCAACAGTATCGGCTTTGGCATGATCATGACCCTGTTTGGGAGCGTGGCTACAGCTTGGTCCTTTTCTGAATCGGAGAGCTCTTCGCTTGAGGGCGGGGGCGCTGTGATGGTTGTATTCATTGTTCCAAGCGTCTGCCTATTGGCTGGCGGCGTAATGGGATTGGCGGGCGGTATAGGGCAGAATCTAAAAAGCAAGTATAAGACCAAGCAGTCCGAAGAATCTCGCCAGAAGGCGGAACGGTTCCGGACAAAGACGCAGCAGGTAAAAGTTGATTTTGTTCCGCTGATAAATCCGGTGGCCGGCATGGCGGGCATGAATGTGGCTTTCCGTTTCTAAGGTATGAACGCTGGCATGGATGCCGGCGTTTTTCATTTTGTGTAAAAGCCGCGGCGGATCAGCTCGAGGACGGCTCTTTCTAGCTTTCATTCTTCCAATTCTCGTCTCGGTTGGTGAGCTTGCCGAACCACGTCTCTCGTCTAAAAACTAAATTTGTCCCCATGAATTACTCTATCCCTCAAGAAGTTTTTGTCAAGGCTGCCGAACAGTACGGCACCCCGCTCTGGATCTACGACCGTGCCACTATCGAGAAGCGCGTCAAGGAAGTCCAGGTTTTCGATACCGTCCGCTTTGCCCAGAAGGCATGCCCGAACCTTTCCGTCGTGGCGCTCGTGCGCAAGCTTGGCGGTGTGGTCGATGCCGTCTCCGCCGGTGAAATAGTCCGCGCCCTCAAGGCCGGATTCAAGGGCGGCCAGCAGAAGGGCAAGGCTCCCGAAATTGTCTACACCGCCGACATCTTCGATCACGATGCCCTCGAGCTCGTGAAGAAGTACGACATCGCGGTGAACGTCGGTTCGCCGGACATGATCCAGCAGCTCGCCGATTTCGGTGTGAAGTCCGAACTCACGCTCCGCGTGAACCCGGGCTTCGGCCACGGTCATTCCAGCAAGGTGAATACCGGCGGCCCGCTCAGCAAGCACGGTGTTTGGCACGAGCAGATCAAGGACTGCGTCAAGCTCGCGCAGGATAACGGGATGTGGATTACGGGACTGCACATGCATATCGGTTCCGGCTCCGACTTCGAACACCTCGCACAGGTTTGCGATGCGATGGTCGACGCCAGCCGCCGCCTGGGCTCTCACCTCCGCACCATCAGTGCCGGCGGTGGCCTTCCGATTCCTTACCATGAGGAAGACAAGGGTAACCGCATCGACGTGAACGCCTACTACAAGCTGTGGGACGACGCCCGCAAGAAGATCCAGCAGAGCATCGGTCACGATGTCCACCTGGAAGTCGAACCGGGACGTTACCTGGTGGCCGAGAGCGGCTACCTGATGACCGAGATCCGCGCCGTCAAGAAGCAGGGCGACAACCTGTTCTACCTGCTCGACGCCGGCTTTACCGACCTGGTGCGTCCGAGCTTCTATGGCAGCTATCATGGCATTTCCATTATCGCCCGCGATGGCCGCGAACTGAACGAGACGGTCGATGCCGTAGTGGCAGGCCCGCTCTGCGAATCCGGTGACGTGTTCACGCAGGAAGAAGGCGGTTTTGTCGTGACGCGCAAGCTCCCGAAGGCCAAGGTCGGCGACTTGCTGATTCTCCATGACGCCGGTGCCTACGGTGCCGCCATGAGCAGCAACTACAACAGCCGCCGCTACGCCGCCGAGACCATGTACACGAACGGCGAGCTCAAGGTCGTCCGCGAAAGACAGAGCTTCGAACAGCTCCTCCAGAATGACAAGGTAATTGATTTCTAATTCAATTACAAAAAAAATGTATTGTTTTTTAATCGACGGGTCCCCGACTCGTCGTTTTTTGTCCGTTGAAATTTGCCCCGCAAGTATCTATATTTGTGCTATTCAAAAAACAACCCTCAATTTCAAGGCGCAATTATGTCAGATCGTTTTATCGTGACCGGCAACTTCACCGATGACCCGTTCGCCATCGACATGGCCCAGTACATTGGCCTCCGTGAAGACATCTCCGACGTGGTCTCCCTGAAGACCTTCGCCAACTCCGAATTCTGCCCCCG
>JAGCGO010000114.1 GCA_017649565.1 Fibrobacter sp. | reverse complement strand
GTTCAAGGCCGAGCTTGAAAAATATCTGGAATGGTTTTGCACGAAACGGATAAAGGTCGGGCTCAACGGAATGAGCCCAGCGGATTACCGGAAACTATATTTGGACAAACAATCTGTCTAAATTATTGTCCGCATCCCCAAAATGCACATCAAGTTGGGGTGGAACACGAAAATTGCCGTATGCCTTCACCGAACAGGGCATCTATATGCTTATGACGGTTTTAAAAGGTGACCTTGCGATTCGTCAAAGTATGGCCCTTATTCGCCTTTTCAAGCAGATGAAGGACTATATCGTTGCGGAAAAACAATTGTTACTCGGTAACAACGGTATCACGGAGATTGCCGCCCAAACAATCCAAAATACGCGCGACATCGCTTTGTTGTCTAACGAAATGCGTGAAAATCGAGATGCCCTTCAGAAAGTCATGGAAAACTTCGTTGATCCCTCGACTTATAGGCACTTCTTGATTCTGAACGGGCAAAAGTTGGATGCCGATATCGCCTACGCGCAGATTTACGGCATGGCGAAGAAATCGCTATTGATAGTTGACAACTACGTTGACGTCAAGACGCTGAATTTGCTCCGGAACGTGCGCAAGGGCGTCTCTATACTGATTGCGAGTGACCGGTACACCCGCCTGACAGACGACATGCTCAACGATTATCGGGCCGCCCGACCGGACGTGTCGATTGACAAGAAACCCGCCATGCACAAGTTCCACGACCGCTACATTCTCGTGGATTTCAAGACCAAGAGCGAAAAGCTGTACCATTGCGGGGCGTCTTCCAAAGATGCCGGCAACAAGATTACGACCATCGTCCAGCTCGACGACGTTGAAGCATACCGAAACATGTTCGAGGAATTGTATGAGAGGTACCGTATGCTCCGGACCATGCAGCAACTTTCCGACGATGCCGAAAAGGCCGGTTCCGCCGAAATGACACTCGACGAAATCAACGCCGAGATTGCCGCAGCCCGGCGAGGGAAGTGAATACCGCCCCCAAAAACGCCCTTTCTTCGCCCGTATGAAAATATATATGGACAGCCAATGTAAATTTTTATAAATTATTTTTCGCATGGCTACCTGCAGGGGGCTGGTTTAATTGTGAGGAATATTATGGGCGTCTTAATCAAGATGTTTCTTTCTTTCGCTGTGTGGTTCTTTTGCCTGACAGCGTGCGGTTCCGATTCAGATTCAAGTTCGTCATCGGCACCCGAAGGCGATGAACTTTCGGAAGACGACACCCCAAGGAACACCAAGGTCGATGCCAAGGCCAAGGACGCCCCGGTAATCTACGGCAAGATTCAGGACAACTGGACAGGGGACTCCATCGCCACGATCCAGGTCGGCACGTACATCTGGCTGACCCAGAACACAACCCGCAAGGGCTGGGGCACCTTCAGCACGTGCTACGGCAAGGACGATTCCAACTGCGAACGCTACGGCAGGCTCTACCAGCCCGAAGAGGAGGGCCACTCGTGCCCCGAGGGTTTCGGCCTCCCCACAGAGAACGACTGGAAGGCCCTGAGCAAGTACAACGACAAGTACCCCGAAGTATCCGTAGCAATGCAGATGAAATACGGCGGCTACTGCATCGACGATATTGACACCGTCCTGTGCAAGGACCTGGACAAGGCCGGGAAGTACCTGACCCGCGAAGGGGTCGCCGTGTTCAAGCCGGGTTCCTTTAGCCCCGCATTCGAGGACACCGTCCCCCACGGCCTCTACCAGATGCGCTGCGTCGCCTACACCCACATTGTCGCAGGCACCAAGGACCTGCCCGAATGCGACTCCACCGTCAACGAGAGCCTCGGGAACTTCTACGTCGTCAACGAAAAGAGCAACTACCGCTGCCTCGGCAACCGCTGGGTCGACGACTTCAACGACAACTGCAGCCACGTCGTCGACAGGACGGCGGTAACAGTCAACGACACCCTGTACATCTGCAAGGACGAGATCTGGCAGGTCGCGAGCATCTCGGAATCACGCGAGATCTGCTCCGACAAGAACGACTCCACGACGCTCCTGTTCAACGGCGAACGCTACGTCTGCGAAGACAGTTCCTGGAGACGCTTCACCGATATCGAAGAAAAGCTGGGCTACTGCCACGGCGACCTGGTCGGCACCTTCGACAGCCTGAAGACGAGGGGCTACGACAAGGAGGAACTCGACTCGACCACGAAATACGTGGGGTACTACTGCAGCAAGAACGGCTGGCGCAAGGCCGTACTGACCGACTACGCGGGCAACTGCGACTCCACGAAGGCCTACAAGACGTTCAAGTTCATGGACACCACGTTCATCTGCCGAAACCGGAAATGGGATACATTCACCAAACTGGAAAAAGAACTGGACAGACCGTGCACCCCGAAAAACCAGGGCAAGATAGACACCACGGCAGACGACATCGCCTATACCTGCGACGAGAACAGTTGGCGCCGTTCAACAATGACGGACTATATCGGGGAATGCGACTCCACTACGCGAGGAAAGAAGGCAACGTTCAAGGACACGCTCCGTTACTGCACAGGTGAATATTGGCGCACCTTGAAAGACCGAGAAAAAGAGCTCGGCAAAATATGCGATAGACCGTACAGAGACTCTGTCGCCAAGGACAAGGACGGGAATTTCTATTACTGCGACGGTGGATACTGGTCCCGGGCGGGCATCAATAATGTCTATGGAAATTGTGACAGCACCCGTACGTACGAAACCGTGGAATTCGAGAAGTATAAATATTACTGCCTAAACGGCGACTGGAAAAAAGTCCAGTATGAGGATTCCGCATTGGGCTTCTGCACCCCCGCAAAGGAAGGCAAAACGGACTCCGTACGCAGTGACGGAAAAATGAACTATTACAATTGCCACCAAAACTACTGGTCGAAGATAACTTACCTGGAAACGCTTCTCGACCCTTGCGGAAGCGACAACAAGGACGAAAAGAAGAGTCTCGGCGATTCCGTCTACGTGTGCGACGGTAAGGATTGGAAGCTGGGATCGGTAGAAGACCACCTGGGAGCATGCACCTCGAGCAAGGAAAACGACACCGGCCTATACAAGGGAGTCACATACGTTTGCCACTCGAGCTCCTGGGTCAAGCTCAACAATATCGAGAAGAACCATGGGATATGCAGGGCCGACATATGCGGAGCCCGAGTCCAGGAAGGCAACGCGTATTACAACTGCAATTGCGAAAACAAGCCCAAATGGGTACAGATAGACAAGGAAATATGGGACCTGGGCTCCTGCGCGACCGACACCTCGTACTTCCGGGAGACAGAACCTAGCTGGTGGTACCGCTGCAACAACGGTACATGGTCCGCGCTAACGACCCCTGACGAAGTCTACGGGTACTGCAGTAGCGACCGAGTCAGAACGGGCACGGTCCGGGACAAGTATTACGCCTGCGATCCAGACAATTTGTTATGGAATAATTGGTACGCCTATGAAGACATCGATACCGTGAAGGGGTACTGCAGAAAGACCATGCAGCACGACACCCTGTTCTTCAACAATTCCTATTACATGTGCGACAGCAACAAAACTGCGTACCGACCCGTCTTTAAATGGAGGGAGGTCACCATCCGCGAATACATGCGGGACTGCAATACGGCTTCCGAAGGAAAGGTGATGTACAACGGCTTCAACCAGAGCAAGTGCACCAGCGGAAAATGGAGCGGCATCCCGACAGGGACCATGACCGACACCCGCGACAACAGGACATACAACGTGCTGACTGTCGACGGAATTTCGTGGATGGTCGACAACCTCGCCTACTCCACGGATTCGAGCTGGTGCATCGGGAGTGCGAGCAACTGCAGCAACGGAAGACTCTACGCCTGGTCATCCGCCCAGAAAGCCTGTCCTTCCGGCTGGAGACTGCCCTCCATCAGCGAGTGGAGCAGCACAATCGCCTTCCTGGATGCGATCGGCAACAAGTATGCCATTACAAACGCGGGATGGAACGGAATCACGGATGACGACATTTACGGAATGAACATCACGCCGACCGGCTTCTACGAATCGTACATGCAGAACGGCTCCGACCCGATGGCGACGCAGGCCCACACGAAGGACGGAGCCATGCTTTGGACAGAATCCGGCTACGAACTTGCATTCGGGAGTCATCTCAAGCCGGACAGTTCCGCGCAATATGTCAACGCAAAGATTATCGGACGCGCCGTAAGGTGTGTCAAGTAACGAGGGAGGTTGGTATGCTGAAGTTATTTTTGATGATGGCTATGCTTCTCGCGTTCTCCGCCTGCGGCGGCGACTCGAGCAGTTCCGCAGAACCCACGGACTCCGAACTGGAATCCAGTTCGGACGAGAGCGCGGAATCTTCCAGTTCCTACACCCCCAAGAGCGCAACGACTGTCGTCGACACCAAGGCCAAGGACATGCGCCTCTCGGACAAGCCCGAAGACGGTACGGTCATAGACACTGTCAACGGTGCAACCTACAAGACACGTACCGTCGGCATCTTCACCTGGACAACCGAGAACGCGAACGTAAAGAACCCGAAAGTCAAGAGCACCTGCTACGCCTACGACGATGCGAACTGCGACCCGTACGGCAGGCTCTACATGGGCAAGGGAGCCCAAAACGTGTGCCCGGAAGGATTCAACATCCCCACGGTATCTGACCTGAGATTCATGAAGCAGCAGGACCCGAACGTGTTCGCCTACGCAGGGACATGCTTCAAGAGGGACACGCTGGAATGCGAAGGCATCGGCGAATCGGCGCAGTACCTGGCCTACGGCGACAGCGCCGTGGCGATCGACACGTCGGGACGCTTCTCGGCGACCGGTGTCAAGGAGAACGGATTCTATTCCCTGCTCTGCATCAAGTACCGCACCATCCTCGAAAACGAGGAAGACCTGCCCGAATGCAAGAAGAACCGCTTCTACAACTACCCCTCGATATATGTCGCCAACAGCAACGCCGACTTCACCTGCGAAAACGGAGAATGGGAAAGCAGCAGGGCGACAGGCCCCTGCGGCGCTGCCGAAGAAGGCGAAAAGTACGTGATAAACGAATTGGTGTTCATCTGCAAAAACGGGCATTGGAGATGGACCACGCCCAAGGAATCCGGTGTCGAATGTACCAAGAAGAACCTCTACGAAGAATTCATCGTGAATAGTTTCCGCTACGCCTGTACCGATAGCGGCCTTGTCAAGCTGGCGTTCCCCGCAACGGAACTCGGCCTATGCTATTCCAAGCGCAAGGGGGAACTCGCGCAGACGGACTCCATAAGCTACTTCATCTGTAACGGCGACCAGTGGAGACGTGCCGACATCGATGAGGTCATCGGTAAATGCGACTCCGCCATTGCCGGGACAATGAAAAAATACAGGGGCACGTATTACACTTGCAGGACCAACAATAAATGGGAACAGTCCAGAGATGAAGAACTGGAGCTCGGTGGCTGTACAGCCGATTTGATAGACTCCGTACGCAAGGATTCCTTGGGATACATCTACACCTGCACCAATCGGTACTACTGGGACATGCAATCACAGATTAAAGCACTTGGCGACTGCAAGAGTTCCCTGGAAGGCAACGTCGGCACTTTCGGCCCCTATGGGTATGTGTGCGCAGGCGGAAAATGGAACAGACTCACTTCCCTGGACACGCTATTCGGCAATTGCACCAGCAATTCCGTCGGCCTGACGGGCACGAAAGACGGCATCACCTACATCTGCAAATACAGCAACTCTCAATACGGGTGGGAAAAAGCAACAGACGTAGAAGCTGCGCTGGGATTTTGCTCCAAATCGGGCGATATACAAGAACTAGACGGCGTTTACTACCAATGCATGTACTCGGAATGGAGAATCATCACCGTAGACCAAGTTCTCTCCGGCTGCAGTTCCGCAAGCGGCGAAGTAAGGATAGTTAACGGGATGGAATACGTCTGCGATACGACCGCATACAACAATCGCGGGGAATGGTTCCGCCTGACAACAGCGGATTCCCTCCTTGGTGAATATTGCCGCACAGCAATTTTGAACAAAGTCGTGAAGTACGGCAATACCATTTACGTATGCCACACCGGCACCTACAACACCCCGAAATACTGGGCCATGGGAACGATGCTTGACTACCTGGGGCAATGCACCGAGGCCCGCCTGGGAGAACGCGCGTTCAACGGCATCGACACGGTCGTGTGCATACACAACGTCTGCGACGGCAAATACAAGAGGACCTACACATACAACGGCAAGGACACGACCGTATGCGTCAATGTCAACAACGGTTTTGACTGGGCGCCCATCATCCGCGACAGCATCGTCGACAAGCGCGACTCCGAAGTATACGGAGTCCTGACCTTCGGGACGCAGAAATGGCTGAACCGCGAACTGCATTACACGATAGAGACCGCCTACTCCGGCGAGGGCTACCCGCTGACGCACTACCCGAGCGAATTCCTCGATACGTACAACTACTACTACACGTGGGACGATGCGTTCGGCAACGGTTCGGACATATGCCCCGACGGGACGCATATCCCCTCCGAAGCGGAATGGACAACGCTATTCGACTATGCGAGGGCAATCATGACCGAAGACGGATTCGACATGATGTTCTCTACCCCGGTCGACAGGAACATGCTGACAAACCTGTACGGACTCTCCCTTAAGCGGAGGGGCTTTGTCGACATGGACTACTTCGGCCCGCGCGAAGGCGCCCCGACCAATATCGTCAACCCGCTCAACGCGAACCTGGCGGGCAACGAAGACATTTCGAACATGTTCTACTGGATTACCGGTTCCGGCAATTCGAGCAGTACGGGAAATGTCATCCACGTCGATACGAATTTCTACATAAACTACGAGGCGGACGCCCTGAAAGAGGACGCCTACATGATCCGCTGCATCCTGGACTAGTCTAGGGCTTCAGCCAGCTCCTGTACTTGATCCAGATGTGGAGCCAGATACGGGCGAGCGAGTCGATCGCGTCGCTAAAGATCATCACGCCGTACTTGTCGAAACGCTGGCCCCATTCGGTATCGTCCAGGAAGTCCTGGAAGCTCCGGTCCGTCCCGAATGACTCCGGGATCAGGTAGCGTGCAAAAAGGTACGAGTAGTGCGACACGTCGCTCATGAAGTCCCACACGTTCTCGTTGTCGGTGCCCCAGCTGTGGATGTACTTTCTCTTGGACAGGTCCTCTTCCACATCCAGCACGAACTGCGTCGGCTTGAGGTGCAGCGGGTATCCGTCGGGATCGTAGAAGAAGCGGTTGTTGTCCTTGTCAATCTTGTACGACTTGCTGACCTGATCTTCCCATTCCTTCTCGATCAGCGCGTGCAGGCCCTTGTCTTCGGAGAACGGGCGCACGTCGCAATGTAGCGGCATGTGGCAGTCGGCGATATAGTGGCTCAAGATAAAGAACCGCATGGCGATATGGTTTCCCGTGGTCGCAATGGGGCAGCCCTTGTCTTCGCGGTGGAGCATCTTGAAGTTGTCGACAATGCTGTGCGAAAGGGACTCGCAGCGGTCCGCGCAGTTGCCGCCTTCCAGCTTGTAGGCGGTCTCGAGCAGCGGGGAGTTTTTTGCCATCAGCCTGTAGATGGTGTGCGTCGTAGGCAGCTTGCCGTACGATGTATAGCCACTGGTGCTGGGAGCATGCTTCACGATATGGCTCGTGCTCATGTCCTTGAACACCTCGTCGGGGTACCACGAACCCCTGATCACAAAGTCGCGGTAGTCCTTGAACCAGCCGACCAGAGCCTTGGCTTCCTTGCGGACATCCTCGTTGAGGCCCTTGGTCACGGATTCGGTTTTGGTGGAGGCGATAACTTCGAGTCTCTTGATTGCCATGAAGGCAATCCATGCATGCGAGTACTTTTTCATAGTAAAAAAAAATATAAGAAAAAACTTACTTACGGCCCTTGTAGCGCCTGGCGGCCAGGAGCCCGATTTCGAACAGGGCGTACGAAGGTACGCCAAGGATTAGCTGGCTCACGATGTCGGGGGGTGTAAGGAGTGCCGCGAGCAGAAGTATACCCACCAGCACGTATGGCCGCTTGTTGCAAACAGTCTCGTAGCTCACCACGCCGGCACGCACGAGCGCGTATGTCACCAGCGGGAACTGGAACATGCAGCCAAAGGCAAGGGAAATCCATAGGGCAAGGCTCACCAGGTTCGATACGCCAAAGACAGGCTGTAACGTATCGCCGGCAAAGCTCATGCCGAAACGTACCACCAGCGGGAAGCACACGGCAAGGCAGAAAGCCACGCCAGCCACGAACAATGCGCTGGTCAGGCACGCAATGGAACGCACGAACCGCCGTTCCGTATCGTACAGCGCCGGCAGTACGAACTGCCAAAAATTCCATGCAATGGCGGGCGAACAAACGACGCAATCCAGGAGGGCAGCAATCTTGAGCTGCAGCACAAAGACCTCCATCGGCGAAAAATAATGTAGTGTCGTTATCCCCTGCAGGCTAAGTTGTCTGCAAAACCAGTCCAACACGTACGGCGACGCCATGAACAGCGGGACAATGCCGATACCTAAAAAAACAAACGAACGCAGCAGCGCTCGCCGGAGCGCCTCCAGGTGCGAAACCAGAGTAGTTTCCTGATCCTGGCTCAATCCTTCTTCTCTTCGGCCTCGGCAGCCTTCTCGACTGTCTTCTGCAGGTCCTCGGCCTCTTCTTTCAGGGCATCCTTAGCCTTCTTGTACTCGTTCTGGGCCCGGCCGAGAGAACGGGCCAGTTCCGGGATGCGCTTGGCCCCGAAAAGGAGCAAGACGACCACCACGACAAGGATAATTTCAGGAATTCCAATGGACATAGGTAACCTTCCTTTTCTTGAAATATAACAAACCCCTAAAAAACTTTTTCTACTTTAGCTCCAGGAACCCCGAAAAACATTTCCGCCAATGAAACGCAGCCGCAAGAAACGTACCCCCATGAACCGCTCGCAGATGATGCAGGCGGTCCGTTCCGAAGATACGAAGCCGGAAATGCTGGTGCGGCGCGGGCTTTTCAAGGCGGGTCTCCGTTACAGGCTCCACCGACACGACCTGCCGGGCTCCCCCGACCTGTACATTCTCAAGTACGGAGTGGTCGTCTTTATAAACGGGTGTTTCTGGCACCAGCACGGCTGCAAGTTCACGAGCCGCCCCAAGAGCAATCCCGAATTCTGGAACGACAAGTTTACAAACAACGTTATCCGTGACATCAAGACAAGCTGGAAGCTGTCCCTGCAGGGCTTCCGTGTCGCGACCGTCTGGGAGTGTTCTATCAAGAACAACCTAGACCGGACCCTGGAAATTCTCGTGTCTTTTATAAAGAGCGACGAAGAATCTATCGAAATCTGATCGTAGAACTGCCCTAAAAAGCAGATAAAATTCTCCACATTAACCCAAAAAGCCCTAAAAATTGGCGTTTTTTGCAAAATTTAGGTGTTTAAAAGACTACAACAAAAAAACATTTACGTTAGGCCTATTTTGTGCTTTTGCCAATTATTTTTTTTGGTAACTATGAGGAGTAACATGAGGAGACAAAGCATATCCACAATCACGGCCGTGTTGTGCCTTGGCGTTTTTATGGCGTCGGCAGCGGCTCAGGACAGCGCGGCAACAAAGTCCGTGCCCACCAAGTTCTTCGACGATAACGGCGCCTATTACGGCCCGGACTGCGACGAGAAAAATTACACGGGAGCCTACTATACAGGCGATTACACCAGCCCGTTCAAGACCATCCTAGGCAAGACCGACCAGGACATCAAGGACAAGCTGGACGAGCTCTGGAACCATTACTTTGGCGGCCAGAACGACAAAACCGTGTATTACGAAGACAACGACGGCGGCTACATCGTAGACATCAACAACAACGACATCCGTTCCGAGGGCATGTCCTACGGTATGATGATTGCCGTGCAGACCAACCACAAGGAGCAATTCGGCAAGCTCTGGAACTGGGCCAAGAAGCACATGTGGCGCGACCCCTCTACGGGCGGCTCCGGTTATTTTGCCTGGCAGGCAAACCGCGACGGTTCCGTGCGAGACTGGGGTAACGCACCCGACGGCGAAATCTACTTTATGATGTCGCTCCTGTTCGCGGCCAACCGCTGGGACGACGCCCAATACATGAAGGATGCACAGAGCATCCTAAAGGCCTGCTGGAAAGGAAACGGCCAGTCCCTGTACAGCGAGCAGTCCTACATTGCGACCTTCCAGCCGTCCGACGGCAACAACACCTGGGGCGACGCCTCTTACAGCCTGCCCGCATTCGTAGACCTGTTCAGCCGCTGGTCCGACACCAACAAGGACAAGTGGCTAAAGGCGGCAAAGGCCACCAGAGACCATATCTACAATTCCGCCAACTCGCAATCCGGCCTGTGCACCGACTACAGCAACTTTGACGGAACGCCGCACTACGCGTTTAGCGGCAACTCGACAAGGTACGCGTTCGATGCCATCCGCTGCCCCATGAACTACGGCATGGACTACTACCTGTTCGGTGCCGACGCGGAACGCCAGACAAAGATTGCAAAGCTGATTACCGACTTCTTCGAGAAGGACAACTACCAGCACGGTCACTTCGAATGGGACGGCTCCAAGCCGGATGGCTCATTCACGATTGGTCAGGCAGGTGCGAATGCCGTGGCAACATACGCATTGCTCGACGTGCCCGAGTACAAGGACCTGGTCAAGAAGGTACTGCAGAAGGCCTGGGATTCCAAGCCCATTGTCGGCAGCCAGCGCTACTATGACGGCCTGGTGCACTACCTGGCCATGCTCCACCTGACCGGCAACTTCAAGATTTGGAAGCCGAAGCCGAAGGAAGTCAAGGAAAAGACGATGGAGGCTACCAAGATCGGCGACGTCGACTACAAGGAAGGCGACAAGATCGACTGGTTCGAAGATTGCCAGCTCTACAAGGTGACCTTCACGGCCGCAGCCGCTGCACCCACGCCGACTCCTGGCGACTCTACTGTCACCACCACGCCGACACCCGGCGATTCCACGGTCACTACGCCGCAGCCCAGCGACTCTACGGTTGTCACCACGCCGCAGCCGACCGATTCCACGGATGCGATTCGCCAGATGTACATGCGCGATTACGGGTACAAGATGCAGCGCGACTACAACCTGAAGGGTTGCAGAGTGAACAACACCAACAGGGCCCGCGGCGCTTACTACGGCAGAATGGTGCCGATGAAGTAAATTCCAGGGAGGGATACAGACTCTCTAGGGGTTAGGCCCCTGTATCTTCCCACCTTATTGGCATCCCCGCCTCGACGGGGGTGCCAATTTTTTATGTTTGCCGAGCGAAAACGGGAATTTCCCATCAAGAAAATATGAGCATCGAATACAAAGAAATACACGACTTCTCGGAACAGGATTTGAAGGACTTGTTCCTTTCTGTTGAATGGTCTTCGGGACATTTCCCTGATAAGCTTGTCATAGCAATGAAGAACTTTAAGACCGTCATTTCCGCATGGGATGGCGACAAGCTCGTCGGCATGATTTGCGCCATGGACGACGGCATCATGAACGCCTACGTGCATTACCTGCTCGTGCGCCCCGAATACCAGGGACAAAGCATCGGGAAAGTCCTCATCGACAAGGTCCACGAAAAGTACAAGGATTACCTCCGCATCGTCGTGGTCGCCTACAACGAGGAACTCGCCTTCTACGAGCACTGCGGCTTCAAGAAAGCGGATGACGCCAGCCCGATGTTTATTACGAGCCTGTGGACGTAGGGATTAAGTCAACTACAACCACTATTGTTCACCGTATTTTTTCCCGATTAATCACTGATTAATCAGTGATTAATCATTTCTTCAAAAACTCAAGCCTTTGTTTTTCGCTCAAAAAAGCCATTTTTCCCATTTGGCACATTTTTTGCAAATAGAAGGAGAAATATAAGAGCAATCAAAAGGGTGTTGACAATGATAGCGATAAAATTTATCTTTAGAATATTAGGGTCAAGAGTGCTGCCTTTATGCGGTGCGTCGAGTTATCTCGCTTGGCTCTCTTCTTTTTTATGGGGGAAAAATGCATCTGTTATACGCAGATGATTCTGGCGTGGTGTCAGACCCCAATACAAAACATAGTGTTTTGGCCGGGTTTGCAACTTTCGAAAGTCAAACTTATTGGATCCAAAAGGCTATAGATTCCATCATGGAAAAACACCTTGGGCGAACTGATATAGAACTGCACGCCAGTCCCATAAGAAGCGGAAAAGGCTTTTGGCGCAGTATTCCAAAGGCAACAAGAGAGTCCATCTTAACGGATTGCCTTTCCTACATCAAAGCAAATTATCCTCGTCAATTTATTTTATTCGGCGCAATCGTCAACAACAAACACGAATGTGTCTCGGAAGAACTTTTTTCTCAATTGACAAGCCGTTTTGACAAGTTCCTAAAAAGAAAATTCATAAAACATAACGAATCCGCAAGAGGATTATGCATCTTTGACAAAACAAAGATGGAAAACCAATATCAGAATTGGTCAAGAATTTACCAAACGCTCGGAAACCGTTGGAACGAAAAACTGAATAACTTTGCAGAGGTTCCCTTATTTTTAGATTCATCTATATCACGATCCATACAACTAGCCGATTTAATAGCATTTTCTCTATATCGAAATTTTGAACATTCCGACGACACTTATTATTCCATCATCAAAGACTGCTTTGACAAAGAGAAGAATCAAATACATGGACTTTATATTGCTGAATAATCACAACGTCCCTAAGGTGAAATTTAGGAAACGCTCTAAACAAACGGAACTTTGTGTTGCTGAGAAAAGAGCGCGGTAAGGCGTATTCTTTAAACCTTCACTGCAAACATTATCTAATCAGCTTTATTCCTCTTCCACAAAGCACGGCGGAATTTTAAGAATCACCATTTGATTTAAAGAAAGGTCTTCTTTGACGTACATAGCACGATATCTATCAAACAGAGTGTATATTTTCGGAAATTTAATCGGCTTTTTAGTGAATAGCGACTCTATTTTTATACATTCACATTCCAAATAATTAATCCCGCCCGTAGCCAAGTCCTTCGTAAAATGAATCTTATCACAATGTTCTTTGATGATGTCAGAATAGCCGACAATCTCAATGGAATCTTTTTCACTCCCCTCGCCATTACATTCCTGGAAATATTCTCTAGAAAAAGAGAGATGGACCTTTTCTGACTTGACAATTTCTTGTGTTTTAACATAGTTCCAAATTTTCCGTGATTGATATTCCGAAGGCAAATTATCGGAGATATACATACAAGGAAGCGGATCTATAAGACGAGTTTGCACTTCTGGTGGCATCCAAGCATAATATAAAATGGACTTGACCTCTTCCAAAAAATCTTTATACTCGGGATGTTCCGTATCCATCGAAACATTCGTAACGCGGCCACTATCACCAAACGTAATCGTCGCATCAACAGAAAGATTAAAGCCCTCTTTGTAATATCGTTTGAAAGCTTTGTCAAGACGCCAGCCACAAGGTTTCTTTACACTTTGAATAAGGCCCGTTTGAAATTCACGTGATGGCATCGTATCACCAAGAATTTTTCCTTCTTTAAGTTCAAATGTATCAACGTATATATTCACTTTCAACACGGGTAGATTCGGCCGTGTTTTAAATTCCGCCGTTTTGCCCTCTGTAGAAATATTACGTTCCTTGAAGAAATTATTAATCGTGTCTAGATGTTTCCACCATCCTCCGCCCTGCAGGGAAAACATCGCACTCTTAACATAATCTATGTAATCAAATTCATCTTTGTAAAAGAACCAATAATCAATTAACTTCCCTTTTTGGAACAAGCTAATCGACAAATTCGCATCATCTTCGTAAAATCGAAGAGATCGATCATAATCAAGAGTTTCCTCATCAAACACCGCAGCCTTGGCAAATTTTTTGATTTCCTTCAAACTATTCGTTGTATAAGCCAATCCCTGAGCGTTATAAATGACCATAGAATCAGCCAACGCTAAAGACTCTTGTATAGGTCGCGGTTTTCCGGGAATAAAATCTACAGAAACTTTTTCACGTTCCTGTTCGCAAGAGAGCAGAACGCTTGCAACAAGGAATGTTGAGAGCAGAAACGTGAGGCTGCAAAGAATTTTTTTATGATTCAACATTCCATAAATATATGAAAAAATTCTCGTTTATCTTGTAATGGGGTATTAGGGGCTTAGCCCCTAAGCGAAGGGGCAGCGGAAGACACGGCAAATGCGATTAGAGATTGTCGCGGCCCCTTACAGGGACCTCGCAATGACAATGTTGTGCTGGGAAATAGCAAAAAACTTGCTTTTTCATAAGAACTTTTATATATTTGTCTCTAGACAGGGTGGCAGGGTACCCACCTGAGATAAAAAAGAAGGCCCAAATTGATGACAGGGTGGTAGAGCGACCACCTGAGACAAAAAAGAAAGCTCATTAGATGAGACCGTTTTTTATTTATATAAAAAACGGTCTTTTTGTATAAAACGAAAACATCCTTACCTCTTGACAAACTGTATCCGATTAGATACATTTATAATTGTATGATCACAATTCGCGAAACCTCCACATTTAAGAAATGGCTGAGTAAATTACGGGATTTTCGGGCAAAAGCTCGGATACTCTTTCGACTGGCTCAAGTCGAAGGAGGTAATCTCGGAGATTACAAGTCCGTTGGCGAAGGCGTATCAGAAATGAGAATTGATTATGGACCTGATTATAGACTATATTTTGCGAGAAACGGAGATGCTATCGTAATTCTTCTTATTGGCGGAGATAAATCAACGCAGGACCGAGATATAGAAAAGGCTAAAGCAATTTGGCGAGGAATGCAAAATGAAAAAAAGTGAAACTACAGTTCTAGACATTGCCGAATACCTCGACAGCGAAGAAATCGTCGCCGAATATTTGAATATGGTTAGCGAATCAGATGACCCCGCGCTGTTTCTCCGCGCCATCGGGCATATCGCCAGAAGCAAGGGAATGTCGCAGATTGCCGAAAAGACAAGACTCGGCCGTGAAAGTCTTTACAAGGCTTTAGACGAAAAAGCCCATCCGCGTTTCGAAACCATTTTCAAGGTGCTAAACGCCATGGGAATCCAAATGACGCTTGTCCCTAAAGAGAAATTCAGGAAGCGCAGCAAACAAAAAGAACTTTGCGTTGCAGAGAAAAGAGCCCGGTACAAGGTGTAGGGTATTCGATGTACAAAAAGATTCGCTAACTATTATATTTCCATTTACTATATTATATCTGAAATTCAAGGAGTGAATGATGACGAAAAAAGCGAATGACATTTTTTTAGAAAGTTCGCAAAATCATAAATTGAAGACAATCATTCACTCAAATTGCCTAAAAGATTGTTTTAAATACGAAAATCCTAAAAATACTCCCAAAACAGACGATGACTTACTAAACGACATAATGCGAGTTTCCAAAGAAACTTGCTCCATTACGTTAACGCAAAAGATGTATTCTTTAAATGGGGCATATGATGTTTCGACAATTACAAGACATTTTGGAAGTTGGAACAACGCTTTGCGAAAAGCTGGGTTGGAATCTGGAAATATCGTTAATTACACGGATGAAGAATTATTTGAAAACATATTGAATATTTGGCAATTCAAAGGAAAACAACCTGTTAGAAAAGATTTAGCCTTTCCGCCATCTAAAATATCTCAATCTCCATATAACCGAAGATTCCATTCTTGGATAACTGCAATAAAAGAATTTGTAAACTATGCAAATGATAAAAATATTGAGGTTGATAAAAACGACTGTGTTAATGGTGCGAATATGAAATGCCCTGGAAGGGATCCATCTCTTCGTTTGCGTTATCAAGTATTAAAAAGAGATAATTTTTCATGTTGTCAATGTGGTGCAAGTCCTGCAAAAGATCCATCTGTCTCGCTTCACATAGACCATATAATTCCATGGAGTAAAGGCGGACGGACAACTCTAGATAATTTGCAAACTTTATGTTCTAAATGTAATTTGGGAAAAAGTAATCAAGCGGATTAAATAATTCTTTAAATTCTTTTGATGCAAGTTTAAATATGGGGTCTTAGGGGC
>JAGCGO010000113.1 GCA_017649565.1 Fibrobacter sp. | reverse complement strand
GAAGGCCCGAAGGGTGGCCCCGGCATGCAGGAAATGCTCTACCCGACCTCTTACCTCAAGAGCCGTCACCTCGGCAAGTCCTGCGCCCTCCTCACCGACGGTCGTTTCTCCGGCGGTACGAGCGGCCTCTCCATCGGCCACGCTTCTCCGG
The DNA here is from genome assembly GCA_017649565.1 of Fibrobacter sp. Classification (GTDB taxonomy): domain Bacteria; phylum Fibrobacterota; class Fibrobacteria; order Fibrobacterales; family Fibrobacteraceae; genus Fibrobacter. The sequence continues at coordinate 63,398 of JAGCGO010000113.1, read as the reverse complement.
AAGCCGCCAACAAGGGTAACATCGGCCTCGTGCACACGGGCGACGTGATCGAAATCGACATCCCGAACCGCTCCATCAACGTGCAGCTCACCGACGACGAGCTGGCCGAACGCCGCAAGGAAATGGAAGCCCGCGGCGCCAAGGCTTGGCAGCCGGAAAACCGCGACCGCGTGGTGTCCAAGGCCCTGCAGGCTTATGCCGCTATGGCATCGTCTGCTGACAAGGGCGCAGTTCGCGATTTGAGCCTCATCGGTGTGAAGTAAAAAACACTCGCACTTAAACAAAAGAACCGCCTTGTTCAAACAAGGCGGTTCTTTTGTTATTGTCGTTTTTCATTTTTTTCGGACAATATTCCTTTGTAAAACGTCTATAAAGCATAAAGCAACGAACATCAACAAAAGGCAAAGGGAAATTATGGAAAAAAAAGACGAACAGATTGTTTTTTCAATCGTTTATAATTATATTATAATTATCCAGGAGAATTCTCAATGCAAATAGAATTTGAGTGGAACGAAAACAAAAACACCTCAAACAAAAAGAAGCATGGAATATCATTTGAAGAAGCAAAAACATGTTTCGAAGACGAATATGCCAAAGTATTCTATGACGCAGAACATTCGTCGTTGGAGGATAGATCCATCCTTATCGGATTATCAATGACGTTAAAAACATTAGTTATCGTTTTTACAGAACGCCTAGAAAACAATGGCAATAAAATTATTAATCGAATAATCAGCGCAAGAAAAGCAACTCAACGAGAAATTCAATACTACTGGAACGAAAGAAAAGGAGTTTACTAATGAAAGCCGAATACGATTTTTCAAAAATGAACGGAGTAAAGAATCCCTACGCCAAGATTCTTAAAAAACAAATTACCATAAGATTAAATGCAAAAACAATTGATTACTTCAAAAAAATGGCGAAAGAAATAGGCATTCCCTATCAAGTTCTCATAGACTCATACCTTACGGATTGCGCCGCAAACAAAAGAAAACTTGATATTCGATGGCTATAACTTCATGCTATTCAAAATACGGGTCCATCCGTCTTCGGGGATCTGTGCGCCCATGACCTGCACGACCTCGTTACTGACGATACTTCCGAGCTTGCCCGAACGATCCATGTCCCAGCCGTTCACGTAGCCGTACAGGAATCCCGACGCCCAGAGGTCGCCGGCACCGGTAGTGTCGATTGCCTTTGCAGGACCAGCCTGAACACGCGTCACCTGACCGTCCTTGGCGATCAGGGCTCCGCGCTTGCCGATTTTCACGACAGCAACCTTCGCCTTCTTCGCGAGCACTTCGAGCGCGGCTTCTTCCTTCACGCCTGCATAGGCAAAGGCCTCGTCCTCGTTCGCAATGACAATGTCGACCATCTTCTCTTCGAACAGTTCGTCGAGCGTCTTGCGGCAGGCTTCCACCACGCCGAAGGAGCTAAAGTCAAGAGCCGTCTCGACCTCGAGAAGCTTGGCCAGGGAGAACGCCTTCTTGAAGCAATCCGCATTGAATGCCCTGTAGCCTTCGGCATACAGCAGACCGACTTCATCGTAAAGAGCCGTGACAAAGTCATCACTGCCCAGGAAGTCGGAAGCGCCGAGGAATGTCCACATAGAACGCTGTGCATCCGGAGTCACGGCACTGAACACGCAGCCTGTCGCGGCATCGGAAATGCCCATCTTGGATTCCACACCCGAAGTCTCGAGGTGTTTCAGGAACAGACGTCCCAGATCGTCATCGCCGACCTTGCTGATAAATGCAGCCTTGCCGCCCAGCTTTGCAAGCCCAACCATCGTATTGCATGTAGAGCCGCCCGGCACGCGCAGGGGCTTGTCGAGAGCCGCAAGGAACTTTTCCATCTGCGGCCAGTCCACCATGTTCATGCCACCCTTCTGCACACCCTGGGATTCAATCCAGGCATCGTCCACGTTCGCCAAAATATCGACCAGGGCAGCGCCCATACCAAGAACTTTTTTCATAATCAATCTCCACGGCGGCGGCGCAAACGCTCCCCCGCCTCCATTAAGAATTTTCTTTCCGAAGCGCTCAGCGACTGTACTCCTTCGCGGCTGACTTTCCTGAGGATCTCGTCCATGCGCCTGTTTTCGTCCATGTAGAACACTTCGCCTTCAATCGCGTCAGAGGATTCTTCGCTACGCACATCGTCGCTAGAAGCCCTACCGCCACGGGTCACCTTCACCTTCGGGCCACGGGATCTCATGGATGCGAACAAACGACGGAACCCGCCTTCGTACATGTACATGTAAAGGAAGCCGGCCACGACACCGCCCAAGTGGGCCAGATGTGCAATACCGTCGCCCGACGGTGCCATGAACACGTCAATCGCGACCATCACCCACATGGCATACTTTATCTTCATCGGGAAAAAGAAGAACAGGAGCAGGCGACGTTCCGGGAAGAACCGGTAGTAGGCGACAAATATTCCCATCAGGGCACCGCTCGCGCCGATAATCGGATTGTTGGTAAGCCCCAAGAGGCACATGACAACACTGAAAAATGCCGCGAACACTCCGCAGAATATATACATTCCCGTAAAGTGCTTCGTCCCCATCCATTCCGCGATCTCGTCGCCGAACATCCAGAGCATCAGCATGTTGAACAGGAAATGCCAGAAGTCCACATGTACGAACATGTAGGTAAAGTAGCGCCAGGCTTCAAACGGGCTCGTCGGGAAAAAAGCACCAAAGTAGACAATGTAATCTCGGAGGCTGCCGTATCCCGCACCCGGGAGGTTCAGGTGGAGCCCCATCACGCCGCCCACCACAAAGGCAAGCAGGAACACGACCAGGTTCGCAATCATCAGTATGCGAATCGGCTTCGCCAGGTATCTAAAGGGTTTCATCAGTCACCTTTCTTGCGGACAATTTCTTGAATTATCGATTTGGGCACAAATTTAGAAAGAACCGCCGTCTTTTTCACGCCATTGGCCAACAATTCGCGGACAACACTGCTGCTCACGGACAAATGTTCCGGTGCGCTCAGCAGAAAGACGGATTCCGCCGCTCCATAGAGAGTCTTGTTGTTCCAGGCCACGCTCTGCTCGAAATCGAGATCAGCAGAATTGCGGATGCCGCGGACCAGGTACTGCGCGCCGACCTGCTGCATGAAATCCACGGTCAGCCCTTCGAAGGTAGCCACCTTCACGTTGGGAATTCCCTGCACAGCCAGCTCGACAAGACGCTTTCGCTCTTCTGCCGCAAACATATTGCGCTTGGAAGAATTCTGGGCGACAAGCACCCACAACGTATCGAAAAAACCTGACGCACGACGCACCACATCAAGGTGCCCCAGCGTAAACGGGTCAAACGAACCAGCGAACACGGCGATTTTATTCATACTTCAAATGTAGTAAAAGGCTCGGGGTGAGAGACTAGAGATTAGAGACTATAGAGGCTAGTGAAAAGAATCACGCACTTCGTGCGTCAATATAAGACGGCGAAGCCGTGATATTTCTCCCTAGCCTCTAGATCCTAGCCTCTAGATCCTATCCCCTCACTACCTATACACCAGCAGCGAGGATTCGCCATAGCGGCGCACTTCGGCATCGCTCGCCCATGCGGGGATACTCCTGCTGGGAGCCTCGAACACGGCAACGCCGCCCGGTTCCAGCCAGTCAATAAACGGACGCAGGTCCGGGTATTCCATGTTCTTGAACGGAGGGTCGGCATAGATAAGGTCGAAACCGCCGTCCTTGCAGAACTTGTCGCGGTCTAGAGTCAGAGCGTTCGCCTCGAGCAGCAGCAACTTAGATTCCTGACCCAACGCCTTGTATGCCTGGTAGACCATACGGGCCTGGGAGTGCGCCATCTCGACAGCCGTGACACTTGCAGCACCGCGGCTTATAGCTTCCAAGCCCATGATGCCGCTTCCGGCAAAAAGGTCAAGCATCCTGAAGCCGTCCACGCTTTGCAATATGTTGAAGAGGGCCTCCCTTGTACGGGAAGCCGTAGGACGAGTCTTCATGGAATCGGGCGAAGGGATGTTCCTTCCACGGAGCATCCCGCCGGTAATGCGAATTGGCATATTACTGTCCGACCAGCATCACGATATGCAGCGTCGAGAGCAGGTCTTTCTTGACAAACTTGAGGTCAGCCTTCTGAATGCCGACGCGGATCGGAGATTCCGACAACGCCGCCACGAACGCCTGCAAGTCGACATAGTCGGCAGGAGTCGTCACAATGAAGGTGTAGCGCTTGTAGACACCGAAATCTTCGATGGCCGGCTTGTCCATTCCGGAGAGAACAACTTTGTTCGTAGTCGCGAGGGCCTTGAGGCTCTTGGCTTCGGAAGCAGCCTCGGCAGCAGGTACGAACGAAGTAATTGCAGCCAGGTTGGGGCCAGTCACGTTGAATTCACCGAAGGCGGTGATATCCGTTGCCGGAGCGTTTTCCGGAAGAGGCGGAGTCTTGAAGTTTCCGCTAACCGTCTTGATGCGGTCGAGGAACGCACGCTGCGACGTGGGCTTCACAGCCGAGCCGCGCACGTAGAAGTAGTTGGGAGCCTCGAACACGCAATCCGAGAAGCCGACATCGTCCGGCGTCGCAGTGGACATGAACGTGAGGAACTGGTTCAACGCCGTACGCTGGAACGAAAGACGTTCAAGCGGCAAGTAAGAGGTGTAGTCCAAGCGCTTGTTGTTGAACAAGGCCTGGTGGTTGATGGCACCGACCAAGCCCTTGACGGTCATGGCCTCGCGGCGCTTGGCTTCGGCCATGGCGGCCATCTGCTGGGCCTCGAGCGCACCACCGGCCGTGGTCATTTGACCAGCACCCAAAGACAGGGCTGAACGGCTCGGGTCCTCGGCACCGATAAGATCCAGGAACTGCGCCGGGAAGATTCCCTGCAGAGCCTTGGGAACGCCACAAATGCTGAGGAAGCAGCAGAATGCGACGCAGAGGAAAATCACGCCCAGGAAGACGTTGAGCGCCTTCTTCTTGGACTTCCGCTGGACATCGGAAAGGTTGGTCAGGTTAACTGACGCGACGTTGTCGACTTCGAACTCTCGTTCGGCAACTTCAATAAGGTTTAAGCGAATCATACACCCTCCATCACGTTCAGTGCAGTTCCGATGGCACCGGCGCAGCAGAGCACGGATGCGGAATCATCGGAGTCTATCGGGAGACGAAGATTGGAGAAGGAATCCATGAGGGCGATCTGCAGCTCCGGGTCCTTCTTACGCAAAAGTTCAACAAAAAGCGAATCCTCGGCGACATCGCCGCAAAGGTGAATTTGCTTGATATCCGGCGCACCGTTTTCCGTCTGGGCAAGCGCAATCTGCTCGACGATATTGGTCGCCAAAAAGTCAAAGGCTTCTTCACGGGACTTGTCCACAAGGGAAAGCGTCGATACAGCACGCATCGCCTGCAAGTTGTCCTTAGAAAGCCATATAAGCGTAACGCCGCTGAAGTCCGCCTTGACCACGCATTCCACATGCTTGACGTGTTCGGCGACATCCATCAGGTTCATTACGGAAAGAACGTCGACTTCGAGAGCCTTGGGAGTCAGGGACTTGTTGCGGAATCCTTTACGAAGGGCGTCCACCCATTCACGTCGGACCGCGATAAGAAGTACGGACTGTCCCAAGGTAGCACTACCACCCGCAAGTACCTTATAGTCAACGACATAGGCACTCGGATCGGCATTGGTAATAAGGCCGAGGTACCACTTGAGGTAGTCCTCCATGTTGGGTACGGCCTCGGCAGGGACGTAAATCTGCCTGACAACGGAACGGAAAGCCGGAATCGTCACCGAGATGGCCCGGATGTTCTCAATCTGGTTCTCGTCCACCCAGTCCTGCAATGCGCTCTCGAAAGAGAATACGTCATCGAGCGGAGAGGTCTCCGTGTTCAGGACGGCGGTCTTCAAAACGCGCTTTTCGGCAGCGTCCAGAAGGGCGACTTTCAAGGAAGCATCGCCGGCTTCAATTCCAAGGTATAACTTCGTATCACTCATATAATCAACGACTTATGAAAAATTTGATAGTACAAAACTAATCAAAAATTACCCCTTGTAGAATGCCTTCCGATTTTTTCTTGCCTATTCCGGGCACTTTTTGGAGGTCCTCGGGGGTCCGGAAGGGTCCGGAGGCCTCCCGGAAGGCAATAATCTTCTCCGCAAGCTTGGGTCCGACCCCCTTCAGGGCGCAAAGTTCCTCGGCAGAAGCCGTGTTTATATGCACAGGAAGCTGAACTTTGGGCGTTTTTCGCTCAGAACGCGACTTTCGCCCGGAGCGTTCCGAGGCAGGTTCGTCCCCCTCGGATAGTCGCACCTGTGAATATTCCAACTTGGACGATTGGTCCGCCACTGCCAGAGCCCCCACCGACGCCTCGGCAATGTCGGTTTCGACTATCGACGGAAGTCCCCAGGGCAAGAACCGGACGACCAAGCCCACCACGAACAGGCAAAATGCCAGGTGGAGCAATTTCTTTTCGGGAGAATTCATGATCCCCTCCCGGCGGACAATTTTACTTTATATGTAGGCAGTCCGCCTATTGACGTTTATGAAGCAAAGCGTCCACCGACTGAACGTCGGAAGGGACATCTACCGAAACCGAGGGATAGGGGCTCTGGACGATACGTATCGGGCGTAACCCCATTATGCGCATCTGCTCCAGCGAGCGCTCCAGTTCCACGGGGCTCTGCGGCAGGGAGGAGAATTCATCGCGGGCCGCCCGGGAATAGGCGTAGATCCCTTGATGCTGGAACCAGGACGGAGCCTCCTCCGGCGACACGTTCCTGGTAAAATCAATAGCGAAGCCGTCCTGGACCTTGACCTTCACCACCGTCGCAAGTCCGGCCTCTGCCGGATTAAGCGGGCATGCCACCGTGACCCAGCATTCGGGATGGGCCTCCAATTCGTTGGCCACATCGCAGAGCACGGAAGGCTCCACCAGCGGTTCGTCGCCCTGCAGGTTCACCACAAGGTCCAAGTCCAACGCACGCGCCGCCTCGGCGACACGGTCCGAGCCCGTAGCGCACGCGCCAGTCAGCAGGAACTCAAATCCGGCGTTCGACACCACCTCGGCAATCTTTTCCGAGTCGGTAGCGCAGACAATGCGCTCGAAGCAGCCCGCCAAAAGCGCGCGCTCCAGCGTGCGGACAATCATTTCCTTGCCCCCGATCTTGACCAGGGGCTTCCCGGGAAAACGCGAAGACCCCATCCGGGCGGGGACGATGCAGTGTACAGGCATTACAGGCCAGCGGAACTAGCCGCCAATCACCTTGGGAATGGCAAAGTGGTCGTTCTCGACGGCAGGTGCGTTCGCAAAGGCCTGGTCCAGGGTAAAGCCCTGCACCGGTTCGTCTTCGCGAAGGATCGTAGCGCCGTTCTCGACAGCGGTCATGGGTTCCACATGCGAAAGGTCGAGCGCCTTGAGCGCATCAAGGTGGTTCAACATCTTGTCGAGATGCCCCTTGAACGCAGGAATTTCCTCTTCGGAAATGCTCAGGCGGGACAGTTTCGCGAGCTTCAGAACTTCTTCACTTTCAAGCATAAAACCTCTTTTATTACACAAACAAGATAGTAAAAAAAGAGACGAGAGACGAGAGACGAAAGACGAGAGTGGTTCGGCAGGCTCACCAACCGAAGGGTTCAAGGCTCGGGGTACTTCTAACTTCCTACCGTCTACTTCCTACTCCCCCTAGCCTCTAGATCCTACTCCTTTTTCCGTACCCTTCGGCTAGCTCAGGGTACTTCCTACTTTCTACCGTCTACTTCCTACTCCCCCTACCCCACTATATCCAGGGCGGCGTACTTCAAGATAATGGTACGCACGACATTGTCACGAGCAAAACGCACGTCAACACGCGCATTGTCGCCCGTACCGTAGGCCTTCATGATGACCCCGACTCCGTACTTGGAGTGGCTCACCTTGACGCCTGCATGGAACGGATTCTCGCTGTACTCGTCGTAGACAATCTGCGGACCCGACGTCGATGCCTTCTGGACCTTGATGGGATTGCGGTAGACAATATGCTTGTCGTTCTTCTTGATCGACGCCGATACAGGCGACGGACGGTTGTAACTGCCGGAAGAACGACCGAAACTGGAACCGCCAAAACTAGAGGACTGACCGTAACTGCGACCATAGCTGCCCGACGAAGCGGTGGGGCGGTGGGCATAGGCCGGAGGCATATTGGGGCGCGGGGAGGGAGAACGCGACGCAAAGGGAAATGAACCGCCCATTGACGGGTTGCCTTCACCGATACACGGCGTGAACTCGACAACGGACGGGTCGAGTTCTCCAAGGAATCTTGACGGAGCGAACGGGCGCACCGTTCCCTGGTAGAATCTCCGTTCCGCATGGTACAGATAAAGTTTCTTTTCGGCGCGGGTACAGCCCACGTAGAACAGGCGGCGTTCCTCTTCCATCTGCTCGCGCATGGACTCGTCGGACGAAAGCAGGGAACCGCGAATCAGCGGGAAGATTTCCTCGTCGCAACCGGCAATATGTACCGTATTGAACTCCAGCCCCTTGGCCATATGGATTGTCATCAACGTGACGTGACCCTTGGAATCGTCGACCTTCTTGTCGGCATCGGTCAACAGCGAAATGTCCTGCAAGAATGCATCCAGCGTCGCGTCAGGATGATCCTCGTCAAATTCACGGACAGCGTTCACCATTTCGTCCAAGTTGGCGATGCGCTCATCGGCGGTCAGTTCGTCTTCCTTCCGCAAGAATTCCTTGTAATCCAGATCCTTGATAATCTTTTCCACCAGCAAGGGCAACGGGGTCTCGCCCGCCGCAACCAGCGCCTTCCAAGAATTGATCAAGTCCACGAAAGGCTTGAGCTTGCCAGCGGCACGGTTTGTACTGGACGCTTCCGAAACAAGCACATCCCAGAAACTCCCGCTTCCCATACGGACAAGGCCGAGAATGTTTTCCACAGTTGTCTTGCCTATCGAGCGCGGCGGCGTGTTGATAATTCTCAAGTATGCGGCATCGTCCTTTTCGTTAGCCATCAGGCGCAAGTAAGCGAGGATGTCCTTGATTTCCTTACGGTCCCAGAAGCGCGTTCCCCCGAAAATCACGGACGGAATGCGGCGGTCGTTCAGCGCCTTTTCCAAGGCACGGGACTGCGCATTGGTACGGTAGAAAACAGCAGTCTTCGAATAGTATTCTGGCCCCGCAACAGCAATCAGGTCAGCAATCGTGCTGGCCTCGGAGCGATCGTCAACAAAGTGGCGCACGCGAATCGGGTCGCCCGCCTCTTCCTTGGAAAACACCTTCTTCACCATCTCGGCAGGACGAATGTTGTGCGCAATCACGGAACCGGCACCCTGGACAATGTTACTTGTCGAGCGGTAGTTGCGTTCCAGCTTTACTATCGTCACCGGTGCAAAGTCGCGGTGGAAATTACGGATAATCTTGATGTTCGCACCACGCCAGCCATAAATGCTTTGGTCGTCATCGCCCACCACGGTTACATTCTTATTTTCGTTTATCAGCAGTTTCAGAAGTTCGTACTGGACATCGTTCGTATCCTGGTATTCGTCCACGACAACATAGCAGAAACGACGGGCAAGCTGTTCGGCAAGCTGGGGAACCTTCTGCAGCAACAGCACCGTATTGAAAAGCAGGTCGTCGAAGTCCATCGCGTTCGATTCCCTGAGACGTTTCTGGTATTCCGCATAGTAACGGGCATAATTTTCCGCATCGGCAAATTCGGCATGCGCCATCGCCACTTCCGGAGTCTGCAATACCGCAGAACCATGTTCATACAGAATGGTATTCTTGAAGCGAGAAATGGCGGAATGGACCTTCTTTAAGTCCGAAACGTCGTAAGCATCGCCTATTTCCTCTTTCAGGATTTCCTTCAGGATCTTGCGCTGGTCGTCATCGTCATATATGGAGAAATTCTTATCGTACCAGTTGCCACCCAGGGCTTGCATCACAAAAGGCTTTCCCAGGCAAAGCTTGAGCAGCTTAAGGCAGACGGAATGGAACGTTCCCATCCAGTTGAAAGGCACATTGCAGTCCAGCAGTCGGTGGATACGCTCCTTCATTTCGCGGGCGGCCTTGTTGGTGAAGGTCACCGCCAAAATGCGGTCGGCTTCTACGCGGTGAAAAGAGACGAGGTGTGCAATCTTGTATGTAATCGCGCGAGTCTTTCCCGAACCGGCTCCGGCAAGGATCAGCATCGGGCCGTCAATTTTCTTTGCGGCAGCAGCCTGCTCCGGGTTCAGTTCACGATCAAGTACAGCACCATCAACAATGTTCGCCATCAAACGCTCCTATAGGACATACGGGAGGGCAATATAGAAATTAGGGGTTAGGGGCTAGGATCTAGAGACTAGGGCTAGGGGCTAGAGGCTGGAGCCTCAAGCCTCACTATGCATCGTCAGCCGCAGATGCGCCAACAGCCTGTTCCAGCGTAGTCGCACCGTCCAGAGCCTTCTGGATACCGTCCATGCGGAGCGTAATCATCCCGCACTCCTTCATGGCTGCACGCTTGATGACGTCGCCGGAAGAACGCTTGATGATGAGGTTACGCACAGTCTCGTTCGGCACGAGGAACTCGTAGATACCGCAACGGCCCTTGTAACCGGAACCGTCGCACTTCTCGCAACCACGGCCGTGGTAGAACTGCATGTCGGGAGAAAGGTGCAATTCCTCGCGCAGGGAGTCCGAAATCTCGACCGGTTCCTTGCAGTACTTGCATATGCGACGCACAAGGCGCTGGGCAAGCACACCCTTGATAGCGGTAGACACAAGGAACGGTTCCAGACCCATTTCCAACAGACGGGGGAACGCGCCGGCGGCATCGTTCGTATGGAGCGTACTGAAGACCAAGTGACCCGTCAATGCAGCTTCGATAGCCATGGACGAAGTTTCCTGGTCACGCATTTCACCGATCATGATGACGTCCGGGTCCTGACGGAGCAAGGCACGGATGCCCGCGGCAAACGTAAAGCCCGCCGCATTGTTAATCTGTCCCTGGTTCACGCCGTCGATGTTCAATTCGACCGGGTCTTCCATGGTAGAAATGTTGATCGTAGAATCGAGAATCTCGCGGATGGAGGCATAAAGCGTGGTAGACTTACCGGAACCCGTAGGACCGGTCACAAGCACAATTCCGTTAGGCGCATTAATGCAGTCAAGGAACTGCTTGAGGACGCGGGCGTCGAAGCCCATGTCCTTCAGCGGGAACTGACCCGAGTTCGGGTCCAAGATACGCATAACGATCTTTTCGCAAACGCCGCGTTTGCGGAGCGAAATCGGGAAAGAGCTCACACGAAGGTCGACTTCCGCACCCTTGTAACGCACGGTAAAGCGGCCGTCCAAGGGCTTACGCTTTTCGGCAATGTCCATCTTGGACAAGAGCTTAATACGCGAAAGGATCTGCGGCATCAGGCGCGCGGGAATCGGAGACATCACCTGCAGGTCGCCATCGATGCGGTAGCGGAGCTTGAGGAACGTTTCCTGCGGCTCCAGGTGAATATCGGAAGCGTGACGGGCAATGGCTTCGTGAATCAGCGTCGTCACGATCTTCACGACCGCACGGCCTTCTTCGTCACTCAGTTCAGGTTCGTTGCTGCTGTTCGCCTCGCGGTCAACGGTTTCCAGTTCGCCTTCTTCCCTGGACTCGTTGATGAGTTCGGCCAGGGATTCTTCGGCAGGGCCATGGCCAGTGAACACGCGGTCAATCGCCTTGAGCACATCCTTCTCGGAGGCCATGACGATATCCACTTCCATCTTCACCTTGAACTTCACGATGTTGATGACACGCATGTTCGTCGGGTCGGTCATCGCGATGGTCAGGGAAACACGGGGCATGCGACGCTCGTCCTCCGCCTTCAGAACGAACAGCGGGACAATCTTGTACGTCTTGCACAAATCTTCGGGAAGATAGGTATAGGCATCGGGATCGATGATAAAGTTCTCGAGCCTCACATACGGGACCTCGAACTGCATCGACAGAATTTCGATGAGGCGCTCTTCGGGCATGAAGCCCAGGTCCACTAGGGTGCGTCCCAGACGCTTGCCCGAGGTTTTCTGCATCTCGAGCGCCTTGTTCAGCTGTTCCTCGTTGATGTAGCCCTGCTTGAGCAGCATTTCACCAATACGCATCTTGGTGGTGGACTGCATCTGGACACCGAGAATGCTCGTAAGCGTGTCCTCGGACACCATGCCCAAGCGCAGGAGAATCTTGCTCAGCATCAGTCCCGTACGCTTGTGTTCAGCCATCGCGTGAGCGAGCTGATCTTCGTCCAGGATTCCCTGTCGGAGCAAAAGTTGCCCTAAATTCAGTTTTGCACTACTATTCATAAATGAGACCAAGCCTGTGCTTTAATTAATTCCTTCATACCATCCGATCCGAAACGATAAACCCCCGAACCGGCCCGGACCGTCCCAATCCTTGAAACGGGCCCTAAACAATCATTATTATCCAACAATATACTTTTTGTATCCGCAAAAGAAAACACCAAATTGTACTCTTCACCGCCATTCAGAGCCAAATCCAGTGCCGAAATTTTGAAATAATCGGCCATTTCGAGCACTTCCGGGTCAATGGGCAGGCTTTCGAGGTCAATTTCCATGGAAACACCGGACGAAAGCGCCAGGTGATTGAGCTCCGAAGAGAGCCCGTCGCTGATGTCCATGCAGGCTCCGCATCCCCCGAGCCGGGCCAGTTCGGCACCTGCGGACTCGCGGATTTTCGGGCAGAGGTGGTACTCCACAAGCCCGGCAAACCGGGAAGCCTCTTCGGGATGGTGCATGAGGATCCAGAGCCCCGCGGCCGACTTCCCCAGCGTCCCCACGACATAGACGCCGTCGCCGGGGCGGGCAGAACTCCGCAAGAGGGGACTCTCCCCTGCCTGTACTCCCAACAACGTTGTTGAAAATACGGTCGCATCGCCCGAGACGGTATCGCCGCCAATCAGCGCAATCCCGCGCCGAGCAAAGCCTTCGGACAAGGCGGCAGAAACTCGCGAGCACAGCTCTGCATCCCAATTCCTGTTCAGACACACGCCCAGCAGGGCCATGCGCGGTACACCCCCCATCGCAGAAATGTCGGAGACGTTCGAGACGATATGCTTCTCGACGGCCTGCTCCGGCGTAGCCCAGTCCATGCGGAAATGAACGTTCTCTACGGACAAGTCCTTCGTGGCGAGCCATCCGTCGAAAATGGCGGCATCGTCGCCGGCCGGGAGCCAGCCCCTGAAACGCGGCGGACGCTCCTCCATCGGGGCGGATTTGGAGAGCAGGGATTCGACAAACCGGAACTCGCCAAGGTCGGGAAATTTCGCTTTTGGGGATAACATGTTTATAAGTTAGAAATTAAATGAGAATTGGGCAAAAAAAATAAAAAAAGGCAAAAAAATAGAATACTAATTACATAAGAAAATAGTTATCTTTAATGCCGTGGGACACATATTCTTCATAGCACCTTCATCGCCCGGCAGTTTGGAAAAACTCAGCCAGTGGACCTTGCGGTGGTTGCTGGAACGCGACCTCGCCATTGATTCCACGATGTACACGTGCAACAGCATCGAAGACGCCACCAGCCTGCTCGAGTCCGCACTCAACTTCGGCCAGTCCCCCACGCTGATCATCTTCGACCATTCCGACCGTCCCACCGAAAAGAACATCGCCTTCAGCAAGGCCCTCCGCGACGGGATTCCCGAATCCTGGATAATCGAGTTCGTTCCCGACAACATGCCCGTCCAGCAGGACGACGACAACCTGTTCTGGGTGCGCCGCCCGCTCACCGAGGACGAATGGGACGAGACTCTGGACCTGGTCCTCCTGAAAAGTGGGTCTCCGCAATGGGCGAAGGTAGAAACCTAACCCCCGTCAAGATAAAGGGTGTAAGCTATTTCGGCGTGCGTTCGCCTAAGCACGCCATTTCGGACATGCAGCAAATCAAGGCCGCGGGATTCAACGCGGTTCTCCACACGTGGAGCGAAGAGGACCTGCAGTACTATTACGGCACCATGAAGGAAATCGTCGACCAAAGCGCCGGGCTAGGCCTGAAGGTCTACGTGAACCCGTGGGGCGTCGGCCGCGTGTTCGGCGGCGAGGCCTACTCGGAACTCACCGCAAGGAACCACGACATGTGCCAGGTGGCGCTCGACGGCAAGCCCAAAGTGGCCGCCTGCCCGAACCACCCGGAATTCAGGGCATATATGCACCGCTGGATCGAAACTGTCTGCGCCACGCAGGTCGACACGATATTCTGGGACGAGCCGCACTTCTATTTCGAAAAGGGCGGACTTGCCAACTGGAGCTGCCGCTGCGAGAAATGCCGCGCCAAGTTCGCCGCGCAGTTCGGCTACGACATGCCCGCGGAGCTCACCGACGACGTGTTGAAGTTCCGCGAAGACAGTCTCATCGATTTCTTGAAGGAAATGACCGACGATGTACACGCCCGCGGCAAGCGGAACTGCGTGTGCATGCTGCCACCGTGGTTCCCCGCCGGGCTTGACGACTGGGGCCGCGTGGCAAGCCTCGAAAGCGTAGACGAAGTGGCCAGCGACCCGTACTGGGAACGCGGCGCCACCGAGGAATGGGTCCGCGAGAAATACGCCGAAACAGCAAAGAAGCTGGTGGATGTCGCCCGGAAGTACAACAAGGCCGTGCAGATGTGGATCAAGGCCTACCAGATAGAAGCCGGTCGCGAAAACGACCTCGCCATCGCTGTCGAAGAAAGCCGTGCCGCTGGCATCGACAACATATTCGCCTGGAGCTACCGCGGCACCGAAACGCTCAGCTGGCTCAAAAGCGACAACCCGGACGAAGTCGCAAGAGTCTTCCGCGCTGCCATTGGAACGAATTAATTCCCCAAAAAAGCAAACAAACACTACGAAAAATTCCATGTACACAAAAATCATCGCGGCAACGCTTTTATTCGCATCGTTCACTTTTGCACAATTTGGCCAGACAGACAACAAGACTAGACGGCCCATAGACAAAACGGACTACTACTATCACGCACACGACGGAATATATTTTTCGACAGGCTTCACCTTCGCCTACGAATCCCTAAGCAAGCATTACGAAAAAAAGGACTGGAGCACCACCGACGCCGAGGACAATACATTCAAAGGCTGGATACCTCCCCTTGTCGAAGTTCGACTTGGCGGTTACTACCTCAACGTCGCCGGCATTTACGGGGCATTCGCACTCGGCCTCGGGACAGGCGACATGGAAGCCACCGGTCCAGACAGTGACGATGAAGAAGGATGGAAGGAGAAGGCCTCTGCCACAACATTGAGAATCCATCTTGGCCTAGGGTCTGACTTTTACCCGTTCCAAGACAAGGAAAGCCCGCTTTACGGCCTATTCTTCGGAATCTGCGCAGGCTTTGCTTTTGAAGGGGCGGAAATCACCAGCGATTATCATTACCAGAAAACCGACGAGACCTTCCACAACTTCTTTGGTCGAATTGAGACCGGTTACGACTGGTGGTTTTGCACACGCTGGAGAGTAGGCGCATCGTTCAACTACACCTTCGGCGGATTTATGCACACGGAATCCCCGAATTACGATTACAGCGGTTCCAGAAAAGAGGAGCAGACCACGATAAGCCACACTTTCGGCCTAGCCATCCGGATTGCGCACTAAAATCATCAATGACTGCACCTGTAGAATAACCCGGGCGAAATCGCCCGGGTGTTCAAGAATGCTTTGCGTTAATAGCTAGTCCTGGCGCTTGTTAATTTTTGAGGCAACGAACCGAGAATGCGTTGCCCTTATAGTTGTAGCCCAAGTACGCACCCTCACTGTAGTAGTACAGAGACATGAGGTAGGCGTCACTGCTATTGTACTCAGTGGCACTCCAGATGTAAGCGAGGCTACCCCCCTCAATGCAGAAGCTGCCATCGTCGTTTCTGAACCCAGCAGGGAACGCAGAGAAACCGTAGTCGTCCGTACCGTTACCACTTGTACCATTGTAATCATTCCAGCCAGTCTGCGACTTGAGTTTCTTGCCTGCAGTGCTTTTCCCGCCCACTGCGGTAAACAGTTTGTTCCATTCCGTGGTATCAGGCAAGTGCCAACCTTCGGGGCAAGCATCATTCGCAGCAGCCCAAGTGTAGAGACGACCGTACTTGGTGCAATCACCTTCGTTCTCACCGATTCCGCCACCACACCAGCTATTTTCAGTTTTATAGTTCAGGTTCTCCGCCATCCAGGTCTGATCGCCGATGGTCACTACCCTATAGAGTTGCTTGTCGCGAGGATCCACCATCCAGCCATCTACAAAACTTTTGCCATCAGCTCCGTTGCTCAGCGTAAACGACTTGCCGTCGGTACAAGTTATCTTTACTCCGTCAGAAACTTCTTCAGCAGTGCAACTGGTACCCGCCACGCCCGTGTCGCCCTTGGCGCCGTTTTCCCCATTCAACACCACGCCGACGGAATCGCCGCCGCATACAATCTTGTAGCCGTTGTCTATTGCCACAGCCGAGCAAGACTTTCCGCTGGAGCCGTTGGTGCCATTAGTCCCATTTGTACCATTCTTCCCATCTTTTCCATTCTTTCCATCGGCACCGTCTTTTCCGTTTTTGCCGTCGGCGCCGTCTTTTCCGTCCTTGCCGTCGGCACCGTCTTTTCCGTCTTTACCCTTCATCGAGGTCCAATTTCTGTTAACACAGTAGTATGCTGCAGCAGAATCCACGGAATAAACCATCGCACCCTCGTTGTCTGCGGTGCACTTGGGCAAGGCATCGCCTTCTTCCAGCACCTGCATCCCAACAACCTGGGTAACTTCGGTAACCTCGTCACCACAGGCGACAAACAGAAGTGCAAAGGCCCCTGCCGCTGCTGCGCAGCTCCAGGGAGACTGTTTAAAGAACAAATTTGTCATATTTCCTCATTTTTTTAATTTTAAACGAAATATAATAAAAAAATCATGTTTTCCCCAACTCAGGCCATATAAGACCTACAAAACCAAGCAATTTATACGCACCAGCACAAAAAAGGCGCCCCCCTTTTATAATAAACGCTGTTAGCTGATACGCATTTTTATCATTTGTATATATTTTAACCGAAGTCCAGTTCCAAGAAGGAATACAGATGAAAAAAATCTTTTCTGCAATGCTATTGGCTGCACTCTGCGCGACCACGCAAGTTAGCGCAGCATCCCATTCGGGAGAACACAGCGGCTTTTATTTCTCGCAAAACCTGACGCTCGCTTACACCAGCGTTGACAAAACAATCGATTCTAAAAAGTCCTTCGGTTCCGAAAAAGAAACTCTTCTTTTTTCTAGCCCCTTTTTTTACGGCGAAACTCGTCTTGGGATATCCCTTGGAAACATCGCCTCTATTTACGGAATCCTCGGTGCGGGCTATGGGTCGGGCTCATACAGCATGGAATACAAATACAGTGACCTAGCCGATTCTTCCGACAAAGAACACGTAAACAATTCTTTCGAAGACAATACAAGTTCGGACACACGGTACGCTTTTGGTATAGGCGGAGAATTTTACCCCATCAGGGACGACAATAGTATATTCTCCGGGCTTTTCTTCGGACCTTCCCTGGGCATGATGTTTGACAAAATCACCCATCTCGAAAAAGAAGACGATGAAAAGACAAAAACAACAACCCTGATCAACGCCCTTATACGACTGGAGGTCGGTAAGGAGTGGTGGATTAGCAGAAACTGGTGCATCGGCGTTGCAATCAGCTATACCCTCGGAGATTCAGAATCAGATGTCGGCGAATACGAAGGTCACACGAATGTTGAAACCCTTTCAAGCGACACATTCGGCCTGACGTTCAGAATTGCGCACTAAAATCATCAATGACTGCACCTGTAGAATAACCCAGACGAAGTCGCCCGGGTGTTCAAGAATGTTTTGCGTTAATAGCTAGTCCTGGCGCTTGTTAATCTTTGACGCAACGAACCGAGAGTGCGTCGTCCTTATTGCCGTTGCCCAAGGTCGCAAACTCATCGCTGTAGCTCAGATGCACGCCGTAGGCGAAGGCGAGGTAGCTAGCGTACTCAGTGGCACTGCAGAAGTAAGCGTCGTTACCCTCACGGTAGAAGTAGCCATCGTAGTCTCTGTAACCAACAGGGAACGCAGAGAAACCGTAGGCGTCCGTACCGTTGCCACTTGTACCATCATAGTCATCTTTCCAGCCAGACTGCGACTTGAGCTTCTTGCCTGCAGTGCTATTCCCGCCCACTGCGGTAAACAGCTTGTTCCATTCCGTGGTATCAGGCAAGTGCCATCCTTCAGGACACACGCCACGCACCTTGCCGGAAAGCCCGCAAGTTTTGCCGTAACCGCATTCATCTTCGGACTTGCCAACTGCGACAGCCCAAGTGTAGAGACGACCGTACTTGGTGCAATCACCTTCGTTCTCACCGCCTCCGCCACCACACCAGCTGCTGTCTACTTTATAATTCAGATTTTCGGCCATCCACACCTGATCGCCTATTTTGACAGTCTTGTATGTCAGACCGTCACGGGTGTCCAGCAACTCTCCGTACTCACAGTTGTCTTCTGTTTCGGTTTTGCAGGGCGTGACCAAATCCACTACAAAATCGGCCTCGGCAGAAGGGTCCGGGTCGCCGCCTTTATTGCTGTCGCCGCCGCAAGCCACGAGAAGGAAAGCAGCCATTGCCACAGTCACTATGTTAGCACGCAAAGACGACCTAGAGAACAAATTCGACATATTCCTCCTATTATCCGCACTAAATATAACATCTAATGTTTCTGCAATGTAAAAAAGTGCGCATAAACAAAATTTTTCGGCTCATTTTATCCCCTTTATCCGTCTTAAAGATAGGGACATTCCATTCCCCCAAAAAACAACACTCAGGAGATACAATATGAAACAGGATGACCTCAACAATGTTTTCGTCGACACCCCCGAAAGTGACATTCCTGAAACACTCCGGGATACCATTTTCTTGGATGCCAAGAAGGACCCCGCATTCAAGCGATTGTTCGGTGATGCAAGGCTCGTTTGTGATTTTCTAAATGCTGTACTACACCTCGATGGAGACGCCCGCATCCAAGATGTAGAGATTCTTGACAAGGATATCGCACTCATCCAGGCTTCCGACGAAATTTTTTCGGTCGACGTCCGCGCAAGAGACGGCTTGGGCCAATACTTCGACATTGAAATTCAAGGGCGTAGTCACGGTTCATTTTATGACCGTGCCGTTCTTTATGCCGGGATTGTCGCGGCAGAAGCGCACGGCGATGCCCTGAGGGCATACGACAAGGCAAAGAAAACTCTTGGCAAGGCTGCTCGTTACAAGATGCCGCACATCATCTGCATTTGGCTTTGCGACTTTCCAAAGGAAAACAACGGCGAAGACTATCGTGAAGAATGGGGCATTTATCGTAAAAATGACATAGGGGATAAAAACGCCTTGCCCGTCAGCAACGTAATAAGGTATATTTTTATCAAGTTGCCGCGGGTGGAATCCTTCAAGGACTCTATACGCCCCGAGGAACTCGCATGGTACGACCTCATCGCGAATTCTGAAAAGCATCGGGAAATTCCCGAAACGGCAAGCGAACCCATCCGGGATGCATACGAGCGCTTGCGAGTGCGCCGCACCCCGAAAGAGATACTCGAAAGGCAGGCAAGAGACATGATTCCTAGCGCAATGATTGACGATCTGATTGACGAAGCCGTGGACAAAGCTCTTGAAACCGATCATCGCAAACTGGCCCATCAGCTTATTGCCAACGGCAAACTGACTGACGAAGAAATTTCGGCCATTTCAGGAATTCCTAAAGAACAGCTTCGATCTAAAGACATTTAAACAAAAAAGCCCCGTCGCTTGGACGAGGAAAAAAAAGATCCCCGGTCAAGCCGGGGATGACAAATCGATAAACGAGCTGTCCTTTGAACGATGAACGAGCTGGATTACTTAGCGCGTTCGAGGTAAGAACCGTCGCGGGTGTCCACGCGAATCTTGGTGTTGTTCTCGATGAACAGCGGGATCATCACCTTGGCACCGGTCTCGAGGATGGCTTCGCGCATCACGTTACCGCTGGTGTTGCCCTGAACTGCCGGAGGAGCTTCAACGATCATGAGGTCGACGAAGGTCGGCGGAATGACTTCGATCGGGAGGGTAGAACCGCTCTTCGGGTCCTTCCACCAGGTCACTTCGACAGTGGCACCGTCAAGGAGCCAGACTTCGCAGCCATTGAGGGCTTCCTTCGGGATTTCCATGGTTTCCTGGGAATCGTTGTCCAGGAAGAACCAGGTGGAACCGTCGTTGTACAAATAGGTCATCTCGGTGTAGGTCACGTCGGCTTCTTCGACAGTATCGCCGCTCTTCCAGGTGCGTTCGAGCGTGCGGCCAGTCACCAGGTTCTTGATGCGAACACGGTTGAAAGCCTGGCCCTTGCCCGGCTTCACGAACTGGTTTTCAATGATTTCGTACGGCTGGCCGTCGACCATAATTTTGAGCTTCTTGCGGAATTCGTTGGTGCTTACAGTACCCATATTATCCTCTTGTTGATTTTGATTCTAAATTTAGCAATATAATGGAAACATCTGTTAAAGTTTTTACGCAAATTTCTGATTTTTTGGACTATTTGGGCGCAGACCCGGCGGCAAGCATCACCGAGACACTCGCCCACGCCAAACTGGATTCCGACCCGAAGTTCCCGTTCCTCTGCTCCAGGCACTACGCCGACCTCATCAAGAAATCCAGCAACCCCGAAGCACTCCTACGCGAGGTTCTCCCGCTCATGGACGAGCGCGAGAACGTACCCGGATTCGTGGACGACCCCGTCGGCGACCTGCCGGCCGGAAAGTCCGAATGCGTCATCCAGAAATACGACAAGCGAGCCCTCGTAGTATCGACCGCCACCTGTGGTATGCGGTGCCGTTTCTGCTTCCGCAAGAACTACCCGTTCCAGAACATACCCGATGTCGCAGACCGCGTCGGTAACTGGCTCGACACGCACACGGACATCTGGGAAGTCATCCTTTCGGGCGGCGACCCGCTCACGCTCGGCCCGGGCGAATTCCGCGACCTCACCGAGGCCATAGCGATGCACGGTTCTGTAACAACATTGCGTATCCACACGCGCCTCCCCGTGATCCGCCCCGACATTGCCATGCAGCACTTCGAGCTCCTCCGCGAACTGCCCGCCCGCTTCGAATGCGTGCTGGTGTCGCACGTGGACCACCCCGACGAGCTCGACGAGGAATCGCAGATGGTCTTCGGACACCTGCGATTCAGCGGCTGGACGCTGCTCAACCAGAGCGTGCTGCTGAAGGGCGTAAACGACAATGCGGTAACGCTCGAAAAGCTGAGCCACAAGCTGTTTACGCAAGGAGTCCTCCCCTACTACCTGCACCAGCTCGACCATGCAAACGGAGTCGCGCACTTCGAAGTGAGCGACGACGAAGCGCGGAAACTCGTCACCGAAATCCGGACCAAGCTCCCCGGTTACCTTGTTCCAAAATTGGTGAGGGAAATCGCAGGCGAAAAGAGCAAGACGCCTGTTTAGGGGTTAGGGGCTAGGATCTAGAATCTAGGGACTAGAAGCTAGTTACTTTATTCAAGATTTTGGATTGATAAAAAAAAGAACTCACCTTCTGGTGAGTTCTTTTTAGTACCCCCAAGCGGACTCGAACCGCTGTTGCGGGAATGAGAATCCCGAGTCCTAGGCCACTAGACGATGGGGGCCAAATGCCGCTGTTCAAAACAGCGGCACGAATATAGTAAAATTAGTCCTTATAGTAAAGGTCTAAATTGCTTTTTACAGCAGTGCCCTTTTCAAGGTTGGTGACATACTGGTTGAAGATCGAAGAGGAAGCGAAGCGTGCGCTGTTTTCCTTGTCGTCCTTCACGGCGCTCTTGACAGCGGCTTCATCAGCAGCCTTCTTCGAGACAACCTTCATCATCACGGCACCGTCGTTGGCCTTGATGACCGGGCCCCATTCGCCTTCCTTCTGAGAAAGGACGGAGGCGGCGAACTGCGGGTTAGCATAGCCGAAGCCCTGGACGTAGCCTTCGAGAGAAGTCGTGAGTGCCTGGAAGTTAACCTTGTCGACAGAAAGTTCGGTTGCAGAGGAGTCGGTAGCCGGCTTGTAGGTCTTCACCTTCTCGGCAACGGAGTTGAGGTAGTTGGCGCAAGCCTCGGTAGACTTCTTCTGGGCAAGGCCCCTCTTGATGCTGGGTTCAGCATAAGCAAAGCTGCGTTCGCCCGGCTTCACGGCATCGGTCTTGAGAAGAATGGCAACAAAGTTGTCGTTCTTGAGAACCGGGGAAACGGCGCTAACTTCGTCCGGGAGGTTTTCGTTCGGCCAGGCATAGGCGGTGAGGCCCTTCATGTAGCCGATCTGTTCAATGGAGTTTCCGCGATCGATCCAGTTGGAGGCGAACACGTTGACGTTGCGTTCCTTGGCGGCAGCGGCGAAATCCTTGCCGGCATCGACATCAGACTTGATACCGGAGAGAATCTTTTCGAGGCTGTCGACCGTTTCGGAAGAAGCGTTCACGACGAGGAGGATGTGAGCGGCCTTGATCTTTTCAACACCGGCGGAATCCTGGGTCTTGCCGTAGGACTTGATGATGTGGAAACCGAAACGAGTACGGACCGGGAGGGAGATGGCGCCGGAATCAAGAGCGTAGGCGGCATCTTCGAATTCCTTCACGTAGGTTCCCTTGGGCATGTAGTCTTCGCTCAGGAGGCCACCCTTCTCGGCAGAGACGAGGTCTTCGGAAGAGACGCGGGCCAGGTCTTCGAACGTGGTCGCGACGGAAGAATCCGTGAGCTGGTTGTAAATGGTCATCGCGTAGTCCTTGATGCGTTCCTCGTCACCGGTAGTGGCGGCAACGGGGATGCTTGCAACCATGAACTTGGCGGCATCTTCGGCTACATAGAAACTATCCTTGTTGGCTTCGAAGTAGGCCTTGGCATCGGCTTCGCTGACGCTGTCAGCAGAGACTTCAAAGGCGGAATTAGGAACGACCGCCACCTGCAGTTCGACCTGGGTTTCACGGCGGTTGGCAATCCATTCGGATTCAAGAGACGTCGGGTGGATACCGGCAGCGACCAGCATCTGCAGCTGACGCATCGGGATGTTCGTATTCTTGAGGTCCTCTTCGAACTGGAGCATCACGCCCCACTGGAAGGCTTCGCGGGTGTCGAGCCAAGCATCGTATTCATCCTTATTGAAGGTCGTGTCCGTGAGGAACTTCGGGAGAGAGGCGATGTAGGCCTGTGCACGCTGGTTGGCGTCTTCCTGGGAGGTCGCCTGACGCTGGATGGAGTAGAGGCGCTGCTGGGCTTCCTGCACCAGACGGGCGCGGACTGCATCCGGGTTACGCTTGAATTCAGAACGGAGTTCCGCAACGGAGGCCCTGAGGTCGGCCTTGCCGTATTCCTTCTGGAGGAGAATCTGGCGAACGAGGCCATGGAAGACCTCATTACGGATCTGCGTATACTGTTCGTCGTTCGGATGGGCGTCACGGAACTGGTTTTCAACGATCATCTTGACGCGAGAATCAAATTCGGCATACGTAATCTTGTGATCGTTAACTTCCCCGACCGGGTAGCTATGAGCCTGGTTAGGCACACGGTCCATGGCCAAAAGGCCCACCGCGATACCCGCAGCGAAAATAACAATAACCCACTTGGCTTTTTCATTTATCCACGTTAACATAGAGAAAACTCCATAAAAAATGACGGGCTCAAATCTAATAAAAAAATTATAAATTGAGCATACATATAGCCGTAGAGGGCCCTTTTTTTCTATTTATTGGTCATCAAAAACAAAAAGGACACCAACGGAGTTCTTCCCATGTACGATATTTTGGTCCTAGGCGCTGGCATTTCCGGCCTGTCCGCGGCGCTGCACGCCGCCGAAAAAGGGCTTCACGTTTTGATTCTCACCAAAGGGGCCAAGCCGGACGGTTCTTCGAACTACGCCCAGGGCGGCATCGCGACCGTCACCGAGAAAACGGACAAGTTCGTATTCCATATCGCCGACACTTTGGAAGCGGGCGCAGGCCTCTGCAAGAAGGAACCCGTGAACATCCTTACCAAGAGCGGGCCCGCCACTATCAAGCAGCTCGTCAAGTGGGGCGTCCAGTTCACGCCATCCCCGACCGACCGTACGCAGTTTGACCTCCACCTCGAGGGCGGACACAGCCACCACCGCATCCTGCACGCTGCTGACCTGACAGGCAAGGAAATCATGAGGGCGCTGCTCTGCGAACTCCACAAGCAAAAGAATATCGACTATCTCGAGAACTGCTACATCAAGGACCTCATCTGTACCGGAACCGGCAAGGCAAAGCGTTGCATTGGCGCCAAGGTCATCCACCAGAAGACAGGTATCGTCGAGAACCTCTACGCGAAGGCGACCATCCTTTCGACGGGCGGGGCCGGACGTATCTGGCAGTACACCGTTTGCCCGCACGACAGCTGCGGCGACGGCATGGCAATTGCAGCACGTGCAGGGGCGGCCCTCCAGGACATCGAGTTCATGCAGTTCCACCCGACAAGCCTCTACGCCCCGCAGCTCAAGAAGCCCTTCCTGATTTCCGAGGCGGTACGCGGCTTTGGCGGCATCCTCAAGAACTACAAAGGCGAGGAATTCATGAACCAGGTGCACCCGCTGCACTCGCTCGCCCCCCGCGACATCGTGGCCCGCGCCATCCATAGCGAGATGATGCGACTCGGCAAGCCGAACATGTTCATCGACCTTTCCGGCCGTACCCCCAAGGACATCAAGAGCCACTTCCCCCATATCTACGCGAAGTGCCTCGACGCCGGCATCGACATCACGAAGGAATGGATTCCTGTGGTGCCCGCGGCCCACTACATGTGCGGCGGCGTGCTCGTGGATACCTGGTCCCGCACCGAGATCAAGGGCCTGTACGCCTGCGGCGAAGTGGCCGACACCGGCGTGCACGGAGCCAACCGCCTCGCCAGCAACTCGCTGCTCGAAAGCGTGGTATTCGCCATCCGCGCCGTAGACAACATTTGCGGCAGCGGGCTACTCAAGGACAAACTATCCGCACCGAGGGCCGGCAAGAAGGAACGCGTCACGTTCACCAAGGCGGCCTACTGGCGCAAGCGCAGGAAGCAGCTCCAGGACATGATGTGGGCGAACTGCGGCATCGTCCGCACGGTTGCCGGGCTCAACCAGGGGCTCAAGGTCATCGAAGACCTCGAAGCGGACATTTCCACCGCCACCAAGAACGGCGAGACCGAAAACTTCTACTTCCTCGAGTTCTTAAACGCACTGCAGGTTTCCAAGATGATCCTGATTGCCGCCCTGCGCCGCAAGGAATCGCGTGGCCTGCACTACATCCTCGACTATCCCAACCAAGACCCGAAGACAAAGCACCAGAGCATTTACCTAGGCGACAAGAAGTAAGATGAGCGAGCCGACGACACCCCGCAAGAACGCGAAGCCCTCGAAAATCGGCGGATACACGCCGACACAGCAGATCGGACACGGAGCCATGGGCGACATCTGGCTCTGCCACGACCCCTCCATGGACCGCATGGTCGTCGTGAAGCAGATGCACGCAACGCTCATGAACCAGGACGACCTGATGCAGCGGTTCCAGCGCGAAGCCGTCATCTTATCTCACCTGAACCACCCCGTCATTGTCCAGCCCTACGCCCTGTGGAAAGAGAAAGACGGAAAGCTTTCGCTCTCGATGGAGTTTGTACAAGGGAAAAGCCTGCGCGAACTCCTGAACAAGGACAGCCGACCGCCGGTATGGGCCGTCATGTACATCATGTACGAAATCCTTTCGGCCGTGGGGCACGCCCACCGCGAAGGCGTCATCCACCGCGACCTGAAGCCGGCGAACATCATGATCGACAATGACGGCCGGGTCCGCCTGCTGGACTTCGGAGTCGCCCACGCCGAGACCGAAGACACGGCGCTCACCATGGCCGGGGCCGTCATCGGGACCGCGGCCTACATGAGCCCCGAGCAGATTCTCGGATACGAGATCACCCCCGCCTCCGACCTGTTCAGCATCGGCATCGTCATGAGCGAGATGCTTATCGGCGAAAACCTGTTCCGCGGCGAGAACCTGGAACAGACCTCCAAGCGCATCCAGAAGCTCAAGCTTTCCATGAAGGCATTCCCCGACGACGTCCCGAAACAGCTCAGGAAGTTCGTGCTCAAGCTTCTAGAAAAGAAGCCCAAGAACCGCCCCGTCTCGGCCTGCGACGCCGCCGACCAGCTCTCCAGAATGCTGCTTCCCTACCCAAGGGACCTTACGCCCTACCTGGCCGACTGGGTTTACAGTACATGCCAGGAAACCGTCTCCGAACTCAAGGTTCCCGTGACGCCAAACAGGTCAAAACGCATCTTCGCGACCGGCGCCGCATCCGGATTTATTCTAGCTTTGGTATTGGTAACGCTCGCGTACCTCATTCTATAGTATGGGATTTAGGATCTAAATGAACTGGATAGACATAGCAAGCTTAGTCATCATTCTGTCGTTTGCGCTAGTCGGTCTATATCGCGGATTTCTCAGAAGCATCTTCCGCGTGGTGGCCTGGCTTGTCGGAATCGCCGGAGCCTACTTCTCGCACCTGTTCCTATCCGACTTCGTCATCGAGAACTTCGACGTATCGACCATCGCGGTCAGGCCTATCTGCCTTATCATCGGATTTGTCGTGCCGTTCACGATAGCCCAGCTTATCGGGCATTTCCTGCGCACGGCGGTGTCCCACACCTTCATCAGCAAGCCCGACCGCTTTTTCGGTGCATGCTTTGGGGCGCTGAAAGGTGCCATTGTCTGCTTCATCCTGCTCACGGTCGTCCACTTCTTGCCGTTCAAGGAAGGTACGCTCAACGACATGCGCGAGACGGCGGTCGCCTACGATACGTACAAGAGTTCGCTCGAGTTCATGGGCTACCCCACCGAACGCAAGGAAATCATCAAGAAGGCCGAGAAGAAGGCGGAAGCTTTCGCAGACAAGGTTTCTGAAAAGGCCATGGACGGTGCAGAAGCCCTTGCCGACAAAGCCAAGGACACTGCAGTCGATGCCGCAGGAAAAACCATCGACAAGATTTCCGAGACTGCAACCCAGGCCGTACTTGGCAAGGAGAAGGCAACGGAAAGTGTTGCCAGCAAAGCGGACTCCGTCAAGACGAAGCCCAACGGTTCCAAGCTTTAGTTTTTAGTACCGACTTTCGCAGCGAGCGCCTTCGCGCATTTTTCTGCGTCGGCAATGATTTCGCGTTCGCCGTCGACATGGCGGTTCCGCATCAGGAATTTACCGTCGCAAATAACCGAATCGACAAGACTCGAGTTGGCCGCGTACACCCAGTTCGACGTAAGGTTGAACAGGGGCGACATGCTGGCATCGTCCAGCCGGACAAGCAGGGCATCCGCAAGCGTACCCTCTGCAATGACACCCGCATCGATCCCGTAGGCCAGCGCACCGGCTCGGGTCGCCATGTATAAAGCATCGGCGGCCGGGAGCGTATCCGCCGTCCCCTTGACCTTGGCGAGCAGCGCGGCAAGCTTCATTTCCTCGCGCATGTCGAGGTTGTTGTTGGACGAAGCCCCGTCCGTTCCCAGCGCAACCTTCATTTTCGCAGCGAGCATGGCAGGAATATCCGGGATACCGCTGTTCAGCTTGAGATTGGAGCACGGGTTGAGTACGGCCGTCGCGCCCGATTCCGCCATGAGCGCGATATCGGAAGCAGAAAGGTGAACGCAATGCGCAGCCACCAGCGACTCGTTCAGCAAGCCGCAGCGATTGAGCCATTCCACGGGAGAACAGCCGTGTTCCTTTACGCACGATTCCACCTCGCCAAGAGTTTCCGAGAGGTGCGTGTGCAAGAGCATTCCCTCGTCGCGGGCCACTTCGGCACAGCGCTTCAGCAGGGATTCCCCCACCAAATAGATAGAATGCGGCATCATGACCAGCTTGACGCGGTCGTTTTCGCCGACGTGGTTCCGGGCAAATGCGATATTCGCCTCGATCTTGTCCGGGGTCATCAAATTCTCGGCCATAGTCACGCCGACAGCGGCGCGAAGCCCCATTTCCGTAGCGACCTTCATGGTGCGCTCGCGGTGCCAGTACATGTCGGCAAAGAACACCGTACCCGACTTGATCATCTCGAGCGCGGCCAAGCGGCTGCCAATCTCGATTTCGTCGGGACCCATCACGGCCTCGAAGGGCCAGATATGGTCCTCGAGCCAGGGGCGCAGCGGAAGATCGTCCGCATAGCCGCGCAAAAGCACCATGGCCGCGTGCGTGTGCGCATTGTAGAACGGCGGGAGGATAGCCAGATTCTTGCAGTCCACCACTTCGGCACCGACACATTCGCCTGCAGGGATTTCCTTTGCAATCTTCGCGAAACGGTTTCCGTCGATGAGGACATCGGCCAGGGAATCGTTCAGGAAAACGGACTTCAGGAGAATCTTGGACATCGTGACTAAAGCAAATCGGGATCGATGGTCGGTTCGTAGCCGGGCTCGACAAAGTCCTCGGCGGCAATGCCGCGCTTGCGGGCGGCCTTCATCTGCTTGATGCGCTTGCGCTCGGCAGCCTTTTCCCTGCGCTGTGCGGCGGTCGCCGCCTTCTCGGCATGGCGCTGGGCACGGGTCTTGCGTTCCTTCAATTCCGGGAAGACACCTTCCTCGAACTCGTCCAGCATTTCGCTATCGGCTTCATCCGCATCATAACCTTCGTCAAAGCGGATGTCCGCATCAAAGTCGTGGAAGCCCTCTTCCTCGTCGAACACGGGCGCCGAGGCAGGACATTCCTTCTTCAAGAACTTGAGCACCTTCGTAAAAGGTTCTTCCATCGGGACCTTGAACTTCATCTTCTCGCCCGTCGTCGGGTGGATGAGTTCAATCTTCACCGCCTGCAGCAATTGCGCGGGAGCCATCTCGAGGACCTTCGCGGCAATCTCTTTCATCAGCGGAGGCACGCGGTTCAAGCTTTCTTCGCGACCGTCGTAAAGCGGGTCGCCCACCACCGGGTGGCCCGTATAGCGGCTGTGCACGCGGATCTGGTGCGTGCGGCCCGATTCCAGCTGCAGCTCGAGCAGTGTCGCAATCGCAAAGAACTGCTTTGCCACGTAGTGCGTACGGCTTTCCTTGCCCCCCTTCACCACCGCCATCTTCAGGCGGTTTTTCGGGTTGCGGGCAATCGGGGCGTCGATACAGCCTTCCAGATCTCGCGGGCAGCCCCACACAAGCGCATTGTAGGTGCGGTGCAGAGTGCGCGTTTCGAGCTGGTGTGCCAGATGCCTGTGGGCGGCGTCGTTCTTCGCCACCACCATGAGGCCCGGCGTATCCTTGTCCAAGCGGTGGACAATTCCCGGACGGAGCGGCCCGTTGACTGCAGACAGATTTTCCTTGAAATGGTAAAGCAGAGCCGAAGCAAGCGTACCGCTCTGCACGCCGTTGCCCGGGTGCACCACCAGGTTGCGCGGCTTGTTCAGCACGACAATGTCGTCATCTTCGTACACGATGTCGAGCGGGATATTTTCGGGTTCCAGCGTGCTGGCTTCCTTTTCGGGAAGACGGTCCACCACGACGACCATACCGGATTCCACGCGAAAATTCTTGGCCGCGACAGCTCCACCCACCTTGACTTCGCCCGCGGCAATCAACTTCTGCACGTCGGTACGGGAGACGTTGTCCATAACGCCCACCAGGAACTTGTCAATACGCTCACCGGAATGTTTTTCGTCTACGAGATAGTTCATAATTGGTAGGAAGTAGGAAGTAGGAAGTAGGAAGTAAAGTAGGAAGGAAGAAGTAAAGTAGGAAGTAGGAAGGAAGAAGTAGGAAGCCACTGTCTACTTCCTACTGTCTACCGTCTACTTTTTCAATTTCGTCTCTTTAATTTCTTTATGCAGTTTCCGCAAGATAACCGGGGACAGGATGACTACCGCCACGCCGACAGTCACGAAAGAATCCGCGACATTGAATGTCGGAAAACGAGTCATGATGAAATCCGGGAAGTCGCAGTCAATAAAGTCAACCACCATCGAGAGGCGCATGCGGTCGATAAAGTTGCCGATGGCACCGCCGATAATCATCACCACGCCCAGGCGGGAAAGGAAATCCCTCTTGTCGATGCTGCGGTAGAACCAGAACAGCACACCGGCAGCGATAATCGAAATAATCAGGAAGAAAAGCCACGACGGAAGGAATGGCAGCAGGTCCTGCGGGCGGCTGCTGAACGCGGCACCCTTGTTGAACACCAACTGGAAACGGACCAGATCGCCAATCACCGAGATGCTTTCGTGGTTCGGGGCGCCAAACTCGTTCGTAAAGCGGTGCACGCACCACAGCTTTGTCAGCTGGTCGGCTACGATACTAAAAATCACCAGGCCCAAATGGAACGGCCACTTATTATAAAATTTCAAATCTTCATCGTATTGCATCGTAAACTCGCTAATGAGAATCTTTCAACTTATTGTATGTCTCGTCAATCCACCTGTCGGAATAGAAATGACGCATGGTATTCTTGACAATGTTCTTGACATCGTCCCTTGTAATTTTCACCTTCTTGTCCGAAACGAACACCGAAAGACCATCGCCGATAAGGCTCAGGTTCTGGGCGGCCATGAACAGCGGCCACAGGCAGAAAAGCCTCGTGCGCATGTTGACTCTCGGAATCAGTTTCGTATACTCGATCGAATCGTCCAGATGCTTCCACGCCTTCTGGACAAGCTCACCAAGCGCGGCGGCGCAAGCTTTCTTGTCTGCACCTTCGGCAAACATGTCGTAGGAATGCTTAAACCCGTGACGGCGGCAGATTTCTTCGGGCACAAAGCAGACCCTGCGTCCGGAATCCTCGATGCAGTCCTTCACGATGTTCGTGACCTGGAGCGCCAGTCCAAAACTCACGTCCAGCTGGGCCAGTTTCTTTTGACGTTCGGCATTGATAAAGCACGAATCGGCAGCAAAGACATTCGTCAAAAGCTTGCCGACAATGCCCGCGACATAGTAGCAGTACTCGTCCAGGTCGGCCACGGACTCCAGCGTGAACCAGCCGTTCGAGAGGGCCTGTTCCTGGCGGAGAGCAAACTTGGCCATGCCCCCGCACATCTCGACTACCACCTCGCGTACCGGGCGAGCGTACTTTTCGGGAAGTTCATGGAGCAGCGGAACGACGACACTGGCATGCATGCACAGATCCATGTTCGGGTCTTCGGAAGCCTTCCAGCTTTCGGGAAGCGCATCGACAAACTGCTGGATCTTGGAGTCGGCCAAATCCGCCGACTCGAATATCGCGGCAAACAAGGCGAGGATGCGGCCCTTCTCCGACGCGCCCATCACGGGGTCGTCTTCGATAGTGTCGGCAATACGCAGGTACAGGTACGCAAGCAAGACGCTCCTATGCAACTTGCCCGCAAGAATATTGATGTTCAGGGCAAAAGTCCTGGACACCAGCAGCAGCCTGTCCTCGGCGTATCTCCAAGCACTAGATGAAGACATTCATCGTCTCCGCATAAAGGTCGGGGGGAATCTTCTTGCACACAGCCATCGCGTTGACATACTTGACAAGGCGGTGATGCTTTTCGGCATTACGTAACTTGCGGTTGAAGCTCCAGGCAGTACGGTTCAAAATGTCGGTCTCGTTACGGAGGTTTCCCCTACTGTCGCTTTCGTAGCAGGCACGACGGTACTCGAGGAAATAGGCGGCCTGCAGGAGCTTGCCAATCTTCTTGACGGCCTTGCGGTAAAGCACCGATGCAAGGATCAGGAAAAGTATGGCCGACACAGCGCCATAGATCGGCGGGAACCTGGTAAACTTCCACAGGACCCACACCACGGACAAAGTCGAAAGCGCGATGACGGCAAATGACCAAAACATGCAGCGCAAGCGCAGAAATCCGATATAGGAATGGTTTTTCGAAGCGAATTCCGGCAAAAAGGCCCATTTGCGGCCTTTACGCATCTGTTTTTTCAAGTAAAGCGGATAAGCGACCTTGCGGAACCAAAAGAACAAAGCAACCCAAAGCACCAGGGGGACCCAAGTGACATAATTCAAGAAAGAAATCAAATCCATGCCCCAAAAATACTAATTTTCTGATATCTCATAAATTTTATCAACAATTCCTCCCTAAAAATACTTCAAAATACTACATTTATTACCCTGGGTGTTGATAGATTCGCATCCTAGTTTTCCGGACAAGGAATATTTGTTTATGCAAGTCGAATGGGAAAGATGCCTTAATTATCTTCGCGGGATGCTTTCGGATTCCGTGTACAAAACATATTTCGCACAGACCAAGCTGGTCAACCAGACGACCGGCCATGCAACAATATCCATCCCGTTCGGACTGGATGCCAAAGTTTACTCCGCATACAAGGACCTTATCCGTCTCGGCTGGCGCGAAACCACCCACGACGACTCCCCCATCGAATTTGATTTTCTTTCCCAGGAAGCCATACCGCAGTCCGCGGTCAACGCAGGCGAAAACGTTTTCAAGGACTTCGCGAAGCCCAGCGTACCGCTTTCCAGCAGCTTCCGCTTCGAGAACTTCGTCCCCGGCGACAAGGCGCAACTCGCGTTCAACGCAGCGCTCGCCGTAGCCAGGAATCCCGACGGTACGCAGTACAACCCGCTGTTCATCTACGGTTCGTCCGGCCTCGGCAAGACACACCTGCTGCAGGCTATCGGCAACTACATCCTCGAGGACGACCCGAACAAGCGCGTGTGCTACCTGACCAGCGAGGACTTCTCGCAGCAGTACATGAAGTGCCTCAAGGAAAACCGCGTGACCGAGATGAGCGACTTCTACCGTAACGAGGTGGACATCCTGCTCATCGACGACATCCAGAACTGGACCGGCAAGTACGAGACGCAGAACGAATTCTTCCTCATCTTCAACGCGCTGCACCAGGCAGGCAAGCAGATCGTGCTCACCTCCGACGCCCCCGCCGTCGAAGTCAAGAACCTTTCCGACCGCCTCGTGAGCCGTTTCGCCTGGGGCCTCACCGTGGACATCCAGCCGCCCGACGTCGAGACGCGCGAAGCCATTCTCCAGAAGAAGGCCGAAGAACGTCACCTCGAAATCAGCGACGAGGTCATCCACTTCCTCGCCGAGCACATCGCGAGCAACGTGCGCTGCCTCGAAAGCGCCATCATCAAGCTCACCCTGCAGGCGAGCCTCATGAACCACGACATCGACATGAGCATCGCGCAGAAGGTCGTCGCCGAAATCGCCCCGACGCTGCGCCGCCGCGTTAGTTTGGACGCAGTCCTCCATGCCGTGTCGCAGCACTACGAAGTTCCCGAATCCAAGCTCACCGAACCCGGCCGCGGCACCAAGGAAATTTCCAAGGCAAGGCAGGTCGCCATGTTCCTCATGCGCGAATGTTCCTCCATCAGCCTGCAGAGCATCGGTTCGCGCTTCGGCGGCAAGGACCACTCCACCGTCGTGCACGCCATCAAGAGCGTCAAGAAGGAAATGGAGACCGACCCGAGCTTCGCCCGCCTCATCGAAAGCCTCAAGAACTCCATACACGACTAGAAAGTCGAACTCCAGGGAGGGGGATCCATGTTCCAACTGAAAAAGACGTTGTCCATTTTTGCGGCATTCATTTTCTGCGCTCAGTTTTTTCTTGCCTGCAGCGATTCGTCATCCTCCGTTGATAATACTATAGAACCGCAGCCCACGTCCTCCGTGCCTGTCGAGCTGCAGTCCTCGTCATCCGAGTTGCACACGTCGGCCGGGATTGCCGACCAGCTGTCCTCTTCGTCCGAAGCCGTAGAGCAGCAGCCCACGTCGGCCGAAACAGTACAAATCTATAGGTCTACAAAAGACAGTGCAGGCCTACACACGTTCATCATGAACGACAGCACGGGCTTGCTGGTATACAGCGACCTGTATCTGAACTACCCGGCAGATTCCTTCCTAACTGATTTCGAGATTGGCGATATCGTGACCGTGGCGATAAACGGATACGACACCCTCGAAATGCCGGTAGTCGAATCCGCCTACGACGTGCCCATCGCAGGATTCTCGCTTATCGCCCTGAGGGGTTATGATTATCTCGTCATGTCCGTCCATTACGGCCATCTGGCAGACATTCTCAAAATAAAACAAATTCCGGTTCCCATAGAAGTCACCGTGTCCATGAAGGAAAAGGGAGGCTTCCTGTTCGGCCTCGAAATGCGCAATCTCCAGAACATGGACTACTACGTAGAAATTTACCCGGATCTTTCAATCGAAGAATTTGCAAACTTCAGGGAAGTCCGCACCACGGGCATGGGAAAAAACAGGCTCTACCGCTCTTCCAACCCCGTCGACCCCGGCCTCGGCCGCAATCTCTACGCAGACTCGCTCGCAAAGGTAGCGGGAGTTTCCACGTTCATCAACCTGTCGGATTCGGAAGAGTTCGCCAAATCCTGCAGTAGTTTCGACAGTTCCTATTACGCGACGCAGAACATCATCTTCTTGAGCTTACCCGTATATTTCTATTCGTGGCAGTTCGAAGAGGGCATTGTAACAGGATTCCGCTACATGATCGAGCACGACGGTCCATACCTAGTGCACTGTACCTTCGGCATGGACCGCACCGGCTTTACAATCGCCGTATTGGAAGGTTTGATGGGAGCGACCACCGAAGATCTCCAGGCAGACTACTCGAAGACCTTCAGCAACTTCTTCAATGTCGTCGACAGAATGCATGTCGCCTTGAACGAACAGCAGGTGGGCTTCTTCAGGGACGTCGTCATCAGGAACATGAGGACGGTCTACCACGCCAAGGGAATAGACGTCCCCGTCACCGAACCGATCGACTGGGCCGCGGCTACAGAAAAATACCTGGAAAAACTCGGAATGACCCAAGAAGAAATTGCCGCTTTGAAAGAAAGGCTGAAATAATGAAACTGATGCTCACTTGCGAGCATGCAAGCAACCATCTGCCCGCAGCATTCAAGAAAACCATTCCGGCTAATGTGCAGGAGTCGCACCGCGCATACGATATCGGGGCACTTGCCGTTTTCCGCAAGCTTGTACGCTTTGCAAAGCCCGAATTCCACTGCGAAGGAAAATTCTCGCGCCTGTTTGTCGACCTGAACCGAACCATCACGAACAAGAGCGCCTTCAGCGAATACTACGGAACGCTCGGATTCCGCGACAAGGTTGCCGCCGAAAAAGCAAAGGCCCAGGCCAGCGCCTACTGGAAAGAATACCGCGAAAACGTGGAAAAGTTCGTGCTGCAGAATATCGGCCCTTCGGCAAGCTCAGGGACCTTGAGAAAAAGTTCGCTGAGCCTGCCGAAGCGAACTGATGTTGCAATCGTCCACCTCGGCATCCATAGTTTTACGCCGGTACTAAACGGCAAAGTCCGGAACACTGACATCGGAATCCTTTACGATCCCGCGCGCCCGCAGGAACGCGCCTACGCGCAGGTAATCAAGGACGAAATCAAGCGGCTCTACCCCGCCATGAAAGTCCGCTTCAACTACCCGTACAAAGGCTCCTCCGACGGGCTCACCACCACGCTCCGCAAAAAGTTCGGCCCGCGCTACGTGGGAATCGAGATAGAAATCAACCAGAAGTTCTTCAAGTAACAGAAAAGTCCGCCAAACGGCGGACTCTTTCATTTTCTATAGATTGTTTCAGGGCTATCGCCCCTCGCAATGACATATTCTTCCTACCCTCTACTACATTACAGGCAGTGAGCGCGCAGGTCGTCGTCGCTCAAGGTGCTGAGGTAAGCAGGCGGCACGTCGAGCACGGTGAAGCAACCGGTCTTGCCGTCCTGAGCCTTCATACGGAGAGCGGCGCGGGCGTAGGCCACGAGAACGCTCGTCGTGAATTCCGGGTTGGAATCGAGCTTGAGGCTGTATTCGATCACGTGCGTGTGTTCGTTGTTCATGCCAGTCTTGCCGGTACGAATCACGAAACCACCGTGAGCAAGCCCGCTGTGGTTCTTGTTGAATTCTTCTTCGCTGATGAAGTTGACCGTGGTGTCGTATTCATCGAAGTAGTTCGGCATCGTCTTGATGGCGTTTTCGATGTAGGCCTTGTCGGCACCTTCTTCGGCAACCACGTACACGAGGCGCGTGTGCTTCTGGCGGGTGGTGAGTTCCGGCATGGAACCGCTACGCACGGCTTCGAGAGCTGCTTCCACCGGGCAGGTGTACTGCTTGGCGTTCTTCACTCCCTTGATGCGGCGGACGGCGTCGCTGTGGCCCTGGGAAACACCCTTGCCCCAGAACGTGTAATCCTTGCCTTCCGGAAGGATAGACTGAGCGTACACGCGGTTCAGGCTGAACATACCCGGGTCCCAACCCACGGAGATCATAGCGATCTTGCCGGCGGCCTTGGCAGCTTCGTTCACGGCAGCGAAGTGCTGCGGAATCTTGGCATGCGTGTCGAAGGAGTCGATTACGTTGAACATGGAGGCGTACTTCGGGGTGAGCACCGGCAGGTCGGTAGCGGAGCCGCCGCAGATGATGAGCAGGTCCACCTTGTCCTTCCAGGCTTCCATTTCGGAGACGTTCAGCACCGGAACGCCAGCGGTCTGGATCTTCACCGTAGAGGGGTCGCGACGGGTGAAAACAGCGACGAGTTCCATATCGGCAGCCTGCTTCACGGCGCATTCCACACCGCGACCGAGGTTTCCGTAACCGAGAATTGCAATCTTTGCCATAATAGACTTCCTTGAAAAATTTTTTGCGAGAGAAAATATAGGAAAGTGGTTAGTGGTTGGTGGCTAGTGGTTAGTAAAATTTCTCGCTGTAAAGGGGGACGAATCCCCCTGATTGCAGCCTAGGCTCTTCACTTTTTTAATTATCTTTAAAATGTTACCACTAGGAGGATTAAATGCACAAAAAATTCCTTATCTTTATCAGCATAATAGCCATATCATTACTGACAGGATGTGCAGGAAGCATATACCCATACGCAATAAAGCCTCACGTCGTTTCTGGCATCCATTACATCGATACGCAGATTCCGGAACATATGGAGATAGACCTGCTGGTTCTGGGCAACAACTACGAAAGACTCCCTCCCCGTTACAACAGCGATATCGGTTTTGTCGCATTTGATTTCATAAAAAGCGATTTTCACGTTGCAATCAAGACATGCCCTTACAGCTTATTGCTAAAAGGCAATAATTTCACGCCCCCCGAGAACGCCAACGATTCCGCACTAATATCCTATTATCTGAACTTCATGTACGGAAAAGAAATTTCTTCGGGAAGTATTTACGATTCGAATTACGATGTTCAAAAGAATTTTGGCTACATCTGCTATTCCGCAGACAAACAGAATTGTGGAGCCGTATTGATGACTCCTAAGAAAAATGTTGTAGTCGTACACATTGATACACCCAATGAGTCGAAGAAGGAAAATATCAAGAATTGGGTTTTGACAACTGTCGACGGGATCAAACTAATCAACGACAGTCAAACAGCAAACTAAATTCCCGTGCTGCCAAACCCGCCGCGGTCGGCGCCTTCAAGCGGGCATTCCTCGAAGGTAAGCGTGGGCTGCTGTTCCATGATGCGGAACTGCGCGATGCGGCTTCCCTTCTCGATGGTCACGTCGCGGGTGGCGTAAACGGGCATTTTCCACCAGTCATTCGCGCCGCAGTAACTAGAATCGACTACGCCAACTGAATTTACTTGTAATATCCCAAAGTTCTTGAACGTGGAACTGCGCGGGGCGATATGCGCCTCGTAGCCCTCGGGCAACTTCATCGCGACCCCAAGGTGAATGAGCCTGAACTCCCCCGCCTTGAGCGTCACCGTTTCGGCAGCCGCCAGGTCAATCCAGTCCGACTTGCCGCCCACATACGTGAGGCGCGGAATGGAATCGTCCAAATACTGAATCTTGATTGTTTTCGTAGTCATATTGCAAATTAATCCTTCACGCAGCGAACCGAAAGACGGTACGCCTTAACCGAATTGTATAGATACACACCTTCGCTATAATAAGAGAAATCCACTGCATAGACATTCAGTTCATCTTTCTCTGTTAGCTGCCAAAAAGCTGCATGAGAACCATCATAATCGAAGTTAAGGTAATCATACCCCACTGGTATCACGGAAAACCCATAGTCATCCGTACCATTACGGCCTTCCTCTTCTTCAACATTCCAACCCATTTTCGACTTTAATATCGTATTTGCAACTTCAGCACCACCTACAGCATTAAACAAGGCATTCCATTCCGTTGTATCCGGTAAATGCCAGTTCTCAGGGCAAACGCCTCGCACCCTAGCAGGCAAATTACAAGCCATGCGATATCCACAGGTTTGAGGATTCTCAGCATCGTTAGCCAAAGCCGCAGAATCAATTGCAACGGTCCAAGCATAAAAACGTCCGGCAACCGCACAGTTTTCAGGTTTATCACCAAAACAAGTTGCTCTGCCTTTTAGTTCCGGCATTTCTAGCGTATCGTAATAATTCAGATTTTGAGCCATCCAAACCTGATCACCAATTTTCACTGTCTTATAAACTTGACCATCTCGTTCATCAACTATCGAATCATATTGTATATCAGGATTCAAGTAGGTGTCCTTAGGAAGACTCCAATCAAACACTCCCGAACTGCTAGGGATTGTTTCTTCACTCGAAGAGCTACTGGAATCGTAGGAACTGCTTGACTCCGGTTCTTCGCTGCTACTAGCGACACCATAGGATATTTTTCCCCATTCTCCCCATTCACGGCTTTCCACTACAAGGTAACCTTCTGACCATACACCGCGATAGCAGGAATACCACTTTCCCGAACTATCTTGCACGTTTCGGGCTGTATACATACCGAGATCTTCGCATTCACCAAACTTTTCTTCGAGAGTCTTCGCTTTAGAAGAACTGGACTGATCCACTTCTTTGACGGAACTGGAGGATTCTATTTGCTCCTTGGATGAAGAATACTTTTTCTTCTCGGAGGAACTAGACTCGTCCTTGACCGAGCTAGACAATTCCGCGTCCTCTTCTTCTCCGGATGAACCGATTGTTTCAACAAACTCGTCATTCACGGACGCGCTGTCATCTTCGCCGCAGCCAACGAATATCATGGTACAGCACAACGCCGCCATCGCGACAAACGCACTATAAGAAATCTTTGTTTTGTTCATTATGCAGTCCTAGCTGATCCTTCACAAATATATAAAAGTGTATATTTATAAGGAGACGCCCGCCCAGGGCGGGCACAAATTACAAAGAGAGCACGACAAACTAAAAAGCGGGCAGGAAAGCAATATGAAAAAAGAAATCAACGTACTGGATTACGCCGACAAGATCATGAACGGGCTCAAGGGCGGGGCCCTGCTTACCGCCGCCGCTGACGGCAAGGCGAACACCATGAGCATTTCGTGGGGCATGATGGGCATCGAATGGAACAAGGTCCTGTTCACCACGTTCGTGCGTCTGAGCCGCTACACGCTCGAATTCCTCGAGAAGAACGGCGAGTTCACCGTGAGCATTCCTATGGAAGGTTCCCCGCGCAAGCTTATCGCCGAATGCGGCACAACTAGCGGTCGCGACGTCGACAAGGCCGCAAAATTCGGCTTCACCTACGTGGACGGTGAAACTGTGAAGGTGCCGGCAGTCAAGGAATTCCCGATGGTGCTGGAATGCAAGGTCATCTACAAGCAGCTGCAAGACGAAAACGCCATCTCCCCCGACGATCTCGAAAAGAACTACCCGAAAGATGCCAGCGGCAAGCGCGACATCCACTGGGCATTCACCGGCGAAATCACCAAGGCGTACATCCTGGAATAATCTGCAACCAGGCTTCTCATTCTTTTTACAAATAGCAACAGCCTAAAACACAACCTCACCCAGGACCAGATGGCGGAACGCGTGAGCGCACCGCGCCAGCTATTCTGCCAGTGTTGCGGCATGCCCCTCGGTGACGATGCGATGATCAGCCGCGAAGTAGACGGCAACTTCAACGAGGATTACTGCAAGTGGTGCTATGCGGACGGCAAGTTCACCTATACAAACAAGGACACGCTGCTGGACTTTTTGCTTTCACACATGCCCAACCCCGAAAACACACCAGATGCAGAAAGGCGCAAGTTCTTCGACTCGCACCTTTCGCAATTAAAGCACTGGAAAACGTAATTACTTCTCGGGCGCGGAATCAGTCGTTTCCGCAGCCTGTGCGGCCTTAGCGGCCTTGTCTGCAGCCTGCTCCAAACGAGCGGGCTTTTTTGCTAGGTTGCGGATGAGCCCGAACAATGCAGAAAGTTCGTTGCGCGTGGGGTGCAGGCGCTGCAAAAGCGTATTGAGGAAGTTGTCACGCCAGGACTGGTCGTGATACTGTCCCGTCAGGTAGCGGTCGAGGAACTTCTTGAAGCTGTCAATCTGGTCG
The DNA here is from genome assembly GCA_017649565.1 of Fibrobacter sp. Taxonomy (GTDB): domain Bacteria; phylum Fibrobacterota; class Fibrobacteria; order Fibrobacterales; family Fibrobacteraceae; genus Fibrobacter. Next base: position 23,142 of record JAGCGO010000113.1, on the reverse strand, counting down.
ATGGTCGCAGGTGCCGTCTCGCATGCACCCTTCGTCCCGCGCTTCGCACGTCCTTCGCCGTTCGCAAGCGCACCGCTGCGGCAGAGTTCGTACAGGCCCACCGTCACCGCCTGCGCCAAGTTGAGGCTCATGAGACCCGGCACCGGGATTTCGCACTGGTACGTGCAGGCGTTCACCTCTTCGGTCTCGAGCCCGCAGGATTCACGGCCGAACACGAGCGCAATCGTACCGTTCTCGGGCAGGAGTTCCGCAAGCCCCGGCATCATCGTGTGCTTGATAGCCGAACCATAAATGCGGCGACTGAACGCTACAGCGCAGGCACAGTCCCCGATGGCCTCCTCGAACTTATGCACGATGGTCGCCTTGTCCAAAACCTCGTGGCTGTTCGGTGCCGTATGGTAGGAATTCTCGATGACCTTGTCGCGCCTCGGGTAGACGATATACAGTTCGTCGAGGGCGTAGCAGTGCATGGCGCGGGCGACAAAGCCCACGTTGTGGGGATGTTCCGGTTCAACAAGTACAACTCTGAATTTGCGCATATTTCAAATAGAATCAATTAACAGATGCGGTTCCGCATTACCATTTGGCCAGTGCGTTCGCAATAATCAAGTCCTGCAGTTTCTCGATGGCGCGGGCCTGGCCGTGACGGTCCTCGGACTCGTTTTTCTGGATGTCGTAGGTCCCGTCCGCCGAAAGCGAATTGCTCTCGTAAATGATGCGTTCCTTGACATTGTCAAAGAACTTCACGCTCACGCGGATGGTCACACGGTAAGTTTCCACGTCGCTGCTGCTGTTGTAGTTCTCGGGCTTGTTCGTATAGCTCAGAAGCGTTATCTGGAAATCGGCGTTGGCTTCCTCGTTCACAAGGCGCACGCCACCCGCATTCTTCTTGAACATGTCTACGACGGCCGTGTGGATATTGTTCGCGAGCACCGGATCCAGGGTCTTGTCCTCGACCTCGTGAATCTGGACCGTCTTGATGTGGCTCGGCAACGTCGAAGCAGTAAAGCTGTAACAGCCCGCCAAAAGGCACGCGGCAAACGCTACAACGAATATATTCAGCAATCGAGACACGTTCCTAGAAAACATATCGCAAATTTAAAAAAATTGACGAATAAAAAAAGCACTCCCCGCAGAGAGTGCCTTTAAAGTTGCAATTTCGTTAGATCTTAGAGCGAAGTCTTGAACGCCCTGGAACCGACCTTCACGATGTACACGCCCTTGGCTCCGGTGTAAACCTTCTGCACGCCGGCAGTACCGCGGGTAGTGCGGACGACATGGCCGAGGCTGTTGAACACGGTGATGGACTTACCCTGGGCATTGGAGACCATGATGCTGTTGTCAGAAGACCTGTAGACGGAGACCCTGAGCAGGCTCGGATCTTCGGGCAGAGCAGCGAACATTTCGAAGCTGGAGGAAGAAACAACTCCGATGACGCCAATGGCAGCGGAAGAACTAACTGCGAGAGATACGCTAGAAGAAGACGTAACAATGGGTCCCCAGGGGGATTGAGTACCACCAGAAGAACCAACTGCGGTACCAGAAGAGGACCTGTGACCGAAGCCGAAGCCCCTGCTGGAAGAAGACTGTCCCGGGCCTACACCTGTACCACTGCTGGAGGACTTAGCCACGTCGGCAGAAGAGGCGGGGCTAGCGGAGGATTCCGGCTTGCTGGCGCCAATCGGGCCATCCAGGTCGTATCCCTTAACGAAGTTCCAGATATCGGAAACATCAGCCTTGGAGGGGCTATGCTGACGACCTTCGAGCTTCAAGTGCTTCACGTAGATGCCGTTGTCGCAAGGACCCCAGGTGTAGAGCGTCGCCCTATTCTCGCCATTCGGGTGATTATCCTCGACTTCAGCCTTATCGGGGCACTTGAACTGCTGACGGTAGCTCTTCAGGTTGTTTTCAAGGCCATCGTATCCCACCACGTTATCGCTGGTTCCGTGGGTATGGAAGATAGGCACAGGGCGCTGAGCCGTGCCGGCACCCATCATCAGGTAGCCAGAGCAAGGAGCAAAGGCGGCAATCTTGTCGGCAATCTTGCCCATGGCATGGTAGCTAAGCATACCACCCATCGAGAAGCCCGACATGTACACGCGTTTCTTATCGATCTTGTAGTCGTTGGCCATCTGGTCGATAATCTGCGTAATCCATTTGGTATCCTGGTCACCGCTGATATCCCAAGTGCTGTAACCCGTTGCGCCCTTGGGGTAAGCAACGACAAAACCCGCCGAATCGGCGACGGCTTCCCAGTGCGTATTGGACTGCTGGTAATTGGGATCCTGGTCCATGCCGTGGAACGACATGAGCAACGGGCTGTTGTCCTTAAGGCCAGACGGGGCATAGACATAAACCTCTCTGCCCGAGACGGAAATTTTTTTGTATTCGTTGATGGACTTATCGCCACCGCCGCCGCCGCCACCCCAGTCGCCCCACTGTGCGAAGGAAAACGTTGCCGCGATTAAAATCGGTAAAAGGTATTTCATTTTTTGTCTCCCTGGGAAACCCCATTTTTTGGATTTACATATAGTATCCGAAACTAATATATATCCAAAAAACAAGGCCTCGACATGGCCCAATTAATTAGCGGTGTAAAGGCATACAACACAGAAAAACGACGAAAAATGCAAAAAAATTGGATTTTTGCGTACACAGTCTCTTTTTATTTATAATTTGTCAGCAAGGGGATTCAATCATAAAAAAATATTTACTTTTCCTAAGTTTTGCGTTCCTTTTCGGGGGATACTCTTTTGCCGCCTATTCCGGCACACCCAAAACACCGTCAAAAGTTGACGGATGCTACCAGATCGGCTCCGCCGAAGAACTTTACGGGTTTGCAGAATTATTGAACACTAAAAATGAAAATGGTGCATATGTAATTAATGAAACATGTGCAAAACTGACTGCAGATATTGTTGTTAATAAAAATGTTATTAATCAAATCCAACCAGAAATAAGATTCTACGAATTTTACAATTGGACTCCCATCAAATATTTTCGAGGAGTTTTTGACGGACAGGGTCATACCATCTCTGGTCTTTTTATGTATGATGAGTTTTACTTTGACAATGCTGGTCTAATCGCAAATATCAAGGGATTTTCAAAAGACAAGCCCACAATTATTAAGAATTTGGGAATCATAGATTCTCATTTCTTAATAAGACGTAAAATCGGCTCAATCGCAGGAACAGCAGACAATGTAGTCATAGAAAAATGTTTTGCAGACAACATGATAAGAGGTGAGCGAGAAATAGGTGGTTTTGTCGGATCGACACAAGGTGTAAATGTAATTTCCGAATCTTACAATAAATCAGATATTCAAGCAATATCCATTGATTTTGGTGAAAAAAGGTATGTTGGAGGCTTAATTGGACTATCCAGCCAAGGAACAACAACAATCAAAAATAGTTATAATATCGGAAACATTTATGCATTTCGTGACTTTGGAGGATTAGTTGGTTTTGCGGGTCTATCAAATTCAACAGTCATCATTGAAAATTCATACAGTGTCAACCCCGTGAATCTGAAACTTCTTGGCGAATACGACAATTCATCTTCTAATGCATTTATATCCAACTCTTATTATTTAAGCGACAGTGCGAATGTTGATGCCTATGCTAAAACAAAGCAAGAGTTTATTGATGGAACCGTAGCTGTATCTCTTCATTATGGGCTAGACGGTCAAATTTGGGGGCAAAATATAGGGATAGACACGACACCTTTATTCACAGGAATGATCCAAAACTATACAAAGCCTATCAAGATATCCAAACTTAACCTTCATACTTTTGATGGAGATACGGCAAGATACCCTACACAATATGTTGAGGGAATGTCTATTCAGCTCCCTATCCCGATAAGAAAAAATCACATTTTCGTAGGATGGTACACAAATAGTCAATTTACAGGTGAAAAATTTTATTCTGTAATCCATTCGGATTCTGGTGATAAAGAATTTTTTGCGAAATGGTGGGGAAAACCAGCCTTTAAAGACAACTGCTATGAACTAGCCAGTGCCGGAGATCTTTATGTATTTGCCGGTTTAGTCAATGGAAGTCTAGGTGATACCGCACAAGGAAAGCTATGTGGAAAACTGATTGCTGACATTGTTCTTAACGATGATAGTTCTTCAAAAACAAATTGGACCCCCATGAACAATTTTATGGGATTGTTTGACGGACAGGGACATACCATATCAGGGCTTTACTACGATTTCAGCGAAGGAAATTACGTCGGACTATTTGCACAAACCGTACAAGGAATCGAAGGAAAACCCGTCATCATCCAAAACCTCGGACTTGTTAATTCTTATATCAACGCCCTTTGGTATGTAGGCGGAATTGTTGGCTATCACACAGGAGAACTCATTCTGAAAAACGTGTACAATACGGGTAGCATGAATGCTAAACATTATAGTGGAGGTCTTTTGGGATTTGTTAACGGGAAAGTAACAATCATTAACTCTTACAATGCTGCAAACTCGAATAACGAAGCTGGGCTTGTAGGAGGACTTCTTTCCAATAGTTCCATTTCTATAATTAATTCATTCAACTATGGTTCCCATAAAACCGATATTTATTCCAATCCAGATTTTATTGGACTAAAGGATAGCACAAATACAGTAACAATAATCAATTCCTTTGGGAAATCGGGGAACTTAGAAAATTTCGCCGACGGTTCAATCGCCAAAGCTTTGCACGACTACAATGAAAACGGCATCGACGGTTCCATATGGGGTCAAACCATCGGTAAGGACCTCTACCCCGTCCACACCAGGAAAATCGACACCGTCAAAATCGCATCTTCTTCCAGTTCGAAAGTGACATCGTCCAGTTCTTCACCCAAAGCATCTTCTTCCGCATCAACCAGTTCCAGTGCAAAATCCAGTTCCTCCGGAAAATCGTCATCTTCGAAGGCAAAGAGTTCCAGTTCAAAGAAAACATCCATTTTATCTGCAATTCCTGTGCAAGAAACTGCAAAAGTCTATTCTCACGGCAGAAACATCTTAGTTGAACAGTATAACGGCCTCGTTACCATATTTGATTTAAACGGCAACCTGGTCCGCGACGCCTACTCAAATGGCCATACGGAAATCCGTTTGCAAAGGGCCGGAACCTATATCGTCAAAATCGGAGCGAAATCCCGCCGCATTTCCCTAACCACCGACCACTAAAACCAGACGAATGAACGCCCCTTTGGCGCTACAGACGAAAGACGAAAGAAAAAAAGCCTCAACATGCATATTTAACAGCAAAATATCTCTCGTCTCTCGTCTCTCGTCTCTCGTCTTTTCTATCTTTACCCGCGTAAAATTTTCTCAACCGAGGCATAAAAATGCTTGATATCAAGAAAATCCGTGAAAATCCGGAATACTACATTGCAGAAACCGAAAAGAAGTATACGACCGTCAGCCTGAAGGACGTTCTCGAGATCGACAACGAGCGCCGCCCGCTCCTCACCGAGGTGGAACGCCTCAAGAGCGAACGCAACGCCGAATCCAAGAAGATCGGTGACTTGAAGAAGAAGGGCGAGAATGCCGACGAAGCCGTGGCCGCCATGCGTGCCCTGGGCGACAAGATCGACGAACTCGACAAGAAGCTCAAGGACCTCGACTACAAGCAGACCGAAATGCTCATGCACGTGCCGAACATCGCCCCGCGTTCCCCGGAAGGCAAGGACAGTTCGGACAACGTGGTGGAAAAGGACGGCCCGATTCCGTTTGACTACTACACCAAGAACGATGACTTCGCCCGCGTGGACCACAAGACCCTCGGCGAACGCCTCGGCATTTTTGACTTCGAACGCGGCGCCAAGATTTCCGGTTCCGGCTTCCCGGTCTACCGCGGCCTCGGTTCCCGCCTGGAACGCGCCCTCATCCAGTTCTTCCTCGACGAACACCAGAAGAACGGCTTCGAGGAATTCACGCCTCCGTACCTGGTGACCCGCAACACCATGCGCGGCACGGGCCAGCTCCCGAAGTTCGAAGAAGACATGTACCGCTGCGACAAGGACGACGACCTGTTCCTCATCCCGACCGCCGAAGTGCCTTTGACCAACCTCTATGCCGGCGAAGTGATTCCGGAATCCGAACTCCCGAAGCGCATCTGCGCCTACTCCGCCTGCTTCCGCCGTGAAGCCGGTTCCTACGGCAAGGACACCCGCGGTCTGCTCCGTCTGCACCAGTTCAACAAGGTGGAAATGGTCTACTTCGCCCACCCGGAAAAGAGCTACGAAGACCACGAAGAGCTCACTCGCTTCGGCGAAATGCTCCTCGAGAAGCTCGGCCTCCCCTACCACCGTCTGGCCCTCTGCAAGGGCGACCTCGGTTTTGGTGCCGCCAAGTGCTACGACCTCGAAGTCTACGCCCCGGTCGAAAAGAAGTGGCTCGAAGTCAGCTCCTGCAGTAACTTCGAAGATTACCAGGCACGCCGCGCCAACATCAAGACCAAGATTGGCGGCAAGAACACGTTCGTCCACACGCTGAACGGTTCGGGCCTCGCCACGCCGCGCGTGATGGTCGGCATCTGCGACAACTACCAGCAGAAGGACGGCTCTCTGTTGATCCCCGAAGTGCTTCGTCCGTACATGGGTGGCATGGAACGCATCGAGCCCAAGAAGTAGTTCGCACCGAACAAACTATTCTACGAGAAAAGGCCCCTTCGAAGGGCCTTTTTCTTTTATGTGCCAGAGAGAACCACCCTATTCGGCGTTCTTGAGGCAGCGCAGCGAGTATCCCGTGGACTTCACGTTGTTGTACACGCCGAGGAAATCCTCGTTCGCGAAATACAGGTTCCAGTAGGGCGCGCGGCCCGCCTCGGAAGCCTCGGAAGCGACCCAGAAGTTGCAGTCCTGGCCCAGGTAGTTGAACACACCGTTGGCATTGCGGTAGCCGCCCGGCACAGCGCCGAACCCGAACCTGTCCGTTCCCGGTGGTGCCTCGTCGCTCTCTTCCCAGCCATCCTTTTTCTTCAGGCTGGTCCCGACCCCTTCGACCACGGAATCCTTGCGGTCCTTCAGTTTCTTGCGCAGGCCGGAGTAGAGAGTCTTCATCTCTGCGCTCGTCGGCACGTGCCAACCCTCGGGACAGATTCCGCGGATTTCCGTAGCAAGCAGATCCTTCGCGGACTTGCTCAGGTAGGAATCGTCAAGCCCAACGGCAGTGGTCCACTTGTAAAGTCGGCCATAGGTCGAGCAGTTCTCGGCCTTGTCCTCGTAGCACCAGCTTCCCGGAGCCTGGAACTTCAGGTTTTCCGCCATCCAGACCTGTCCGCCAATACGGACCGTGCGGTAGATACGGCCATCGCGCTTGTCGCAAAGACCTGCATTAGCAGCACCGGCACAACGGTCCGGCTCCGCAGATGACGAAGATGGCGGCACCGGCTTGGGACGTTTCGGGGCCTCAGAAGACGAACTCGGAACAACCTCCACGCTGGACGACTCGATGACTTCGGAAGATGAGGACTCGACTTCCTCAGAAGAGGAAGTTTCAACAATCGGTTCAGCAGAGGAAGACGACGGAGGTGGCGGGACCTCCTTGACATCGGAGCATGCACAGAAGTACGCCGCCGATGCGACTGCAAAAAATGCGGATATTAAATAAGATTTCTTCAATTTTCCCTTCTTAGCTTAACAATGAATATATAAAAATCGCCCAAGATGCGCTAGATTTTCCCAGAAAAAGCACCTTTCCAAGCGTTTATTTGCTATATTTGAGCTACCTCGGGGTGTAGCTCAGCCTGGTAGAGCGTCTGCTTTGGGAGCAGAATGTCGTCAGTTCGAATCTGGCTACCCCGATAAACAAAGGACCCCCTCGTGGGGTCCTTTGTTTATCGATAATAGACTGATGAGAACTGACGAAGTCAGTTCGACAAAATACGCGGTAAACGAAGTGAACATAAGCGTATTTTGCGCGGCATCCGCAAGGATGACGCCCGTAGGGCAAAATGAAGCGAAGCGACATTTTGCTATCTGGCTACCCCGCTAACTACGCACCCCTTGCGGGTGCATTTATTGTATCTCAGGTAGATAGTGAGAACTGACGAAGTCAGTTCGACAAAATACGCGGTGAATGAAATGAACATTAGCGTATTTTGCGCGGCATCCGCAAGGATGACGCCCGCAGGGCAAAATGGAGCAAAGCGACATTTTGCTATCTGGCTACCCATATCAAACTCTAAAATAAATTATATTACCTTATTGTAAGAGGGATTTTTATTATGAGAAAACTTTGTCTTCTTTGGCTAGCTGCATTTCTATTGTGGTCCTGCGGTGACAGTGAAAGTACAACTAGTGCAACAAATGTCTTTGATTTCGAAAATTTTCATTTAACAAAATCCTCGTCAAGTGAAGAAGAATCCTCGTCAAGTGAAGTTCAGAGTTCATCTAGTTCTGAATCCGATGAGGATGAATCATACAATTCTAGCACAGAAGAAAATGAAGAATCTTCGTCTAGTGACCAGAAGAGTTCTTCTAGTTCTAAAAAAGCAAAATCAAGTTCCTCAAAATCTAAATCAAAGTCTTCAAGTTCTAGCAATTCAAAAACAAAATTGTCCAGTTCAAGCAACTCTATGACTAGTTCTTCCAGTGTTGAGCACGGCAATCCCGTGCAAACATCTTCTTCATCAATATGCATAAGAGAAGTTTCCCCCATTCATTTTTTGCCACTTACGGCCAAACCCAATGCAGATAAATCAGAAATTCTCTTCTATGGAGGCGCAAATTTTCACATATCCGAATGCACCGCAGACGCAAGCGATGAAACAGACTTTATTTTTACAGACGTTAATCTACAACTTGTCCATGTGAACGAGTTAGGCCAAAACGAACAAGCCCGAATCAATATCCAATACACGCCGCCAACATTGCCAGCGCAAACAATTGATTTCGCACAAATGGGTGTAAAAATAAGCGATTCGGCAAAAACCCAATGCGGAAATTTCAAGTTATTCGTTGTTCTCTTGGCAACGAACGACCCCAAAATGCATGATAGGTTCGTCAGCTGGGATTCCGTAGAATTCGTTCGTGAGCCCATATACTGTGAGGCGGAACCGAAATCATCCTCCAGCGCTGCTATAGACTCTGTCGTGCGAAAAGTTGAAATTAGGCAATTTAACGGTCTAATGTCCACTTCGGAAACTCGAGGATATTCGTTCAAAGAAGATGCCGAGGTCCCTATAGAGCGGGCCCAAATTCAAGTGAAACAAGGGCGAGACGGAGGACTAATGCTCTATGGCGTTAATGGTCACAAAGTCACCAAGTACGACAATTCCAGAGACCGAACTACCTACAGTGATGATTGGTATAGTGGCGACCTACCCCCCTCTCCCGTCCACACGACCGATTTCAAATTTACAGAAGCCAATCTCACAGACTCAACTTATTTCGATGTGGACGCATTCTGGATAGTCATTGGCCCTGCCTTCAACAAAGAAACCGCAGAGGATTTTTACACCATTACACTGAAAACAATGGAAAGAGCAAACGAAGAAGGTGTCCGTCCGTTAAAAATTATCTACTACAAGAAATAACCTCCCGCAGTAGGCTGTTCAACGAAGGTTTTCCTTGATAACCCTGTATCATATATTTTCCAAGTGATTCATTTAGCGTTTTTTCTTTTCACTTTCTAAATTTTTTAGCGAAATTTGCTAAAGAAGAACGACTTTGTATCATCATTAATATTTTTCTTGAGAAAAAAGTATATAGGAACCATCAGAATAGAGGTCTTGAATGAAGCCGATAACCGAATATCAAGATTACCGCAAATATATACTGGACTACTTCGACTGGCGCAAAAGGACATCTGCGTTCTCGTGGCGTGAATTCTCCAAGCAGGCAGGCTTCGCCTCGCCGTCGTATCTCAAGCTCGTCTGTGACGGAAAGACTTCCCTCAGCCGCGTAGGCGTTCCGTTGGTGGCCGCGGCCATGGGCCTTTGCGACTACGAGTGCGACTATTTCAAGTACATGGTCGACTTCACGAATGCGAAGGATGACGACAAGAAAAAGGAAGCCTTCCGCAAAATGGAAGAAATTGCCAAGGAACAGCACGCACGCGTTCTCAATGCGGATGCGTTCGACTATTACGAATCGGCGGTGAATTCCATCGTCCGCGAGCTGGCTCCGCTGATGCCGGGGGCGCTTCCGGGCGACATAGCCAAGAAAATCAAGCACGACTTTACGGCGCAAGAAGTCCGCGATGCGCTGAAGCTTCTGGTCAAACTCAACATACTCAAAAGCAAGTGCAAGAACGTCTACAAGCAGACCGACAAGATCATCACCGGTTCCTCCGAATCGCTCACGTTGGCGCTGCGTTCCATGAACCGCCAGATGATTGACCTCGCCCGTGAGGCCATCGATAAAATCAGACCCGTAGAACGCAACATCTCGGGCGTGACCGTGGGTGTCGACGCCAAGGCGTTGAAGCGCATAACGGACGAGGTGGACCGCTGTCGCAAACAGGTCATCGCCATCGCTGGCGAGTGCGACAACGCCGACCAAGTCTATCGTTTAAACTTGCAACTTTTCCCGTTGACGGAAAGAATATAAGGAGAGTCCTATGAATTTTAAAAGACTTTTTTTGATTTATTTTTTTGCTACTTTGGGTATAATCAGTGCATTTAGCGCTTGTTCCAGCGAAAAAATTGCAGGAGCCGACGAGCAGCCCAATACCATGGCAAAGCAATCAAGTTCTTCTCAGGAATCCACATCTGCAAGCCGCACAAATGACATATTGGCCAGTTTAAGGGAATTTAACAACAGGCCCAAACCTGTTACGATTTCTATTTCGGAAACAGGAGAAACCATCGAAGATACTGTCAACGCCCAAGCCTCTTTCGATGCGTCCTACCAAGCAATAGTAGCGGATGATTCAATCACATGGATTAACGTGGAAGAAAATCAGAACATGTGCAGCTCGGACAGTTGTTACGCTCTTACCGCAATGCTGGACAGCGAAAAAATAGTGCACGGTCCCATCGGTTTCGGCAGCACTCCCATAAGCAAACGAATCGTTTGCTTAAACAACAAAAATTTGTTGTACACTATTGGATTCGGAGATGGCTACGTAAACAAAACCTTACTAAAAGGACAATCCGACTACCCAAATGATTCCATCACCATGGAACAATTTAAAGACGAATGTAGCGAAGAAAACGGAGAATTCTATTTTGCAGTAAGCAAAACAAATGGTCGACCGATAGAAATCACCGAAAAAGGGACTGTTTATGCTTCTAAACATATTGATTCCACTGGAACCTGTAGAATTGAACTCGTAGAAATCTCGGCAGACACGACCTTTGGCTACAGGGATCCCTATTGGGAAAAACATGTCAAACATATTTTTAGCAATTGCGTATCCGAATTAGAATTATTGTGGGTCTGTAGTGACTGTGAAAGCACAACTAGTGCAACAAATATCTTTGATTTTGAAAATTCACATTTGACAAAATCTTCGTCAAGTGAAAAAGGATCCTCGTCAAGTAAAATTCAGAGTTCATCCAGTTCTAAGCCCGATGAGGATAAATCCTGCAGTTCAAGAACCACTCAGTCTGCAAGTTCTTCTAGCGAAGTTTCTAGCAGTTCTGTGCGGTCAAGCAGTTCTGTGCGGTCAAGCAGTTCCGTGCGGTCAAGCAGTTCCGTGCGGTCAAGCAGTTCCGTGCAGTCAAGCAGTTCTGTGCAGTCATCGTCGTCTGTAACGGGAAAATCCAGCAGTTCCTATTGTCCAATATCGTCAATTACTCCATTCAACTTCCAGAAAGAGAAAGTTTATCGCAACGCAGACGCAACCACATTCATCTTCAATGGTAGCGTAGACTTGAACGAACCATGCTTTCCAAGGGAGCTCGAAACCGAGCCGTTCTTCACAGGCTTAACCCTGGTTTTAGCACACGTAAATCAGTTAGGCCAAAACGAAGAAACCCCGATTCAGCTCCAATACACGAAGCCTGCATTCCCCAGAACCGTAATTAACCTCAGCGAAATGGGCGTAAGAATGACCGATACAGCAAAAATACAGTGCGGAACGTTCAAACTGTTCATCGCGGTTGAAGCGTCGGACGACACGACAAATCCCCGAAAGTATACCGCCATCGATTCCATAGAATTCGTTCGTGAACCCGCATTCTGCCTGGCTGAGCCAACATCCTCTTCTTCGGCAGGGAACACCGTCCCCCCCATCGAACTTAGGATAAATACAGGCAGCATGACCACATCGGCCACCAAGGGCTACTCGTTCAAAAACGATGCCGAAGTTCCCAAGGCGCAAGCTCAAATCCAAGTTAGCTTGGATGAATTAACAGGAGAACTCACGCTCCAGGGCGTCAATGGTTACAAGGTCGCCAAGTATAAAAATCAGGACGACAAAAACTACGAAGACGATTGGTCGAGCACAATGCTTCCCCCTTCACCCGTCCACATAAGCGATTTTAGATTCGCAAGAAAAGAACTCGCCGGAATCGCCGACAACTTCAACAAAACGGCATTCTGGGTCGTCATCGGGCCCGACTTCAATGAAAGTACTGGCGAGGATTTCTACGCAGTCACCCTCGACGCAAGGGGATATACAAACGCCGACGGAACCACGGATTTAATGATCATCTACTGCAAGTTATAAATCTTCAGTAGCCGTCTTAGGACGTATAGTCCATTCATACTCGTTCTTCGAGTTGGATGTACATACTGCCTCGGTCGTATCCGAATACACATGGGTTTCTAAATCAAGTGATTTTCGGCAATAACCATAAGCAGAATCCAAGGCGTTCATTTTTTTCCAGTCATTCTCATTGGCTTCGTAATCACAAACATATTCGACACCTTTGTACATCGTTTTACGAACGGTTTGACCCGAAACGGGCACACACTCTCCAATGTGATCGCTCAATTTTGCAGACCTGTTTGAAAATTCGCCATATTTACATTCATAGTATCTCTCGTCCTTGATCAAGACAAATGACGTATCCTCCCGACATCGGGATCGTATGACATCAAAATCGTCAGCCTCATACCAGCCCCATACACTGTTAAGAGTCGCATCGTCAAGGGATCGAGCACGGTCCATCTCACAAACATAGGGTACATCTGCAGAATCTCTCTTTACATCCCTTATATTTTTCTCGGTACACAAGCCAAATGTCAAGGCGAGAGCCTGGCGTTGCCATTCCCCGAGGCCATTGCACATAAAAACAGTGTCCCTAATCATTACCGTATCCCAAACATTCGACCTATCGCAATAACCCAAATAATTGAGGATTTTCTCACCCCGCCAACCAGTTTCAGTGCACTCATGAATGCGGTAACCATAATAGACTTTTTCTCCAAAAGTCTTGTTCGTACAGAAAAACCCTGTAAATTCCTCAATACCGTTCTTAAGCCTCCATTCTCCAGTATAATCGCACAAATACTCCGACCCATTAATGACCACAAAGTCATATTTATTTTCTTCACCACAATCCCCAAGAACTTCATCCGATTTTGCGCGTTGCCAGCCGGTCGAATCGCATACGTACGTTCCCTCATCATCCAAAACGATCTTATCAAATTTATGGGGACCGCAATATCCAAGCTTGGATTCCAAAGACTTCGTCAATACATGCCAGCCAGAATCTAGACACACGTAGCGTTTTTCATTCAACATATATTCATTATAAAGGCTATCCTTGGTACAAGGGACTTCCAAATCATCTATCGTAGGCATTGTCCAATATTTACCATCACATCGGAAAATAAGTCCGTTTATCAAAACAGTTTCTCCGCTCTCAATCGGCAAGCATTCCCCCTGGGAATTATTCGACTCCCATTTACCCGAACGCGCAGAACATTGTAAATTTCCTCCCCTGGAAGCCACAAAGATCATGGGAATACCAGACACCAAAGTATCGCATTCCGGCATGTCGGCATCCGTCTCTACAAACGTATGATATCGGATGCAGCGAATCGAATAAAAGCCGTTAGTGTCGACCTTTTCAACATTGTACGATATCAGGCCATCATCACCCTTAGTCAAGACAAAGGCACTGCCATCATAGGTCAGGAATCGTGTCGATTTGTCTAGATCGTTACAGACCAAGGTATCCTTTTTTTCACAAATGCCCGAAAATACTCCATCAGCAAAGCCCGTTTTCTCGATAAGCGTCTTCCATGCGCCAACAGAAGGAAGCGAGTATCCGATAGGACATAAGCTCCCCATCTTGGTGGTATTGGGATAATACATATATAGGCGGCCATACTTTTCGCAATACTTATCGTCATAACCATAGCAAGTGCTCTTCAAGGCAACAGGATCGAGCACATTCAGGTTTTCCGCTATCCACGTGGCCGGTCCCAAATCAAAGATTCCGTAGACCGTTCCATCCTCGCCCTTAACGACGCTATCACGTTTCGTCTTGAACTGTTCCAAATCCAGGTTTTCGACATTTGCCACGGATTGGCCTTGCACAGAACTGGAAGACGCACTATCAGCCCCTTCTTCGCTGGAGCAGCTATTCAACTGGCTATCCGGTGCTTCCGACGAGCTACTTGACGAATCCGAACCACATGCCCAAAACAGGCAGCCAAACAGAACAAGAACGACCTTCCATAAACCCATTTTTTTCAACAAGCTATTCATATTCGCCACCTACAAAATCAATTTTACTGCTCTTGCCACTTGCCTTCTTTACAGACATAGTTGGCCCCTTCGTACAAGACAGTTTCCCCACTCCTTTCCATGGTGCAGGGCTTTTCATCCCAATCGATAGCCAACTCCTGCTCCCATTTCGTGCCTTTGCACAAATAGGCTTTGTTCTGATAATGCAAACGCTTTCCCCAGATTGTGGAATCGCATTTTTCCAAATACTCATTGGCCGTCATCGTAATCCAAGTGGTTCCGCTGCATTTATACGCAACAGAATCTATGGTGCCAATTTCGTTCTTTCTTTCTTCGACGCAAGGTCCCAAAGAAGCCTCTAGGCCCTTAGCATAATACCAGAACTTGCCGTTACAAATGTACCACGAAGAATCCCCCCGCGAATTTACGATGAAGTTCAATTCATTTTTATTTTCCATCGTGCAGAAACCGAGATCCTTTTCCATGCTCAGTTCTTTCCATTCCCCATCGCGGCAATAATATTCACAATGATTCGCAATATATACCTTAAACTCCATAGTATCTTGGCAATCCCCATAAACATCCGCGGCAACCTGCCAACGCCATTTCAAGGAGTCACAAACAAACGAGCGCATTCCAAATTGAGTGACCAACGAATCGACATCACCTTCACGATCTGCGGTACAAACCCCGATCTTTGCCTGAATTGAATCGGCGCGCGTCCATTGTAAATCGTGACAATAATACGTGCTACCCGCATAAGGTTTCATTTGATATTCCATTTCAGCGGTACAATCCCCCAAAAAATCGCGTTGCGTAGCGCGCTGCCACCCATCTTCTTTACAAATGTAGTCGTTAGAACCATTCGAAGTTCTAGTTATAACGCCAATCTTTTCCGGAGAACAAATACCGATATCGCTTTCTAAATTATTAAGGAAAGACCAAGAGCCATTTCTGCAAACAATACGCGTCGATGCATAAACGGCCTCTTTATATAGATTCGTACTGTCGCACTCGCCAAACAAATCCGAGGGTTCTAGGTCTCGCCACTTTCTCGAGTCACAGACATAAAGTTTATATTTGCCTTTCCACCCATACAAACCCGTCACGACATAATTATAATGGACCGTATCTATTTTTCCGTCCATCGATTCCTTGCAATACCCCAGTTCCCGTTCAATAGCATCAAAACTGCGCCACCGTTCATTCTCGCAAGCGTATTGCAACCCATTGAACAAATAAGTTGTGCCTTCCATTTCCTTAGTACACAATTCCTTCGAATCCTCTATGGATGCCAGCTGCCATTGCTCATTTTTGCAAATATACATGGAGTCATTGTAAATGGAATAAGTGCCTTCATCCTGCGATCTGCAGGTGTTGCTAAAATCATCTACCCAGCGATTTCCGAGACAACGGTAATTGGACTTTTTCTCCATGACATAATAAAGGGTCGAGTTATCTTCCTCACAATCCGGCAGGTCATCGAGCGTTGCATAGCAATTTATCCGGCGAATACAACGCACCGATACGTAATCGTCGCTCTTGATGTCCCTAAACGAAACAGAGCCCTTGCTGTCCACGACAGCAGCCCTGTCATTCGATGTGAGATAGTAGCCTTCTTCGTCCTTCAACGAAAACGACTTGTAATCGCAATATCCACCCAGCGGGAAAGTCAAGGCCTCGGCCAACTCGGGATGCTGCTTGCGCAGGCTCATGATGGTTTTCCAATCGTCTTCGGACGGAATGTAGAAGTCATGGGGACATGCGTTATAGGCATTGTTATGATAGAGACGTCCGTAGGTATCGCAGTTATCCCCGTTATTGGCATAGCACACTGTATAGCCCGACACGTTGCGTTCCGAGGATGAGTTTTTCGCCGTCCAAATATACCGACCAAATTGGACCGAAGTAAATTCTTCGCGAATCCTGGAATCATACTTCGTTTCAATGATAACGGGCGAAGAAGACATCTTTTTATCTACCTGGATTTCCTTCTTCTTCTTATCTTCGGAACCAGACTTGGACTCGTCTTCGGAACCGGACTTGGACTCGTCTCCGGAATCAGATTCAATTTCAGAATCGTTTTCCGGCCCAGAACTCGATTCGGAATCAGAACCGCAAGCTACCATGAAAAAGACAGCGCAAGCGTAAAAAATCCAGGAAAAACCGAAAAATTTCCGAACCGTGCCCATAATTCCTCTTTTGTATACCTTTTTTAAAGAAAAGTAAAAGTTGCAGCGCAATATAGCAATAGAAAAAATCTTATCAAAAACTTTTTTACGAAAATACGGGAAGAACGGGCGCGAAAGGTAAAAAGTGAAAAAATGTGCAGTGAAACTATTGACATTTGCCCAAGAGTGCACTATATTTATATAAGTCAATGCCAAAACTAGATTTACGGCAAAAAAAAACGAGGTTCAAGATGGACTATACAAAGAAAAAAGAACTGACAGACCGTCAAGCGGAGATCTACGAGTACATCAAGAAGTACTCCAAGGAAAACCACATGCCGCCGACCGTGCGCGAAATCGGCAACCATTTCGAGATTTCGTCTACGAACGGCGTTCGCTCCATCCTCGCCGCCCTCATCAAGAAGGGTTACATCAACCGCTCGCCGCGCCTTAGCCGTGGTCTCGAGATCATCTCGAACGGCAGCGACAGCCAGGAACCCGTAGCCAACAACACCATCGAAATTCCCATCGTGGGCCGCGTCGCCGCCGGCCAGCCGATCCTCGCCGTCCAGAACCTCGAGGGAACGGTCACCATCGACCGCGACTTCCTCGCCTGCCGTAGCGACGTCTTCGCACTCCGCGTCAAGGGCGACTCCATGATCAACGCGGGCATCTTCGACGGCGACCTGATTTTCGCGCGCCAGCAGAAGAGCGCCGAGCAGGGCGAAATCGTCGTCGCACAGATCGACAACGAGGCAACCGTCAAGTACTACCACCCCAGTTCCGACCATATCGAACTGAGGGCAGCAAACCCGAAGTACCGCCCGATTATCGTGAACAACCGCAAGGACTTCTCGATTGCCGGCCGCGTCATCGGCGTGATGCGCAGGGTCAACTAGGCCCAACCCCTAGAGCAAAAACCTCGCACGTTTTATACAACATAAAAAAGGACCCCCGAGGGTCCTTTTTGTTTTAGACTTGAACGAATAGTCGACTATTCGAAATCGGCGAACTCTTCTTCGGCATCCTTGATATCGGCTGCGTCCGGTCCTTCGCCAAACTCGCTATCATCCTCAGCCTCGTCCAGGGAGTCGCCACCCATGGCACCGAGCTGGTATTCGACCTTGCGGGCTTCCTTGGACTGTCCGAGCTTCAGGATCGCGGCACATTCTTCGCAGTAGCCGAGATGCTTGTCCACCCAGAATTCGGGAGACACGAGGTTCTTGTTGCAGCGGGTGCAAATCTGGGTCGCCGCCTCGCGGGTGAACGCAAGGTTCTGTTCCTCGAGTTCCTTGAGCAGGCGCTCGGTCAGTTCTTCCTGAGTTTCTTCCGCAAGGGAAATCTTGTGACGGATGGCCGAGGTCGGCTTCATGTCGAGGTTCTTCATTTCGGAAGAGACCTTCTTCTTGTTGGCGCGTTCCTCGTTTTCGTCGATCTCGAAGAAGAAGATGGAGCGGTTGAGCTTCTTGCCGCCTTCGAGGAGGACAGCGTAGGGAATCTCGACCTTTTCCTTGCCGCCCTTCTTGGCCTTCACCTCTTCGGCGGCCTTCGGGGATTCTTCGACGGGAACAGTCTCGGGAGCGTTTGCCTTCGGAGCCTCTTTCTTCACGACCTTGGCAACCGGTTCAACGGCCTTGGACGGCTTGGCTTCCGGCTTAGCGGCCGGCTTGGCGGCGGACTTCTTCTCGGGAGCCTTCGGAGCCGGCTTGGCGGCGGGCTTCTTCTCGGCGGCCTTCGGAGCCGGCTTAGCGGGCTTTGCAGCGGGCTTGGCTGCCGGCTTGGCGGGCTTTGCGGATTTAGCAGGAGCCTTCGGGGCCGGCTTGGCCGGTTTCGCGGGAGCCTTCTGCGGCTTTGCGGCCGGCTTTGCAGATTTGGCAGGAGCCTTTGCGGCGGGCTTTGCGGCCGGCTTGGCAGCGGGCTTCTTTGCAGGAGCCTTCGGAGCCGGCTTGGCCGGTTTCGCGGACTTAGCGGCGGCCTTGGCTACGGGCTTTGCAGCCGGTTTTGCAGCAGACTTCTTATCAGCAGCCTTCGGAGCGGGCTTGGCAGGCTTGGCCGACTTTGCAGCAGGCTTGGCTGCCGGCTTAGAGGACTTGGCTGCCGGCTTGGCAGCGGGCTTCTTTGCGGCAGGTTTCTTCGCCGGAGCGCTCTTCGCAGCGGATTTTTTCGAAGACACTTTCTTAGAACTCATACTTATTTCTTTTCCACAATTTTGATGTTAATAATTCTATCAAACTGTTCGACGCGGCAAACGACGTCGTGACCCTTGATGACGCGGCCAAACACGGTGTGCTTTCCGTCCAGGTGGGGCTGGGGCATCTGGGTGATAAAGAACTGAGAACCGGCCGTATTCGGGCCACGGTTCGCCATGGAGATGACTCCATATTCATGCTTAAGCTTGTTCGGCTCGTCGTCGATGGTATAGCCGGGACCGCCCGTGCCGTTGCCGTCGGGATCGCCACCCTGGATCATGAACCCGTTAATCACGCGATGGAACGTAAGGCCGTTGTAGAAACCCTTGTCCGCAAGGTCCACAAAATTGGCGACCGTATTCGGGGCTTCCTTGAAATTCAGGTCGACGAGAATTTCACCTTCATCGGTGGTAATCGTAGCCTGGATTTCCTTGACGCCGCTATAATCTTTGTTGAAAACCTTCCCTTCGGCAAACGCCAGGGAACATAGGCCGAAAACAGCCGTGAAAAGAATGATTTTTTTTACCACTTTCTGGACTCTCAATGTTGTGCAGCACCATGCACGGAATGTGCATCCCAAATATACATTTTTTCGAATCGAATATTGCACCGGGGCCGCCGTGTTCCTCGTCAATCGCCTATTTTTCTATATTTACCCCCAAAAAAGACTCACAACGATATTTTTATCGCATCTATGCCGCAAAACGAGAACATCAGAAACTTTAGCATTATCGCCCACATCGACCACGGCAAGTCCACCCTCGCCGACCGAATGATCGAACTGACCAAGACCGTCTCGAAGAACGAGATGACGAACCAGCTCTTGGACGACATGGACCTGGAACGCGAAAGGGGCATCACCATCAAGGCGCATGCCATCCGCATGGTCTACGAACGCGACGGCAAGGAATACATCCTGAACATGATCGACACGCCGGGGCACGTGGACTTCACATACGAAGTGAGCCGTTCCCTGGCCGCCTGCGAAGGAGCCATCCTCGTGGTGGACGCGAGCCAGGGCATCGAGGCGCAGACGCTTTCCAACCTCTACCTCGCCCTGGAAAACGACCTCGAGATTATCCCGGTTTTGAACAAGGTGGACCTCCCGGGTGCACAGCCCGACCACATCGCCGAACTCGTGGGCGACCTCCTGGGCTACGACCCCG
The DNA here is from genome assembly GCA_017649565.1 of Fibrobacter sp. Classification (GTDB taxonomy): domain Bacteria; phylum Fibrobacterota; class Fibrobacteria; order Fibrobacterales; family Fibrobacteraceae; genus Fibrobacter. The sequence continues at coordinate 3,035 of JAGCGO010000113.1, read as the reverse complement.
AAAAGATTCCGCGCATCTCGGCCAAGACGGGCCTGAACGTGGAGCAGGTGCTCGACAAGATTGTAGACGAGATTCCCGCCCCCAAGGGCGACAGCGGCAAGCCGCTCAAGGCACTGATCTTTGACTCGGTGTACGATTCCTACCGTGGCGTCATCAACTACATCCGCATTGTCGAAGGCACCCTCAGGGCCGGCATGAAGATCAAGATGATGAAGACCGGTGCCGAGTACATGGTGACCGAAGTCGGCACGTTCAGCATGCGCCGCGACCCGCGCGACGAGCTCTCCGAAGGCATGGTGGGCTACGTGCTCGCGAACGTGAAGACCATCAGCGACGTGAAGATCGGCGATACGCTCACCGACGCCGCCAACCCGGCCACCGATCCGCTCCCGGGCTACAAGGATATCTTGCCGATGATCTACTCCGGCATCTACCCCATCAACCCGGAAGACTACAAGGACTTGCGCGAAGCCCTGGAAAAGCTCCGCCTGAACGATTCGGCAATCAGCTGGGAACCGGAAACGTCCGAAGCGCTCGGTTTCGGCTTCCGTACCGGCTTCCTCGGGCTTCTGCACATGGAAATCGTGCAGGAACGCCTCGACCGCGAATTCAACGTGGACATCATTACGACCGTACCGAACGTGGAATACCACGTGTACATGAGCGACGGTACGATGGTGAAAATAGAAAGCCCGAGCAAGCTCCCCGACGCAAGCCGCTATGACCATATCGAAGAACCGTACGTGAAGGCGCAGATCTTTACGCCCAAGGAATTCGTGGGTGCGCTCATGACGCTCTGCGACGAGAAGCGCGGCGAGTTCGAGACCATGGAATACCTCGACGAAGAAAAGGTCATCCTCAAGTACAACCTGCCGCTCGCCGAAATCATGTTCGACTTCTACGACCGCCTGAAGTCGGTAAGCCGCGGCTACGCGGGCCTCGACTACGCCCCGAGCGAATACAGGCGCAACAACCTCGTGAAGCTCGACATCCTTTTGAACGGCGACCCGGTGGACGCCTTCTCGGTGATTATCCACCGCGACAAGGCCCACACCTACGCGAACGCCATCTGCGTGAAGCTCAAGGACCTGATTCCGCGCCAGCAGTTCGATGTCGCCATCCAGGGCGCTATCGGCGGAAAGATTATCAGCCGCTCCACCGTAAAGGCGGTGCGCAAGGACGTGCTCGCCAAGTGCTACGGCGGCGATATCACCCGTAAGCGCAAGCTCCTCGAAAAGCAGAAGGAAGGCAAGAAGCGCATGAAGAGCATCGGCTCGGTCGAAGTGCCGCAGAAGGCGTTCCTCGCAGTGCTTTCGCTCTCCGACAACTCCACCAGCAACGGCGACTAAATTCATTCGAAGGCGATGGCATACCTGGACAGAAAAGTAAGGCGACTGCAGTGGCGGACATCCAAGTCCCGCCTCTTCTTTGCCGTATTCATCATGCTCCTCGCCTTTACCGGCGCGCTCGCTATACGCTACTACGCCATCGAACCGATACTCCTGCGCGACACGGCCATGCAGCCCCTCATCAAGAAGGGCTCGCTGGTATGGGTCTGCCGACTCCCGCAATGTATCGACAAGGCATCCTTCGGCGATATCGTCTGGGCCAGGCAAACAAACGACGAGACTCTGGTCCGCAAAATCATCGGCTACCCGGGCGACACCATCGAAATTTCGGACAAGGGACGCATCAAGACCAAGCGCAAGCGCTTCATGTGGCGCGGCGAAGACTCCTTTATCGAGACGCGCAAGTTCTACGTTCCCAGGCAGGGTGACACCATCATCCTTTCCGCCCTCAACGACGTGGAAGAAGACTACATCCTGAGACTGATGAACGAACAGGGCCTCCCCCTCACCATCAAGTCCACGCTTTGGCAAGGGAACCGCGAAATTCCCATCGAGCGCATAGGGTCGACCAAGCTGGGGCACCGCCTGGTGAGCCTTAAGGAACTGGACGTGCTCCCCTGGCAAGACAGGCGACTTATCGAAATGCAGATCCGCCAGGCAGAACCCGGCAACTCGCCCATCAAGATCAAGCGCCAATTCTTTGTCGAGGGCGATTCGGTCCCGTTGGACACGTTCGTCGTCGCGAGCGACAACTACTACCTCGCCTGCGAAAAGGGAAACCACTGCGTCGACTCGCGCGAACTCGGCTTCTTTACCAAGGAGCGCATTCTCGGACGATACATAAAGCAGCCCGACATCGCGAAGCAGTTTGTCCTTAAAAAGCTGCAGGAATTCCAGAAGACCTTCCTCCCCATAAAAAAGAAGGAAGACCATAACGAAGCCCCGAAAGAACCTGCAAAGGAAGAACCTAAAAAGATCAAGGTCGAAGTCGAGGCTATCAAGAAGGATGCCCGCCACGACGATCCGCATCAGGTCAACGAGAACAAGCCCGGCAGAAACGTTAAGGTCAGGGAAATCAAGAGACCTCACGCCATCAAGGCCATCGATCCTGTTACGGAGCCCACAAAAGGGCAAAAAAAATAACCCCGGACAGCCAAAGCCATCCGGGGCAGAGTTCCAACAAACTTAATTAGTCGAGCGAGTGGACCAGGAGGCCGTCGCGCAGCTTGGGTTCGAACCAAGTGCTCTTCGGCGGCATGATCTCGCCGGCGTCGGCGATGTTCATCAGCTGGTCAAGCGTCGTCGGGTACATGGCAAATGCGCAGGCGCACTCGCCGCTGTCCACGCGCTTCACGAGCTCGCCGAGACCGCGGATGCCACCGACAAAGTCGATGCGCTTGGAAGTACGCGGGTCGTCGATATCGAAGAGCGGCTTCAGGATGAGTCTCTGCAGCAGGGCGACATCCAGACTGTCGACCGGGCCGAGGTTCTTGAGGAACTGGGCCTTGAACGTGCAGGCGTACCACTTGCCGCCCATGTAGAAGTTCACCTGGTTCTGCTTCTCGGGGCTCTTCATGGAATCCAGTTCCACGATGTCGAACACCTTTTCCATCTCGGCCATGAGCTGTTCCGGCGTACGGCCGTTCAGGTCCTTGAGCACGCGGTTGTAGTCGAGAATCTTGAGCT
>JAGCGO010000112.1 GCA_017649565.1 Fibrobacter sp. | reverse complement strand
GCGATTTGGAAATGGATTCGCGGGTGGAAGGCAACACGATGCTTTCTATCTACGGTCCTAAACGTGGTGCGGGTTCCGCCAAAAAGCAGGACCAGGCACCAAAGCCCGTAACCGAGCCAAAGGCAGCAGGTGAGGCTTCAACTTAATAACCGAAGAGGTAAAAATGCCTAAGATGAAAACACATAGCGGTGCTAAGAAGCGCTTCCGCGTGACGGGTTCCGGCCACGTCAAGTTCAAGCGCGCTGGTATGCGCCACATTCTTGCCAAGATGACCACCAAGCGTAAGCGTACCCTCCGTAAGGGTGCCCTCGTCAAGAAGGTCGACATGTTCCACGTCAAGCGTCTGCTTGTCCAAGCATAAGGAGTGTAAGAATGCCACGCGCTAAAACTAGAGTTCCTTCCCGCGAACGCCGCAAAAAAATCCTCAAGGCCGCCAAGGGTTTCTATGGCCGTCGCAAGTCGAACCTTCGCCTTGCCATTGACGCCGTAGCCCACGCCGGTCAGTATGCCTACGCTCACCGCCGCGACAAGAAGGGTGACTTCCGCTCTCTGTGGATTGTCCGCCTCAATGCCGCTGTTCGTGAATTCGGCATCAGCTACAGCCAGTTCATTTACAAGCTCTCCAAGGCTGGTATCAAGATGAACCGCAAGGTTCTCGCCGATATGGCCGTCGCCGACCCCGAGGCTTTCGCCAAGGTCGTGGAAGTTGTGAAGGCTGCCTAATTTGGACGAAAGTTCAGGTTAGCTGTAACTGCATCTTAAACGCGAGAAATTGCACCCTGCACTGCAGGGTGCTTTTTGTATGCTCTGTCATGAATGGAGGCCGGTCTGCCGACCTAGGATGCCGGTTAGAAGAAGTCCGGGGCCAGTTCCGTCTTCTTGCGTCCGGCAGGCTCGATGACGGCCGCGGAGAATTTTGCCGCGTCGAAGAGTCTGTTCGTCGTGGCGACGACCTCGTCCTCGGTCATGGACTGGATGGTCTTCTCGGACTGGTCCATGGTGCGGAAGTCGCCCAGGTGGAGTGTCTGCTCGGCCATGCGGATGACGCGCTTCTCGGGGCTGTCTGCGCCCAGGTACATGCCGCCCAGGATGTTTGCCTTGGTACGGTCGAACTCGCCCTTCCGGAACCCGTGCTTCAGGAAGCTTCTCGTCTCGGCGAGTGACAGGTCGAGCGCCGTGTGCAGCTGGTGCGGCTCGGTCGCAAGCGAAACGCCCCAGTCCACGCAGTCGCAGTAGATGTCGGCGGTGGAGTAGACGGAGTAGGCGAGTCCCTTGTCTTCGCGGATTTTCTGGAACAGGCGGGATGCCATGCCCGCCCCCATGGCCACGTTGAAAAGCGAGAGGGCGCACCGGCTGCGCTCGTCCATGAGGGACCTGTCAAAACTTAATCCCCAGAAAAGGTTCGATTGCGCGATGTCCTGCTTCTGAACGACCTTGACGCTGTTGTTTGCCTTGTAGGTGTCGGCGGGGATTTTTCCGTTTGTTTTCTTTTGTTTGAATTTTTCAGAACAAAGTTCTACAAGGGTGTTGTGGTCAATGCGGCCTGCGGCGCATATCAGCAGCGGGATTTCGTTGATTACCTGTTCCGTGTACTTGAGCATCTGGCGGTGCGTGAGCGCCTTGACTTGCTTGACGTTTCCGGTGATGGAATGCGCGATGCCGCAGCCCTTGAAGTGGATGGCGTTGAATACATCGCCCACGATTTCTTCGGGAATGTCATCGTAGCTGTGGATTTCCTCGATGATTACGCGGCGTTCCTTTTCCATCTCCTTCTTGTCCATGCGCGGGTGCATGAGCATGTCCGCGATGACGTCTATGGCAAGCGGAAGCTGGTTGCGTTCGATTTGCGCGTAAAAGCCGGTTTCCTGGCGGGTGGTGTAGGCTTCGAGGTTTCCGCCGTGGTCTTCAATGGCGCGTGCGATTTCGAGCGCACTCCGGTTTTCGGTTCCCTCGAATACCAGGTGTTCGTAAAAGTGGCTCAGTCCGTATTCGTCTTTTGCCTCGTGGCGGCTCCCGCGCGGTACCCATGCGCCGACGGCGACGGAATAGGCGTGCGGCATGTAGTCGGTCAGGATGGTGATGCCGTTGTCGAGGATGGTCTTTTTAACAATTTGTTTCATAGGTGCTAATTTCGCAGCGATCTATTGCTTGATATTTTCGTCAATCCATTGAATTCGTTTGCGAATCCAATCTTTTAGGCCATCTACAGCGTCCTCGTATGTATCGTAGGTGTGACGGTGGTAGACGTATTGGGTGCTTTTCAGAATGTCCCATCTTTTGAAATTGTTTTTCGCCGCATCTTGAAGAAATGCGCGTACTGAATCGGCGACATCTGTCGTTCTTGCAATTATATCCCTGTTCTCGTTCCAGAAATCGAGTCGGGCCTGCTTGGCGATGGAATCCTTAAAAATATAAAAGTGCCTGTATCCGTTTTTAATGATCCATTCTTCGGGTTCGTTGTTGCTTTCGTTGCTATGGCTGCCAAAGGCGAGGTCAAAGTCCCATACAGGACCCATTATGACTGGACTACCCATGACCCTAACCATGTATAAACTTGAATAACCGGCTGCGTCTGGGTTCTTTGAAAATTCCTGCACCCAATAATGCTTGACGCATTCGCTGATGTCAAGCCATTGAGCAATGTTGTTGTCCTCGTTTTCTTTGATCGATGTTAGATACGTTTCAAATTCTTCGATGTCGTCTCTGATTGCTGATAAAGTCTCGTTCGATGCATTCTTGGGGTAGTGAATATGAATAGGTTTTCCTGTTGAATTTGTTTGGATCGCTTGAGAATAGACCATTTGATCGTTTTGTTTGTGGTTGTGCGCAACTTCTGCAATGTATGAATTGTTGTCCTTGGGAATGTTTACCCGGTTTGTTCCCACTTTGATGGTTTCTGAAAGTAGGTAAACGCCCAGGTATTCCTTGTTCAGGTACAATTCTGCAAACTCGCAGCGGGGCGCGTAGAATGCTCCTAGTTTTGCCGACAGATGTAACATCAGGTAATTTTTCATCAGGGTCTTGTCTGCATAATTAGAGATGAGGGCCCAGTCTTTATCTTTGGGCATCCCAAGCAAGGCCTGCTTTTTGACGAATTCGATCTTGTAGCTCTTTTGGGGCATTTTCCAGGAGGTGTTTCCCCTGCCCCTAATGGTCAAATCCATTACGTTGCTTTCGGGCGCTTTTTCTCCCCATATCTGGAGCTTGGCTGGAATCTCCGTTTCACGGTCTTCTATTGCGCGGAAGTTCTCTGTTTCTATGACGATTCTTGGAATTCCGGCATAAGGGTATTCAGTGTCATCTAGGGAAAGGCCTGATGTCGTGTCTCTGGTTGTTGTTTGTGAATCGACAACGACGGTGTCAACGGTGTTGACTTGTGAGTCGGCAACGACGGTGTCAACGGTGTTGACTTGTGAGTCGGCAGCTACGGTGTCAACGGTGCTGGCTTGTGAGTCGGCAACTACGGTGTCAACGGTATTGACTTGTGAGTCGGCAGCTACGGTGTCAACGGTATTGACTTGTGAGTCGGCGGCTACAGTGTCGATGGGCAGGATGTCGGTGGACTGCTTGTCTGGATCGGCTATGCTGGAATCATCCTTGCTATCAAGAATGGTCGAATTGCTACAACTGCAAACGAGTAGGAAGCATACTATGAAAAATCGCAAACAAACAGCCATGTGACGCATCTTTACAAAATTACACTCTTCCGAAGCGGCGTGTTTTGCGGAAAGGCTTGTCACCTCTTTTATCACCGAATTTTTTGTCACCGAACGCCTTTTCGCGGCGGGCCTTGCGGTTTTCGAAAGGCTTGTCCCCGTCGAACTTGCGGCCACGGCGTTCGCCGTCGCGATGGAAACTGCGGCTGGCGCGGGGCCTTGTGCCCGGCGCGGGGCCGCTGGGCGGCTCGTCGGTCATCAGGCGGAAGCGGGCTTCGTTTCCGCGGATGGTCATTCCCGACAGAATGTCGAGGACTTCCTGCGGCATGGTCTCGGGGAGCTCCACCGTGCTGAACTTGTCGAACAGCTTGATGCGCCCGATATTGCTGCTGCTGATATTGCCTTCGCCGGCGATGGCGCCCACGATGTCCTTGGGGGTCACGTGGTCTTTGCGGCCGACACCCAGGTAATAGCGCAGGTAGCCTTCCTCGACACCGTTGGTGCCTTCTTTGCGTTCCTTGCGGAGGCGGCTCTTTTCTTCGCGGTCGAGCCCGAAGTTGTCGCCCCTGTCGCCTCTATCGCGGCCACCGCGTTCGCGCGGGGCGTCGAGCGGCTTGAGTTCCGGGAAGAGCGGCTGCTTTTTCTGCCAGACCTTGATGACGGCCGCGGCGACATCTTCTGCAGTAATCTCGCGCACGGAACCGTCTTCGAGAGCGAATCCGTTTTCCATGTTGCAGCCGTCCGCGACCATGCTCCGCACGAGTTCCTTGAACTTGTCGAGTTCGCCGTAGCTGAGGACGCTCTTGATCTTTTCCTTGAACGCATTGACGCGCTTTGCGCTGATGACGTCTGCCGTGGGTGTTTCCATCGCTTCGATGGGCTGGCGAGTCGCCTTCTCGATAATCTTGAGCATCTTCTTTTCGCGCGGCGTGATGAAGAGAATGGCGTTTCCGCTGCGGCCTGCGCGGCCCGTGCGCCCGATGCGGTGCACGTAGGATTCCGTGTCAAAGGGAATGTCGTAGTTCACCACGTGCGTGATGCGGTCCACGTCGATGCCGCGGGCGGCCACGTCGGTCGCGACGACAATATCGAGCTTGCCCATCTTGAGGCGGTTGATGGTGCGTTCGCGCATGGACTGGGCGAGGTCGCCATTCAGCGGAGCCACGTTGAATCCGCGGCTTTCGAGTTTTTCGGCAAGTTCGGTGGTGTTCTGCTTGGTGCGCACGAAAATCAGCACGCCGTCAAAGTCTTCGCCTTCGAGCACGCGGGCGAGCGCTTCGAGCTTGTGTTCGTTTTTCACCAGCAGGTAGCGCTGGCGGATGTTCTCGACGGTGGTCGTCTTGCCTTCGATGCGGGCTTCTTCGTATTCGCCCAGGTGCTGGTCGATAATCTTCTTGACTTCCTTGGGCATGGTGGCGCTGAAGAGCGCACGCTGGGCGTCGTTGGGGATTTCCTTGAGAATGGTCTCCACGTCTTCCATGAATCCCATGTCGAGCATTTCGTCGGCCTCGTCGAGCACGATGGCCTTCACGCCCGAAAGCACGATGGAACCGCGCTTGATATGGTCAATGAGGCGGCCCGGGGTGGCGACTACGATGTTCGCCTGGCGCTTGAGGGCGCGGAGCTGCACGGCGATATCCTGCCCACCGTAGACGGGGACCACGTGGACCTTCGGCATCTTGACCGCGTACTGCTGGATAGCTTCGGCCACCTGGATAGCGAGTTCGCGGGTCGGGGTGAGTACGAGCATCGAGGTCTCGTGCCCGTTGAAACTGAGCCTTGAAAGCAGCGGGAGCGAGAATGCTGCTGTCTTTCCGGTGCCGGTCTGTGCCGTGCCGAGCAGGTTTGCTCCCTGCAAAAGTGCCGGGATCGCCTTCGCCTGGATGGGGGAGGGAGTCTCGTAGTTTAGGGCCTTGATGGCTTCAAGAACTTCGTCCGCAAGTCCGAGGTCTTCGAAGGTCACGAGGGCTTCGTCGCCCAGATCGTCGTCAGAATCGGATTCTTCAGCCGGTTCTTCGTTTATGGGTTCTTCGGCAGCCGTGTTGTCTTGCTCGGGCGTTTCCTGCTCTACAGGCTGCTCGGCGCAGTCCTTCTTGGATTCTGCGTAGTCTTCGTCGCTGTCGTCTTCTTCGGGCTGTTCGACTTCGCCTTCTTCGAATTCGACCTTTTCGCCGACTTCGATGGCGGATTTTGCCCCCTTCTTGAGCACGTCGCCTTCTTCGTCCACGACGACACCGTTCGGGTTCAGTGCGAGGAAAGCGGCTTCGTCAGCCTCGTCCTCGTCGGCACCGCCGGCAATTGCGTCCAGAAAGGCGTTGGCCTCGCGAGCGATTTTGGATTTGGGGTCAATAGATTCTTCAGGAATACGTTCTTCGGTATTCGTCGTCATAATGCACCTTCAGGACCCGTAAACTTCATCTGCGGCCCATGCCGCACTATCAAAAGGTTCGAAAATTCCTGAAAGTTTCGGGAAAAAGAACCTAGAAAAGCCCCGAAGCGCACTCGCGCTTATAAACCTGAAGTCTTTTTGGATCCGATTTTATTGGATTTGAGGCCAAATGTAGAAATAAAAAAACGGAATCAAAGGGTTTTTGTTAGGGGGATAGACAAAGGGATGTTTTTTTTCTACATTGTGCGAACCTCGGAGAGATGCCAGAGTGGTCGATTGGGCCGGTCTCGAAATCCGGAGACTGTCACAGGTCCGAGGGTTCGAATCCCTCTCTCTCCTGAAACAAAAAGTGGAGCCGCAAGGCCCCACTTTTTGTTTCATAAGGGATACTCCGAACCCTCGAAGAGGGTTCGACAAACGGCTGCGAAACGAAGTGAAGCGCAGCCGTTTGAGATTTTGGCCGCAGGCCAGAACCCGTAGGGCTGCAATGGAACGTCGTGACCGCGCAGTCCATCCCTCTCTCTCCTGAGAGAGGGAAGACTAAAGAACGAAGTGAAATTGTTGTCTTATCCCTCTCTCTCCTGAGAGAGGGTCGACATCTCTATCCTGAGATCCGTTATACGCTTCGATTTACTCCCACGAATGTCCTGTTGCTAGGACAATCCTTGCAGTCGAATTATTCTTAAAATGAAGTCTCTTGCGAACTCGAATGTGGAGTTGCCCCCCTTGTTCACGATTGAAGTCTTCTGGAACATTAATCCACAACAAATGGTGCCCATTGGGACAACTTTCATCATCATGCGACACTTCTCCAACAAGAACGGTATCTTCAATGTGAAAAGAGATATTCATGAAATCGTTCGGAAGATAGTATGCGCTATCGGGTAAAGTTGCCGATTTTTTCCAATTCTTGTCAAAACAGAGCGAAAAATAATCACCATACTTAATAAAAGGAACATCTATAACCTGTTCCTCGTCAGAATCAAGATTTACAGGATGTTCCCAGAGGACATGATAAGAAGTCCAGCCAGTCTTAACTTTGTAGCCATGCCTATAATGGTAACACCCGACAAGACACAAGATTATCGCCAAAAGGGAACTCAACTTTGCCATACGAATCTCTGTAGAGAATGACTAATGCCCATCATGCCATAAATATATACACAATCGCTTGCAAACGTACGTTTGTTCGTATTGGAGACTATAGTCTGGCGATTTCTTCTATGGAGAGACCGGATATCGCGGCAATTTTTTCAACAGGATCACCGTAATCACGCATAGCCTTCGCCATTTCGCGAGTTTTTTCAGAAACGCTTTCGGCAACCTTCGCGTTGAACAAGTCCGCGTGGTCTTCGATAAAGGCTTCCACCATGGCGGTATCGTCCCATTCCTTGTGATACATTTTCTGGTATGCCTCAAATTCTTCCTTACTGAAATTAGATACTTTTGAGCTTTCCGTCAAGCGCTCAAACAATTCCGTTTGGAACGTCCTTTAAAAACGCGAATCAGACGGTAAAAATTCCTCTTTACAATTTTTTTCTAGAAATACATCAAATGGCGTAGCAAAGTTTAGTTTTTCATCAATATTTCAAACTCAAACCAAAATCAATGTATCCAAAGCCCCATCTTAACAATCTTCCATCCTGATGAATCCTTTGTGATTTCATATTCACTTCCATGAGGTACGAGCTTTTTATCTTTGATGACAGTCATTACTTTTAATGTATCACAACCATTTCTTTTATTTGTCGCATAACAACAGGAATGGCTAACATGCTTAGTTTTTTTGGGATCATAAAATCCTTCAATAGAAAAAATGTCATATAAATCACTTGTATCAGATTCTGTATTATATCCTTTTTTTTCTGCGTTCTGAAGCATTTCATTTACCACTGTTGTATCCATAAAACAATTATGGCAATCTTTTATATTATGTTCAACCTTTTCAATAAATCGGGTAACCTCATCTACTACGTTTGTATCCATAATGCAGTGATATCTTACATCTTTGTAAAGACACATTTCATAGCGATAACATTCTCCACGTGCATCACTTGTAGAATCGACTTGAGGCCCATCTCTTTTTTCACCCAAGCTACACCCCAACAACAGCAGCGTAACTAAACTGATATTATAAATCAAAGTACGCATCTTGAAAACTCATATAACGAATGAAATCTATTCCAATATTAGATTGATGAAAGGTTTCCTATCATATCATAAATATATACAGAATTGCCTTAAAGCGAACATTTGTACGTATTGGGGACTATAGTCTGGCGATTTCTTCTATGGAGAGACCGGATATCGCGGCAATTTTTTCAACAGGATCACCGTAATCACGCATAGCCTTCGCCATTTCGCGTTTACTTTCAGAAACGCCCTCGGCAACCTTCGCGTTGAACAAGTCCGCGTGGTCTTCGATAAAGGCTTCCACCATGGCGGTATCGTCCCATTCCTTGTGGTACATATTCCGGTATGCCTCAAATTCTTCTTTGCTGAATTTAGACACTTTCGAACTCTCTGTCAAGTGCTCGAACTTGCGTTCGGGAAATTCGGCGGGGAGCTCCCGCAAGCGGTTCAAATAGCGGAAGAAGAACAACCACTTGCTCACGCTGGAAGAACCTTCCTCGATGAACAAGGGAACCTTCGAGAGTTCTATGACGGTATAATTGAACGAATCCACGAACTGTTTCCCGGATTCGATGTCGACAGTCGTCGCACGATGAATGGCACGGTCATCGTTGAAAACCCCGTACTGCGTAAATGCGATTACATAGGAAGGTTTTAAGTCAAAATTCCACGATTTCCCGGTTTCCGCCTGGTTCGCGACCATTTCGCTGGCATAAAAGGCGAGGCGTTTCAAAAAGTTGGTCATCCGGCGGATTTGCACCTCTATTTCGATGAGGTTACCCATATCATCTTCGCAGTGCAGGTCAAAAATCGCCGTGCGGGATTCCCTGCTTCCGCTCAGGTTTTTCGCCACGTTGCGAGTCCACACGTTCTTGATAGGTCGCTTGAGCTGCGGTTCCAGCAGGTCGTTCAGGAGATTCACGAGGTTTTCACGGCTTGAAGGTTTGTCCGGATCAAAAGCCTTCTTGAAAGCGAGATCCACCAGCAAATTCGCAAACGGGCTTTTCTCACCCGGTTTTACTATACAGTCCTTGAGCGGCTTGCGCTCGGCCATTGTACATTCCCCTGTCGATATTGTCAATCAATATTTCAAACATTGACAATATAAACCGGCAAAAAGCGCAAGTCAAGACAAAATAATTTTGCAAAAATAGGTGGACAAAAATTCCGTTTGGAACGTCCGTAAAATTAGGGATTCTATTTCTCACCCACAGAATAATTGCCAGTTACAACAACAAGACGTGGGTTTGCAATTTTACGTAGCGCAACGGTATCGCCTTTCACAACGTTAATTTTAACAGGTGGAGGCAATCGTCCCCATTCATCCAAATCATGTGGATTGCTGTAAAATGTCCATTTAACGCTGTCGCTTTCCATTATCTGGAACTCAATAGTTAAAGGGTTGTCGAAATCAATGTCGGCAGGTAAATCACTATTAAGAAGTTGCAGTCCATGGCTATCATTATAAAACCAACAGGCCCCATTCTCCGCCCATACCGCACTGTCCGTCATTATCTCATGAGAAAATCTACCCATAGAAATTCGAGCTTTAATCTTCAAGCCTTCAACAACTTTCAGGTTTCCCGCATTCGAAATGAAGTCAAAGCACAAATTTATATTAACCGACCTTCTGCTATCATGTTCCTTTATGTGAAATACATGTTTTTTCGTATTGGACAAATCAATCGGAATTACTCTCATAACTTTGAAATACCCAAAAGATTTGTTTATAAACCGGATTTGCTCACTAGTACAAGCCGTCAATAAAAATAAAATACCCAATATGTACAGCAGTATTTTTAGCATATATATTTCTACGCTGAATAACCAAGGCTCGTCATGCCATAAATATATACAGAATCGCTTGCAAGCGTACATTTGTACGTATTGGGCATGGTACAAAAAAAAGAACCCACCTTTCGGTAGGTTCTTTTTTATACCCCCAAGCGGGTTTGAACCGCTGTTGCGGGAATGAAAATCCCGAGTCCTAGGCCACTAGACGATAGGGGCGTCTTGCGTAGGGCCAAATATAGGAAAATATGTGTTTTAGTCAAGGGCTCCCAGTGTTTTTTTTTAATTTTTTATCGTGATATTGCAAAAGCGGCTCAAAAAATCCATTTTCGGCGGCCTGTTCCGGTTTATTCCCGTTGCTCTTTTGGCGAGTGCATCGGATGCGGCCCTGCTTTGGGGAATCCGTGCCTTCATGCGGATTCTGTCGGGCGAGCCGGTTGTCGAGCTTACGGAGTGGATTGCCCTGATGCTCCTTTTGACCGTTTTGCGCTTCGTGTTCATGCTTTGGAAGGTCCGCATTTCCGAAAAGTGGGCCTATTGCGTGGGGGCGCTCGTCATGGGGTGGTTCCTGCGCACGTTGAGGAACCTTGCCCCGTCGAATTTCCACGGGCCGGAGGGGGAGCGCGCCGTCGAGTCGGCCTACGAATCGACCCAGGTGTTGCAGTCCAACAGTTCGGTATGCTTCCAGGCGGTGCAGGCGGTGTTACAGCTCGTCGTCTTTTTGCCGGTGCTTTTTTACATTTCGTGGCCGCTTACTTTGTTCCTTTTCGTGGTCGTCGTGCCGCTGATTGGCTGGATGCAGCGCAAGATCCACCGGATGGGGCCCGAAGAGGAGTCTCTCCTGGAGGCCCGTGCGGTTTTCCGCCAGGACCTTGGGCTTGCCCGCAGGCTGTTTCGCCGGTGGAGTTCGCGCTACGAGCGGAACCACGTTTCCGGCGGCCTCATGGATTCCGTGCGTTCGCTGCGGGACCGGGGGCTTTCGACTTCCGTCCGCAAGGGGGAGCTTTCGCTCACGGCCGAGACGGTCTCGGTGCTTGCCATGGTGCTTGTCCTTGCGTTCTGCGCCAAGCTGATATCCTCCGGCTGGATGGACGGCACGGGACTCGTGCTGTTCTGCTCGGCCGTATTGCTCTGCTACAAGCCTGTCAAGGAATGCGCCAGGGTGGTGCCCCAGATGCGTGCCGCGGCCACTGCGTACAACGTTCTTGTCCGCTTTGGCGGCCTCCCCAAGCGCAAGCCGTCCGGTGGCAACCGCGATGACGGCCTGCATGTGGACGGCGGACGCTTCCAGTACGAAGGGACCGATTCCGCCCTGTTCCGCGGGATTTCTTTTTCGTGGGACCGTTCGAAGCCGGTGCTGCTGCGCGGGCGCAACGGGGTAGGCAAGTCGACGTTGCTGCGCCTGGCCGCCGGCCTGGAAGAATGGCAGGGACAGGCCAAGATGCCCCGGGACGTCTTCTTTGTGGCGCAGGACCTGGAACTCCCACCGCGGTCCATCTTGAAGGACCTGCTCGCCAAGAAATCCGCATCGCTGGACAAGTTTATTAGTGAATCCGGGACCGGTGCGCTCGTGCCCAGGGAAAGCCTTTCCGGGGGCCAGCGTGCCCGCGTCGCCTTGCTGTGGGCGCTTGCATCCGATTCGAGTACGGTGCTTTTGGACGAGCCTTTCGCCTCTATCGCCCTTGCCGACAGGGAACCGCTTTTGGAGTCGTTCCTGGATGCGGCGGCGGCGCTTCACAAGTGGACTATCGTCGTGAGTCACGACAGCCTGGGTGCCTCCGTCGAAGGGCGCTTCCGCGTTGTCGATATGGAAGCCCTGGTGGGAGGTGGCGTTGTCGAAGGTTAGCCCGTTCATCTACCGGTATCGCGGGTACATCCTTGCCGTCATGGCGCTTGCCATGCTGCTGCTCCCGTTTGCTCTGGATGCCCGGCCCGCTGACCCGTTCGGTTCGGCTCTTGGGCTTGCCGCCATCGTGCTTTGCCTCTTGTGTAATGCCCTGGGCCTTGTGCTTCGTGTGTGGGCGCGTCGCTATATCGGGGAACATACCCGCGGGAGCGTGCATGATGCCGAATCCCTTGTGACTAGCGGCCCTTACGCCTATATCAGGCACCCGCTTTACGTGTCGAACACGGCTTTTGCCTGCGGGCTGGTGCTGCTCCAGTTTGGGATTTCTCTTTTGGCCCTCCCTTTTGTGCTAGCCGTTGTCCTGTTCGAGGTGGCGCTCTCCCGTGCGGAGGACCGCTTTCTGGAAGGACTTTTCGGGGATGCCTGGCGTGCCTGGGCGAAGGGGACGCCTTCCTTTATTCCCAGTTTGAGTGGGCTTGTCGGCGGTGGGCGGAATGCGGAACGGGCCAGTTCGCACCGGCACCTTGCAAAACGTACCGTTTGGAAGGCCTTTGCGGCCGATGCCTCCACGTGGGCGTGGCTTCTGTTTATTAATTTTCTTGTGCTATGCTTAAGGTTCTGGATTTAGCGCGAGTGGCATTGGGCTCTGTCGCCCAGGCGGCGGCCAAGGTGCCGGTTGTCGAACAGACGTTCCACATGAAGGAACGTCTCTACGGGCCGTGGCCCGAGGGCCCGTTCCTGTGGATGCACGGGGCGAGTCTCGGGGAATGCAAGATGCTCCTGAGCCTGGCCGGCTTTTTGCAACAGGACCTGCCCGGCTGTCCCAAGATTTTGCTCACGACGCAGAAGGCGGAGATATTGCCTTTCCTCAAGGAAGCGGCACCCAATGTGGAATCCGCAATCGCCCCTGTCGATACGCCGAGCGCGATGAAGATTTTTACCCAAAACGTCCGCCCGATTGCACTTATTCTCGGGGAAAACGAACTGTGGCCCGGTTACCTTTCGGCGATGCGCCGCCGTGGCTCGCTCTCTCCCGTGGCGCTTGTTTCCGGACGCTACCGCTCCTCGCTTCCGGGCGTGGACATGTCCGCCATCGGTTTTGCCTGCATGCAGACGGGCGCCGACCTCGCTCGCTTCCTGAATGTCGCCGCGAGGGGCAACATCTCGAAGATGATGATCGGGGGCGACTGGAAGCTTTTGCCCTGGGCACGCTCCGGCGCAAAGATTGAACCTCCCGAGAACCCGACCGTGGATACGGCTTTCATCTCTGTGCACATGGCGGAATGGGCGAGCCTTTCCCGCATGCTGGTGTCTTCTATCAAGCGCCAGGAAGCAGTAGTCCTTGTCCCGCGTCATCTTTCCGAGCTGGATGCTTTCCGCAAGGCGTTGCACGAACAGGAACTCATGATTTTGGACTGGCCCCTGGTACAGAAGGGTGCCGTGTCGGTGGTGGGCCAGTACGGACGCACTACGGAAGTCTTTGCGACCTCCCGCTCCTGTGTCATCGGCGGTTCGTTCTGCAGGAGCCTCGGTGTCCATGACTTCTGGGAACCGCTCCAGATGGGCGTTGCCACCTGTATCGGACCCTATACCTCCGGCAAGAAAGAAGGTGTCGAGGCACTGCTGCGCGCAGGCGTTGTCGCCCAGTTGAAGTCGACTGCCGGCTATTCGAAACGCCCCCTGCCCGATGTCCGCTTGGTGCGCACTTTCCTTGCTCACGAACAAGCTAAAATTATGGATTCCTACAACCAGCTTTTGGATTACCTGAAGGAATTGCTTTGATGAAAAAACTAGTTCTTGCTACGCCCCGCGGATTCTGTGCCGGCGTGGACCGTGCTATACATGTGGTTGAGAAGGCTCTCGAAAAATTTCCTGCGCCCATCTACGTGCGTCATGAGATTGTGCACAACCAGTTCGTGGTCGATTCCCTCAAGAACAAGGGTGTCGTCTTTGTCGACGATGTAGACGAGGTGCCGGAAGGTTCCGTGGTCATCTTTTCTGCGCATGGCGTGGCCGAACACATCTATGCCGATGCCGAGAAAAGGCACCTGCATGTGCTCGATGCGACTTGCCCGCTGGTGCTCCGCGTACACTATAGCGCAAAACGACATTACAACGCCGGCAGGCATATTATCCTTATCGGACATGCGGGCCATGCCGAGGTGGAAGGCACCCTGGGCCAGCTTCCCGAGGGCTCCATCACGCTCATCCGCAACGAGCAGGACGTGGACAACCTGGTCGTCCCCGAGGGCAAGGAACTGGCCTACATTACCCAGACGACGCTTTCCGTGGCCGAGACCCGCAAGATTATCGCCGCGCTCAAGAACCGTTTCCCGAACATCGTCGGACCCGACGCGGGCGACCTGTGCTATGCGACGGGTAACCGCCAGGCTGCCGTGCTTGAACTGTGCAGGCAGGTCGACATGCTCCTCGTGGTGGGAGCCAAGAATTCCTCCAATTCCTCCCGTCTCATGGAACTGGGACTCGAACAGGGGATCAAGAGCCACCTGATTGCCGACGTGAACGACTTGGACCCGGCCTGGTTCGACCAAATCGACTCTGTCGGGCTGTCCAGCGGTGCCAGTGCGCCCGAAGTCCTGGTCCAGGAAGTCGTCGAGTGGCTGAGGGAGAAGTTTGGCCCGATTTCTATCGAAAATTTCGTAAAAATGGTAGAATCAACCAAATTTAACCTTCCGAAAGAACTGCAAAATTGAAATTGCAACGAAAATGGTTGACAGTTTCGAAACTTTTAACTAAAATTGGTGTCCGTAAAAAACAACGGAGTTTAATTATGAGCCGTATTTGTGAAGTTACCGGAAAAGCCGGCCTCGTGGGCAACATGGTTTCCCACTCTAACCGCAAGAAGCTGATGAAGCAGCTTCCCAACCTGCAGAAGAAGCGTTTCTATATCCCCGAAGAAGACCGCTGGGTCACCCTCCGTGTCAGCGCTGCTGGTCTCCGCACGATCAACAAGCTCGGCATCCAGGCTGTCGCCCAGGAACTCGGCATCTAATAAACGCCTCCGAATTTACACGAAGCCGTCAAAGGAACCCTTTGACGGTGTTTTGTGTATCTAAATGAGGTTCGAGGCGCGAGGCTCCAGGCTCGAGGGTCGAGGCACGAGGCTCCAGGCCCGAGCAGTGAGCCATGAGCAGTGAGCGATGAGTAGTGAAGCTCATACCTCAAAGGCACGAAGTGCCGACCTCACACCTCAAAGCGACCGAAGGGAGCGACCTCGCACCTGAAAGGCACGAAGTGCCGACCTCATCGCTCTAATCACTTCTTAATAAACTGCGGCACGCCCTTGTACTTGGCCATGCTTTGCATGATGCTGCCCAGTTCCCAGTCCTTTTCCTTGAGTCTCCTGCGCAGCAGGGCGACGAACACTTCCATGAGCATTTCGCAGTCGTAGACCGCGCGGTGCATCTTTTCGGAATCGATCTTCATCGAGATTTCGCCACGCTTCATGAACAGGCCGGCCATGTAGCCGAGCTTGTGGTTCGGGAGCTCGGGCAGGATAGTCTTGCTGATGGCGAGGCTGTCGATGACCGGGTTGCCGGGGACCAGCTGGGGGTTCTTCGTGTACGCTTCGCGGAGGAAGCTCGCGTCGAAGTTCGCGTTGTGGGCGAGCAGGATTGTGCCCTGGCCGCAGAATGCGGTGAATTTCTTGAGGCATTCGCCTACCGGGGGAGCGTCTTCGACCATCTTGTCGGTAATGTGGTTGACGCTCGAGGCTTCGGCGGGAATGAGCATGTTCGGCTTGACGAAGGTCTCGAATTCAGAGATGATCTTGGGGACGACCTTGCCATCGCGTGTTTCTACGGTAAACTTTACCGCGCCAATTTCAATGATTTCGTCCTTTACGTTGCTGAGGCCGGTGGTTTCGAGGTCAAATGCTACGAATTTCGGAGGTAATGCGATCACGGGTGTCTTCCTTTCTTTGGAACCATAAATCAATTGGTTGGGCTTGCCCTAAAGATACTTAATTTCAACGTCAATCGATGACAGCGGGAGCGGCACGACGAACTTATCCCACGTGTTGAGCGTGATGTGCGCCCCGTAGTGCGGGACGATGTGCCAAAGAGGGGTGCCGCTGCTTTCGGCAAGCCACTTGGATCCCGGCTTGACTTCGAGTGCCGGACCGCGGGGACCGTCCAGCGCCATCCCGGCGAACTTTCCCGAGCGTAGGCTGCGCAGCAGGTGGCGGACGTTCAGGGAACCGTCGGTATCGGAACCGCGGGTGACTTCGAAACCGAGGTCGGCGGTTGCCCGGGCGAGAAATTCCCCGTCGCCGGATTTGGAAACGAGGATGTGGACGCCCCTGTCCTTGAAGGCGGCACAGCTTGCGAGCAGGTCCCGGTGCCACAGTCCGAGCACCCCGGGGCGAAAATCTTCCGGGGTATGGAGGCGGATGCGCAGGCTGCGCATCCAGAGGGCGCCTAATTTGCTCAAAACCTTTGTTTTTAGCGGGATTTTGCTCATTGTTTTCAAAGATAGCTTTGTTTTTTTGTTTTTTTTGAGGGCTTACCCTTGGAAATTTGCCGAATTTTACCTATATTACCCGCATCTTTGGCGACGTACCCAAGTTGGTAAGGGGCGGCTCTGCAAAAGCCTTATTCATCAGTTCGAGTCTGATCGTTGCCTCTTTGGGATTCCTCTGTTAGCAGGGGAATCCCTTTTTTTGCAATCGCAGTTGCGTTCGAGCGGCGCAAATTCCGAACCGGGGCACAAAAAAAGGTAGCCCGGGGGCTACCTTAAAAAGATTTTTTGCTTGGCTATTAGATCCAGCGCAGGATTTCCTGGGTCGTCTGCTCGGCGAAGGTGTTGTCCTGCACGAACCGGCGAACCTCGATGGGGTTGATCCTGGCGTATTCGGACAGGGCCCTGCGGATGCCGTTACGGATGTAGTAGTCGTCGTCCTTGGCACAGGAGAGGCAGAACTGACGCAGAAGCGGCCAGTCCGTGTGGTCCTTGTACTGGATCTGGAAAATAATGACGCTGCGGCGAATCCAGATGTTGGGATCGCGGATCCAGGAGGCAATCTTGGTGCGGAGCACCGGGAGTCTCCAGACCAGGTCGCCCAGAATGCAGGCGGCAAGCGTGTCGACCGTGTCGTGCCAGGCGCGGGTCTTGATGAGCTTTTTCAGGAAGACCAGGTGTTGCCCACCCAGCATGTGACGGTGTCTGAACAGGTAGTCGCAAGCGGCGTACTGGATTTCCCTGTACGGCTGTGCCCACATGTCCTCGATTCGGCTGACTAGTTCGGCGTCGTCTTTTGGCGGGTTCCTGTCGAAAATCGGGTAGGTGACTTCACGGCGAGGGACGAGCTTGACCCCGAGAAAGTCGAACTGCTCACGAGCCTTTTTGGACATCTCGTGCGACTCTTCTTCGTTTGCGATTGCGCGGAGCGCGAGTAATATTTCTTGTGTAAAGCGAAGCATTGTTACAAAAATAGTCCAGAAACAATTTATTTTCTAGGCCTTGACAAAAAGATTTTTTAATTTTTTTTATCTTTTGACAGAAACGTGACAAAAAAAAGTCAAAAAACACTCTTGACAACGCGTTTTTTTCTCTAACAACTCGCCCGAATGCTTATGAAATCTAATGCTGCAGCTGATTTGCCTATTGTGGAAGTCCCCTTGGAATTGCGTGGTTTGTCCGACGAAGATATTATCAGGAACTCCGAATCCGGGGGTGAAAGGTCCTATCGGGCCCGCCCGTCAAAGAAGGAACGTATCCTCCGTAAATTGAACGCTGAAGCTGCCAAAATGAGGAAAATCGCCTCGGAATACGGTGAAAAAAGGGCAAATAGGCCGATTTCGATGGCCGCATCGCTCCCGATGCCCAAGGTTCGCGACTTTGTGCAGGGCGGAAAACCCGCTTCTTTCGCCGAAAAACCTGTTCCGGCCGCGAAGAGGCCTGTTCCCGCCGTCCCGGCGGCAAACACGGCCTCCCAGAAGCCGGCGGTCCCGCCGCGCCCGGTGACTGGGCGCGTGCTCAAGTCGTCCTTCTGCGGCAAGATGGGCTTCACGTTCAAGGCCCAGGCCGTTCCCGAGAAGAAGTCCGAGCCGGCTTCTGCCGCTAAACGCGGCCGCGGCCGTCCCCGCAAGAACCCGCTCCAGTAGCGGACCTGCATTCTTGCCGGACATTTTCTGTCAGTGATTCTATCGTAGCGTTAATCGCTGTTTTTGGCCTTATTTGAAGAAAAATCTTTTTTAGAAGCCTTCTTGGGAGCCTTGCCTTCTGTGTCATCCCGCAGGGGGAATACGTATTTCCCGTACAGGACGCAGCCTGCGTCCCCGGGGCAGCATTCCTTCTTCCGCTTGTCGCAGAAGGTCTCGCGCAGATATTTGCATTCCCAGCTCATATCGGCTAATTTAACAAAGTCCTAGCCGCAAGGCATAGGGGCTGGCCGCTTTTCTTCCTTATAAATCGCTTTTGCAGTTGGCCTTTCATCTTGTGTCTATTTATATTTTACAACATGAGATATGGTGATATTTCCTCCTTCCAGTCGGGTGTAGCCGTCCCGCTGTTCAGCTTGCGCAGCCATGCGAGCATCGGCATCGGTGACTTCCTCGACCTCATCCCCCTGGCCCGCTGGGCCTCCCTCTGCAACTTCGACATCATCCAGCTGTTGCCGGTGAACGATACGGGGACCGAATCGAGTCCCTACAGCGCCCGGAGCGCTTTCGCGCTGAACCCTGCGTTCATCAACATCCAGTCGGTTGCCGGTTCGTCCGCCTTCGAGAACGAAATCAATGAGGCGAAGGAATCCTTCGAGAAGTCCGACCGCGTGGAGTATTACCGCGTGACCACTTGGAAGCGGGCCATTCTCCGCAAGATTTTCGATAACTCGTACGACCAGATCAAGCGCAACAAGGCGCTCACGACCTGGATCGAACGTAACGACTGGGCCAAGCCCTACTGCGTCTACTGTACGCTCAAGCTGCAGAACAACGAGGCCAGCTGGAAGGACTGGAGCGACTACCGCGACCCGGATGCCGAGCAGGTGGGCAAACTCTGGACAAAGTTCCGCAAGGACTGTCTGTACCATGCATGGATGCAGTATGTCGCCGAGATGCAGTTCTGTACGGCCGTGAGCGAAGTTTCGCAGATGGGCCTGCACATCAAGGGCGACATCCCCATCCTCATCAACGAGGACAGTGCCGACGTATGGGCCGACCGCAAGTACTTTTCGCTGGCTGACAGGGCGGGTGCACCTCCTGACATGTTCAGCTATGCCGGCCAGAACTGGGGCTTCCCCACGTACCGCTGGGATGTCATCGAGAAGGACAACTTCTCCTGGTGGCGCAAGCGCCTGGCGCAGGCGAGCAAGTTCTACCATGCGTATCGTATCGACCACGTGCTCGGTTTCTTCCGCATCTGGACTATCCCCGAAAAGGAAGTCACGGGAATCCTCGGTCATTTCGAACCGTCTGTCCCGCTGACATGGGACGTGCTGCACGGTGCCGGTTTCTGCAGGCAGTCCCTGGAATACCTGCGCAACCCAAACTATTCTGTCGACCAGCTCCGCGGATTCCTGGGCGACGACACGGAACGCCTCGTGGCGAAGTGCTTCGAGAACCTGCCGGGCACTACGGACCGCTTTATCCTGAGCGATGCGTTCTCTTCCGAAAAGCAGATCCTCGCGATGGAAGAACCGCAGGCCGTCAAGGACGCCATGCTGCGCGTCTACTGGAACCGCGTGTTTATCCCCACCGGCAGCGAAGACGTGTTCTACCCGTACTGGTACTGGTACAACCAGCCGGTGCTCTACACGCTGCCCCAGAACGAACAGGACAAGCTGCACGATATTATCCATGCGAACGAACATGCGCAGAATTCCCTCTGGGAACAGAATGCCATGAAGCTCCTTTCCGTGCTTGCCAACGAGACGGACATGCTTGTGTGCGCCGAAGACCTCGGTGCTGTGCCTCCGTGCGTCCCGACGGTTTTGAACAAGCTCAACATCCTTTCGCTGCGTATCGAACGCTGGGCCCGCAATTGGAACGTGCAGTATTCCCCGTATTACGATATGGAAGAATATCCGCGCCTTTCCGTTTGCACCACGAGCTGCCACGACACCTCGACGCTTCGCGGTCTGTGGAAGGAACCGGATTTCGACAAGAACCTTTACTGGTCCCATGCGCACCAGGTCGGTTCCGCCCCGGACGAACTCACTCCGCCCGTGGTCCGCAACCTCCTCACGCACGTGTTCTCCACGAATAGTTTGTTCTGTATCTTGCCTATCCAGGACTATTTCGCACTGTCGTCGACGCTTTCCGCCGGCAACCCCGAGAACGAGCGTGTCAACGTGCCCGGTACGGTCGGGGGCAACAACTGGACTTACCAGCTACCCTGCCTTGTCGACGAACTGCTCAAGCTCACGTCGCTCTCTTCCGAAATCAGGAAACTGGTCGACGAGCGCAAGCGCCGCGCGATGTGGAAAATTTAGAGAATAGAGGCTAGAGACCAGGGGGTAGAGTAGATAATCGCAGCTTCGCTGCCCATAAAAAAACGATTCGCTTGCACCCCCTAGATTCTAGCCCCTAGATTCTAATCCCTAGATCCTAAACCCTAGATCCTAGCCCCTATACTATGTTCTCTCCCGCCTGGGTTAAAGACGCCATCTTCTACCAGATATTCCCCGACCGGTTCTGCCGTTCGGATCGTTACCATGCTGTAGGCAAGTTCGTGGAGTGGGGGAGTAAGCCCACCCGGGAGAACATGTTCGGCGGGAACCTCGCGGGCATTGAGGACAAACTCGAATACATCAGGGGCCTCGGCGCGACGGCGCTTTACCTGTGCCCGATTTTCAAGAGCAATTCCAACCACCGCTACCATACGGTGGACTATTTCGAGATCGACCCGGTGCTCGGCACCCTCGAGGACTTTGACCGCCTGGTGAAAAAGGTGCACAAGCTCGGGATGCGCATCATTCTGGACGGCGTGTTCAATCATTGTTCTCGCGGATTCTTCCAGTTCAACAGCCTCATGGAACTGGGCGAGAACTCCCCGTACGTGGACTGGTTCCATGTCCATTCGTGGCCCATCCACGCCTATTCCGGCAAGCCCAATTACGAATGCTGGTGGAATTTCCCCGCGCTCCCGAAGTTCAACACGGGCTGTCCCGACGTGCGCGAATACCTTTTCTCCGTCGCCGAATACTGGACTAAGCGCGGCATAGACGGCTGGCGCCTCGACGTGCCGAACGAAATCGACGACGACAGCTTCTGGCAGGAATTCCGACGCCGCGTGAAGGCTATCAACAAGGACGCCTATATTGTCGGCGAAATCTGGGATGCCCCGGAACGCTGGCTACAGGGCGACCAGTTCGACGGCGTGATGAACTACGTGTTCCGCAAGGCCGTGATGCAGTACCTTTTTGACGAAAAACCGATTTCGACGGAGGAATTCTGCAAGCGCTTGCAGTCGGCTTTCCCCGAAGGCCGCGGCGACATGCCCATGAACCTGCTGGGGAGCCACGACACCACGCGCCTCAAGTCGCAACCCTGCGCCAGCTGGGAACGTATCAAGTTCGCGCTCACGCTGATGTTCTTTATGCCGGGCGCCCCTTGTATCTACTACGGCGAGGAACTCGGAATGCTCGGCGGCAAGGACCCCGACAATCGCCGCAGTGTCCCTTGGGCTAAGTTGTCCAAAATGCAGGAGGAACCGGTGTACGCGCTAGTGAAGGAACTTGCCGAAATGCGCCGCAAGAACCCCATCCTCCGCGACGGCAAACTGGAAATCGCCTGCGACGGCGGCAGTTTCACCGTCACGCGTTCCCTCGGAAAAAAGAAGATGACGCTCTCCGCGTCGCTTGCCGGTGACCAGCCTACGTTTGAAATCAAGTAGCGACTGAGCTACGGTTCTCCTGCTTTCAGGGCAAAAGAAAATCTGTCCAGGTGGGAAAGTGGCCGGGTAATGCCAAATTTTTGCGAAAATATCGAGATTTGGAGACTCGTTTTACCCCATTTTCCCGGCTGTTATCTTTAATCTCCTGTCTATTTTTCTATCTTTGACCCGCAACTAACGCGTATTAATGCCTTATTAAGGGATTGCAAATGAACAACAAAAAATTCGGCATGCGAGAATTCATCATTCTCCTCGTCATAGTTCTCTCGGCCTATACAGTATGGCCTTCTATCCAGGTTCACTCCAAGAAGGGTGATGCCAAGAAGACTTTCCTCAAGGAAAATCCGAAACTGGGCGCCAAGTCCATCAATTTCGGCTTGGACCTTGCGGGCGGTACCAGCATCACGCTGCAGATTGACCAGTCCAGCCTCAAGGACGGCGAAGACATCAAGGATATCCAGGCCCAGTCGCTTGAAATCATCCGTAACCGCGTTGACCAGTACGGTCTTTCCGAACCGCAGATTTCCCCGAGCGGTGACGACCGAATCCTGGTTGAACTGGCGGGCGTGGATGACTCTACCGCGAAGGCCCTCGTGGGTTCCACCGCCAAGCTGGAATTCAAGATTTTGGCTGAATCCGACAAGTTTACCCAGGTCATCGGCCTTATCGACCAGTACCTGACCCGTCAGACGACCGACATCGTCGGTGCTGACTCCGCTGTTGCTGACACTGCCGCGGTCAAGGATTCTTCTTCCAAGGATAGCGCCGCCTCCAAGGATAGCGCTGTCGCTGCCAAGTCCGACCTTTCCGACGACGAACTTCTCGCCGGTGCCGGTGCGAAGACCGAAGAAAAGCCTGCTGAAGATTCCGCCAAGGAAACTGCCGCTGCGGACAATGCTCCGGCTAGCGAGGTCGGCATGGCCCTCTCCTCTTACTACCTGAGCTTCGGCAACGGTGGCTTCATCGCCGAGGAAAACGTCGAGAAGGTGAAGAAGCTCCTCGAGACCGAAGGTGTCCAGAAGCTGATTCCGCGTGACGTGGCATTCGCTTTCGGTAGCGGTCTCGAACCGGTGCAGCGCGATTCCAAGATCAAGGCCAAGCGTCTCTATTTGCTCAAGCGCCGCGCCGAAATGGGCGGTGACGACATTTCCGATGCCCGTCCGTACCGCGTGGGCGATGGTACCAACGCCGGTGAAGTGGCCGTGAGCCTCCGTTTCGCAGGTATTGGTCCTAAGAAGTTCTCCGCTGTGACTGCCGCCAACGTCGGCAAGCAGATGGCTATCGTGCTCGACAACCAGGTGATTTCGGCCCCGGTCATCCGCGACCGTATCCCGAACGGCGAAGCCCAGATTACCGGCCTCGACGACATGGCCGAAGCTAACCGTCTCGCTGTCGTGCTCCGCGCCGGTGCCCTCAAGGCCCCGATGAAGATTATCGAAAGCCGCAGCGTCGGTGCCACCCTCGGTGAAGAAAACATCGTCCAGGGCTTCGGTTCCGGTGCCGTCGGTCTTGTCCTCTGCTTGGTGTTCATGGTTGCCTACTACCGTCTCGGTGGTCTTATCGCTAGCTTCGGTATGATCATCAACACCCTCGTGACCGCCGCCGTGATGTCCGTGTTCAATGCGACCCTGACTCTCCCCGGTATCGCGGGCTTCATCCTCGTGGTGGGTATGTCCCTCGACGCTAACGTGATTATCTATGAACGTATCCGTGAAGAAATCAAGAACGGCCTGACCGCCCGCGCCGCTGTGGCCAAGGGTTACGAACGCGCCTTCAGCGCCATCTTGGACTCCAACTTGACGACCGTTCTGACTGGCCTTATTTTGTACAAGATTGGTACCGGCTCCGTGAAGGGTTTCGGTCTTACTTTGACCATCGGTATCCTTACTTCTCTCTTCTGTGCCATTACGCTTACCCGCGCCATCCTCGATTGGAAGCTCGCCAAGCGTGACGCTACGACCCTTTCCATTGGTGGCGGCTTCAAGGCTATCAACAATGCGAACCTCCAGATCATCCCGAACCGTCGCCGCTTTGGCCTCATTTCCGTGATTCTCATTGTGGCAAGCATCGCCTTCATCGCCGTGAAGGGCTTCGACTTCAGCATCGACTTCACCGGTGGCCAGGTCTACACGGTGCAGTACCAGGATGATGGCAAGCACGAAAAGGATCTGAGCGGTGCTCTCTCCTCTGCCGGCATCTCTGGCGCCAAGGTCCGTACGCTCGGCGGTACTTCCGCCAACTCCTACCAGATCAGCATGCGCGCCTCCGACGACGCCCAGTTCGAAGCCAAGATGGCTCAGGCCTTCGAGAAGGCCGGTCAGAAGTGCGAAATCGTCGCCAAGGACAGCGTGGGTCCGACCATCGGTAAGGAACTCCGCTTCAACGCTATCCTGTCCGTGATCCTCGCATGGCTCGGCATCTTGCTCTATGTGTGGTTCCGCTTCGGTAAGTTCGGTCTCGGCTTCGGTGTGGCCGCTGTGCTCGGCCTCGTGCACGATACTGTCATCACGCTCGGCTTCATTTCCGCCTTCGGTCTTTCCTTCGACGGCGCCTTGATTGCCTCGCTCCTTACGATGATCGGTTACTCCGTGAACGACACCATCGTTAACTTCGACCGCATCCGTGAAAACACGGCGATCTTTGGTTCTGCCAACTTTGCCGATACCATCAACAAGTCCCTGAACCAGTGCTTCAGCCGTACCATGGTGACCTCTCTCACGACCTTGTTCGTGTGCGTGATCCTCGCCGTGATGGGTGGTTCTTCCATCCGCGACTTCGGCCTCGTGCAGTGCTTCGGTATCCTCATCGGTACCTACTCTTCTATCTGCGTTTGCTCGCCGGTCGTTCTTTGGTGGTCCAAGCGCTTCAAGAAGGGCGTGTAAGTCTAGACGAGAAGACGCTCGCGTCGCTCGCTACAGACGAAAGATTTCCCCGGCTCGGCCGGGGCTTTTTTGATTATTTTTTTCCTTGTTTTACACTTATTTCTTTCGTCTCTCGTCTCTCGTCTCTCGTCTATATTCTATATTTGACCCGTTCGATCAAAGGGGGCTCCATGCTCAAGTATTACAAAATCGAATCGGGTCGTCTTGCTGTCGCCCCGAACGAAGACGCGGCTGACATCGTCATCATGGGCTCCCTCAGCCAGGAACAGCGTAGCGTTCTAGTCAAAGAATACGAGATTACCGAGCATACTATAGCCTCCGCATTCGACTCCGACGAGCTTTCCCGTATCGAGTACGACGACGACTTTACGACCATCGTGTTCAAGAAGCCGAAGAACTATTCCGCCGAGGACAACTTCCAGTTCCGCGTGGAATCCTTCGGCATATTCATTTTCAAGGACTGGGTGCTGCTCCTGACCGACAGCGACTTCCCGGTGATGGACGAGCGCAAGTTCTCGAAGATTGACAGCCTGAACACGTTCGTGCTGCGCGTCCTGAGTTTCGCGATTGCACACTTCAACGAACACTTGAAAATCATCAACCGCATCAACGATGACTTGGAGTTGCGCCTCAACACGTCGATGGAGAACAAGTACCTGCTCTCCATGTTCAGCCTGAACAAGGGCTTGATCTACTACGTGAGCGCTCTCAACAGCAACGATACGCTCTTGAAAAAGCTCCAGATGGGGCGCAGCCTCAACTGGACCGAGGCCGAACGTGAACTGCTGGAAGACATCCAGATCGAGAACGGCCAGAGCCTGCAACAGGCAAACATCTACGCAAACATCTTGACGTCCATGATGGATGCGCGTGCAAGCGTCATCAACAACAACGTGAACCAGTTGATGAAGAACTTGACCATCGTGACGATTTCCATATCGCTCCCGACGTTCTTCGCGAGCTTGTTCGGCATGAACGTGAAGCTCCCCTTCGGCATGAACGGGGACGCGATTACCGGCTCGGCAATCGCCTTCTGGGGAATCATCGCCGTCTGTATCCTTTCGGTGATTGTGTTCCTGAGTATCTGGATGCGGAAGAAATAGTCTAGTTTCCGCGGTCGCTCATGCTGGCGAACATGGCGACAATCTCTTCGGTAAACGTATTTTTCGGGAACTTGTCTGCAATCTCGAGGGCCTTTTCCAGGTGTTCCTGGGCTTCGGCCTTCGCCTTGTCGAAGCTCTTTTTCGCGTTCAGGCGTTCCAGAATCTTTTCGGCAATACCTTCTTCGGAGGCCTTCTTGATGAGGGATTCCATTTCGGTACGTTCCGTAGCGTCGCAGTCCTCGAAATAGTACAGCAGGGGCAGCGTGATGAGCCCGTTGGAAATGTCCGTGAACTTCGCCTTGTCCAGGTTCTTCGAACCGTAGCCGTAGTCCAGCAAGTCGTCGATAATCTGGAAGGCAATCCCGAAGTGCGCGCCCATCTTGGCGCATTCGTCGACGAGGGGCTTGTCGAACCCGGCCATGATGCCGCCGAGGCGTGTCGCGGCCTCGATGAGGGCTGCCGTCTTTCCGTCGATAATTTCGTTGTATGTGGCCCTGGAAAGCGTCGTTTCGCCGCAGTGGTCCAGTTCCATGATTTCGCCTACGATTAACTTGTCCGCAGCGTCGGAGATGATGACCGGAACTTCGCGGTCTTTCTCGTTGATGACGCAGCGCATCGATTGCGAGAGCACGTAGTCGCCGATAAGGACGGCCACCTGTGTGCCCCATTCCTTGTGCGCGGTAATCTGTCCGCGTCTGAGTTCCGTGCCGTCGATGATGTCGTCGTGGACGAGGCTTGCCAGGTGCAGCAGTTCCACGCTGGCGCATGCGTGCGCGACTCTGGAACTATCGGCCGGTGTGTTCCCGCAGTTCGCGATGAGGCAGAGGAGTGTCGAGCGGATGCGCTTGCCCTTGCGCCCGAACAGGGATACGAGACGCTCGGAAATGCCCGCCGGCGCTGCCGCCGCGACTTGCATGATGACCTTGTCGGTCAGGTCAAGCTGGTCATGCACGAGCTCGCGTGCCTGTCCCAGGATCAGTTGAAAGTCGGCCTTCGTAGGACTCATTTAAATATCCAGTTCGCCAAGGACCTTGTAAGCGTTTTCTTCGATGAACTTGCGGCGCGGTTCCACGTCTTCGCCCATGAGCATGCTGAAGATCTGGTCGGCGAGCACGCCGTCTTCCACGTAGCACTGCTTCAGGAAGCGGGTCTTCGGGTCCATCGTGGTCTCGTTCAGCTGTTCGGGGGACATTTCGCCCAGACCTTTGAATCGCGTGATCGCCACGTTCTTCTTGTCTTCAACTTCGGCCATTACCTTGTCCTTCTCGTTCTCGTCGAACAGGTAGCGTTCCTTCTGGCCGACCTTCAGCTTGTACAGCGGCGGCATGGCGAGGAAGATGTGCCCTGCGTCGATAAGCGGACGCATGTAGCGGAAGAAGAATGTGAGCAGGAGTGTCTGGATGTGCGAACCGTCCACGTCAGCATCGGTCATGATGATGATCTTGTCGTAGCGGAGCTTCTCGATCTTGAATTCCGTGCCGATGCCCGTGCCGATGGCGTTCACGAGGTTCTGGATTTCCTCGGTGTCGAGCACGCGGTGGAGGCTGGCCTTTTCGACGTTCAGGATCTTGCCGCGGATGGGGAGGATGGCCTGGAATTCGCGGCTGCGGCCCATCTTGGCCGAACCACCAGCGGAGTCACCCTCGACAATAAACATTTCGCATTCCTTCGGGTCGCGGCTACTGCAGTCGGCGAGCTTGCCCGGAAGTCCGCCACTCTCGAGGACGTTCTTGCGGCGGGCGAGTGTACGGGCGCGGTGTGCCGCCTCGCGGGCGAGGGCTGCGTTGTAGACCTTGTCCAGAATGACTCGGATGGCCGCCGGGTTTTCCTGGAAGAATTCCTCCAGCTTGGCACCGAACGCGGAGTTCACGTAGCTTGCGATTTCGGAGTTGCCGAGCTTGCGCTTGGTCTGGCCTTCGAACTGCGGCTGCGAAACCTTGATGGCGATGACGGCGGTGAGACCTTCACGGATATCGTCGCTCGTGATCTGGGCTTCTTTCTTGCCCTTTGGCATGTCCTGCGCGAACTTGCTGATGACGCGGGTGAGGGCCGTCTTGAAACCCGTCACGTGGGTACCGCCGTCATAGGTGTTCACGTTGTTCACAAAACTGAAGAAGTTTTCCTGGTAGCCGTCGTTGTACCACATCGCCACTTCGAGCGGATACTGTCCGTCGGGAAGCACGAGGTGGATGGGCTCCTGGAAAAGCGGGGTGCGGTGCTCGTCCACGTAGCGCACGAATTCCGATACGCCGCCGGGGAAGCAGAACGTATCGCTAGCTTTGTTTTCGGGGTCGCGTTCGTCGGTAAGGGTGAGCCTAAGTCCGCTCATGAGGAACGCAAGTTCGCGGAAACGTGTAGCGAGCGTATCGTACACGTAAACCGTTTCGGTAAAGATGGTATCGTCCGGATAGAACTCGACGCTCGTGCCTGTATCGTTTATGTCGCACGTGCCCACGTCCTTCTGCGGACCGCAGGGGATACCCTTCGAGAATTCCTGCTGCACCACCTTGCCGTTACGGCGCACCGTCACGACGAGCTTGTTGGACAGTGCGTTCACGCAGCTCACGCCCACGCCGTGCAGACCGGCGGAGACCTTGTAGGAGTTACTGTCGAACTTGCCGCCGGCATGCAGCTTGGTCATGACGACCTCGATGGTGCCGATGTGTTCCTTCGGATGGATGTCGGTCGGGATGCCGCGTCCGTTGTCGGTCACGCGGATGCCGTTCCCCGGGAGGATGGAAATTTCGATATGGTTGCAAAAACCGGCCAGCGCCTCGTCGACGGAGTTGTCAACGACTTCCCACACCAGGTGGTGCAGGCCGCGGATATCGGTCGAACCGATGTACATTGCCGGGCGTACGCGGACGGCTTCCAATCCCTCCAGGACAGTAATGCTCGAACCGCTATAATTCTTTTCTGCTGCTTCGTCAGCCATGCTTTCTAGACCTCAATAACGAGCCCGATTAGACGAAACGGATGTTCCGTACGAAGGGCTTTTCCAATACATTATTACACTTGTCAATAATAGCTTTTTTTTGCAGGAACAATTCCTGTTTCCATGCGGAACTGGCCGCCTTGAGCACCAGTGTGTTCTTGTCCAGTTTCACTAGCGAAACGTGGGGCAAAAGCAGGTCTCCGACCACCTCGCCGAACCTCTCCGAGAGCGTCTTGAAGTTCATGTCTTCGGAGATATGGTGCTTGTCGAGGACCATCTGCAAAAGGACGCCGATATCGAGCACCTGCTTTCCGCTGATGCTCGCCCTCCTTTTTGGTCTCTTGTATTCCGGTTCAATCATCAGATGAGCAGGAGCTTGGAGAGGACGAAACCGCCGATAAGGATGCTGGTCATGCCGGCCACCACGGTCGCCTTGGTCGCGCGTCCCACGCCTTCTGCGCCGCCGTGCGTGGTGAACCCGAAGAAGCAGGCGTAGCTCGCGATGAAGTAGCCGTACAGCGTCGCCTTGATGAGACCCACGATGAGGTCCCAGTTCTGGTAGAACATGCGCACGCCGTAGAAGAACACGGAGAAAGAAACTTCCTTGTACAGGTGGGCCACTTCGTAGCCGCCCACGATGCCGATGAAGATGCTCAGTACCGTAAGCACGGGAATCATGATGACGGTCGCGATGAGGCGCGGGGCGAGCAGGAACTTGTAGGGGCTGAGACCCAGCACCTTGTAGGCGTCAAGCTGTTCGGTAACGGCCATAGTTCCCAGTTCCGAACACATGGAGGCTCCAATGCGGCCTGCCAGCACCATCGCCGTAAGGATCGGGCAGAGCTCGACCATCACCGACTTGCCCACGGCCATGCCCACGAACATCATGGGAATCATGTCGCCGAACTGGTAGGCGAGCTGCCACGACATGATGGCGCCGGTGGCAAGCGATGCCGCGAACACCACGGGAATACTCGTGATGCCGACGTTCTGCATCTGCTCGACGGTCGTGTGGAAATTGAGGAATGCACCGGGGATGTTCTTGAACATTTCCCAGACGAACAGGAAGTACGCGAAAATGGTATGCAGGAACTTACGGACTAGCCATCCGAGTCCATCTGCAAGCATGTTCAAGGCGCTGATCAATCTAGGTCGTCCCTACTTCTTCTTGGTGGGGGCCTTCTTGGACGCTCCCTTTGCAGGGGCGCTGATGGCCTTCTTGTAAAGGTTCATGTCGGTCAGGTACTTGATGGCTTCCTTGAGCTGTTCGTCGCGCTTGAGCGAGAATGCAGTGCTCACGGAGTCGTTGACCATGGCCGTAAGGAGCTCGCGCTTGATGCCGTCCTTGATGTAGTCCTTGTTCTCGTCGAACTGGGCGTCGCGCTTGTTCTCGAGGGCCTTGCGCATTTCGGCGAGGCGCTTCGCAAGTGTCGTATCGGTGACGGTCTTGGAACTGTCGCCCATGTAGTTCTGTTCGCGGATGATGCTCTTCTCGAGCTGGTCCACGCCGACGAGCGCATTGCTTTTCACCTTCATGAAGTTGGTGTCCTTCATGCAGTAGTCCTTGAACTGCTTATAGAGAGAGTCGGGGACTTCCCAGTTCGCGTCCACCTTGGCGCCGGCCTTGTCGAGACCCGGACGTGCCTTGACGGCGAACTTGAAGTACATGGCCATGCGTTCCTGCACCTGCACCACCCAGGGCATCGGGGAAAGTTCGATGTCGATATCCGGAGAGATGCCGCCACCGCCGAACATCATGCGTCCGTTGTTCGTGTAGAACGTGTCGCGGGCTACGGTATCCTTCTTTGTGGAGTCAACCTTGGTCTCTTCCTCTTCGCTTTCCTCTTCTTCCTGCAGCTTCAGGCCCTTGATGCCGTTCTCCGGCTTGTTGATGCAGCGTCCGAAGGGCAGGTAGTAGAATGCCGTGGTGAGCTTGAGGGCGTTGCCCTGGTTGTCGAGCGGGAAGATCGTCTGCACGGAACCCTTACCGAAGCTCGTCTTGCCGATGATGAGGGCGCGGTCCCAGTCCTGCAGGGCGCCGGACACGATTTCGGCGGCGCTGGCGGAACCCTGGTTCACGAGGACGACCATGGGAACTTCGGGCTTCACGATGCCGTTCTTGCGGGCGCGGCTTTCCGTCTTCTGGGTGCGTCCGCGGGTGCTCACGATAACGTTGCCCTGCTTGAGGAACAGTTCGCTAATCTCAACAGCCTGGTTCAAAAGTCCGCCCGGGTTGTAGCGGAGGTCGAGGATAATCTTCTTCATGCCCTGTTTCTGGAGGGCCTTGATGGCGTTTTCCACGTCGCTCGTGGTCTTGTCGCTGAAGGTGGCGAGCTTGATGTAGCCGATGTCCTTGGTGACCATACCGTAGTACGGGACGGCATGAACGACGATTTCAGCACGGGTGATGGTGAAGTCCATCAGGTCGGGGACGCCTTCACGTTCGATAGAGACAGTCACGTTGGTGCCGATCTTGCCGCGGAGCTTGCTCACGGCGTCGTCCAGGGAGAGTCCCTTGGTCTCCTTGCCGTCAATCTTGCGGATCTTGTCGCCTGCACGGATGCCCAGCCTGAATGCGGGAGTGCCGGAAAGCGGGGAAATCACGGTGAGCACGTTGTCGCGGAGGCTGATGGTGATGCCCACGCCGCCGAACTTGCCTTCCATCGAGACCTTGAGGCTTTCGTAGTCCTTGGGCGAGAACACGGTGGTGTGCGGGTCCAGGATGTTGCGGATGCCGTTCAGGGCCGCGTCGGTGAGCTCGGTGGGATTGACGTCTTCCACATACTTGCGGTTGACTTCGGAAAAGACCTTGTTCAGGCGGGAAATTTCATCGTAGAAATCACCCGGCGGGGTCTGCTTCTTGTCAGGAGCTGCATAGCCGAGGCACAGGGCCGAAAGGGCGAATATAAAGCTGTTGCGGATAATCTTCGTGTAGGAATTCATGCCTAAAAGATACAATTTCCCGTGGTTTGGGGGGTAAAAAACGGAAAAAACCGGCCGATAATGGCCGGTTTTTTAGAAGGAGAGAGATGAAAAAAACTTTTTGTCGCTTAGGCAGCCTCGTTCAGCAGGGCGCTTGCGCTGGAATTGCGGAGCTTGGCGAGTGCTGTTTCCTTGAGCTGGCGGACGCGTTCCTTGGAAAGTCCTACGACAGGGGCGATTTCCTTGAGGTTGATGTCGGTATCGGACTTGAACCCGTAATAGAGTTCGACAATCTGCTTTTCCTGGCGGGATAGGTTGTCCGCGAGGACCTTGGAGAACGCTTCGGCACGGGTGCGCTTCTGGGCGAGCTCGTCGGTACGCAGGTTTTCGTCCGAAATGGTGTCGCCGAGGGTCATGTCGCCGTCTTCGCCTATGGGGCAGTCCAAGGAGGCGGCTTTGTTGCCCATCATGAGAATCTTTTCGATTTCGGAGGCCTTGTACTTGGAAAGCCCTTCGAGGCTCTTCGGGTCGATGGCGACCGTGCCGCCGATAAGCTGGCGGGATTCCTTGGCGTGGCGGCTGAAGCGGCGGAGGATGAGTTCCTTTTCGGCGCTGATGCGCACCAGGCGGCCCTTTTCGGCAATGGCGCGGGTGATGTTCTGACGGACCCACCACACGGCATAGCTGATAAACTTGATTTTCTGGTTCGAGTCAAAACGGCGGGCGGCCTCGATGAGACCCATGTTGCCTTCGTTGATGAGTTCGTTGATGTCGAGACCCTGGCCCTTGTAGAGTTGGGCGATGTTCACGACGAAGCGGAGGTTGGATTTGACCAAGAGATCCATTGCGGCCCTGTTACCTTGCTGGACCTTGCGAAGAACAATCTTTTCCTGTTCCTTGGTGAGCAGCGGATACCTGGCGATGTCATTCAGGTACTGGAAGAAAATATCCTTTTCGTCTCTGCTGCGTGATGTCTTGAGCATTGTTGCCTCTCTTGTTGTTGACGATATCAAATGTAACTCCGGAGAGGCGTGACTGTGTCAGCAATAGGAACACGGTTCGCAAAAGTTAAATTTGTTTTTTGTCGCAAAAAAATGCATTTTCGTCATAAATTTGTCATAATGGAGGGCTTTTAAGCCGATAATTGACTTAATTTTAGGAACATGACCGAAGAAAAGCAAAAGAATCCGCTAATTCGCTTCTTTAACGACAAAAGATCCTTGTTCGAAAGCCTTCAGGAAATGAGCTTCGAACGCGGTGAAAAAAAGCTGATTGACATCCTGAATTCGGAAAACGAAATGCTGAACTATCCGATTCCCGCATTCGTTCCGTTTTTCCTGCTTTGGCTGTTCATTCTCTTGTTCCCATTGATGCTCATCTTGGACCAGGGATTCTTTTCTTCGGGAAATGTCGACGTGAGGAACACCCTCTCGTTCTATGTGCCGCTGCTGCTTACCTTGTGCATTTTCCAGGTGAACCAGAAGTTCCTTGTCCCGGGCTGTATCTTCAAGAAACATTACCTGAGTTATTTTATTTTGAATCTTGTCCTGGTCATGGTTGCCCTTGTCGTTCGAGAGGTGGTGTTTTTCCTTTTTGACCGTACTCCTTCAGATTCGTGGGGCTATTTTGTCAGTTCGTATTGTTTCTCCGCGGTCAAGGGGCACTTTACGCTATGGACGGCACTTTCGTTTGTGTTCTTCATCGGATTTATCTGCATCATCTGCGTGGCCTACCATGTGATGCTCCGCCAGATTATCAGGGCGTTTATCAAGCGTGAACAGAAAAGGTCGGCCCTGCAGTACGAACTCGACTTTCTCAAGAGCCAACTGAGTCCGCATTTCCTTTTCAATACTTTGAACAACATTTCCGCCTTGATCCGGATTGACGCGAAGAAGGCGGAATCGTCGATGGAGAAACTTTCGAAGCTGTTGCGCGTGATGCTCTACCAGACATCGGACCAGTACATCACCTTGCAGGAAGACGTGGATATCCTGCAAAAATATGCGGCACTGGAAAGGCTCCGCTTCGACGAAGGTTTTGACTTCCAGTTTGAAACCCAGTTGGAAGATCCCGAGCGAAAGATCGATCCGCTGCTCGTGATGCCCTTGGTAGAAAATGCAATAAAGCATTGCGTGAATCCGCAGGGCGGGAGCTTTGTCCACATAAGCATCGTGCAGAAAGGCGACGATTTCGAGTTCCGTTCCGAAAATTCCAATTTCCCGAGGAAGTCGCAGAGCAAGTCGAGCGGCCTTGGGCTTGTGATGTTCGAAAAGCGTCTGACGCTCCTGTACGAAGGACGTTACGAATATACGACCTCGGTGAAGGATGGCGTTTATACGAGCTGCCTTAAATTGAAGCTGCGCTCCTAGGTGTCGAAAATAGTGACGCGCGAAAAGCGCTTTTTGTCCGTAAAAGAAATATTGCTTTAATTCGCTTTACAAAGACCTCGCAAGAAGTTAATTTAAAACTTGTCCGAAGGTATTGATACATTCGCGGGAATCCCGCGGATGCTTTTTTATTGGAAACCTCCCGGATTTTTGATTGATGCCTGAAATCAGGCTTGGCTTACGCCTATTTGATTTATCCACATTGCATATAGGAGATCCTATGAGTAATAGGATATTGGGGCGTATTGTGTCTATTGCCTTATTGGCGATGATGACGGTTAACGCCCAGGTATGTGAAGAAAAGGTCCTTTACAACGGCGCAGGTACGCCGGGGCAAATGGATGCTTCAAGTAGAACGTTCCCCGAGGCTCCGGAGTGGTCTGCCAACTGGGGCGAGATGGGTGCGATGAAGCCCCCTTATATAAGGTTGTCGGGCATGAAGAACGTGAAGGCGGACTGGATTGGAGCCCTGTCGCTTGCGGCCTTGCCCAGGAACGTTCAAGGCGGTTCCCTGCGCCTGAAGGTCCGTGCAACGCAGAACGTGAAGTTCGGGGTGTGGCTTGCGAGTTCGCGGGGGACAGGAAACGTCGTATTTTCCGACATTCCTGCAAACGTGACGCGGTCCCTGGATATCCCGGTCGAGAAAATGCTGGGAGCGGGCTTGCAGAGGGTAGAAAAGGTTTGGATAGGCTTGTTCGGCGTTCCGGCCTATCAGTATACGACGTTGTTCGTTGACGACGTCTCGCTCTCCTGCACGGTTTCGTCCGTGCAGGAGGCCTCCGTGGAGGCAGGCGCTGCCGTGGCCGATTCCGGTGCAGGGTTTACACCGACGAATACGGTCGCGAAATCACCTGTTCGCACATCTCTGTGCCTGTCGTCCACGGCAGTGCCGGCGAGCGCCGCGCATTCCGATGCAGAACGTAAACGTCTTGCCGGCTTGACGACTGCTGCGTTCGTTCTGAATTATAACGAACATCGGCAAATTCGGGAATCGCTGGAGAGTGAATCGGTTACCCCGGCTGAATCTAGGCGTCTGTGGTACAGGAACCTGTTCTTTGTCGACCGTAACCGCTTGCGGGACAGCGTTGTTGCAAACCCGAAGGGCGTCTTTGACGAGGCGGTTGCCTTTGCTGCGGCGAACAACTATTCGTTCATGCCGTTGCTGGTTGCCGACGTGGAATATGCATATCCCGAATGCCAGGACACTCTCTGCGCGACGACGCAACTTGTAAAAACCCGGCTCCTGCAGGCAGGCATTCCGTCGTCTTTTGTGCGCGGCTCAAAACTGAAGCTCGTGTACGATCCGTACTTTGCGGTGACGCAGAGAAACTCGTTACCGCAGGTCGAGATTTGTACGGCCGGAAAATGTGCCGCTCTTTCCGTGAAAGGCTCGTTGGAACTGGAGTTCGAGTCGGCGGGCGTGCAGAAGATTTCCGTCAAGCTGACCGCTGGAGGAGAAACACAAAGGCAAAACTTATACGTGGAGGTTAAATGATGCGAAATATTGTGAAACTTCTATGGGTGGCCCTGTTCGTGTGCGGTCTTGCTTATGGATCAAACCTGCAGATGTTCTTTGCTCCGTGCGACAGCGAACTGTGCGTATCCAACAAGGATATGGCCCAGACTCGCCATACGGCATCACGCGTTGCCAAGACGACAGCTCTTGCTGCGAGTATACGTACGATGGTGATAGAGCCGCAAAAGGATGCCTCGTCTGTTTTCCATGCGCGCCTCTTGCGTCCGGTGTTCATCCTTGACGGAATATACCTGAGTATGGATGAAGTGCGCACGCTGGACGATTTTTACAGGGACGTCGAGGAATTCGGCATTCCCGAAATGTTCCTCAACATGGGCTATACGCCTATCCTGGTGCAGTTTTCGGAGACGGTGACGCGTTCGGTCAAGGACAATGCCGAGTTGTTCGCGAAAATGCTCGCCTTTTTCAGTTCAAACAATCTCGTGCCGTTTCCCGACGCCGTGAACGAGGGCTTCGTGGTGCTCGGCATCAGCCAGGGTGGAATCATTGGCCGCTATGGCGCTTACCTGTACGATATGGGACGCAAAAAGTCGGATGCGCCGATCAAGCTTTTTGCATCACTGGATTCTCCCCACCAGGGAGCCGTCATGCCGAAGGGCTTGCTGGAAACGATCTGGTTCTGGTCGAAAGAAGGTGGTTCTGCCGATGCCGAGGCGTTTGTGGACCTCATTAATGGTCCGGGTGCCAGCGACTTGTTGCTCCGTCAGGAATCGTCCGGCTTCGAGGCGGACACGGACACGTCGAGATTCCTGTTCGGTGAGTACCGCAAGGCCTGCAGTTACAAGGGTTTCCCGACGGTACTTATTTCGCAGGGACCAATGAGGGGGATGGGGCTTGCGCATGCCACGCAGCTGTTCACCTTGCGGCGCGAGGCCCAGCATAGCGGCTCGACATATGGTCGTGCCATAAGCGGGATTTACTCGTATGGGTCTCCTAACACGCAGGTTTCGCACAACTACATGTACGAATTCTCGGCGGGAAGCGAGGATAAGTATGCCTATGGGGACCCGGCCTTGGACTTTATACAGGGCTCCACGTATCCGTTCGCGAAGACAATGTACGAGGCTTTGCGCAGCGGGTTTGAAAAGGAGATGCCGGATTCGTTCAAGCGCGGGTTGGGGCCTTTCAAGTGGACTTTCCATTCGAAGTGGATTGAAGCGAAGCTGGGTTCTCCGAGCAGCACGTTTATCCCGACGGCCAGTGCCATGGATCTCAACTGCGACGGAGACCTTGCCATACGGAAAGAATGCGCAGCGACGGTTTCCGCGCAGGGATTCTCGTTCGAGAATCCCGGGAGCCGTTCTTCGGCGGGCAAGGTGTATGCGGTTGATCCGACGCATCCCCGCTATTACGACATTTTTAACGGCAGGCACATTGAACCCGCTGTCCGCGAAGACGGCTCCGTGGACACGCTTGTCCTGCGCGGAATGCAGACCGATGTTTGGCGCTTTTTTTGTGAATTGGCCAAGATCGATTACGATTCGTCGGCAGGCGAGTTCCGTAACCCGATGCTAACGGGCCTGTTTTCTCCCGGCACGAGCTGCTTGGACCTCTCGAAAATGCCCGATGTCATTCGCAATGGCGGTGTGCTCCAGAAGACGAAATTCCCGTATGCGAGGTACAATTTCAGCGCGGGGTCTACCGAGATTGCCGACGTGGTGACTTTCGACCTGCCTGCGGGTTGGCAGAAGGTTGCCCTGTTTGACTACGGCGCCGATATTCCCGCGAACTCGATTTTCGAGGTGCAAATCAAGGTGGAGTCCCCGAAGTCGAACTGGATGAAGGCGGAACTGATGGTTCAAAAGGGAAAGAGCGGTTCCGGCGTGCAGATGGAAGAAATCAATGTAGAGCAAGACGGGAAATATCACTTGCTTCGCTGGCAGATGCCCTCTGCTACCGGCGCGCTTGCGAATTACCGCTGGTTTAACCTGATTCTGAATTCTGCGGGGGCCAAGGTGGCGCTTGCTTCGGTTCGGCTTGTAAGGAATTCCGTAAACCATGTGCAGGTTCCTGCCGCCATCAGCTCCCCAAATATCTATCCGTCGACATACAAACGCATTCCGTGGAGCGAAAATGTGAAATTATCTGATTATTCCGACAATTTGGGTGCTGGATTGTCCATCGAGGTTGACAAACGGTACGATGGCATGTACCTGGATTTTGGCCGTCAGGTGAATTTAGACGGATTTTCTATGTTGGAGGTAATTTACTGGCCTGGTTCCTGCCAGAATATTCGTGTATATTTTGATTCTAAGGTTGTCCAAAACGCGAACTTGGGCGGTGGTGTGTCTAAGAATGGTCTTGTGGTAAAACAAGTTCCGCTGTCCGAAATCATAAATACGGAAATCACTCCGGAATCCAGTTATTCTGTTTCCCGTTTGAATATGCAGGGGATAGCCACCGGGGAACGCTGTATCGTAAAGTCGATTCAGTTGAAATAGCATGTACCTAGAACAAACAAAGGAGGAATCTGAATGAATAGGATAAAGGCAGAATTTGTATTCGTTTTAGTCTGTTTGTCGACGCTTTCTCTGTGCGGCTGTTTCATGCCGCGGGCCCATTCCATGGGGGCGTCGCTCATGGCTGTTCCTCACCAGCCGCGAGTCTCGGCAGACAGCTCCAATGCGGAAATGTCCGTCACTGTGGGCGCTTTCGGCAACATCGCTGGCGAGGGCCTGAATGTCAACGAGGTAAGAAGCGGCGGCGGCGACGTGTCGTTTATGTACCGTATGGGCGGTGCCGTATCCCCGTTGTTCTTCTCGGCTGCCGTTGGCGGGATGGGAGGCAAGTTGCAATTCGACTGCAACGAATCCCGTTGTTCCGATAACGCTGAAAAGTACAGGGCATGGCTCAAGACCAAGGAAGGCAAGAGGGATTATTCCTTCTGGGACGTGCAGGAACGCGTGCTCCTGGGCGGGGACTTCAATGTCGGCCCGTATGTGCTTCTGGGTCTGGGCGGCGGAATGCAGTTCTTCCAGGGGGGCGGCAGCTACGACGACAAGCGCGACGAGCTGGAAGACGCCAAGCTTCTCGAGAATGTCGACGGAAATGCTGGCTTCGCGCCGGTTTCGTCCGTATGGGCGGGCTCCCGCCTAGGGCATGGAGGCAAGTGGGGGAGTGTCCTCGCCGAACTGGGCATGCTCTACAAAGGCGACATAGAAGATTGGACCGGAGCCATGGCGCTGAATTATTTCCATACGACCGGTTTTTACGGTGGTATTGTATGGGATTTCCAGCTGGGCTACGGGCTTAATGTCGGCAAGACGTTCGTGTTCTAGCTAGATTCCGACGACGCTGCAGATCGGGCATTCTTCGGCTTTGTGCCCGCGTGCCTTGCAGTAGGTGCGGCCGAAGTAGATGATCTGCAGGTGACGTTTTTCCCATTCGTTTTCGGGGAAGGCCTTTTTCAGGTCCTTCTCCGTTTTTTCTACGGAACTCCCGTCGCTGAGTCCCCAGCGCTCCGCCAGGCGGTGAATGTGCGTGTCCACCGGGAACGCGGGAACCTTGAAGATGTGGCTCATGACGACGCTTGCGGTCTTGTGACCTACACTGGGGAGCTTTTCCAGTTCCTCGAAGGTGTGCGGGACTTCGCCGTTGTACTTGTCGACAAGCGTCTTGGAGAGGTTGTAGATTCCGGCACTCTTGGTGTTGAAAAATCCGCAGGGCTTGATGATTTCGGCGATACGTTTCTGACCGAGCTTGACCATGGCAGCCGGGGTGTTTGCCTTCTTGAAGAGAACCTTCGTCACCTGGTTGACACGGATGTCCGTACACTGCGCACTCAGCACTACGGCAATGAGCATCGTGTAGGCGTCGGTATGGTCGAGCGGGATGGGCGGATCCGGGAAAAGCTCGTCCAGCTTCTCGGAGATGAATTGGATTTTCTTCTTGGCGTTCATAACAGGTAAAGCTAGTTTATTTGCCCGGCTATACGATGGTGTTCTCGATGCCGAACACTTCCACGAGCTGCTTGTCGTCCATGTCGGCAAGCCAGGTCTCGCCCGCACTCACGGTCATTTCTGCGATGGCTTTCTTTGTCTCCAGGAGGGCATTGATTTTTTCTTCGAATGTGCCCTTGGTGATGAATCGGTGGACCTGTACGTTCCTTGTTTGCCCGATACGGAATGCGCGGTCGGTGGCCTGCGCTTCGATAGCCGGGTTCCACCACAAGTCGTAATGGATGACTTGCGATGCCGCGGTGAGGTTGAGTCCGGTACCGCCGGCTTTGAGCGAGAGGATGAGTACCTTGCAGTCCGGGTTTTCCTGGAAGTCGCGGACCATCTCGGTGCGCTGAGTCTGCGTGCATCCGCCGTGGTAGAAATGCGTGCGGAGCGAAAGCTGTTCCTCGATGGATTTCTTCAGGAGTTCGCCCATCTCGGCAAACTGCGTGAAGATGAGCGTCTTTTCGCCCTGTTCCTGGATGGAGGCGAGCAGGTCGAGCAGCATCTGGAGCTTTCCGGATCCAAGCCTGTCGGTTGTGGCGTCGGAGGCTTCAATTCTCTCGTCTCTCGTTTCGGTTGGTGGTAAGGTCCCTGAGCCCTGTCGAAGGGCCGAACCACTTTCGTCTAATCCCTTCAGGAACGTGAGCGGGTGGTTGCAAATCTGCTTGAGGGCGAGAATCATCTGCAGAATGATTCCCTTGCGCTTGAAGAGGGCGTGGCTGTCGTTCGTGAGTTCGCTCATCTGCCGTTCTTCTTCGAGCTGGGCGAGGAAGCGGTCGAGGGTACGCTTGTAGAGTGCTGCCTGCGGCTTGGTGAGTTCTGCATATTCGTCCTGGATAATCTTGTCGGGCAGGTCGGCAATGATGCTCTTGTCCGTCTTGAGGCGGCGCAGCATGAAGGGCGCGGTTATCTTGCGGAACGTTTCGGCGGCGCGCTGGTCGCCGTTTTTCTGTATGGGTGTCTCGTACTTGTCGCGGAATTCCGATGCGCTCGGGAAGAATCCCCTGTTTGCGAAATCCATGATGGTCCAGAATTCCATAAGGCGGTTTTCTACCGGGGTGCCGCTCATCGCGATTTTCATGGGCGCCTGCAGGTGGCGCAGGAGCCTGCTCTGTTCGCTGTCCGCGTTCTTGATGTTCTGCGCCTCGTCGATGACCACGACTTGCCAGGGCTTTTCCTTGAGTTCGTCGTAGTCCTTGCGGAACGTGGCGTAGGTGGTGAGCAGAATGTCCGCGTTGAATTTTTGCAGGTCGCGGTTCCCGCCGTGGTAGGCGGCGAACGTGAGTTCCGGGGCGAATTTCCTGATTTCCACCTGCCAGTTGCAGAGAAGACCCGCAGGCATGACCACAATGCCCTTCTTTTCGGCGAACTTGCCTTCCTGTTTCATCTTTAGCAGGAACGCGATGACCTGCAGCGTCTTGCCGAGGCCCATGTCGTCGGCCAGAATGCAACCGAAGCCGATTTGCAGGTTCTTGTACATCCAGGAATATCCGCGCACCTGGTAGGGGCGGAGTGTCGCATTCAGGCCTTCGGGCAGCTGGATTTCCGTGTCGGCGCGCCAGGCGTCGAACTGCTGCTTGAATTCGCCGGCCATCTCGACGGGCACGTTGTCGCATTCGCCGGTAAAGCACGCCTGGATAAGCTTTGCCTGCGTGATTCCTTGCGCGGAGCCGTTGTCGTCGCTTTCTCTATCTCCGTTTTCCTTGTCGCCGCCATCCTCGCCGTCTTTCTTGGCGGCCTCTTTCGTGCGGCCTTCTATCTTGTCGCGGAGTTCCTTGAGGTCCTCTTCGGTGATTTGCACGTACTGAGACTTGTATTTCAGCAGGCCGTCGGCGTTTTCGGCCATCGCGAGGAATTCCTCGGCGGACACGTTCTCGTCGCCGATCGCGACTTCCCAGTCAAAGTCCAGAAGGTCGCCCGCGGTAAACGCGCCGAAGCTCATG
Organism: Fibrobacter sp.; assembly: GCA_017649565.1. GTDB lineage: Bacteria > Fibrobacterota > Fibrobacteria > Fibrobacterales > Fibrobacteraceae > Fibrobacter. The sequence continues at coordinate 7,025 of JAGCGO010000112.1, read as the reverse complement.
CTGCCCTGCAGGCGCATCTTGGGCTTGGGCTTCCCGATGTTCAGCAGGCTCTTGGGAATGTCGGTGCGGATTCCGAACACCTGCAGTTTCTTGAGGCAGTCCTGCAGAAAGTCCAACAACTCGGCGCCGCGCATCATCATGGGCTCCGCTGCCCTGCGTTCCAGGTACTTGCCCATGGGCGCGAAGTAGTCGGCTACGCCGTTCAAAATGTTCAGCACCGAAAGCAGGCGCGTATCGTTGTTCTCGAAAAGGCTCGCGAGCGGCGTACGCATTCCGGAATCCCCGTCGCCGTCGAGGACGAATACTTCCAGCGCAACCTCTTCGCCGCATTCGCGGCAGGCGAACAGGAGCTGGCTCCTGAAATCGAGACTGGAGTACACCGAGAACCACTGCTGTATCTTGCCCGGGATGGCGTGCGCGTTGTTCGCGAGTTTCCCGGAGACGCAGTCAAAGAAGAACGAAAGGAGGTTTCCGTGGTTTGTCTTGAGCGGTTGCTTGTAGGTGCGCGCGAACCGCAGGAGTTGCCCGATGAAAAGCGAGAGGATGTGCTCGGCGGGTCCGGCAATCTCGTGGAAGTCCCCGTCGCCGGCGGAATAGGCGAACCCTTGCGGCGCGCATGCTTCCAGGTCTGCGACAATGCCCAGAATGTCGGGCAGCATCTCGGCGGGCAGCCAGCGCATCTGCGCTACATCCTTCTTTATCCAGAACACTTGCGGGTAGATGGCCCCGGTACGCACAAGGTAGAACGCCGCCTGCAATAGCAGGTGCAGGTATCGCACCGTGTAGTGGTGCCACGAGAAGTTCCCCTGGCTCAGACAGCACAGGGCGCCCATGATGTGCGCTACGGTCAGGTCGTTGCGGATAACCTTGCCTTGGCAACTCTGCTCGAAGCTCCAGTGCCATCCGTCCTTGTGGAACACGCGCAGCGTCTCGTTTTCCATCAGGAAGGTCTTCGCGTTGTATGCGCGGAAATGTTCCGAGAACACGTTGAAGTTCTCGTAGGCGCAGAAAAACTTGTGGCAGCCATCCAGTTCGTCTGTAAAGCTCTTGCGGAAGTTCCCGGCGGGGCAAAACTTCGGGAAGTTCTGCAGCATGGCGGGGAGCACACGGGAGTAGTCCTTCCATGTGTCAAAGTCAAGGTGGTGGAGCTGCTGCGGTGGCGTACGGCTGGACTTGTCGGCGGCTCCGGCGAACAAACTTTCGCTGGAATCTTCGGCGAAGTCCAGGGCGTTGTCCGTGCCGGCGACGATGCGGCTCGCTCCGCTGATAGTACGGACAAGGTTTGCTTCGGCTGGTGCGTCCAGTTTGAGCGTGTCTTGGGAACCGTCCTTGACGGAGTCCAGGTCGAATCCGTGGATGCGGAACAGGATGGCCGGGTCGCCGTCGCTCTGTTCGGCGATTTTCAGGAATGTCGCGACGAGGTACTTGCAGGGCTGGGCGTCCCGGCAGTCGCAGCCCATCTTGACCTTTTCGGGCTTGTCGAACAACTGCACGCCGCTTTTGACCAAAAGGAGTTCCAGCGACGGGCTCATCGCCTTGTTGCCGAGGGCGAGCATCTCCGCCGGGTGTTGCCTCAGGATGCTGCGGAAGAGGCTTGCCTGTTCCGCGGGGAATTTCGGGAAGACGATGTAGTTGTTGTGGAGGCCGCCGTTAGGCCCCTTGACCACGGAAATCACGCGGTTGTCCACGATGTCGACGCTCGACACCTGACCGCGCGTGGCATAGCGGACGCCCTGCTGTATGGCCTGATCGCTAGCCCCTTCGAGCAGCGTCTCAAGCCATTTCTTGCTCCACCACGAATTTCCGTAAGGTCCAAAATCCATGGGCCCAAATATAGCAAACAACTGCACAAATGGATAAACTAACGTCACGGAAATGGTGCATTTTTTTCCCCATTTTAACGAAAAAAATGTACATTGGGGTTATGAAAAGGTTGTATTTTAGAATATTTGGTTTGGTGTGCGCTTCGATCGCACTGCTTTCGGCATGTTCGGAAGATATCTTGTCCACGCCTCCCGACACCTATAGTGAAAGATGTGCCGACAATCTGAAATTCGAGGGCTTCCATGTGGATTTCGGTGGATACGAAGTAGGCAAGAGCATCCCCTTCATGCATTCGGACGGCTACAATTTTTCTCTTACGGTTACCAAAAGGGATAAGTTCTTTGACGATCTCTGCTATAAGACCTTGTACACCGTGCTGGAATCGGCTTATCCTATGTATTATATGTCCCTCACTTCTGGATCGCCCATGTATATCTCAGCTTCAGATCCATGGGCTGTTGCCGTGACGATTAGTTTTGGACAGCACAAATTCATAGCTCGGGATCCCGAATATTACAAAAACAAAAAAGTGCCGATTGTGGAGCAGATTGACGGCAAGGATACTGTGTATTATGGCCCGGACTCGACGTATTTCGACAAGATGGAAATCAACGGAGTCACGTACACGGATGTTGTCGTTGCGTATGGAAAGATGCTGAACTCAAACAAAGACATTGAGACGGGCGCCAAGCTGTATTATCAGACAAAGAAAGGCATTCTGAAAATTGAGTTTGCGGATTTCAGCTATATTGCCATCAACGAGAAGGAGGATGATGAATGAAAAAATTATTTCTTCTTGTAGTAGGGGTATTCCTTTTTGCATGTAGCAATGATAGCGATAGCTCTCCTGATCTCGTTACTCGCGACATGGCTGTCATACTGGATGCCCAAAAGGATTTTTGTGAGGATTCTGTTATATACCTGGCTGACTCTGCCAATTATATCGAGGAACTAGACCACAAAGCATATTTCAATGATGGTCAATACTCCGGGTTGCACTATTACGCCGGCGCAAGGTCGGCATCTATTACGATATACTTTGATGTGATTCCTAATTCTGATGGCGGTTCCATCATGGTCGCTTGTCATCCGAAAGTAAGTCCTTCTCGTGAGGATACCACATTCAAAATCGTCTTTGAACATCCCGTTTTCCCGGTGGAAAAGGATGGTTACTCACTGAGTTTTATGGATTCACTCAAGGTGGGTGACTCCACATTTTACGATGTCGTGCAATTCAAAAATTCCACTACTTTCTATAATGACTGCAAGCTTTTCGCATTCTACTTCGGCATCCACGACGGTCTCGTAAAAGTCGTAAGCAGGAATGGAGCCGAGATGAACCGTGTTTCCGATAAAGTCTATAAGGATATCGTGAAACGCAGGGAGGAAGAACGTGCCCGTGAGGATTCCATCGCGCAGGCAGTTGCGGACTCCATTGCCCAGGCAGTTGCGGATTCCATTGCCCAGGCTGTCGCCGATTCTATCATCAAGGCGAATACGCCCGCTGTGGCGGACAGTTCCGACGAAGACAGTTCACAAATCGAAATTCCCCAGGAGGTTCTTGACCTGGCGGATTCCGTAGCGGAATGTCTCAAGAAAGCCTATTCTTCCGGCTCAATCAGCGCAATAAAGGATTGCCAAATCTAGGGCTTGGCCGGCGTGGGGTCTACCCAGAGATCGGGATAGGCGACTTGCCGCCCGCGTGCCTTAAGAATCGGATAGTAGGTTTCCCGTTCGTAGTCGACAAGGACAATTTCTTCGGTAACCTCGTCGGCCGTGGTTAACGCGCTGACCTGATAGCCGGGGAAATAGATCCATTCCGTTCCGTTGAATACGCTTTCTCCCTCTGCCTTGATGGCTTTTTGCAGGGTTCCCGCAAAATCCATGTAGAAGATGTACTGGTGCCAATGGTAGGTGCTGTCTTTTGTGAATGCCCTGCCGATGGAACCGCGGGTTTCCAGGAAGGAGACTAGCTTGCTCGTGTCCCGTGCGACCGAGACGTTGCAGACTTGTTCTCCGTTGTACATTTCCCGGTTTACTTCGATGTCTTCCCAGGCGTAATGGTACAGCAAGTTCGTAAAGCCGGTAACCGCTAGCGTATTGTCGTAAGTGACCCCGCCGTTGTAACTCCTGAAGAACAGCTTGTATGGCGTACCGAATGTATTGTTTGAAAAGACAACCTCGAATGTCGAGGACAAGTCCCAGATAGTATCCTGGTTCGGGCCGCTGAAGTCGATGAATACAATGGCTGTGTCCCCATTGTCCAGGACGCGCCAACGGGGGATGGCGGCGTTTTCTGCGTCCAGCTTGTAGACGGGGCGGTCTTCCTGCGAGATGTCTACAACATACATCTCCGTAATCTGCGTGAGCCCTTCGTGTCCTGTGGAAAAGGCGATCTTGCTTCCGTCGGGCGAGAACTGCGGATGGTTGGGAACCGCCGGCGTCGGGATGATTTCGTGCCGGAACTCTTTGCCGTCGAACTCGATGTAGTTGAGCTCGTTTCGGTCTTCGTCGTTGAATGCGATTTTGACGTGCGATGTCCCGAACTTTTCCATGAAAAACTTCCCGTCGACATGGGCCGTGATGGGACCGGGTTTAAGTGTGCCCGCTATCGGGGAATCTGCTGTACACCCGGCTAAGCCGAACACAAGGAGTAGCAGGCAATAGAAGGCTATGGGGAACATTGTTTAACGTCCGCCCGCCCAAATGTCGGGATAGTCTATTTGTTTTCCAGGGGCGTAGACTATGGTATAGTAGCGGCCCATTTCGTAGTCAATCAAGACGATGGATTCGGTCAGGTCGTTGCTTGAGGTGACCGTACTGACTTGATAACCCGGCAAGAAAAGCCATTCCGTTCCATTGAACACGTAGCCGTCATCTGCCTTGATCGCTTTCAAGAAACTTCCCATTGCATCCATGTAGAATATGTACTGGTGCCAGTTGTAGCGCCTGTTCTGCGTGAATTGCATTCCCATGGAGCCGCGGGTTTCCAGGAAGGAGACAATCTTGCTGGAGTCTCGTGATATCGAGACATTGCAGACCTGTTCCTCGTTGTACATGTCGATGTTTGTAGTGTCGTTGTCGGTCGCGTAATGGAACAGCAACTTGGAAGATCCGGTGACTGCCAGGGTGTTGTCGTAGGAAACGCCCCCGTTGTAACTCCGGTTGAATATTTTCTGTGGTGTACCGAAGGTATTGTTGGAATAAGTGACAACGTATGTCCCCGAGTTATTCCATTGGAAAGACTTGTTGGATCCGGTATAGTCGTTGAATAGAATTGCCGTGTCCCCATTGTCCAAAATGCGCCAGCGCGGAATGGCTGCGCTCGCTATGTCTAGCTTGTAGATAAAATGCTCCGCGGAAGCAAGGTCGATAACGTAAAGTGCCGATGAGGGTTGGGGAGACCCTTCGTATTGCGAGGAAAAGGCAATCTTGCTCCCGTCGGGTGAAAACTGAGGATGGTTGGGTTCTTCGGGTGTCGGGATGATTTCGTGCCGGAACAGATTCCTGTCCATCTCGATGTAGTTGAGTGCGCCCGTTTCGTCGTCCTTGAAGACAATCTTGACGGACGGGGTATGGAATTTTTCTATGAAGAACGTAGTGTCGACAAGGATGGAAATGCCGTCTATGATAGTCTTTGAATAGGCTTCCGGTTTTGACGGAGATTCCGGTATGCTCGGCGGCAACTCCGACGACGAAGAGAGAACCGAGAAATACAGGTCGGGAGCCGATGACGAAGATTCCGGTATCGGCGTTAGCGAACTTGACGATGAACTGATTATCTCGGAACTGCTGAATATTTCTGAAGAAGAATGTGCAGATATGGTGGGCTGCGGTTCGGGTTCCGGGTCTGTAAGGCAACCCGTGAGGCTGAACAGTGCCAACGACAAAATGGCCGTGACAATAATTCCCACCTGCCCGCTATGTGAAGAATAGGTGCGTTTGTAGCATCCTTTCATAAGTGCACCAAATATAAGAAAAATGGGAGTTTAATCCAAGAGAAAAACAGGTGCCCGCTTGGAGCACCTGTTTCTAATAGCGCGGAGTGTCATGCCTGACACTCTGTAATGTCATGCCCGGCTTGACCGGGCATCTCCTTTTACTTCAGTTCCTTGAGCGCAGCCTCGTTCTTCGCGATGATATCCATCTGCGTAGCGAGCTTGGTCCTTTCAGCATTGACAACTGCTTCCGGAGCGCCGTTGACAAACTTCTCGTTGGACAACTTGCGTTCGATAGAAGCGGCGAAAGCCTTGGCCTTCTCGATTTCCTTCTCGAGGCGGGCAATTTCTGCAGCCGGGTCGAGGATTCCTTCGAGCGGGATGTAGAGTTCGCCACCGGGCACCACGGCGGATGCGCTGAACTTCGGCTTGGCAGCCTTCACGGCGACCGTGAGGTTTTCAAGACCGGAAAGTTCGGTGATGATAGCCATGCAGTCCTTCACGCTGGCTTCCGTTGCATCATCGTCGACACTCACGACGGCTTTGAGCTTGGTTGCGGGGCTCACGTTGTAGCGGCCACGCACGCCACGCACGCTTTCCACCACGGCGAATGCCTGGTCGAATGCGGCTTCGATCTTCGCGTCAATGAGAGATTCGTCGGCCTTGGGCCAGGCGCGGCTGATCACCAGTTCGGAACCCTGGAACAGAATGCCGTTCAGCTCTTCGGTAATGAAGGGCATCACCGGGTGCAGCAGGTCAATGACGTTCTTAAGCACATGGCTTAGGATGGCCATTGCGTTCTTTTTCTCATTTGTAAGTTGTTCGGAATTGATGACTGCTTTTTTAATTTCCAGATAGTTGGAGCATACATCATCCCAGACAAATCGGTACAGGAAGCCGGCGAGTTCTGCGAAGTGGTATTCTTCGAGCATGCGGGTGGCGTCCTTGATGGTCGTCTGCAGGCGGCTCAGAATCCACTTGTCTTCGAGCGCGAACAAGCTCTTGTCCATCGGGAGCTCGGCGGCGAGAGCGCCGGCCTGTTCGAGCTGCGGGTAAAGGAAGCGGCAGGCGTTCCACAGCTTGTTGCTGAAGTTACGGCCGATTTCGAACTTTTCGCTGGTATTGATTTCGCGGCCATCCGGCTGCTTTTCCTTCTTCACCGGCAGGCGCACGTCCTGGTTGTCGGTGCAAAGGCTTGCCATCACAAAGCGCAGAGCGTCGGTACCGTACTTCTCTTCGATATCCATCGGGTCCACGCCGTTG
>JAGCGO010000111.1 GCA_017649565.1 Fibrobacter sp. | reverse complement strand
GAGAATTTCACCGCCACCGTTGGTGATCATGGCACCGATGTTCTCGACTTCAGCGTTGATGGCGTCGTCAGAGATCATAGCGTCGATGATAACCATCGTTTCGTATTGTCTCATAATGAGTCCCTTTGGTCTATCGCCCGGGAACCGACATTGGCCCCGGGAGGGTTCCGGAATAAATCCGGTGCGGCAAATATAGAAAATAAGGGGGCTTTGTCAAACCTGGAGCAGCCTACATGCCCAACTGGATGCCGAAAACGGCCGATTTTGCCCAGGATCCGACACCCCTATTGAAGTATCTCTGGAAGCCGACCTCGAACGAAAGCCACATAGAACGCAGTTTTTCGCGGGGCCAGGCCCATACGCGGCGCATGTCAAAGGCCAAACCAGGGGTCAAGGTCAGCTGGACCGCCTCGACAAAATTGTACTCGTAAAGGGCACTCGCGGTCAAGCCAAAATAACGTCCTAGGGAAACGCCTCCACCAAATTCCACGCCAACGGAGAATCCGTCCAAGGAGAACATCTTCTCGCACGATTTGCGGTTCACCTCGACAGAATCGACAACGCTGTCCTTCGGGTTCTTGGAATTCCACTTGGAGGGTTCCCGTTCGTAGCCCTTCCCATGAAGTTCCTGCCGGAACTCGGAAATGTTGGTATTCTCGAGTCCTAGCACCGGAGACAGGTACAAAGCCATTATTTTCGTCAGGAAAAACGCCTTGGCGGAGATGCGGTAACGCTGGTACATCACCATCACGTCGTTATCCAGGTCTCCCCCGAAAAAGCGCACATCGATGCCCCCGCTCAACCAGGGATAATACAGAAAATCACCCTGGGCCTGCCATACCCCGAGGCAGTCGCAATTCTTCGTCGACTGGAAAACGCCCCCCGCAAGTCCGGCCGAAAGTCCACGACCGGCATAGGCCCCCTGCCTTGGAAGGGGGATGTTCACCTCGTCCGCATAAACTCGCTCCTCGGCAAGCGCGGAAACCGTCAAAAAGAATAATATGAGTGCAATTTTCTTCACTTCTATGACAAATGTAGCTCTTCAAGCCGTTTTTTTGCTCCTTTTTTTCAAATTTCCAACTTTTTCGCCCCCATAATTTCGTATCTTACGTTTTTGCAAAGAATCAGTAACAATGGTTCAATAAGCAGTTCAGGAGTACTCAATGCGCGTCGCATTTTTATTGTTTTGTGTTTTTGCCATCGTGGGAATGTCTTTTGCACAGCTTGCGCCCGAGCCCCAGATGGCGGACATCAAGTTGATGCAAGATTCATCCTCCAACCAGCCCATGAAGATGGACTTCTCGAAGCCACTCACGGGCATCAGCGATCCCGGCATCCTCTTTAGCCATTTCAGCAACCGTCCCCTCCTCATCTACTACTTCAGCCCCAAGTGCCCGCACTGCCAGCACCACTTCCCCATCATCCAGAACCTGATGAAGGAATATGAAAGCGACGGTCTCACCGGCATCGCCATCGGCCTCGGTGGCGGCATCAAGAAAAACGACATTCGCCTGTTCATCGATCAGTTCCATGCAGTCATCCCGGTCTTCCAGGACTCCGAAGGCAAGTTCGGCCCCGCTTATGGCACAGGTTACATCCCGGTTGTCTATCTTGTTCAAAAAGACGGGACGTTCTACCGCTACGAGACGCTCAACGAGGCCAACATGAACCACCTGCGAGCCACGCTGAACAAGATGTTCAAGAAGTAATTTTTCTAGGCAAAAAAAAGACTCCCCGCAAAAGGGAGTCTTTTTTTATACTCGAGGCGGGAGTCGAACCCACGACCCATTGCTTAGAAGGCAATTGCTCTATCCAACTGAGCTACTCGAGCCCGACCTTGTTAGGAGTAGCGCAAATATAGCCAAATTGCGAAATAACGTCAAATACTGCGGGCCCCCTAAAATCAATTCTTGACGCAGCGGACAGGCATGGCGAAATCGTTGAATTTGTGCGACGTACTGAACTTGCTCGAAAGAGTGTTCGTGATGGCCGCATAGTAATGCTCGGATATCCCATTCTGGCTCCTTGTCCAGAAATAGGCGATTCCCCCAATTCCGCTGAATTCACCAAGGGTCCAACCACGTCCGGGCTCATCCCCTCCGCGACAACCACCGGGAAGAATCGTAAATCCCGTGCTGTTCCCGCTCAAGACGGTATTGTTGCTCTGGTCCCAACCGTCTGCAGAAAGCAGTTCCAGCTGGTTATCCTTCGACAGGTATTCCATTTCAATCTCGCTGGCCACGTGGAAACCCTCCGGACAAATTCCGGAAAGATTCCTGACGGCGCTGCCACTGTAATAGCGGCCGTAAATGTCGCACTCGCCGTCAGCTTGTTCCGTATAGCACCAGCTACTCTCGGTGGAGACAAAGCGCAGGTTTTCGGCAAACCAGATCTTACCGTCGACAACTACCGTCTTATAGAATCTCCCGTCGCGTTCGTCCTTGATGCACCCGTATTCGACATCCGGATTCAGGTAGTCCCAGTTTTCCCGGTGGGCTTCGTCGCACCCCGGCGCAACCGTCAACGTGTCCGGACCGCTCACCGTTTCTGTTGTATCGTCCATAAGGCAGCGAGCATAAGCCGGCAAGCCAACATCCATCTTTATAAGCGTCAACCCCGTGTTCTCGCCATAATGCAGGTTCCACACGCCCAGCGTTTTCGATTTCGGGTCAGGCGTCTCCGAAAGTTCCCCACCCATGAGAACAAGGCTTTTCTCTGCGCCATGGAATTCCAAAATGGGAACGAAGTCTTCGTCGTCATCGAAATATTCCTCGTCATCCGGGAAACCGTCACCGTAGACACCGCCGAGTTGGTTCGTAATCTTCACTATCTCGTCGGAATGCCCCTCCAAGTAGGCGATGAGTTCCTCGAGTTCCGCCTTTGTAGGCAGGTGGGTCCCGTTCGGGCAAGCGCCTTTTACCGGATTGCTTAAGAGCAGAGGTCCGTCGTAGCCGTTGAACCAGCTCCAGGTATCCGTGAACGCCTTCCAGTGAGTCATTGTGCCATACTTGTCGCACATTTTATCTTCGTCGTTGTAGCACCACAAGAAGCCCCTGTCGATACCCGACGTAATCTTGACATTCTTTTCCATCCACGACTGGTTCCCGATCTTCACGAAATCGACACCCTCCTTCGTAAAGTAGTCGTCACCGAAAATGGCCCTGTTGTCGCTGCTGGCAGGAGCCGGTTCGGAAGAACTGGAAGAAGATTCCGTTTTCGAAGAACTGGAAGACTGTTTGCCGGACTCATCTCCGGACGAGGAATCGGAAGCACTTTCTTTTGAATCGGAAGCACTTTCTTTTGATGACGAGCTTGCCGCATCCTTTGCATCGGAGGAGAGATTCTCTTCGCTCATTCCCGACGACGAAATTTCGGAACGCGGGGTCACCATCGGATCACTATCGCTGTCACCGCAACCAGCCAAACCCAAGCCGAACACGGAAAGCAGAGCAACAAACGCACCAAAAGAATATTTACCAAAGCAAGACATAATACGCCTCTATGGACCAATATAAAAACCCGGCAGTTCTTACTTCAAGCCGTAACGCTCAACGTAATCCTGCTGTTTTTCGGGCGGGAGGCTCCTGAAATAAGCCTTCCATCCCGGGCAGAACCTGATATGGAAACGCCACAACCGTCCGATAATCGATCTCGGATTTGCATCGTACCTGGCACGCAACTTGCAATTTGCACAGGGAAAAGATTTACCTTCCATATTCGGCCTCCATTGAATGATCAAATAATAGAAAAGACACGCCTCTGTCAACCGCAGAAAACTATATTTCCAAGCGCAAACAACAAATCACCCACCGTCTACTGAACCATGGCCCGCGCACGCAAGACAATCACTCCGGACCCGTATGCGAAACCGATAGCGAAACCGCTACCGCCCGAGCAGAGCCTGCCCGGAAAGCTGAAGCAGTTCCAGTCCAACACGCGCGCGAACTTCGAACTCGTGAGTCCCTACGAGGCGGCGGGCGACCAGCCGAAAGCGATCGAGGAACTCACCGAAGGTTTCAAGAACGGGGAGCAGTTCCAGACGCTCCTCGGCGTGACCGGTTCGGGCAAGACATTCACGATGGCAAACGTCATCAAGAATGTGGGCAAGCCCACGCTGATTTTGACGCACAACAAGACGCTCGCGGCACAGCTCTACCAGGAATTCAAAGCGTTCTTCCCGCACAATGCGGTGGAATACTTCGTGAGCTATTACGACTACTTCCAGCCCGAAGCGTACATCCCGCACACGGACACGTTCATTGAGAAAGACGCGAGCATCAACGACGAAATCGACAAGCTCCGTCTGCGTGCGACCGCAAACTTGCTGACCCGCAGGGACGTCATCATCGTGGCCTCCGTAAGCTGCATCTACGGCTTGGGCAGTCCGAGCGAATACTTCGACCTGATGGTACGCATCCAGAAGGGCGAAATCTACGACCGCGACAAGATTCTGCACGACTTGGTGCGAATTCAATACACGAGAAACGACTTCAGTTTGGAACGCGGTTCTTTCCGCGTGCACGGCGACGTGATCGAGATTCACCCGAGCTACGACGAAGAAGGTTTGCGCATTGAACTTTTCGGCGACGAAGTCGACAGGCTCTGCCGTTTCAACATCGTCACCGGCGATGTCACGCAGGAACTGAACGAGATGACGGTCGCCCCCGCGAAGCACTTCGTGACCAAGGAAGAAGGCCGCGCCGGCATCTTGCAGCGCATGCAGGTGGAACTGACCGAGCGCCTCGCCGAACTCGACAAGGAAGGCAAGGTGCTGGAATCGGCCCGCCTCAGCAGCCGCACCCGCTACGATATGGAAATGATCCGCGAAACGGGGCAATGCAGCGGCATCGAGAACTACTCCCGCATTATCGAGAACCGCGCACCGGGTACGCGCCCGTTCACGCTCATCGACTACTTCGGCGACGACTGGCTCTTGATGGTCGACGAATCGCACGTGAGCATCCCGCAGGTGGGCGGCATGGCCGAAGGCGACAAATCCCGCAAAACGACTCTTGTGCAGTACGGGTTCCGCCTCCCCTGCGCGCTCGACAACCGCCCGATGAATTTCGCCGAATTCGAGTTCATGTACCCCAAACAGGTGCTTTTCGTTTCCGCCACTCCCGGCGATTACGAACTGAAAAAGACGGGCGGCGTAGTCACCGAACAGATTAACAGGCCGACCGGACTTCTGGACCCGAAAATCGAGATGTTCCCCATCAAGGGACAGATGGACGTGTTGCTCTACCGCATCGAGGAAGTCGTCAAGAACGGCGACCGCGTGCTGGTCACCACGCTCACCAAGAAGATGGCGCAGGACCTCACCGACTTCTTCGTGGAAGCAGGCATCCGCGCACGCTACCTGCACAGCGACATCAAGACGCTCGAACGCCACGAGCTCATCCGGGGCTTACGTACCGGCGAATTCGACGTATTGGTGGGCATCAACCTGCTGCGCGAAGGCCTCGACCTGCCCGAAGTGAGCATGGTCGCGATTCTCGACGCCGACAAGGAAGGGTTCCTCCGCAACTACCGCAGCCTGATCCAGACGATGGGACGCGCGAGCCGCAACGTGAACGGCACCGTGCTCCTGTTCGCCGACAACATGACCGACAGCTTGGAAAAGGCCGTCACCGAAACCGCACGCCGCCGCAGCGTACAGGAAGAATTCAACAAGGAACACGGCATCACGCCGAAGTCCGTGACCCGCAAGCTAGAAGACGACTTGAGGATTAACGATCCGCTGGGCGACATCGGCGACGACACCGTCGACGAGGACTGGGAAGACGACGGCAACGGCATCCGCCCGATGGAACCGCTGCAGCCATCGAGCAAGACGAAGAAGAAGGCGGCGGCGAAACGCTCCCCGATCACTTCGAAGCGCGCCGAAAACGCCGAACTACTCCAGCGGGCATCCGCATCTTCAAAAATCGAAGACCTGGAACGTCAGATGAAAGAAGCCGCCGCTCGCCTCGATTTCGAGGAAGCTGCACGAATTAGAGACCTGATAAGAACGATTAAGTAGGGCCATTTGCCCCAAAAACCCCGAGCGCAACAAAAAATTTACATTAACACAGTACCAAATCACGCTTTTTCGACAAAAAAGGGCATTCATATACTGAATTTTACAAGCGAAAATAGATACATTTCTCTATTTTTTGTTTATTTTCTTGGATTATATATATAGAGAGGAAACAAAATGAAACACGATTTTTTAAAAAGCGCATCGCTTCTTGCTCTTTTTTCGGCATTCACTGCCGTAATGTATGCATGTAATAGTAGTAGTAACGATCCGTCGGCACCGGAAAGGGATCATGAAGTATCTTCTTCGTCCGCACCGCCGATCATGTCTTCCATTGAAGTAACGGAAGTTTCTCCGATTCGTTTCCAGCCGCCCACATTCAATGTTAACGGCGACGAATCCGTTTTCAACTTCAACGGAAGCGCCATCTTGGATGGCTGGGACACGACCGCGAACGCAGACAGCGAGAACGATCCGTTCTTCACGGGCATCACGCTGACTCTCGCTCACGTGAACGCAATGGGCCAGAATGAACAGACCCCGATCCAGCTCACATACACGGCACCTGTATTCCCGAAGGACGCTATCAACCTCGGCGAAATGGGCGTAAGCATGGTTGACTTGGAAAAGACCCAGTGCGGAACATTCAAGCTGTTCGTCGTGCTCACCGCGACAAACGACCCCGCAGTTCCTGAAAAGTTCATCTCCGTCGACTCCGTGACATTCACCCGCAGCGAAGAAGCTTGCATGCCGGAACCGGAACCCGTTTCCTCCTCTGCAGCAGATGTCATCATTTCGGAGGCCGAACTCAGCCAGTACAAAGGCAAGATGTCCACCTCGACAATCTATGGTTTCTCGTTCATTGATAATGCCGAAGTTCCCATGGCCCAGGCTCAGATTCGAGTCGAAGTAGATGAAGCCGGCAAACTGACTCTCTTTGGAGTCAATGGCTACAGGGTTGCCAAATACAACAATGACAAAGACAAGAACTTTGACGACGACTATAGCTCCAAGTACCTGCCAGAAAGTCCTGCACACATAGGTAACTTCAGGTTCTCTGAAACCAAGCTTGCAGAATCCGTCAGCAGCTTCGATATTGACTACTTCTGGGTCGTTATTGGCCCGGCCTTCAATGCCGATACTGGAGACGATTTCTTTGCCGTCACGCTTGAGTCGAAGGAAGTCCCGGACGGAAACGGCGTCAGACCGCTGAATATCATCTTCTACAAGAAATAATTTCCTCTAAAAAATCTTGAATTTGTAAAAAACTCCGAAAGCGCAAAGCCGCTTTGGGAGTTTTTTTGCATTTGTAAGTCTTTTTTAACACAGCAAAAGCCGATTTGGTCACATTTTTTTGATTCAAATTCCTTATATTGAATGTTTTTTCATTTTTTTGTTTATTTTTATGCACAGAAGAAAAAAGACAGAAAGAGGTGATTTATGAAATATCCATTTTCTCATTATCTAATGACGATTGCAATGAGTTCTGCTGTTTTAGCCGGTCTCACCGCATGTGGTGATGATGAATCGGGAAGCGGCACGAGTACAGGCCCGGAGACAGTCATCGAGACGCCTCAACTGCCTGCTGTCACGGAACTCTCTCCCATTGTACCGACTCCGCTGAACGTTGCCGTTAACGGCGACGGAACTATCATGATGATTACAGGCGGTGCAACCATTGACCTGTTGGATACCACGACTATCCCGACCGGAACTGAAATCGCCTTTACGAATGCGGAGCTGTCCTTGGCGAAGGTTACCGAAACCGGTGCTATCACAGGAACACCTCTCCAGGTTTCCTACTCTCCGCTCCCGGGTGCCGTACCCAATGTCAACTGGGGAGAACGTTCGGCCAGCATCGTCGACAACAACAAGAGCGATTGCGGAACATTCCGTCTTTACGCCACTTATATGGCTACGTACGATGCTGCAGACCCCAACAAGTATGTCTCTAGGGACTCCTTGGATTTCGTTCGCGACGCAACCTTCTGTGAAGAAATTCCAGAAACCCCGGTACAGACCCCCGAGCAAATCGCTGCGGCCTCGGTGGAACTCTCGTCGGTTGTCGCAACCGTAGGTACAAAGGATGGAACCGGTTTATCCTTGGCAACAGGGACTGCCGTCGCATCCTCCACCGCCGACATCATCTTCACTGCCGATGAACTGACAGGTGCAATCACAATGCATACCCAAAATGGTGTATCGCTGACTGCGTACAGCAACGACAGAGACAAGAACTACGATGACGACTGGACCATCAACCTTCTGCCGAACCCGCCAGCACACATGAGCGACTTCCGCTTCAGGAAGGCCAACCTCACTACAATGGTTAAACTGGAATCCTATAAGTTCTATGTTGCAATTGCAAGCAACTACAATGAACAAACGGGTGACGGTTTCTACGCCTTCACGCTGCAGGACAAGCCCGAATATCCTGACGCAAACGGCAACTACACTTTAACGCTCCTTATGTTTAAGAAGTAAATAGAGCTATTTCGAAGGCCCTCGTTCACGAGGGCCTTTTTTTATTTTCTAAATTTACGCCCGTAATTTAACAAGGGGCGGCATTCCGCCCGCACAATACGGAGTAAATCATGCTCAAGAAACTTTCCAACTTCCCCGGTATCAAGGGACCCGTCGTCACCATCGTGATGGACGGTTTCGGCATCACTGACAAGGTCGAAGGCAACGCCATCAAGGCCGCCCGCACCCCGACACTTGACAACCTCTTCAAGATGTACCCGAACGTGCTCCTGAAGGCCCACGGCCGCGCTGTGGGTATGCCGACCAACGAAGACATGGGTAACTCCGAAGTCGGCCACAACGCTATCGGTGCTGGCCAGGTGTACAACCAGGGTGCTGCCCTCGTGCAGGACGCCATCGAAAGCGGCGATATCTTCGGCCGCGACGCCTGGAAGGAAATCGCCGGCAACGCCCGCGAAAAGAACACCGTCCTCCACTTCATCGGCCTCTTCAGCGACGGCAACGTCCACTCCAACATTTCTCACCTCAAGGCCATGGTCGCCCAGGCCAAGAAGGAAGGCCTCAAGAAGGTCCGCGTCCACATCCTCCTCGACGGTCGTGACGTTCCGGAAACTTCCGCCCTCGATTATGTGGGCCCGTTCGAAAAGTTCCTCGACGAACTCCGCTCTCCGGAATTCGACGTCTGCATTGCTAGCGGCGGTGGCCGTATGCAGATCACCATGGACCGTTACAATG
>JAGCGO010000110.1 GCA_017649565.1 Fibrobacter sp. | reverse complement strand
GGTGTGCTTGAGGAATTCGTACTTGTGTTCCTGTTCCGGGAATTCCAGGACGCCACCTTCGTGAGAGAGGTGCCACAGGTTACCGTCTTCGGAGTAAATCTTCTTCTTGCTGATGCCGTTCAGCGGAATCTTGTGGGCAGCGGCGTAGTCGATAGCGTCTTCGCGGCTGTGGAACGTCCACTTCGGATCCTTCCACGGAGCGATGATTTCGAGCTTCGGATTGAGGGCGGCGTAGGTCAGTTCGAAACGGACCTGGTCGTTACCCTTACCGGTAGCACCATGAGCAACGGCGTAAGCGCCTTCCTTTTCGGCAATCTTCACCTGGTACTTGGCGATGAGCGGACGGGCGAAAGAGGTACCCAGGAGGTAGGTGCTTTCGTACTTGGCGCCAGCGCGGACGGTGGGCCAAACGTAGTCCTCGAGGAATTCCTTCTTGAGGTCGAGGACGTAGCACTTGGAAGCGCCAGTCTTGAGAGCCTTGTCTTCGAGGGCCTTGGCGTCCGGGAAGTCGTTCTGTCCGAGGTCGGCGGCGAAAGCGATCACTTCGCAATCGTAGTTTTCCTTGAGCCAGGGGATGATGATGGAAGTATCGAGTCCGCCGCTATAGGCGAGGACCACCTTCTTCTTGGATTCTTTCTTAGCCATTTTTCAGTGTCCTTTAGAAAAAAATTTTTGACGTGTAAAATATAGAATAGACGAGAGACGAGAGACGAGAGACGAGAGAAAATTTCATAAAAAAAGGAGGTCAGCGACTAGCGGCAAGTAAACAGAACCGCTCGATAGTTACTATATTCAAAAACATGAAGATTTCCAACAGGGCCCTCGGCTACATATCGATGCTTGCGATCATCACCCTCTTCGCACACATCGGATACAGCATGTACATGGCACAGCAAGGAGTAAGCCACGTAGCCACCGTCGACTTCAACGAGCTCGGCACCTTACAGCCCGAAGACCCCGTCGTCATCCGGGGATTCAGGGTCGGCACCATCGGGACCGTCACCTGGCTCGGGGACAGGGCACGCATCACGGTCAAGTTCGACACCCCCGTAGTCCTGCGCGAAGGGACCGAGTTCAACAACGTGAATTTCGCCCTCATGGGACAGCGCCGCCTGGAAATCACCCCGTCGAAGACCGGAAAGATCATGCCGGAGGACCACGTGTTCACCGGGCACTTCGAACCGGGCATCGCCGAGGCGCTCCGATTCATCGAAAACGTCAACCAGCAGATATCCGTCATCCGCGACGTCATCCACGTCCTCACCGAAGGCGATTCGACGCACCAGTCCGCACCCGAAGTATTCGAACAGACCTTCAGCGCCATCGAGGCCTTCCTGGACAGCGCCGACATGGAAGCGGCAAGAATGTCACCCCAGATCACGCAGCTGTTCAACCAGCTCAACCAGACAAGCAAGAGCATCGGCGAGGCGACCATCAAGGCGGACTCCACGATAAAACTCGCGACAAACACCGTCAACGAGAAGCTCGACAGCATCCAGAGCACGATAAGGACCATCTCGGAAACCGCCGAAAAGACGAACAAGGCCATCACGGACATCGAGAACAGCACGCTCTCCGCAGAAGTCCTGAAGACAACGCAGACTGTCGAGAAGATAAACTCCATCATCGACAAGTTCAACCAGGTCGTCAAGGCGATCAACACCAAGGGCATCAAGGTCTACGACAAGGACGGCAAGCCCATCAAGCTCATCAAGTGGAAGAACATGAACATCATCGGGCAAACGGCCCGCAGCAAGGCCAAGGACCGCGCAGAGTCCGCGGCAGCCCAGACAAAGCCTGATGTTCCGGCTGCTCAGCCGAAGGCAGAAGCCCCGAAAACCGACACCTCCGCAGCAGCCCCGAAGGCAAGGCAGTAGGGCCGGCATGGACCTTTCGCAACTACCTGGGCTCGGCCCCAAGAGGCTTGAAGCGCTACACAAGACAGGAATATACACTGTCAGTGACCTGCTCTACAATATTCCCCGCACCTACCTGGACCAGACACGCGTCAGCAAGATTGCAGACTGCCAGGTCGGCGAGAAGGTCGTCCTCATCGGTACCGTAAGGCGCGCCGGAATCGTACGCGGACGGACATCGAGATTCATCGCATCGTTTTCCGACGGCACAGGGGAAATATCGCTCCTGTTTTTCAAGGCCTGCAACTTCTGGAGCAAGAAGATCAAGCCGGACTCGCACTGGCTCGTGACAGGCACTGTCGGCGACTACAGGGGATTGCAGATTACGCACCCCGACATGCAGCCCTTCGACGAAGGCGAGGAATTCAACGGGCGCATCCTCCCCGTCTACCCCATCAGCGAAGCCTGCCGCGAATCGCGGATGGAACAGAAGTTCTTCAGGCAGATGTATTCCACCGTGTTCAAGTTCCCGGGGCTTACGCTCCCCGGAGTCTGCCCGCGCGAGCTCACGGACTACCTGCATTTCGCGCCCGTCCTCGACAACCTGAGGACGCTCCACAACCCCGTCGACTTCGCGGCGATACGCAAGGCCAAGGGGGAACTCAAGGTGCTCGAGCTCCTGCCGTTCTGCCTGCGCATGATCCGCAGGCGCCAGAACCAGATGGTGCGCGGCCACGAAAGGCAGGTCGACCTGGGCCGTGTCATGGAAGCGCGCGCCGCCCTCCCCTTCCAGCTCACCGACGGGCAGGACAAGGCACTGGACGAAATTGTCGCGGGGCTCAACGGGAAAAAGCAGTTTCACGCCCTGCTGCAGGGCGATGTCGGCAGCGGCAAGACCGTGGTCGCCATGCTTGCGATGCTTGCCGTGTGCGGTGCAGGTGAACAGTGCGCCATGATGGTGCCCACCGACATCCTGGCTAGGCAGCACTACAAGACGCTCAAGCCGTTCTTCGATGCCGCGGGAATGCACCTGCAGCTCCTGGTAGGCGCCACGCCCGCCGCCGAGCGCAACGTAATCCTGGGGGAAATGCAGATGGGCCTTTGCGAGGCCGTCATCGGCACCCACGCCTTGTTCAGCAAGGATGTCGCGTTCCGCAATTTGGGACTGGTCATCATCGACGAGCAGCACCGATTCGGCGTGGGCCAGCGCGAAGCGCTGCTCGCAAAGGGCGAATACCCCGACATGCTCGTCATGAGCGCGACCCCCATCCCGCGCAGCCTCGCCATGACGCTCTACGGCGACCTCAAGGTCATCAGCATCAAGGACAAGCCCGTCGGGCGCAAGCCCATCCGCACGCGCCTCGTGCCGGCAGAAAAGCGCGACGACATGAAGAAGTTCATCTGCGACGAAGCCGCCGGCGGCAATCTCTGCTACTGGATCGTGAGCCGCGTCGACTCCGACGAGGAAGGTAATGCGTACAGCGTCGACGATATCGTCCGTGAAATGCGCGACTACATCGCCCGCACGCAGGCGTCCCTCCGCGTCGAGGGAATCCACGGGCAGATGGACGAGACAAGGCGAGACGAAATCCTCAAGCAGTTCGCCAAGGGCGAAATCCAGATTCTCGTCGCGACCACGGTCATCGAAGTCGGCGTGAACGTGCCCGCGGCAAACCTCATGGTCATCGACCAGCCCGACCGATTCGGGCTCGCCCAGCTCCACCAGCTGCGCGGGCGCGTGGGCCGCGGCAGCGTGCAGGCCTGGTGTTTCCTGATGTTGCCGCCGGGGGACGCCGCCGAAGCCTCGATGGAGCGACTCACGAAATTCGCGGGCACCGAAGACGGATTCGAAATCGCCGAAATCGACCTGCAGACGCGCGGCGCCGGCAACCTCGAAGGCAACGAGCAGAGCGGGGCCTGGGTGTTCCGTTGGTTCGACTGGATCGCCGACCAGGAACTCATATCGAAGACACTCACCATGGCCGAGAACATCCTCGCGGACGCAAGCCATTTCGACGAGAGCGCCCGCGAAAAAATCCAGGCCTGGTACAACGAGAAACCGTCCGCCAACGCGGACGGAGTGCACTAGGTCTTACAGTATGAACACCTTTCGCAGTTCCATCGTAATCCTCATCCTCTTCTTCATCTGCATTCCGGCTGCAAGTGCGATGGGTTCCTGCGATTTTGACGAATTCCTGATGACCTCCTACTACGAAATGGACTATCCGGACGAGGAGACCCCCAGGAACCTATTGCATTTCATCGAAGAGCACGGGAACGACATCGTAAACACGCCATGTCCAGAAGAGCGGTTGATTGGCATAAGGAAAAAAGCTTCTAGCTTCATCCACCTTGACGGGAATCATGAAAAGCCAAAATTCGATCCGAAAAAATTCAGCGACGAGGAAGTGGTCGCACTGAACCTTTTCTTCGAATACGTCATGTCGAAATACAACAGTTTTTTCTCCGGGGCAAGCAAAAAAAAGAAAGAAGAAGCGGACATTCTCAAGCTATTGTCTGAACTTTCCAACGTAAGCTATACCACCCTCGTCTCCGTGGCCAAGAACGCATCTATCCAAGGGGCCGTGACAAACGTGACTGTAGACTATATTCCATCGTGGGTCTATTTGTGGATTCGCAGCGACAATCCATTCAAGCACAATCCCAACTACGACATTGACTACTCATGGCTTATCATGAAGCGCGACGTTTTCCTGCAATCCTTCCCGGAAAGTAAATACTCGGCAGCAGCCCAGAACTACATCAACGAAGACCATACCGAGTCAGTGCGGCAAGGAATCAAGGACAGGCTCAACTTCCATTTCGGCTTGGGGCTTGTCGCCGGAAAGACCTTCGCCAGTTCCATTTTTGACCCACATGAAGACAAGATTTCCGCATCCATTGTGCAACTTCGGCTTCAGTTCTTTTCTTTTGTCACCATGGAACAAATCGATTGCAGTTTTTCCGACGAGGAATCGAGTATCGTGGGAATCACCGTCCTGGCAGGGTATGCCCTTGTCAACGGCGAAACGTTCGGCATCGACATCCTTGGGGGCTTGGGATTTTCCGATGTGACCTTTGAAATCGCCGAAGACAAAAAGGAATCAAACACCTACGGATACCTAGCCGCAGGCGCACAGATTCTCAAAAGGTTCCCGTTAGGCGACGTCTTTGATGTCGCACCGAAAATTCAATGGATTATCAAGTTCCATCCCGCATACACAAACGAGCTCACCGGAGAAAGCGGTGTCGGGTTAGTCAACCAAATCTTTGCGGGTATAAGTTTTGATGTCAAGCTCCCCATGGGGAAGGCTCAGAAAAAGAAAGGCTAGTCCTTATCCCAGCAGCTGCGTCATGGTGCCGAACACAAGCGCAGTGAGCACGACGTTCAAGAAGAAGAACGCGCGGCGCACGATCATGAAGAACAGCGACTGCCAGTGGAAAATGTTGTCGCTCGGCAGCACGAGTTCCTTGAGCCCCAAGAAGATGCTGATAATTCCAGTCACCACGAGCATCAGCGCACCGACGAAATAGCCTTCCTTCCACACCATCACGGTGAGACCTATGCCGAAGATCACGGCGATAAAGCCGATGATAATCTCGATGCGCAGGATGATGTTCTTCCACTTTCTCTTGAGCTCGATTTTCTCTTCGTTCGTCATTTTGCCTCGCCTTTCTACAGTTCCTTCGTCACCGTTATGGAGTAGTGCGGTTCGCCCTTCCCTACCCCATTCAGCGGAAAACTCACGTCAAGCTTGTTAACCAGATGGCTGATGGACTTGGTCTGGACAAACCGCGCACCAAAACCGACTACGTAAATCAAGTCCTTCCGGTTGATATCCTCGAGTTCCCATGCCGTCTCGCCAACACTGCCGAACACGACAAACACGGGCATGAGTGTTGCAAGCTCGAAATCCGCAAAGTAGCGCTGTTCCAAGTTGCCGAATACGCGGGCCTGTCCGGCATAGAGTCCGACAGGGAGTCCAACAAAGCCTCCGTCTACTCCACCCAGCGAAAGCTGGTAACCATAGCGGGCGTCCTTATAGAAATCAACACGTCCTTTCAGCACCGTAGAAAACGTATTGTTCGGGTGGAATATGTACTCCCCGGCAAACGCACCGTAAAAGTCGCGGCGGTTTCCGTGATCCAAGTAAAAATTCATCACCGTCGCAAGGTTCAGGTGATTCCAGTCGCGCCCCAGATACAGGTTCGTCAAAAAGTCCAGGCGGATGTCGTTGTCCGCGGAACCGAGCTGTTCGTAGTTCTTCGACACATGGGCCTCTAGCACAGCGCCCTTGTTGATGTCCTCGGTCCACTTCACGTTGCGGAAATTCTTGATTTTCTCATAGCGCAAGTTGGCATATCTCAGGTACATGCCCAGGCGGGAATCCTTGCGTTCCGGAACCCACTCGTTCTTCGCCGTAGTGGGATCGATGGCATAGCGAGCATCCCCATAAACAAACAAATTGGTAATCAATTGTCCATAGTCCGCAGTCTTCCGCTGGTAATCGTAAGTCCCTCCAACGTAGAACTTGCGCTGGACACCGCCGAACGACCGGCTCAAGCGGAAACTCAGCGAGTCATCGATATAGTCTTCCACCTTGATGAGTTTGATAGACTCGTCACCGTTCAGCTCCGACAAAGACTTAACCTTTCCTATGGTATCTCGGGTAATCCTAGCCGATACAGGGAGCAAATTCCCGGTCCCGTAAGGATAGTTGGCTCTAACCAAAAATTGCGATGTCGGCAATTCGCCATTTCCATAAAAATAAGCAACGCGCTTGTTCTTCAAGCCTTCGAGCGTGTACGCCCACTGGTTCACACTTTTGCTGAGGAACGGCCGGTACATCTTCCAGTAGGCCATGTAGCCATCGGTATTGTAGCTATACAAAAAATCCAGGCGGTTATATCGAATCAGGAAATGCGGGTCGCCGTACTCCACCTGCCACTTGTCTCGGAACTCGTCATGCCCGTAATAGAACCCCAGCTGCTGCCCGAACCCCAAAAAGTTGCTCTCGCGGATACCGACAATGTAGTTCAGGTTGTCGTAAGACCACTCCTTACCCGAGAAACTACCGCCAACGGTGGGCGTCAGCGTCCAATTGTCACTCGTGTGTACCGTCGCGATATTCTTGCCGTTTTCCTGTGACATCGTGATGTTTGCATCGCTCAAGAAAATCTGGCTCCGCAAAAAACGTTCCGACTCGAGGAGGTAATCCAAGTTCACGGAATCGCCCTTGTCGAACAGGAGCAACTTGCGCACGGTCATCTCGCGCGTTTCGATATGCCACCAGTTCAGGATGTCGTAGGCCCACCGGTCATACTGCGTGTGGCTTTTCGAGTCGTCAAAAGCATCGCCGATATCGTAATGTATGGAATCCACACGGAAGACCGCAGATGAGTCCTTTACGAACAAACTGGTCGAATCCTGCGAATAAACAAGGACTGCCAGCGAAAAAACAAGCAAAAACAAAGGCATAACTAGGGAAAATATAGAAAATCGGTTGCAATCTAAAGTACTTTGGTATTGTAAATGGGCCCTCCCTTTTCTATATTTACCCAACCAAGTTTATTTTTTGTTTACAAAGTAGGGGCACGTATGTCTTTCAAGACAATTCTAACCGTCGGAGTATTTCTCACCTCGCTCCTACTTTTTGCTTGCAGCAATATTGAATTTGCCGAAGACGTTTATTCGACCAGCGAAGAAATCGCCATTATTGACGACGATCCCGAAATAGGCAAAGTCTTTACAGAAGACTCAACAAAAACAGCCTATATGCAGGACGAAAAAAATATAACGACAGATAATGCAATTGATACGAATGCTAATTCAATAAAAATTGATACAACAAGAGCTAGTTTAATAAAAGCAGACTTGACAGAAGGCAACGAAGATTCAACGGGCGAACCGGCCCTTTTATCCTACGATTTCCAATCAAAAACTAACACCGGAAAAATCGCCAAGGGTTTTTCTTGCAAAATACTCAACAACGACATCCTGGAATGTTTTGCTAAAGAAACTCTGAAAAGCAACGAGTTGATTGCCACATTTGAGTTCACCGGGGACAGCGTTACCCTGACCGAAGGGACGCGCATACAGTCCAAAAAAACATCCATCGACTATGGAAACGCCATTTCGCTGACCGTACATTACGGGAAAAAGAACAGGACGTATCAAGTGCGCCTGTATCCTTATACGGGACTACCCTACATTTCCATAGAAACCGCAAACGGGAAAGAAGTAACGGACAAGACAAACCTGAGGGACGCCTCCATAAGAATCATGGAAGATTCCGACAACCAGGAATTCGGGGTATCAATGAACTGCGGGATTAACGGACACGGCAACTCAACCTGGACGGATTCCCCTAAAAAGCCCTATGCTATAAAATTCAACAAAAAAACAAGCCTATTTTCTCTCCCAAAGGGAAAGTCCTGGATATTGGTAGCAAACCATTTCGACAAGACCATGGTCCGCAATTCTGCGGCGATGTATCTTTCCAGCATTTCCAGTGCGCCCTATACGCCCAGGTTCCAATTCGTCGAACTTATCCTGAATGGAAAACACAGGGGAACATACCAGCTGTTCGAGAAGATCAACGATTCAAAAGAACGGCTCAACTTACACGGCAACGACTTCCTGCTGGAAGTGGACAACCATCCCAGGGAAAAGGACGTCTATATTACGCTGGAAAGCCTGCCGAAGCCTGTCAAAATCCACTCACCCGACAACATCAATGAAAACGATACCAATTACAACTACATCAAGACGGTATTGGAAGACATTGAGAAAACCCTCTTCTCGGAAAACTTCCTGGACGAGGAAGAAGGGTACAAGAAATACATCGACATCGACGCCTTGGTGGAATGGTTTGTCGTGACGGAAATAACTGAAAATTCATCCAACCGTGTAAACTGGTACATGACTTACGAACGGAATGGCAAACTAAAAATGGGACCTTTCTGGGACTATGACCTCGCCTTCGGAAACAGCCTCTGGGTCCTAGCAGCAAACAACACCGATCAATTGTGGATGACATCCGTCACCTGGTTCAAACAATTCATGAAGGATCCGGAATTCAAAAGAAAAGTGAAGGAGCGATTCAACTATTTCTATAGCCATAAAGCAGATCTACTGAACACAATGGACGAGAATGCGCAAAAAATCAAGCCTTCCGCCATGATCAACAATGACCTGTGGGATATTTTCGAATGCAATTCCTGTTCGTCCGAAAATATAGGGGAACTCTACGACAACGAAGTTTCGCAAATGATCGAATGGACGGATGCACGCATCGAATGGCTCAAGTCAAAATTCGACTCTTTCGCCGAATAAATTCGGGGTTTCCGACATAAACCTTTTTTTCTATATTTGAACTGGGTAGCGGATGGCCGCCGGCAGCAATGCTGGAGGAAAGTCCGGGCACCACAGGGCAGGATGCTGGATAACGTCCAGGCGCGGAAACGCGACAGAAAGTGCAACAGAAAGCAAACCGCCTCGCTTGGGCTTCGGCCCGGCGCGGTAAGGGTGAAATGGCGAGGTAAGAGCTCACCGCGTTCCTGGTGACAGGGACGGCACGGTAAACCTCATCCGGTGCAAGACCAAGCAGGAATCCGTCCGCAAGGACCGGCTGCGGCCCGCAGTTGCTGGATATCCGGGTAGGTCGCTTGAGGCGGTCGGTAACGGCTGACCCAGAGAGATGGTCATCGCCTTCTTCTGAAGGTACAGAACCCGGCTTATAACTACCCTACACGAATGCCCCCGCCAGAAGCGGGGGCATTCTCCATAATGGAATCAACAAAGCCTACATACGCCTTTCTATGATTTCGTCGTATTCGCCCTCTTCCCATTCCCGTTCATATCTTTTGCAATCCTGTTCATATCCTTCTTCGGCAATTTCGAACTCTTCCATGTATCGGGACGCATTCTTGACCGTACCGAGCATATAGAAGACACCTTTACCGCAATAATAATCCGTAAGTTTACGGTCCTTATCGTTCTTGATGTCACGGTCGTATTCCAAGCACATTTCTGCTTTCTCGACCGAAGTCAGGTTGAAGTATGATTCCTCGTAATACTGAGTTCCCGTATCCGTCGAAGAATCATAGCCAACCTTTTCTACGATTCCCTTATAATTCGGGATATTCACTTTCATCTGGACCCAGCCTTCGCCCTTGGTCACCTCACAATAAAAATCAGGGTCGCCATTCGCAGGAAAGCTCCCTTTCGAAGACGCCGAATTATTTTCGGAAGCACCCGAAGCAGAATCGCCGCAGGCCGTAAAAACAAGGACAGGCACCAACAGTGTCAGCGCAATCAGCATCTTTTTCATAAGTTCCCCCCTTGGAGTTCCTTTATATTGAATTTCAATTACAAACTTACAAACTTTCGCGAATTCAGGAACGCGACAATGGTACAGAACACCACCGACAGCACCAAAACAACCGCCGGGACAAGCAATCCCTGCAAAAAGACCTCATGGCCTAGCTGGACCAGGAGCAGCAACGGAACCACAACGAAGAGGGAAAGATGCGCCGCCGAGCGCACCGTCTTAACGCGAAGCGAAAGTATTAGCGAGAACGCGTTCGTAATGAGCACAGCCGAAAGCGCGCCAAAGATGGAAGCGACAGCCTCCGTCGTAGAAACTACGGGATGGGCAAACCAGTAGGCGAGCTGCACCAGCAGAGAAAATGCCACCGGGAACGGCAGCACCGCAAGGAGCTTGCCCCAAAAGAGCTGTGCAGGAGATATGGGAGAAAGCTGCAGGAGTTCCAGCGAGTTGCGCTCGCGTTCCCCCGCAAAGCTGTCTGCCGCCAAGGGAGCTCCCATCGGAGCCATAAGGCAACCGAGCAGGAGCATCATGTAGCCTTCCATGCCCTCCATGATCTGTCCGCCATATCGGGACACCGCGATTCCCTGCGATGCGGCCAATATGACCGGCGGGATGATAAAGGGAATCCAGAACCGGGGTTCCCTAAATATCAGGCGAATCTCGTGGCGGAACACATGGAGCATAGCACAGGCTTACAGCAGGTCCTTGAAGAAGTCGTTGCCCTTGTCGTCCACGAGGATGAACGCCGGGAAGTCCTTGATCGTGATCTTGCGGATAGCTTCCATGCCGAGTTCCGGGAAGGCGACGATGTCGTTGCTGAGGATGTTCTGTTCGGCGAGGATAGCGGCCGGACCGCCGATGGAGCCGAGGTAGAAACCGCCGTACTTGTGGCAAGCGTCGGTCACGTCCTGGCTGCGGTTGCCCTTGGCCACCATGATCATGGAGGCACCCTTGCTCTGGAAGCGCATCACGTACGGATCCATACGGCCAGCCGTCGTCGGACCGAAGCTTCCGGTGGGCATGCCTTCCGGAGTCTTGGCCGGACCGGCGTAGTAAATCGGATGGTTGGACACGACTTCGAGAACGGTCTTTTCGATATCGGTGAGGGCTTCGCCCTTTTCCTGCTTGTCGAAGATTTCGGCAATCTTCGCGTGGGCCATGTCGCGAGCCACGATCATCGTGCCCTTCAAGTTCAGGCGGGTCTTGACCGGGTACTTGGTAAGGTCGGCGAGGACTTCCTTCATCGGGCGGTCGAGGTCGATTTCCACGGCCGGGGCCATGTTCACGGCGTCGCCCTTCGGCAGGTACTGTTCCGGATTGTGTTCCATCTTCTCGAGCCAGAGGCCGTTCTCGTCGATCTTCGCCTTGATGTTGCGGTCGGCAGAGCAGCTAACACCGATGGAGACCGGGCAGCTCGCAGCGTGACGCGGGCAGCGGATCACGCGGACGTCGTGTACGAAATACTTGCCGCCGAACTGGGCGCCGATGCCCGTCTTCTGGCAGATGTGCAAAACCTTCTCTTCCATTTCCACGTCGCGGAACATACGGCCGCCTTCGCTACCGGTCGTCGGGAGATCGTCGAGGTAGCCGCAGCTCGCAAGCTTCACGGTGTGGGTGTTCATCTCGGCAGAAGTACCGCCGATGACAATGGCCAAGTGGTACGGCGGGCAGGCCGCAGTGCCGAGCGTCTTCACCTTGTCGCTGATGAACTTTTCAAGGGACTTCGGGTTGAGGAGCGCCTTGGTCATGGGCCAGTAGTAAGTCTTGTTGGCAGAACCACCGCCCTTCGCGACGAACAGGAACTTGAGGTCGGCGCCTTCTTCGGCATGGATGTCGATCTGTGCCGGGAGGTTGCAGGCCGTGTTCTTTTCTTCGTACATGGTGAGCGGGGCAATCTGGCTGTAGCGCAGGTTCTTGCCCGTGTAGGCATTGTAGATACCTTCAGAAATTGCTTCGGCGTCGTCGCAGCCGGTCCAGACCTGCTGGCCCTTATGGCAAATACAGATGGCGGTACCGGTGTCCTGGCAGAACGGAAGGATTCCCTTGGCGGCCACGCAGGCGTTCTTCAAAAGCGTGAGAGCCACGAACTTGTCGTTATCGCTCGCTTCCGGATCCTGGAGGATCTTCGCGACCTTCTGCGTGTGGGCCGGGCGGAGCCTGAAGCTCACTTCTTCGAATGCCGCCTGGGCGATCTTGGTGAGGGCCTCGGGGGCGACCTTCAGGATTTTCTTGCCTTCGAATTCGGCGACGGAAATGCCGTCCTTGCCGAGGTTTACGTATTCGGTGGTGTCTTTGCCGTGCTGCACGGTCGCTTCGTACTTGAACATAATAAGTGATCAGGGGTTAGTGGTTAGTGGTTAAGAATTGAATTACCCCATAAAATTAAATTTTCTCTCGTCTCTAGTCTCTCGCCTCTCGTCTAATTTCCCCTGACTAGATGGAGCGGTCCCGCCCGACATTGTGTCCTTTTTTGCAAAAAAAGCCGACGAAACAACAAAAAGAAGGATTTTTTTAACTTTTTTGAACTTTTTTAGGTCCATCCGCCAATAGAAGTGTTATTTTTTGAGCATAAAAAGTTTTAACCCCAGAGAGGACTAATCATGATGAAGAAGATTCTGTTGGCAACCTTGGTTGCATCCGCAATGGTCTTCGCTGCCGAAGCAGCAGCACCCGCCGCCGCTCCCGCAGCTGCACCCGCCGCCGAAGCCGCACCTGCTGCCGAAGCTCCCGCAGCCCCTGCTGCTGAAGCCGCCGCACCTGCTGCCGAAGCCGCACCTGCCGCCGAAGCTGCTGCTCCTGCTGAAGCCGCCGCTCCGGCCGCCGAAGAAGCCGCAGCACCGGCTGAAGCCGCTCCGGCCGCCGAAGAAGCTGCCGCTCCTGCCGATTCTGCCGCTCCGGCTGCTGAAGAAGCTGCCGCTCCTGCCGAAGAAGCTCCTGCAGCCGAAGTTCTCGAAGCCAAGGCCGAAGAACCTGCCGTCGATAGCGCAGCTCTCGCTCAGGCCGAAGCCGACAAGAAGGCCGCAGAAGAAAAGGCCGCTGCCGAAGCTGCCGAAAAGAAGCAGCAGGAATCCAGCACTATGGGATCTGCCAAGACCACTATCATGGAAAACCCCTGGGAATTCCTGATCGTGTCCGCCGCCTTCGTGGCCTCCGTGCTCGTGATTATCTTCACCGGCAAGGACTAATCCTTAGCAAACCGAATTTCCCGGCGCCCAGCAAAAGCTGGACGCCTTTTTTGTTGTCATTTTTTTACAAGCCGTTGTAAGTTTCGCACGGGGGCCGTTTTTTTCAAAAAAGCCCTTTTCTTTGCAAAACCGCGGTGTTGCGTTTTTTTCAACGGAAATACGTTGTTTTTTACAACAACAAAAAACACCCCTCCTCAAAAATGACGCCAATTACTGTGATTAATTTCACATATAGACTATATATCTATTTCCATGTGAGGAGGAAAAATGGAAAAGTCTTTTACAAAAATGGTAAAATTCGGCGTGGTCCTTGCCTTCGGCTTGGCCGTGAACAATGCGTTTGCCGTAGATGCCTGCAACGAGGATATGGGGCATCCCGGAAACGGTTCTAACGTGAGCGGAAACCAGGTGGGCTCCATCAGCGGAACCCCGTGGGGCTTCGAACAGTGGTACCAGGGCGGTAACGCCACGATGACCTACTACAGCAACGGTACGTTCAAGGCCAACTGGAGCGGTTCCAACGACTACCTGACCCGTGTGGGCTACCAGTACAATGGAAACGGCATTAGCCACACGACAAAGCACTTTACGGTCGACTACAAGTACACCAAGACCGGTTCTGCCCAGTACGGCTACATCGGCGTGTACGGCTGGACCAAGAACCCCGAAACGGAATACTACGTCGTGGATGACTGGTTTAGCAAACCGAGCGAAAACTACATCGGTGAAAAGTTTGGCGAAATCACCGTCGATGGCGCAAAGTACACCATTCACGCATACCTCCGCCAGCAGGAACCCTCCAAGTCGGGCACCTCCACATTCGTTCAGTTCTTCAGCGTCCGCGAGACCCCGCGTCAGTGCGGCCACATCGACATTTCCGCCCACTTCAAGAAGTGGGATGAACTCTTCACAGGTCAGCAGAAACAGCTCCGCGGCTCCAAGGGCGGTGGATCTGCCACGCTCAAGTTCGGTAACGTGACCGAAGTGATGCTCATGACCGAAGCCGGTGGCGGCGCTACGGGTTCCGTGGACTACACCTACTTCAACATGAGCGACAACGGCGAAGCAAGCCCGGTGACCTCCAGCACGACGACAACGACCCCCGACAACGGCAACACCAATACCGGTGACGTCGGCGGCCAGGGCGGCATGGGCGGCATGGGCGGCAT
>JAGCGO010000109.1 GCA_017649565.1 Fibrobacter sp. | reverse complement strand
GTGAACCACGACAACTACTACATATTCGATGCAGGCCAGTGGCGCGCCGCGACCCCGCAGGAGGCCGACGGCTTTACCGACCTCGTGCAGGTTTACGCGAACCTCAAGGCCAGCGAGAAGGTGGTGTTCATCATCCGGCACAGCGAACGCACGAACGATACGGGCCCGAACGGTCACTTGACCGACAACGGGAAGAAATATGCCCGCGATTTGGGATCGCGCCTCGCGAAAGCCGGGACGGAAGACTTCTATTTCGGCTACTCCGGGTATACGCGCACCTACGAGACCTGCGAAGGCATTGCGCAGGGCAAGGGGCAGCTGAACTACAGTATCGTGGAGCTCCCGTACATGGATGGCGCCTGGTACGTGAAGGATGCTGCCAAGGCGGATGCTTACGTGGATTCCGATGGCGGTGGCTGGATGGTGTATTCCAAGTACGGCTTTACCGGCGCCTATCCCGATGCGTTCTACGATCTGGAAATGCGCAGCGAGGAGCTGCTCAAGGACCAGATTCTTGCGAATATCGGGAGCATGAAGCGCGTGAACGTAATGTGCACGCACGACTACCTGGTGGTTCCGCTGCTTGCATACACGACGGACGGCCACGCGAACGTGCGCTATTACGAAAAATACCGCTGGGTCAACTACATGGCGGGCGTGGCGATGATTATTTCTGCCGACGGTTCCGTGCGGTATATTCCCGTGAAGGGGCTCGAATCGGGCACGATGTAGCCTCTAGTGCAATGTTCAGGGTGCAAAAAAGCCGATTTCGCGAGGAAATCGGCTTTGAGTGGATGATGCAGGGGTCGAACCTGCGACCCGCTGATTAAGAGTCAGCTGCTCTACCAACTGAGCTAATCATCCATTGTCGCTTGGACGGGGTCAATTATAGAAAAATCCCGCCATGTGGCAAGGGTTTTTACAGCCCTTGCCGAAAAAAAATTCTAAATTATCCCGCGTTGATTTTTATCAAACAGTTCACTTAATTAAATGGACACATTCCTATATGAATGAAACAGTACAGAATGCAGCTGATTCCGCAGTAGCGAAGGCCCCGGCCGAAGCCCCTGTCGCCGAAGCGGCTGTGCAGCAACCGGCTATCGTTGCAAGCGAACCGGCAGCCAAGGTGAAGGGCAAGTTCGACGAACAGCTCGGGCTCATGCTCCCCTCCGACGCGGCCCAGGTCCAGGCGCAGCTTTCCATGCCGGGCATGAGCGATGACATGGTTTACAAGATCGTGGAAACCCACGGCGGTAACCATGCGGTTCTCTACAAGACATACGACCAGGCTGTTCTTGCCCGTGACGTGCGCGATTCCATCGAGAATGCCGCCGGCCACAAGGTGCTCCCCATCGCCAAGGCGAAGCTCGGGTCCACCTACTGCAAGGGCGAATACTCCACCGAACAGGGCTGCAAGGGCGAATCCGACACCTTCGGCATTGGTTCCCTGGTTGAATTCCAGGCCACCGGCCTCATCGTGGTGATGTGCGTCATCGTTGGCCTCACGGTGCTCTGCTACCTCATGAACTTCATCATGGCGAAGCTTGGCCTCAACAAGATCAAGGCTCCGGCCCCCGCGGTCAAGGCTGCTCCGGCTGCCGCCGCTGCTCCCAAGACAATCGCCCCGGCCCACTGTGACTGGGATCCGAACGCCAAGAGCGTCCACCCGGGCTTCACCAACAAGCAGCTCCAGGCTTTCCTCGGCATTGCCGCCGTCGCCGCCCTGGAAGAACACCCCGGCATGAGCAACGACACGTTCCTCGCCCTGGTGACCGCTGCTGCGACCCAGGCCATCGGTCAGCCCTGCCGCGTGACCGCCTACAGAAACATTAACTCCCCTGCTTGGACGATCGTCAAGTAAGGCAAACTTTTAAAACTTAACAGGCTTATAGCCAGGAAAAATCAAAATGAAGAAAACAGTCCGTATCAGTTTCGAAGGCAAGACCTACGACGTCGAAGTTGAAGTTCTTGATTCCGCCGTCGCCGCCGCTCCGGCAGCCCCGGTCGCCGCTGCCCCCGCTGCCGCTCCTGCAGCAGCTCCCGCCGCAGCCGGTGGTACCGAAGTGAAGTGCCCGCTCGCCGGTTCCGTGTTCAAGCTGAAGGTCAAGGTTGGCGACAAGGTTGAAGCCAACCAGGAAGTGGCTATCATCGAAGCCCTCAAGATGGAAAACCCGGTCGTCGCTCCGTGCGCCGGCACCGTCAACTCCATCTCCGTCAAGGAAACCGATACCGTCGTCGACGGCCAGACCCTGATGACCATCGCCTAAGAGGTACAGATAAATGAGTTCACTCTTAAATTCGGTCGTCGAGTTCGCGTGCGATACCGGATTCGCATATGTCACCGGCCCTATGGTGATTATGTGGATCGTGAGTTTCGTGCTGATGTACTTGGCGATTGTCAAAAAGTATGAGCCGCTGCTGCTCTTGCCGATTTCCCTCGGCGCACTGGCGGTGAATATCCCGAGCGCCGGGTTCTACGATGGCGGCTGGAGCATCGAAGGTATGTTCACGCCGACTGCCGGCCTCTACTACTACATCAGCCAGGGTATCCACCTGGAACTCTTCCCGCCCATCATCTTCTTGGGCGTGGGTGCCATGACGGACTTCGGACCGCTTATCGCCAACCCGCGTACGCTGCTCCTCGGCGGTGGCGCTCAGTTCGGTGTGTTTGCGACCATGTTCTGTGCCGTGGCTCTCGGTGGCTTTACACTCGGTGAAGCAGCCTCCATCGGTATCATCGGCGGCGCCGACGGTCCGACCTCCATCTTCACTGCGAACAAACTTGCAAAGCACCTCATCGGACCTATCGCCGTGGCGGCCTACACCTACATGGCTCTCGTTCCGCTCATCCAGCCGCCTATCATGCG
>JAGCGO010000108.1 GCA_017649565.1 Fibrobacter sp. | reverse complement strand
TTACCTCGTGAACCCGACCGGCAAGTTCTGTGTCGGCGGCCCGCACGGCGACTGCGGCCTCACCGGCCGTAAGATTATCGTCGACACCTACGGCGGCATGGGCCGTCACGGTGGTGGCGCATTCAGCGGCAAGGACCCCTCCAAGGTCGACCGCAGCGCAGCCTACGCCGCCCGCTACGTGGCAAAGAACATCGTGGCCGCAGGCCTCGCCTACCGTTGCGAAGTCCAGCTCGCCTACGCCATCGGCTACTCCAAGCCCGTGTCCGTGCTCGTGAATACCTTCGGTACCGGCAAGATCGACGACCGCAAGATCGAAGAAATCGTCGCGAAGAACTTCGACCTGTCCCCGGCCGGCATCGAAAAGATGCTCGACCTGAGGAAGCCCGGCTACGTGGCAACCGCCGCCCTCGGCCACTTCGGCCGCACCGGCGCACGCTTCACGTGGGAAAAGACCGACAAGGCCGAAGCTTTGAAAAAAGCCGCCAATATCTAATTGCGCGGACAGCGTCCAAGCTTTAAAACGCAAACCGTCGACCTAAGGTCGACGGTTTGTTTTTTAGTTCGTCAGGTAGGTTGTATTTAAAAGATCTATTTCACAACGACAAAGAAGCTGCGGCTGTATCCCGTGGCCGACACCTTCACCAGGTAAATCCCCTGCCTGAGTCCCGCGGCAAGCCCGGCCGTATTGTTCAGCCTCTCCCGCGATACATTCCCTTCGTTGCGCACGAGTTTACCGTTCGTATCGTAGAGTTTCACGCTGAAGATAGCCTGCGACAGCTGTACGCCCGAAAGCATCGGGATGGCCGACTTCGTGGAATCCTTCGCCGTCGAGTCCTGCTTCGGCTTGTCGTTCGCGGTCGAATCGCTCTTTGTAGAATCCGCGAGGGAAGAATCCTTTTTCGAGGTATCCGGCGCAACATCTAGCGCCTTCACGAGCGTCACGTCGAACTGGTCCAGGTTCGGACCGTCCTTGTCGGCAAGTGTCGCAAACTTGAGCGAATTGTCCCCAGCAGCCAGACTGATCGAGAAGGATTGCGTTTTCCACACATCCCAGGCCCCGGTCTTTTCAAAGGCGACCGTCACGGGGTCGGCACCGGCACTCACAGCAAGGCACCTGTCCTCGGAAGACCCGTTCGCGTAGTCCATCTCGACCTTGTACTCCCCGGCGACATCGACCTTCACGCCGACGACCACCGAGCCGCCCTTGTCGAAATTCACGTAACCCTCGGCATGATATCCCTCATTGGTGCTTTCCAGGGCGGCACCCGACATCTTGCCCGTCTCGGCCTGGTACTGCTTATCGGGAGTGGGAGGAATTACCACCACAGGCTCGTCGCCCGCATAGCATTTCGTCGGGTCCTCTAGGGTCGCCCCGGCACCAGCCTTCACGGCAGCCTCGACATCGCTAGCCGCAAGCATGAATTCCTTGTACTCGTAAGGCGGAGTAAACGACTTTCCCGTCCCCTGCGTGTTGCCCGAGCAGTTCGTAAAGATGTTGTCGATGGTCTCGTTCACGCCCGTACCGTTCGCATTCCCGGTATAGATAGGGTTGTTCTCGTTGATGAACACGTTCCTTTCCGTACGGACCGTACACATGTGGCCCGCCGAGACGCCGAGCACGGTCGTTCCGTCCGTGACGCTCGCATCGCCGGTCAAAAGGTTGTTCACCACGTGCACGTTCCCGTAACGGCAGCGCGGCTTGCGCTGGTTTGCGGCTTTCCACCAGTTGAACATGTAGGTCACGTTGAGCTTGCCTTCGCTCACGGGCTCGTTGTCGGAACTGCCGATAAGGTTCGATAGGTTGTGCGTGCTCTTTTTCTTGTAGCCAAAGATGCACCAGGTAAACGTTACGTTGTCTGCGCCCTTGACCACGTCGGCATTGCCGTCCTGGCCGTCCCAGAATTCGCAGTGGTCGATCCAGATGTTTTTCGCCTCGCCCTCGATGGTGAGGTTGTCCCACGCCTGGTCGGCATTGCTTCCCGGGCCCTGGATGACGATGTTGCGGACAATGATGTTCGAGGCCTTGCTCGTAATGTGGATGGGAGCCTTCAAAAGCGTACCCGGCTTGAGGCCGATAATCGTCTTGTTGCTGGCGGTGATGTTCAGGCGGTCGCCGCTTGTACCGCTCCACCCTTCGCCAAGCGTCCCGTCAATAAAGATGACACGCGGAGAAGAATCCTTCGCGTATTTCTGCAAGTCCGTGAAAGTCCTAACGGTATCGGGAACGACATTTCCGCCGCCAGTCACGCTAAATTCCCCGCCGGTTCGCCCCTCGCGGGTGGCCCAACCGATCGGTTTGCACTCATCCAGAGCGGCAAGCGCATACACGGGCAAAAAAGACAGCAATAAAGCCAGCTTCATATTCATATCAAACATCCTCTTCCCAGAATTTAGATTGTTTTTTCCTGTTTTGGGCAAAAAAACAGAAAAAAAGTGTTTACGGGTTGTCAATAGACAACCTGAAAAAAAGACAATTTGCGAGAATGTGATTTAGCGCACAACTACAGTACGAAAAGTGCGATACAAACGGTCAGCCCAGCAAAGGCAAGGAATACAGGAAGCAAGATAAACAGGCAACGGAGCGCAATCTTGGAATCATAAAAGAACAGACGGCGGCGGCCCTTCTTGGTCTTGGCGATTTCCGTACGACAATCCGGACAGATGTTGCCGGCCCTGTTGCGCACGCGGATAGCCAAATTGCTCTGCAAGGGGGACATCCCCACCTTGTCGTTAAATGTTTTCTTGCAAACGGAACAAATACACTGCATACGAAGAATTTAGTAAAGGACAAGGAAAAAGAATCTCGTCCCGACATCATCAGAACAATGTTTTCAAGCCAAATCCGATGATACCGTCAAGATAGTTCTCGCCGTTCCTCATCGCATAATAAATGTTCACGCTCCAGTTGCCACGATACTGCGTAAAGCCGAGGCCATACCCCTGCTCACGAGCCCATCCGTGTCCCGGAGGCATAGGACGGTACAGGCCCGGCTGGTAGAACACCTCGATACTCAAGTCATAACCGTCCTGCCAAAGAACAGCCAGCTCGGAGAATCCGTAGCTACGACTGCGCAACATGTGGTACTGCATTCCCTTGAAGGAATCGAGGCCACCCAGCGAGAAAAGGTCCATGCGCTTGACCGTCGCATCGGTGGGGAAAACGCCACCGGCCGCACCGGAGAAACGGGAAATGAAATTCCCGTACAGGGGCATGTACTTCACCATACGGGCATGTGCCTTGAGGAAGTTATCCAAGGAATCGGGACGGTCCATTTTCCACGTAAGGTTGCCATCGATGCGCCAACCGCTGCGCGGCAGCACGAACCTGTCGAGCGACACGTAGGACATCTCGAACGAAGAAAGCTTGCCGTCTTCGCTAATGCCGAGGAAAACGCCGACAGTAAAGTCGAATCCGATTTCGCGCGTCACGCCCAGTTCGCCGACAATTTCCCTTTCAACGACATCGTCGTCACCGTACATTTCCTCGTCAAACCGTCCGCGAACGACCAAGTTCCAGTTCGTCCCCAGAACCCAGGGTTCCTTGTAACTGCCGGACATGTGGCGGGAACCGTCTCCCGTATAGCCTTCCAGAATCAAGTCGCGGGCCGTACCGGCGATATTGTAGAGGTTCACGTCCACCATGCCGTCCCATACCCCGTCTTCGCTCGAATACGTCAGCATGCCTTCCGCCTGCGAAACCGATGCCTTGCGCATGCTGTAGACGGGGAAAATCCTGTTACGGACGGGATCGCGGAACAGCCGCGTCGGAGCCGTCTTCTCGAAATAGCCCAAACGCGAAAGCTTGCGCTCCGAACGCTCCAGGTCCGAAAGCGATACCGGCTCGCCCGCCTCGATTCCGCTCAGCTTGCGGAACACCTCCGGTTTCGTGCCGCTGGAATCCAGGTTTTCCGCCCCCGCCCAGACAAAACTTACTCCGCGCAATAGCTTCAAGTTCAGCACACCGGCACTGTCGAGCGAACCTTCCAGCTTTGCACCGACAAAACCATGATCCTCATAGTAGCCGACAAGCTTATCCCTCGCGACAAGCCAGGCTTCGCAGGGCTTGCCGACAACACTTGCCATCTGCGACTCGTCAAACTCCGTACGTTCGTCTTCCCAGGCAATACTTGCGATGCGGCATCCGTCGCCGGCGTGCGAAAGGGTTGCCAGGAGCAGCACGACGAGCAACGGAAGGATGGACATCCACCCTACCCGCGAATCGCGAGCCACGCGCATCTGGAATCTTTCGTTCACGTCTATCATCAAGTCCTCTTCGTCATACCCTCTAGAAATAGGCGCGCGCCTCGCTGCTCAGTTTCTGGAAGATGTTTTCTTCGGCATCGCCGAATCGGAGCACATAGTGGCAAGCCACGGATACATTCTTGTTCAAGTCCAGCGACAGGGACGCCTCCAGCCTATACGTACGCCCTTCCCCATAGCCGGACATCATCTGGTAAGGGATGGCGTCCCCGCCGCTCTCCATCTGGACAGCGGCGAACTGCACAAAGGCATTGACCTTACTTTCCTTTTCGTAACCGACACGCAGCGAACCTTCCCTCAGCATGGCGTCAAACTCGTAGCCCGCCTCGTCATGCCCGTCGCCATAGCGCAGGCGAGCCCCGGGCTCCACGTGGAAACCGTCCAAGAAACTGTACCTGTACCGCAAAGAACCGTCGCGAGTCTCCCATTCCAGCACCTGGAGTGCCGTGAGGTCGACAGTCTCCAGCTGTCCTGCCGCCCCGACATAATGACTCTCGTTGATTTGCATGCCGAGCGTACCCTCGTGGCGGAAGGTTTCCTGGAAATACATGTACGACGAAAGAGCCTTCTCGTAATCGGCTCCCGGCGAATACGATGCAGACAATCCATTCGGATGCGACCATTCGAGGCGTCCTTCCCAGGAAAGCGTTCCCGAGGTAATCTCCTTGAGACCGGAAGCCGTCACCGGAGGGAAATAAAGATGATGCCCCGTCGTGTCCTCGCCCTCCGAGCTGAACGACCCACCCAAAACGATATCGCGCAAGAATCCGCGCCTAATCCCGAAAGCCGTGGCAGGCCGGAATTCCAGATCGGCGTTGAAAGCGGAATTCGACGCAAGCACAGCGCCAACGGAATCGTTACGCCCCTTGCCCTCGTACACGAAATCGCCGTTATCCACGCCCTCGATAAACACGCCCGTGAGGCTGTCGTAGCGGACATCGCCCGTACCCGGCGCCACCGCCTTGTACACCGACACGTAAGTCTGCTCCTCCGTCATGCCCAGCTTGTAAGCGACACTGCCGTAAACGCATTCACTCCGGTTCCCGAAATTCGCATTCAGTTCACCTACCCACGCATCCTGATCCCCTTCTTCCTCGAGCTTGGAATACTCGTATTGCAGCATGTGGTTGAGCTGGAGATAGCGCCAGTTCGCATCGGCAGACTGCTGCCACACATAAGTCACCAAGGAATCTTCCCACTCGCCATCCGCAGCAAGCCGCTCACGTTTCTTGGCAATCTTGGTTCCCACAGCCTCGCGCACGTTCCACATATCGTCTACCAAGGCAATCCCACCCAGGGAACGTCCATAACCCACCTCATACAACGGATCCCCATTCCGGCCAACCGAATCGCTTTCCGTATAGCGGAAATCCATTTCCCCAAAGGGACGCACAAGCCCCTGCCGGAACTCCGCATTGGCAGTCGCTTGGTAGCGTGTCCGTTCCCAGTCCTGCACCGAAGCGACGCGGATAAGTTCCAGTTCGCTGCGGACCAACCGGGCGTCGTGCACAAAGCCCATTGCCGCCCTCGAAGAATTCCATTCCTCGCCATCGGCACGGCGGTAACCCCACTTTACCGTAGAAAACAGGTTGTCCCAGAGTCTCATACGCAAGGCGAGCTCGTCATGCCTCAAGTTTCCCGATATGCCGCTGCTGTCCAAGTCCC
Source organism: Fibrobacter sp. (assembly GCA_017649565.1). Lineage (GTDB taxonomy): Bacteria > Fibrobacterota > Fibrobacteria > Fibrobacterales > Fibrobacteraceae > Fibrobacter. The sequence goes on along the minus strand of JAGCGO010000108.1, from coordinate 7,900 downwards.
ACTCGTCGACAAGTTTGTACGAATTCCAGTCGTGGTCGGTCCCGACGAACTCGGAACTGCCGAATTCCTCGCCGATATAGTTCCCGTACACCGAAATCGCCAGCGGGAACTTGCGAAGCCCGTAAGAAGAGTCCGAAGTCACGTACCAGCGGAAGGCTCGGTCTTCTGGGCCATCCACCTTATGCGACACAATATTGGAATCCTTCCGGCTCATGGCCGTTTCAAGGTCCGCATAGAAACGGTGGTCCCCCTGCACGCGGAGCCTTGCCCCCATGCGGTCCGTACGGGTCGGCCTCACCAAAGCCCCCAGGGAATCATCACGAACAAATTCACCGCCATCGTCTTTTTTCAGCATGCGGTAGTCGTCATCCGTCCAACTATTATGTTTCAGGCGCTCCACGTCGTTTTCCAGCCTGAATCCGGACACGTCCATATGGACATTCGGATGGCGGTATTTCGCCTTAGCCGCATACATCGTGTAGACATTGTCCTCGTCATAGGCATCGTAGTCCACTCGGATTTCGTCATCGCTACCGGGAACAAGCGTCCCCTTGAAATCGAGCAAACCGCCCGCATAGTTGACAACATAATCCTTGCCCCGGACAAGCTCTACGCCGTTAAGCCAGACTTTTTCGGAGCCGGGCACCACGGACAAATAGTTGCCCCCAGTCCCAAGCGAATAGCCTTCGCGCTGGCCTCGCACGCCGTTGAACGTGACCGAGAAACGCTCCACCTCATCCGTGCCCATGGCACCACGCACTTCCGTATATCCAGCACGCGCACCGACCATCGCCCCGAGCGTAGAGCGTTCAAAGCCGAAAAGTCCCATCGACTCGTCGTGCCAGGTAAAGTCGCCCAGGTGCAGCAAGAAATGCGGGGACTCCACCCTGAAATAAATCTGGTCGACTTCCTGCAACGTCGCCGTCGTCTGCTCCCCCGCCTTGCGGTCGACATCTGAGAGAAGCGCATCCACGTAGACGTCGTCCGTCAAGAAGCCCTGGATACTCAGGCGCATTTCCTGGTCCACCTGCGTCCCGCCGTCACCGACAGTCACCTGCATCGTCTTGTAGCCGTGCGTTTCCAGCTTGGAGCGGGAAACCTCGGAAGCATCCGAAGGGGACAAGGGAACATTACCACGAACAAGGTAATCCGGATTCCATACCGGAAGAGAATCCACATCCAATGCAGACGCAAAACCCGCGGCGAACAAACCCAGGCACAGGAATAAACGCATTGGCGCTACCTATCGGCGGGTACAATGCGGAACTGGCGACTGGAAATCAGCCTCTGCTTGTCGACCAGGTCCACGCTCCACTCGCCCGGCTGGAGCAGCGACGGGGTAATCATGGAGAAACACACGTCGCCGGTCAAACTGCAGGGGACGGTCTGTACGGTATCGAGACCGCGGAACCAGATCGTCAACAAGGTATCGTCCTTGAAGTCCTTGATGTTTGGAATGGCAGTATAAAAATAGAGTCGGATGTTTTCCTCGAAAACGCTGTCCTGGCCGAACGGAGAACCGCTCACGATGTGGCGGCAGATAACGCTCTGCACCATCGACAGTTCAGACTCGGCCACATCCTGGACAACCTCGTTTTCCATCAGGGAATTCACTACCCGATGCACCAAAAAAGCCAAAAAGACGACAATGACAATGATTGTCGTCTTTCTAAGATAACGTAGTGGCGGAAGCCCCCCAGCCACAGACACCCCTATCGAACCAGCCTACTGGTATTCTGGGTAAATGCAGGCACCGCGTCGACCAGCTTTTCGACAAGCATCTTGTTGAAGTCCTCGATGCGGTTCGGAAGCCGGGAACCCGGGAAAATCTGGACCAGGAGCAAAGCCTGATCCACGGGAGCAATATAGATGGAGCGGTTCTCGCCACCATACGAAACGGACTGGAAATTCTCGCCGCCCAGCATCATGCCGATCTGGCGGGCGGAGTCAAACGAAGCCGTGCTGAGAACGGCAAGCGGGGTCGCGTCGGTCCCGATAGAACCCACTTCGGCAATAATGGAACCGTCACGATGGCAAAGGACTACGTACTCCGCCTTGACGCTTGCCTGGTAAGCGAGCATCAGACGGCGAACCTTGCCGGCATCTTCCGAATAAATCGTAAAATCACTCATGATAAACCTTTTTGCCTTTAATAAACTTTTTGCAGCCTACTTCTTCTTAGGAATATACGGACGCAATTCGATATCGTCGTCCGAGACATCCTGGTTGGGCTTGGACAGTTCACGGCCAAACGTTGGCATGCGTGAAGGTGCGACCGCACGGGGACGTCCGAACGGGGACGACGTTGCCCCCTTCTGGAATAGGCCGGACCCCGAACTGGCACCGCTAGACGAGACATTACCGCTAGGCGGCTTTGCCGCAAAGGACGGCATACGGAACGGAGAAGCCTGGCGCTCCTGATGCGGAGCGGATGGCGGTGCAGGAGGAGCCTTGGGCGGCTGCTGCTGTTGCGGCTGCGGCGGCTGATGGTCGTTGGCCACGGAAACGCCGTCCTTGGTCAAAGAAACGCTGTGGACGCCCGTGTTGTTCACGCTTTCGGCAGCCTTGCGGAGGAATCCCTGCTTCACGTTGAACTTCTCGATGACGAGCATGGCGATCGTCTTGAGCGTCGTTACGACACCCTTGCCATTGTGGGCCGTAGCCGGGAAGAACGGGACCTTGTTCGGGTTCAGTTCCGCATTCATCTCGTCGAGGGTAAACACATTCTCCATGTCGCGCTTGTTGTACTGGAGCACGAAAGGAAGGTCGTCCAGATCCATCCCGTAATCCTGAAGATTCTGCCGGAGGTTCTGCAAGCTTTCAATGTTTTCCGCCTGGCGGGAACGCTGGGAATCAGCCACAAAAACAATACCATCAACACCACGAAGAACCAGCTTACGCGTACTGTTGTAATAAACCTGACCGGGAACTGTGTACAGCTGGAAACGAGTCTTAAAGCCTTTAATGTCGCCAAGATTCAAAGGAAGGAAGTCGAAAAACAAGGTACGGTCACCTTCGGTCGCAAGCGAAACCATGTCGGTACGCTTGTCCTGGGGCATCTTCTGGTGAATGACTTGCAAGTTTGTCGTCTTGCCACTCAAACCAGGTCCGTAATAAACCACCTTACAGCTAATTTCACGTGTTGCAAAATTTATAGATGACATCTCTAATCCTTGATACTCAGTTTCATAATCTAGTAAAAATCAACAACTTGCGAAAAACGAAAGGGTAAAAAAGAGGCTACGGAGCATGTACTTACAGGCAATCCACGAGCCGTCGAGACAAAACAGCACGCAAAGAAACACAGGACTTCAGGAAATGGTATACATTTGCACACTAAAAAAAGACTCTGTCAGGCTAATCCGTACTTTTTTACAAAAACTGCCAAAACGCTGCGGGGTCTTTTTCAGTCAATATACAAAAATCAATTTTTTCTCCATAAAGAGAATAGAACAGCAAAAAAATTCACTCAAAAAAAATGCATAGACACATCGTTGCAACAAAGCATCTTATTTGTCATACAATAACAAAACAAAACCATACAAATTATAGCTACTTGCATACAACTTCATTTTAGCAAACAACGTTATCCTTAAATAAAGAAAATTTAAATTACAAACAAATTTAAAATACAGCGTTTTATTTATAATTATATTACAAACACGTTATACGGAAAAATTTTCTGCTAACCAACAACCCCAACCATTACACAAGGAACAACAATGGCTAAATCCCAAAACATTCCCTTGGACCACAACGAGGTCCTAGTCAGCTCCAAAGCGTACACCAACGCCAGCAGTATGGACATAAAAATCCTCCTAGCCGAGGATTTAGTAGTGCAGAACTGCACCCTCAAGGAGAACGGCCTAAAACTGAACAAGGCCATCAAAAAAGGCGCCAAGGACTCGGTGGAACTCTCCCTCGCCCTCACCGGCGAACAGGGCGATATTTCCATCAATTTCAAGTTCGAAGACAAATCCGTCTTTGAAGCCCACATTTTTGCGGTCAAAGGGCAAAAGGGCGTTTACCTTAGTGTTTCCTCCTACGAAAGTGCCGAACTGGTGCGCATGAGCGGAGAACTTTCCGAGATTGAATTCATCAAAGAAACCGCCCTCAGGCAGGGAATCAAGATACCCGTAACGGCAAACACCTTAAGGAGTATAACTCCTCGCAAACCCAGCAGTCCGGCCACCCCCCTCCGACCCACCAGAATCCACTTTACGTGGAAGGACTTCAGGGGCACATCTCATCCGTTGATCGGCTGCAAGTGCGAAGTAAAGTCTTATCGGAACTTTAGCACCCTCGCCTCGGGCTATACCAACGAGAGCGGCAACTTCATTCCATTCCTCCCCAGCACCTCCGAAGATTTACTGCTGGTATGCTACACAGAGCTCAAAAACGTCAAGGTCATGACCGCACTAGACACAGCCCCGTACAGTTTTGGCTGGACCATCAGAAGCACTAACAGCTACAACATCAGTATCAACGACGGGATGCAGACTACTCTCCTCAACACCACCAGGCACGCATTCGAAATAACCCAAGCCCTGTACTTTGGCTACAAGTACGCAAGTGAAATGAGTGGAGGCTCGTTCAACCAGAGCAACATCCCCGTGGTGTACCCCAACGGCAGTAACGGCTGTTTCTATAGCTCTGTCTACAATTCCGTGAACCTCCGCGAAACAGCGTACCCCGCTTGGGACATCATACTGCACGAATTCGGCCACCTCGTCCAGCACCACTACGGCATCTCCAACTCCCCAGGCGGTGAACACGGCATTTCCAGCGATCTGATTGAAGCCAGAGGGAACAAAAGTGTAGGCATCCGTCTCGCCTGGGGTGAAGCCTGGCCCACCGTTTTTGCAATCATGGTAAGCCAGTACTACAACCTTTCGGATTACCCGAACGTCAATGACAGCAGCTACGACTCCAACAATGGTTCTACAGATCCGACAAGATTCTGGAGCTACTCACTGGAGAGCCAGGCGTCAACAGAACCAGGCGAAGGCTGCGAACTCACCATCATGCGAATACTGTACGACATGTTCGACAATGCCATCGAAGACGGCAAGGACTACATGCAAATGACCCATAAGCAAATATGGGACATCGTCACCGGCTCCAGGGCCACCACACTCAGTGAGTTTGCAGCCATGATATACGGCAGCGACCTCTACTACAACGACTTCGGCACCATTATGTCGGCCAACAATGTCGCCGGCAAAATGTACGACATGGTCGGCGACAAGTTCAATGTGAGCGTTGGGGGCAACTCTAGAACAGCCCTGAGCCGTCAAAACAAGCTATCGCTGGCCATTTGCAGCGGCTACTTCGGCACATCCCTCGGCAGCATCACCCCAGCAACCATCAGCCCGACAGGTACCACAAACAAAGTAAGCGTCACCATACCCTCCATCCTGATTAGCAAAATGTTCCGGGACCCGGGCGCACTGGTAACGGCTCGCATGACCACATGGCAGACAAGCACGCCGGAAACGGGGCCCTACTACACGTCATGGCAGAGCATCAGGAAGCCGGAGCACGTCAAAAACATATACCTGCTGGACACCTCGAAGTTTGAGTTCCTGAACGGCAGGAGCAGCCAAAGGGTTGCCATCGACGACATGACCCTCTTATTAGCCGGCACCAACGTTGAGTACGCCGAACCATTCGTCGCGCTGAACACATTCATCAACGGCAATGCATCCAAAATACGCGTGAGACTCTCAAAGAAATGCACAGGATTTTCCGTGCTATTCCATCTCGCAAATGAAAAATTGAAAGGGAGCATACCAATAGAAGTCGGAGTTACCGTTTTCAACAATAGGAACCAAGCCAAACAGGTCCCGTTTGAAAGCAAGGCGCTCTCCTTGACATCGGCAAACGATCCCAGCACCTCCATCCGTGCCATCAGCTATACAGCGCAATCAGACTTGGCGGGCTTCACGGAATTTGAGATTACCGTAAAGGCAAAGCCTCGCTTAGGCGCCCTTGCGCGCATGCTCCTAGGCAACATCGTGGTGAGCACCGGCAAAGTCAGATTGAGCAAGGAATTGATAGCCGACAAGAATGGTAAGCTACCTTCCTAAAGTAATCGCAACATAGAATAAAACAAGCACCCCAGGCCATTCGCCTGAGGTGCTTTTTATATCCAGAAAAAGTTGTTTACGCGTGTTTTTTTACACGACGCCCCCTGTTAATTTAATTTTATGGGGAAAAATTCACCGGCGACTAACAGAACTTTCGACTAAAAATCCCTCAGCGGATTCTTGTCGCCCTTGTACCACTTCATGAACTCGGCAATGCCGTCGTGCAAGCTCCAATGGGGCTTGTACCCGCATTCCGTCTCGAGTTTCGTAGTATCGGCGTTGGTCTGGTACACGTCGCCCGGCTGCATAGGCAAAAATTCCTTCTTGGCGGTCTCGCCGAAAGCGTTCTCGATTTCCGCGATGAAGTCCATGAGCTTCACCGGATGGCTGCAACCAATATTGTAGAGTTTGTACGGAACGCCGTTCTCGCACTGCTTTGCCACGGGCATGTGGTCCAGCGCATGCACGGAACCTTCCGCAATGTCGTCGATGTAGGTAAAGTCGCGGATCATGTCGCCGTTGTTGAACACCTTGATGGGTTCGCCCCTCGAAATCGCGCGGGCAAAGAGCATCGGGCTCATATCGGGCCTACCCCACGGGCCGTACACCGTGAAATAGCGCAACCCCGTCATCGGGATGCCGTATAGCTTGGCGTAGGAATGCGCCATCAGTTCGTTGCTCTTCTTGCTTGCCGCATAGAGGCTCACCGGGCAATCCACCTTGTCGTCTTCGCTGTAGGGCACCTTGCTGTTGAGGCCGTACACGGAACTGGAAGACGCAAAGAGCAAATGCTTCACCTGGTTGTGGCGGCACGCTTCCAGGATATTCATGAAGCCGATGATGTTGCTCTGCATGTAGGCATAGGGATTCGTGATGGAATAGCGTACGCCCGCCTGCGCGGCGAGGTTCACGACCTTGTCGAATTTTTCTTCGGCAAACAGCTTATCGATGGAGTCCTTGTCTGCGAGATCCATGCGGACAAAGCGCGCACCGGAGAGCACGGAGCTTTCGAGCATGCGGCCAAAGGGAACTTCCACATAAGGTTTTCCGTCTGCATCGCGGAACCCGTTTTCCCAGAGCCGGCCATACTTGAGGCGCACGTCGTAGTAGTCATTGATGTTGTCGAGCCCGACGACCTCGTCGCCACGCATTGCAAGCATCGCCATAATCTTAGAGGCGATAAATCCGGCAGCACCAGTCACAAGAATCTTCATCTTAAACCGAATCCTTCTTTTCCCGAAATTTAGAAGTTTTTTGGAGAGCACTTCCACACGGCAACGAAAAAAGGACAAAATAACAGACACAAAAAAAATCCCCGCCACCACGTTTGGTAGCAGGGATTTTAAAGTTCCAAAGGAGAACTATTAAGCCTGGCGTCCTTACGGACGCAGTCTTAACGGCTCAGTCATGGACAAGCAAGCTTGTCCGCGACATTCGCCTTATTAAGCCTTGTTCAGGCGATCCTGGATCATGTCGATGATTTCGGAGAGTTCCTTCGGGAGGTGAGCGCCGAACTTCGGATAGTGGTTTTCCTTAACGTCGGCGAGTTCCTTCTTCCAGCCTTCCACGTCAACCTTCGTGATTTCCGGGAGAGTTTCCTTGTAGTAGTCGGCGAGGCCTTCAGTATTGATGGCGCCGTCCTTCGGCATGAAGCCGATCGGAGTTTCCTTGGCGTTATCGACACCGTTGCAGCGGTCGAAGATCCAAGCGAGCACGCGGCTGTTGTCGCCGTAACCCGGCCACATGAAGCCACCCGGGAGCTTCTCGTTGTTGGCATCCTTGCGGAACCAGTTCACGTAGAAGATCTTCGG
>JAGCGO010000107.1 GCA_017649565.1 Fibrobacter sp. | reverse complement strand
CTTGAGGTTGTTCATGCCTTCCTTGGTGAGGAAGTCCATAATCTTCTGGGATTCGCCGAGGCGCATCATGCCGTTATCCACGTGCAGGCCCAAGACCTTTTCCGGTCCGAGCACGCGGTTCAGGAGCACGAATGCTACGGTGGAGTCCACACCGCCAGACACGAGCAGGAACACCTTGCGGTCCTTGACCTGATCCTTGATGCGCTGCGTGATGAGCGGCAGGTAGCTCTTCATGTTCCAAGTTTTCTTCGCGCCCGTGAAGTCGATGAAGTTTTCGAGCAACTTCATGCCGAACTTACTATGCGTGACTTCGGGGTGGAACTGGATGCCGAAAATCTGGCGTTCGGGCTTGTCGCTGTCGAAGGCGACGGCGGCGATTTCGCAGTCCTTGGTGCTGGCCACAATCTTGTAGCCCTCGGGGAGCTTGGTGACCTGGTCGCCGTGGCTCATCCACATCGGGGATGCCTTCGGGAGGTCCTTCAAAATTGGACACTTCTCGTCGCCTACGATAAGGTCGGCGATGCCGTATTCCTTGACCTTGCCCGGTTCCACATGACCGCCCAGCTGCTGGGCGATGAGCTGGTGACCGTAGCAGATGCCGAGCTTCGGCACCGGGAGGTCCAAAATTTCGGGATTGTAATCCGGGGCGTCGGCCGCGTACACGCTGGAGGGGCCGCCACTGTAAATGATTCCCTTCACGCCTTCCAGCTCAGAGACCGGGGCGGCGGGGGAGTGAATTTCGGTAAACACGCCCAAGCGGCGCACGCGGTTCGCAATCAGGTGGGCGTACTGCCCGCCAAAGTCCAAAACGGCAATAGTATCAACGTTTTTCATATTCTTTCTGTCATCCCCGCGCAGGCGGGGATCTTTTTCACAAAAGATAGAAATTTACTCCGCGGAGCTCATCTCGCGGGCAAGCTCGATAAGCGTCTGCACGCCGAATCCGGTCGCGCCGTACTCGGTGTATTTCCACTTCTTGTCGACGAAGGCGGTTCCCGCAATGTCCCAGTGGGCCCAGGCGGTGTCCTCGGGCACGAATTCCTGCAGGAACAGGGCGGCGGAGATGGCTCCGGCATCGGATCCCGTGTTCTTGAGATCGGCGAACTTGTCCTTGAGCGCGTCGGCGTATTCTTCTTCGAGCGGCATGCTCCAGAACTTCTCGCAGCAGGCTTCGCCGCAGTTGATGACCTTAAGGGCGAGTTCGTCGTCGTTGCTGAAGAACCCGGCGACAGCATAGCCGAGGGCGCGGACCATGGCGCCCGTGAGGGTGGCGAGGTCCACGATGTGCGTAGCTCCGATTTCGCCCGCTTCGGCAAGTCCGTCGCTAAGGACCAGGCGGCCTTCGGCGTCCGTGTTGTCGACCATGACAGTCTTGCCGTTCTTGGCCTTGAAAATGTCGCCCGGCAGCACGGACTTGTTGCCGATGGCGTTCTCGGCGAGGCAGCAGACGGCGCTTACGTGGATCGGGAGCTTGAGTGTTGCGATGGCCTGGATGGCGGCAAGTGCGGTGGCCGCACCGCTCATGTCGCTAATCATTTCGGGCATGGATTTGGGCGGTTTTAGACAAAGTCCGCCGGTGTCGAACGTGAGGCCCTTGCCGACAATGACGAGGTGATCCTTGGACGTGCGCTTGGCGGGCTTGTAGTCGAGCGTGATCATGTAGGGCTCGCGGGAGCTGCCCTTGCCGACGGTTACGTGGCCCATGAAACCTTCCTTCTCGAGCTGCTTCATGTCGCGCACCTTGATGGAAAGGCCCGGCGTGTACTTCGCGATGGTCTTCGCGTTTTCGACGAATTCAGCGGGGTAGAGGTCGGCTGCGCAGGTGTTGATGAGGTTCTTCGCCAGCACGACAGCCTTCTGCTCGACGGCGACTTCCTCGGCGATTTTCTTGAACGCGGCGGCGTGTTCCCCGGCGACAATCTCGTAGGTCACCTCGAAGTTCGCTTTCTGCTTGCTCTTGTAGGCGTCGAACTTGTAGTTCGCGTAGTGCAGGCCGTGGGCGATTGCCTTGAACTGCTCGTCGGCGGCGTCGGCGAGGAAGAGGCTCACGCAGGGGATCTGCTTTTTCATGGCGCGGCAGGCCATGCGGTAGGCGGCCATGCGCAGGTGGTCGAGGTTGGAAAGTCCGCGTTCCTTGGCGGCGTCGACGAAAAGCGTGTTGTCCCCGTCGATTTCCAGGAGTTCGAGGTCTTCGAAGGGGCCGTCCTTCATGCCTTCGAGGACGGATTCTACCTGGGCGCTACCGGCTTCGGTAAGCACCTTGGAGAACTGGACGGACTGCTTGACAAAGAAAAGGGCGTAGGCCTTGTTATCTTGGGCCTTCGCAGATTCGGAAGAAATGATATTGAGTTTCATACTTCCATAATTTAGAATAAAAGTGGGTTAGGGGCGCTTTTTAGCGGTGCATAGTAGCTTTTTTCGTTTGATAATTGCTATAATAATCATATATAATGAAAAAAATGGAGTGAACTATGAATATCAAGATGAAGTCCATTGTAACCGTACTTGCTATGACCGCGCTTGCTTTCGCTGCTGATCCTACGGCACCGACCGCGGTCCGTGCCGCCGATGCTGCCGCCCCTGTAGCCGCAGCTCCTGCCGCAGCACCTGCTCCCGAAGCAGCTCCCGCTGCCCAGGCCGCACCCGCGGCTGCTCCCGAGGCTCAGGCTCCTGCCGCCCCGGCCGAAGAAATTTCTGTTGAACCGGTCGCTCCGACCGCAGTCCGTGCCGCCGATGCGGCTGCACCTGTCGCTGCCGCCCCGGCGCCGGCAGAACCGGCCCCTGTGGCCGCAGCCCCTGCTCCTACGCAGCAGCGTCGCATTGACCCCGATACTCTCCAGCCCGCCGTCGTCTACCGCACGACCACCGTCCCTGTCAAGACGGTCTACGTGGCCGAAAGGTCCGGCGATGACACGGTCACGCTCGACGAACTCCGCGGCCTTATTCCGCTCCGCTTTACCTTCGGTGCCCAGGCATTCCTCGGCGGGTATTTCCTGAACGACTATGCCTACTACGACAACTCCTTTGACGACTTCACCTGGCGTGTCGGCCTTTCTTCTGTCTTGCCTCTGAACAAGTTCACCGTGGCCCTCAAGCTCGGTGTACTTTACGAGCAGAGCATGGCCGGCGGTACGCTGCACTACGATGACCGTGCCGCGCGCACCACGACCGTTTACACCCTGGATTTCAAGCAGCGCAAGATCGACGTCCCCGTACTCTTCTCCTTCAAGGCCCCGTATTCCGGTCTTATGTTTGACCTGGGTCTGCAGGCCTCCTTTGCCGTGTACGACAAGTTCAAACTCTCCTACACGGAAAACGGGAAGAAGCATTCGGAACGCATCGACATGATTGATGACGGCTCCCGCAAGAAGATGGGTTGGGACTTGGTGTTCGGCATCGAATACTGGGCCAACAAGCACATCGCTCTGAATGTCCGCTTTGATGGCGGCTTCACCGACCTGTACGATTCTTACGACGACGGCATAATCAAGCTGAGCGACCTTTCGTCTTCCGCTTTCCTCATTGGCCTTTCTTACTACTTCCTCTAATAGATGCTTCTTCCTATAGTTGCTGTTGTTCTTGGCCTTGCCGTCCTGGTCTGGAGCGCGGATAAGTTCGTGGACGGGGCGGTTGGCGTGGCACGCTTCTTCGGGATGAGCACGCTCCTCATCGGCATGGTGATTGTCGGCTTCGGGACGTCTGCCCCGGAAATGGTCGTGTCGGCCCTGTCGGCGATGGAGAATGCGCCTGAACTCGCCCTGGGTAACGCCTACGGCAGCAACATTGCAAATATCGCCCTCATTCTCGGCGTCACGGCGCTGATTTCCCCGGTCATCGTGAAACGCGAGGCGCTCAAGCGCGATGTCCCGATCCTGATCGGGGTGACTGCCGTTGCCATCTTGCAGGCCGCGGACGGCTCCATCAGCCGCCTGGATGGTGTCGTGCTGCTTGTGCTCTTTGCCGGTGTCATGGGATTCAACATCTGGAGCGAACTTCGCGCGAAGAAGAAGGCTTCTGCGCAGGAAAAGGATGCCGATGACGGAGATGAGTCCGGGAAGGCATCTCTGCCGAAATCCGTCGCCTGGCTTTTGCTTGGCCTGGCTTTGCTCGTACTGAGTTCGAGGTGTCTTGTCTGGGGGGCAGTCTCCATTGCGCAGGCGCTCGGCGTGAGCGACCTCTTGATCGGCCTGACCATCGTAGCTGTGGGAACGTCCCTGCCGGAACTGGCGAGCTCCATTGCCGCCGCTCGCAAGGGTGAAAACGATTTGGCATTCGGCAATATTGTCGGGTCTAACTTGTTCAATACGCTCACTGTCGTGGGCATCGCGTCGACGATTTCGCCCATGCATACGGTCGACCCGCTGGTGTTCAGCCGCGACTTGCCTGTGGTGGCCGTGCTGACCGTACTGTTGTTATTGTTCGGGCTGCCGGTGCGCAAGAAGCGCCTGGACGCGAACGGACTGCGAATCGGGCGAATCAACCGCCTCGAAGGCGCGACATTCCTTGCCATTTACGTGGGATACATCGGGTTCCTCATCGCACAAGCGGTGTAGGTAGTGAGAGGCTAGAGACTAGAGAATAGAGGCTAGTGCATAAGAATCACGCACTTCGTGCGTTAATAACAGACGGCGAAGCCGTGATATATTTCCCTAACCCCTAGATCCTAGCCCCTAGATTCTCTAACAGAGATTGCTTCAGGGCTTCGCCCTTCGCAATGACAACCAAGGCGAATGCTACGCCAAAACGTTTGCGTTTCGGCATGGCTGAGCCGACGAGTCATGCGCCTGCGAATGACAACCCCACTTCCTACTGTCTACTTTCTACTTCCTACTTTATCTCTCGTCTTTCGTCTGTAGCCGCGCAGCGGCGTTCTCTCGTCTAATTCGGCGGGAAAAACAAATACGCAATCGCAATCGCTGCTATCACGCCGACGGCATCGGCGATGAGTGCGCAGGTGACGGCGTGGCGTGTCTTCTTGACGCCCACGGAACCGAAGTAAACCGCGATGATGTAGAATGTTGTATCGGCGGCTCCCTGGAACATGCAGCTGAGGCGGCCCGCAAAGCTGTCGGGGCCGAGCGCCTTCATGGCGTCGATCATCATGCCGCGGGCACCGCTGCCGCTCAGGGGCTTCATGAATGCGGTGGGGAGTGCGGGCACCACGTCGTTGCCGACGCCGAACAGCCCGAGCACCCAGGAAATCCCGTTCATGAGCAGGTCCATCGCTCCGCTTGCACGGAACACCGCGACACCCACGAGGATGGCGACGAGGTTCGGGATAATCATTACTGCGGTGTGGAAACCGTCTTTCGCGCCTTCGACGAACGCTTCGTAGGCTTGCACCTTCTTGTACACGGCGAGCCCGAGGAACGTGACGATGATGCCGAACAGTACGATGCCGCTGATGAACAGGCTCGTGGTGCCGATGGCTTCTGCCGTGAGGTGGCTGAAGTAAAACATGATGGCGATGACGCAGGCCGAAAGCCCGCCGAGCCATGCGACCGTCACCGGGTCCTTGAGCTTGACCTTCTGGAAAAAGCTGAGGGCGAAGATGCCCGCCATGGTGCTGAAGAACGTCGAAAGCAGGAGGGGCAAGAAGATGTCGCTCGGGTTTGCCGCCCCAAGCTGCGCACGGTACGTCATGATGCTGACCGGGATGAGCGTAAGGCCGCTCGCGTTCAGCACGAGGAACATGATCTGCGAGTTGCTCGCGACCGTCTTGTCCTCGTTGGGGTTCAAGTCCTGCAGCTGCTTCATCGCCTGCAGGCCCATCGGGGTGGCCGCGTTGTCGAGGCCCAGCATGTTCGCGCTGATGTTCATGAGCATCGTGCCCACGACCGGGTGGTTCTTCGGGATTTCGGGGAACAGGCGGCTGAACAGCGGGGAGACGATCTTCGCGAGAATCTGCACGGCTCCCGCCTTTTCGCCGATTTTCATGATGCCAAGCCACAGGGAAAGGATGCCCGTGAGGCCGAGGGCAATCTCGAACGCCGTCTTGGACATGTCGAACGCGCCGAGGATGGCCTTGTTGAAGATTCCGGAGTCGCCGAAGGCGAGCCACTGCACCATGCAAGCGACAAACGCACCAAAGAAGAAAATGAGCCAAATGACGTTTAGGACCATGGCTTTAAAGTAGTAAAAAATGAAAATTTAAAACGAATGTATGGTTATTTATAAAAGAACAGAGGCCAGTTCCGCACCGTCGTTGAGCCGGTGGATGCTGAATTTTGCGCGGGCGTCGGGGGAGTCCGGGCCTTCGTACAGGCCGAACGTGGGTGGGTTGCCGCCTTTGGGGAGGCTCGTGGAGCCGGGGTTCACGAGCAATACGCCCTTGAAGTTCTTCTCGAGTTTCCAGATGTGGGTATGGCCGTAAAGGTAGGCGTCCACTTCGCTGTGGGCGGCCTTGCCGTCGGATTCGCGGATGCAGTCCAGCGCATTTGCCGGGAAGCAGTTCGGCTCGAAGATGTGCCCGTGGCTCAGGAAAAGGTTCAGGTCGCCGTCGTTCACCACCGCGAATTCGTCGCTGATGGGCATGTCGAGCATCATCAGGTCCACGTCGGCGTCGCAGTTGCCGCGCACGGCGGTGATACAGTCACGGTAGGGGGCGAGCGCTTCGACGACTCCCATGGGGCCGTGTCCGGCGGGGAGCGGGTTGCGCGGGCCGTGATACAGCGTGTCGCCCAGCAAAAAGATGCTGTCGCAGCGGAACTTGTCGAAAAACGAAAGCGCCTGCCTCGCCGCAATCGCAGAACCATGAATATCCGATAGAATCAATGCTCTCATAAAAAATCCATCTTAAACTTCCCTCGAACCTCGTGCCTCGAGCCTCGAACCTACTTCACCACAATCATCGGGCTCGTTTCGCTCAGCAGGTAGTTCCATTCCGCGCGGATTTTCTCGTATTCGGCGGGGTCCGCGTACAATGCGAATGTCGTCCAGCGGATGGACGTGCCGGCGGTCGTGCCGCTCGTGGCGTCCTTGCCTTTCTCGTAGCTCACGTAGTCCGGCGTGTTCGGGTACGGCTTGGGCGGCGTGATCTTCACGGTGTGCCCGCTCGGCGCGTTGACCTTGAGCGTGTAGCTGAACTGCGTCTCGTGCGGCATGCGGATGGGGTGGTGGCGCTTGGAAACCTTCGGGATCTTGAACAGGCTGCGTTCCCATACGTTCGGGAAGCGTCCCTTGAGCTCCGAGCCTCCCTGGCCGAAGTAGCCCTTCGATGCGTAGGTGTTTACGATGATGAGCGGCTTGTTGAACTCGTTCAGGTTCTCGATCTTCACGTTGCCGATGCTCACGTCAGGAACGCCGCTCGCGAGGAAGTCCTCAAGCAGGCTTTCCTGTTCCTTGACGTCGTGACTGAAGAATTTGTTGCGGATGGCGCTTGCGAATTTGCCCTGCAGCGTGACGGAATCGCGGAATTCGCAGGCCCCGTCGGCGGCGATGTAGAGACGGTGCTCGATGGCAATCTGGTGTTCCTGGTTGTCCTCGAGGATGGGGGTCGTCACGACCTTGCTGTTGTCGTCGTCGATGACGAGGGCGACCTTGCCTTCCATGTCGAGCGGCACGGGGCGGTCGTTGCCCGTCTTGTCGGTGGCGTCAATCCAGCGTTCGCTGATCTTGTCCTGCTTGGGGATGTAGAGAATCATGTGGTTGAACTGCTGTATGGTCGGCAGCTGCTCGAAACCTTCCTCGGTGAGGTGGATGGCCGCGAGGTGGCTCTTGACCCCGATGGCCTCCAGCATTTCCTTGAGCAAAAGCGCCATGTCCTTGCAGTCGCCACGGCGCTCCTTGAGCGTCACTTCGGCGGTCTGCGGGATAAGGCTGTGGCCGCCGAAGCGGACATCGCGGTAGCGGATGTCGTGGCGCACGAAGTTGACGATTGCCTTCACTGCCTCGTCGCCGATGCGGCTGCCGCGCACCTCGAAGGCCTTCTCGCGCACGCTCACGGCCTGCTTGAACTGGTGCTTGATGAGGTTCTGGTAGTCTTCGCCCACGTTCTTCCATTCCTGCTTGCCGGTGAGCATCAGGCCCGCGCCGAAGTCGCGGTAGACGGGCATGTACATTTCCTTGCGCACGATGACCGGGTTGTCGATGCTCCATTCCACGCCGCCCTTGAACGTCTTCTTCTCGAGTGGACCGTATTCCTCGGTTACGAACCGGTTCGGGTCGGCGTAGATGCGGAACACGCTCTTGCCCACGGGCACGTCCTTGCTGCTCACGTAGTCGGTGTAGGGGATCATGCCCTTGTTCTCGATGTTGGTGCGGCTGAACTGCACGTAGATGAAGTCGCCCGGCTCGAGTTCCTGTATCGGGAAGTGCGCCGTCTGGCTTTCGTTGCCGCCGCCGATCTCTGTGGCGTAGGTGATGTACGCACCGTTCAGGCCGACTTTCTGCTTCAGGTTCCAGTTGCTGTCGTAGACCTCGAGCGCGTTGATGTAGATGCGGTCGAATCCGGGCAGGAAGTCGAAGGTGAACTCGCGGTAGATGGCCGTGCCGCGCAGGTCGAGGATTTCCATGAGCATCTCGTCGGTGCGGACCCAGTTGGAGCCCTTCTCGGCCTTGAGCGCTTCCTTGTGGTAGTGCACGACGGCGGGGAAGTCCCCGTCTGTCCCGGCCTTCTTCGCGGCGGGAGAGAGCAGGCTCTTGATGCTTGCCGTGCGCTCCTCGACCGGGGTGATGGGCTTTTGCAATGTGCGGTTGTCGGCCTTGCCGAGGAACGCCTTTGTCGCGCTGAGGAAGCTCTTCGCGTCTTCGTTGTCGGGCTTGAGGGCGAGCGCCTTGGTGAGCGACTTTTCGGCGTCGCGGTAGTTCCTGCTGTAGAAGAGGATCTTGCCCTGCGTTGTCCAGGTCTTGTAGTTGTTGCGGTCCTTGGCGATGGTTTCTTCGCTGATGGCGCGGGCTTCCTCGTAGCGTCCGAGGAACATGAGCGCGTCCATGAGGGTGGAGCCGAGGTCGACGCTCATGCCGAACCTTCCGCGTACCCCGTAGAGCACGTCGACGGCTTCGGCGTACTGGTCGAGCCCCATGTAGGTCTTGGCGAGGTAGACGCCCAGGCGGCTGCTGGGCTGCGTGTCGTACAGGCGCTGCACCACGATGAGCGACTGGTTGCGCTGCCCGAGTCCCCAGAGCGCGTCGCTCAGGTTGATGACGTATTCAGGATTGTTCGGCGTGTAGCGGAGCGCCCCTTCGGCGCATTCGCGGGCGTGCCCGTAGTCGAACAGCGCCTCGTACATTTCACCCAAAATAGAGAGCAGCTTGCCGTTCTTGCGCACGAGATCCATCTGGCTCGTGAAGTAGCTGATGCCCGGGCCGTAGAGTTCCTTGAGCTGGTAGACGAAACCGCAGTTGATGAGGTACAGCGGTTCTTCGGGGTCCATCTTGTTCGCGCGTTCGAAGTAGCTGAGCGCGACGAGCGGCTGGTTTTCCAGGAGGCGCAGCAGGCCGACCTGGCTCATGATGGCCGCGTTGAACTTCGCCTGCTTCTTGTCGTTGGCGAGTGCGGGCTTGGGCCCGACCTTGAATCCCTCGACGGCGTTGTCCATGACCTTGTCGTACTTTTTCTTGTTGACGCCCTGCGTCCAGGTGACGACGAGCAGTCCGCGGCCGTCGTCGTAGAAGTAGCGGCCCTTGTAGTAGAAGTCGAACTTGTTCACCACGTGCGTGAGCGTGAATTCCTGGGCATAGCGGTCGCCGACCTTGACGCGGCGCACGTCCATGCTGGGCTCGTTGGGGTCGACACCGAGACGGGTGAGGAGCACCTTGAACATGTCGGATTGGCTAACCTCGTCGCTGGGGACCATGGCGCCATACACGAACATCGAAATGTCTTCGTCCTTGTTGCTGAGCACCAGGTCGGGGTCCTCGTTCTGGCGGGCGACGCCGTTCCATACGTGCCAAAGCTTGTCCTTGACTTCCCAGGTGTAGCCGAGCGCGTCGCTCCTGTGCTGCGTAATGGTCTCGGGCGAAAGTTCTGGGCCGCTTTCCTTGGCGGATTCCTTCATCGCGAAGGAGGCGAAAAATACCTTCCATTCCTGCTTGAGCGCCCCTGCGGGCAGCGTCACGTCGGTGGCCGAGAGCGTTAGCGTGTAGACCTTCCCGCCGGCGCCGGTGACAAGGCCCACCGCCTCGTAGGGCGTCTCGTAGCGCTTGCCGGCCACGTCGAAGAATGCGCCCGTGACCCCGAAAGCCTCCTCGGGGTAGGTCTCGGCGAGGGTCGCCTTCTTGCCGCTGGACTCGAAGCTCTGCATTTCCATCTGGGCGCGGTCCATCAGGCGCATCGGTTCGCCCTGGGGGAGTTCCACCTCTACGAGCACGGCGCGCCGTCCTGTCTCCGCGTTGTAGAATTCGTACGGGGCGCCGTCTTCGCCGCCGATGACGGACCAGTCGCCTTCGGGCAGCTTGAACGAGTAGCCGGCCGCGTCGATGTTGCCGTTCCTGGCGATGGAACTCTTGCCCGGCTTCGCACCGTCCGATGCTGTTGCGGATGTCCCGGTAAAGTCGGCCGTGTAGTCGTCCCCGTAGTAGCCGCTGGACTCGGAGTCCCCTTGCGGAGCGGGGTCCGTTGCCGGGGCGTTGCTGCCGGCGCAGGAAATCAGGGCGAAAAGCCCGAACAGGGATACACAGAAACTAGAAATACGACGAAAATTTTCAAACGAATCGCTCATGGGAGTAAAAATAAAAAATCAATGCGCCTGCTTCTCGTAAAGTATGTTCATCATGCTATCAATCTCGCCGGAATCTCGTTATAGATAGAAAAGCTATATTTGCACTATGCTAACGATTAATGGACAGCAGGTCGATGCGGCGGGGAAGACCGTCGCGCAGTACATCGCGGAGGCGGGGTACAATTCCGTACGCATCGCGGTGGAACGCAACGAAGAAATTGTGCCGAAGGCGAAGTATGCCGAGACGGTGCTTGCCGACGGCGATGTCGTCGAGGTCGTGAACTTTGTAGGTGGCGGGTGATGGGATCGTCTGCCGCAATCCCTTCGCAACAGGAAATGCTTGCCGCGCTCGAGATGCGGCAGGGTGCCGAGGCCGTTCGCAAGTTGCAGGCGGCGACGGTGGCCGTGTGCGGGCTGGGCGGGCTTGGTTCCAATATCGCGATTTCGTTGGCGCGTGCGGGGGTGGGCAAGCTTGTGCTTGTGGATTTTGACTGCGTCGACGTGACGAACCTGCATCGCCAGCAGTACAAGGCAAGCCAGGTGGGGCTTCCGAAGCCCGAGGCACTCCTTGCAAACCTCAAGGAAATTGCTCCCTACGCAGAATTCGAGACTCATTTCGAGAAGATTTCCGCCGAGAACGTGGACCGCATTGTGGGCGGGGCCCAGGTGGTGTGCGAGGCGTTCGACAATGCCGAGGCGAAGGCGATGCTTGTGAACGCGGTGCTCGAGACGATGCCGGACAAGTTCCTGGTGGCGGCTTCCGGGATGGCGGGCTTTGACGGCGGGAACACCATCCGCACCCGCAGGATTACGGATAAATTCTTCCTCTGTGGTGACGGCGTGAGCGATGTCAACGGGGGAATCGGTTTGGTCGCTCCCCGGGTGATGCTCTGTGCTGCCCACCAGGCCCTGACTGTCGTCCGGTTGATTCTAGGCCTGGAATAGGTGGTCGCCGGGCTTGCTTACCATAATCTTTCATCTTTCTTATGCGGCTCGGAAAGCCTCCTTTCCGAGTTGACCGGATTGTTAACAATTTTTATCTTTGGCTACGAAATTATTACAGTAAAGGAGTTCTTTACACTATGTGGAATGAAAAGCATATGACGAAACTGGAAGGTCTCCTGGCTCAGGCCCAGGCGGCCGGTGGTGCGGCACGTGTCGATAAGCAGCACCAGTCCGGTAAGTTTACTGCACGTGAGCGCATGGAAATGCTGTTTGATGCAGGTACCTTTGTCGAAATTGGCGCTCTCCGCAAGTCCAGCAACCGTGTCCTTAAAGAAAGCAAGGTGATTTTGGGCGACGGTGTCGTGACGGGTTATGGCAAGGTGAATGGCCGCCTTGTTTTTGCTTCTTCTCAAGATTTTACCGTGGGTGGCGGTGCCTTGGGCCAGTGCCACGCCGAAAAGATTTGCCGCGTTTTGGATATGGCCGTCGAGGCCGGTGCCCCGTTTGTCGCGTTGAACGACAGTGGTGGAGCCCGCATTGACGAAGGCGTGTTCTCGCTCGCCGGTTATAGCGCCATCATGGCCCGCAACGTGTGGGCTTCGGGCGTGATTCCCCAGATTGCCGTGATTATGGGCCCCTGCGCTGGCGGTGCCTGCTATTCTCCGGCTCTGAGCGACTTTATCTTCATGACCAAGCAGACGAGCCAGATGTTCTTGACCGGCCCGGCCGTCGTGAAGCAGGTGATGGGCGAAAACATTACCGCTGCCGAACTGGGTGGCGCTCCGGTGCATACCTCCAAGTCTGGCGTGGCGCACTTCATGTACGACGACGACAAGTCCTGCCTCGAAGGCGTGCGCAAGTTGCTGAGCTACTTGCCGCAGAGCAACCGCAAGGGATCTGCCGAATGCAGCTGCAAGTTTGCCGAAGCCGCCAAGAATGATGAAGCGGGCTTCTTCAAGAAGTTGTTCTCCAAGTCTGAATCGAACGATGTGGCTGCTTCGTTCGACAACAGCGCAACGATCCAGGACATTGTTCCGGATAACTACAAGCAGGCCTACGACGTGAAGTCGGTGATTGCCGCCTTTGCTGATGTCGACAGCTTCTTTGAAGTGCAGAGCGACTGGGGCAAGAACGTTGTTATTGGTTTTGCTCGCCTGGATGGTGAAGTTGTCGGTATTGTTGCGAACCAGCCCAAGGTGCTCGCGGGTTCCTTGGATGTGGACGGTTCCGACAAGGCTGGCCGTTTCGTGCGCTTCTGCGACGCGTTCAACATTCCGCTTCTCGCGCTTGTTGACGTTCCGGGGTACATGCCGGGTTCCAAGCAGGAATACTCGGGCATTATCCGCCACGGTGCAAAGCTCCTGTACGCCTTTGCCGAAGCGACCGTGCCGAAGGTGACGCTGATTCTGCGCAAGGCCTTCGGTGGTGCTTATATCGCCATGAACAGCAAGGACGTGGGTGCCGACTACGTGTTCGCCCTCCCGATTGCCCAAGTGGCCGTGATGGGTGCCGAAGGTGCCGTGGAAATCATCAACAAGAAGGAAATCGCTGCAGCTCCGGATCCGGTGGCCGCTCGCGCCCAGTGCATCGCCAAGTACGAAGAAGAACTGATGAACCCCTACGTTGCCGCCTCCATGGGCGTGGTCGACGAAGTGATTCACCCGGCCGATGTTCGTAAGCGCCTGATTGCCGCTTTTGACGCCTTGAAGACCAAGGAACAGAAGCGTCACTGGAAGAAGCACGCAAACATTCCGCTTTAATGAGACCGCTCGGCTCTATTGCATAAATGGAAATGTGATATCGCCTCGCTCTCGCAAATGTCCCCGGTTAACACCCGGGGACTTTTTGCTCACGAAGACTGCTCGGTACAAATAAATTAATTTTAAAAACGGTTCGCTTTGCGGGCCGTTTTTTGCTTAAGTAGCGTGCGCAAATCCGTTTAAAACAGCGAAATTTTTCTATTTTCGCACAAATTGCGGGAAAAACCCATATTATAGGTGGTTTTGCGGTGTGCAAATTCAGTATTTTATGGGGCACCTGTATAGAAGATAATTGTGTTTTTTGAAGGTTTAAAACGCTTGTGGCCGGTGGCGACTGTCGCCCTTGCCGTAGGAATCGCCTGGTCCCAGAGCGATTCTGTTTCGGTTGTGTCTGCAAGCGGTGCCGAGACGGCTGAACCTGACCCGGCAGAGACCGAGTGGCAGCCTACTTACCAGTACATTTCGCTCCCTCCTTCGGTAACCCCGCTTAATGGACTTTTGCCTTTTGGCGGCATTGGGTCTTCGCCTACGCTCATGAGTACGAGCAAGGGACAGGTCTTTAGTCACGATATCGATGTGTCGACCCGTGAAATGGACGTGAGCGAAAAACGCGTGAACTCCGTTTCGCGCGATACCACCACTTTGTGGACGGCGCATTACCCCGAACTGGCAGATTACGTGTCGGACATGTACAGCGTGGGGCAGAAGAGCCTGTGGCTGAACGACTTGGTCGGTAAGAGCAACGACGGTTACGAGACTCCCGAGACCGGTTCGGTGTTCGATATTACGATTCCGGTGACGATGCCTGCTTGGATGCGCGACTTTGGCCTGGACAAGCCGAAGCTGATGCTCCAAGGTACCATGGACATTCGCTTGAAGGGTTACGGTGAAAAGGACGATGCCGAGGGTAGCACGAATACGAGCCTGTGGCCGAGCCCGACTTTGAACTACACGCCGAACTTCATGGTGAAGGGTAAAATCGGTCCTTACATCACGGTTGAAATCAACAACGTGGAAGAAGGTCTGGGCGCCCGCAACCAGGTGCGCGTGGTTTACGAGGAATCTTACAAGGATGAATTCGAAGACTACATTCTGCAGCGCGTAGAAGCCGGTACCACGAACCTTGCCTTGACTGGTACGGAACTCACGGGTTACTCCGAGAACCACCAGGGGCTGTTCGGTATCAAGGCCGACTGGAAGCTTGGAGACTGGCGCCTTACGACGATTGCTTCGCAGGATGGTGGTGACCAGGAAGAATACAGCCTGAAGGCCAGCGAATCGACGACAGAATTCCAGATTCTTGATAAAGGCTTTGTCGCTTACCGCTATTACTTCTTGAACCATGAGGCTAGGAATACCTACATCAAGGAATATTCGGTTTCAGGTAGAAAGACTTCGACCTATAAGGCGAACAGCCTGAAACTTTACAAGCGCAGTGCGACGAACTCCAAGGAAGTCATCGACAACGTGTACGTCAGGTACGTGACGCCGAACGGAAAGACGGTTGTCAAGAAGGTGGAACGCCTGGCCGAAATCAAGAACACCAACAACGACGTGTTCTTTTACGACGAAAAATCGGGTGTGCTCAAGATTAATGGCGTGAACCGCAATACCTTGCTTGCCGCTAGCTGGGCCGAAGACCGCGATGGCAAGACTGCCGTGAAAGAAGGCGATACGATTGCGCTTGTCCAGTGGGATGCTACTCTTTCGGAACTCGTGGACATCGACAAGTTGATGCTGCGTAACGTGTATTCTATCGGTATTTCGGATGCAAGCTCTTCGAGTTTTGTGCTGCGCATGAAAAACAAGGCGGGCATTTCTGGAGACTTCCTGAAGAAACTCGGCCTGGTGGATACCACGACGGGAACGCCTTTGGTAAACGACGCTACGATCTTTAAGAAAGACGCTGCCGGTAATTACACGGGCGAAATGTGGCTGCCTTGTAAATCGAGAGACGACCCGATCTATGCGGGTAAGCCGAACAAAGATGATCTGGCTCGCCAGAACTGCTTGGAACCGCTGCGTAACTTGGATTCGTCTGCGGCCATGGCTCAACTTTATACGCTCCCGGTCTACAACCTTTCTCGCTATACGAACCGCTTCTACTTTGAATCGGTGGGTAAGCGCCGCAGCTCTACCTTGAGCGTCCGCGACCCCAGATCCAGCTATTCCGTGAGCGGCAGTTCCTGGATGGATATTTCTCCGGGAACCGAAAAGGTGACCGCCGGTTCGACAACGCTTATTCGTGGTACCGACTACGAAGTCAACTATGAACTTGGCCAGATTGAACTTTTGAGCGAACGAGCCCTGGATCCGAACAAGGAAATCAAGGTCAGCTACGAATGCGAACCCCTGTTCGAAATAGACAACAAACTTTTGTTGGGTGCCCGTGCCGAACTTCCCCTGGACCTTTACG
>JAGCGO010000106.1 GCA_017649565.1 Fibrobacter sp. | reverse complement strand
TTGTCACCAAGCGTGGCAAGTGCGCCGGCAAGAACAGCCGCATTAGCTGGACTCAAGTCGAAACAGGTTCCGCCATTACATGGAAGTACCCGAGCTGCGTTTTGCTCGGTGACAACTCCGTCGGAGAATTCTACAGCGTGGCCCTCACCAACGGGCACATGCAGGCCGATACCGGCACCAAGATGATCCACATTGGCAAGAACACCAAGAGCACGATCATCAGCAAGGGTATCAGCGCGGATTACAGCAGCAACGCCTACCGCGGCGAAGTGAGCATCCGCAAGTCGGCCACGGGAGCCCGCAACTACACGCAGTGCGACAGCATGCTCGTGGGCGACAAGAGTGCCGCACACACGTTCCCCTACATCACCGTCGCAAACGCGAGTGCCCAGACCGAGCACGAAGCGACGACGAGCCGCATCAGCGAAGACCAGCTCTTCTACTTCGAGAGCCGCGGCATCAAACGCGAAGACGCCATCCAGGCGATGGTCGGTGGGTTCTGCAAGGACGTGTTCAAGGAACTGCCCGGCGAATTCGCCACCGAGGCAAGGCAACTGCTGACTCTCAAGCTCGAACACAGCGTCGGGTAAGGCTTTAAACAAGGGAAGTAATCATGAGAATATCGACAAAAGGTAGATATGCCCTACGCGTTATGATTGACCTTGTCCAAAACAGCCAAGACAACTTTACCAAGCTGCAGGATATCGCCGAAAGGCAGAACCTTTCCATCAAGTACCTCGAGGGCATCCTGGGGACGCTCGTCAAGGCGAAGCTACTCACGGGCACCCGAGGCAAGGCCGGCGGGTACAAGCTGAATTGCGATCCAAAGACCTGCAGCGTCTACGACATCCTGAAGACGACCGAAACGTCGGTCGTGCCAGTCTCCTGTCTCGACGAAAAGGCCGGGAAATGCCCGAGAATGGCGGAAT
The DNA here is from genome assembly GCA_017649565.1 of Fibrobacter sp. Classification (GTDB taxonomy): domain Bacteria; phylum Fibrobacterota; class Fibrobacteria; order Fibrobacterales; family Fibrobacteraceae; genus Fibrobacter. The sequence goes on along the minus strand of JAGCGO010000106.1, from coordinate 20,825 downwards.
GCGAGACCTACCCCGTGTGGGAAGAACTCGACAAGATTATCCAGGGCTACCTCACGAGCGTGACCCTGGACCAGTTCGCCACCACGCAAGGCGCAAAAAACGGCAAGAACAAGGGCCCGTCCAACTGTGGGCTGTAACCGGTCACCACAAAAAAGATTCACGGACAGCATTTACTATAATTCTCCTAAAAAAGGAGTCATTATGCAGATTTTGTTCTTGATGGCAGACGGTTTCGAGGAAACCGAGTTCGTGACACCGTTCGACTACTGGCAGCGCGCAGGCCTTGACGTGACACTCGCTTCCATTAGCGACAGCCTGGCCGTGACGGGCAAACTTGGACTCCGCATTCAAGCAGACATTCTGCTGAAGGATGCAGACCTTGCGCAGTTCGACGCGGTGATGCTCCCCGGCGGAGGCCAGGGCGTCAAGAATCTCGCCGCAAGCGCGGCGGTGGAAGCCACCGTCAAGGAATTTGACGCCCAGGGCAAATGGCTGTTCGCCATTTGCGCGGCGCCGCTCGTTCTCTCGAAGGCCGGTCTCTTGAAGGACCGCCGTTGCACCTGTTTCCCGGGTTGCGAAAGCGACCTTGTCTGCAAGCAGTACCTCACCGACCGCGTCGTTGTCGACGGAAAGGTCATCACGAGCTGCGGCGCCGGCTCCGCCGAAGAGTTCGCCTTCGAATGCATCGCCCAGGCCGTGGACCGCGAAACCTGCGAAAAGATCCGCAAGCAAGTCGTGGCAAGGTAATTGAGGCGCAAGGCGCGTCCCTTTTTTACTATCTTTGGGCCATGAATTTTAAGGACCGCATCATCCGCGCTACGGGCAAAAAGACGCCCTTCCGCCTGGTTGTCGTCGATTTGACCGCGACGATGAACGAAATCGGCAAATTCCACAACGCACAAGGTTTCGCGTTGAAACTTTTGGCCGAGAACTCCATCGCAAGCATCTTCCTGAGCGCAAGCCTCAAGTTCCCCGGCACGGTGAGCCTGACTACGCGATTCTCGGGCGAAATCACCCGCATCCAGTCGGATTCCACGCCGCAGGGCCTTGTGCGCGCCATGATCCCGCAGCCCGAACTCGAAGCCGTCGGCGGCAACGAGCCCGCCCTGCTCCCGCAGAGCGTAAGCGTCGTGAAGCTGAACGAGCTGGGCAAGCGCGTCCACGAAAGCATTATCGAGGCCCCCTCCGTATCGATGGGCCAGAACCTCGCCACCTACCTGCTGCAGTCCGAACAGATCCGCTCCGCCGTGGGCATCGAGGCCGCATTCAACAAGGAAGACCCGAGCAAGCTCGACTATGCCGCCGGTTTCTACATCGAAGCCTTCCCCGACCTCGAGGACAAGGACATCAACCTGATCGAAGTCATCGTCCAGAACCTGCCGAAGTTCAAGGACATGAACACGCCCGAAGGCTACAACCTCGACGAACTGCTGGACCAGCTGCGCGGACCCTACGAAATCGACATCGTAAAAGAGATCGACCCGAAGCCGTACTGCCCCTGCAGCCGCGAACGTACCGTGGCGACGTTAGCCACCCTCCCGCTCAAGGACCTCAAGGAACTCGAAGCGGAAGGCAGGGACCTCGAAGTCATCTGCGATTTCTGCCGCACGAAATACCAGGTGACCGTTGCGGACTTACGAGACATTATAAAGGATAGATCCTAACCACTAACCCCTAATCACTAACCACTAAATATGTTCACTAAGCAATGCGTCGTTACCCTGGACCTTGAAGGTGTCCTTGCCCCCGAAATCTGGATCGCCGTCGCCGAAAAGACCGGCATCAAGGACCTTCGCCTCACCACCCGCGACATCCCCGACTACGACGTGCTCATGAAGGGCCGCATCGCGATTCTCGACCGCGAAAACATCAAGCTTTCGGACATCCAGAACGTCATCGCGAACCTCGGCCTGCTCGAAGGCGCCCGCGACTTCATGGACAAGCTCCGTGACGAGACCCAGGTGATCATCCTCTCGGACACGTTCCAGGAATTCGCCTACCCCATCATGAAGAACCTCGCCTTCCCGACTATCTTCTGCCACAACCTCATCGTGGAAAACGACCGCATCAAGGGTTACCGCCTGCGCATGAGCGACCAGAAGACGCAAGTCGTGAAGCACCTGCAGGCCCTCAACTTCAAGGTGTTCGCAAGCGGCGACTCCTTCAACGACACGGGCATGCTCAAGCAGGCCGAAAAGGGCGTGTTCTTCTGCGCGCCGGACTCCATCGTGGCCCAGTTCCCGCAGCTCGAAGCCACCAAGACATACGACGAGCTCCTGGAAAAGTTCCACCAGTTCCAGGCCACGCTGTAATTAAGCCTTTTCACAAATTAATTTGTCCCGACCCCACGGTCGGGATTTTTTTTGACAAAAAAAAATATTTTTTCTTATATTAATATCACGTGCAAAAAGGAGGCCTCTATGGGACTAAAAAAAGGCATTGTCGCAATTCTCTTCACAACGATGATCTTCGCCTGTTCGGACGACAACTCTGGAACAAGTGCAAATTCTGGAACGAACGAAAATTCAGGGAACAATGCGTCCTCAACCCAAACAAACGCCTCGACCTGCGATTTGGCAACGGCAAAGCTGCCTCCTTCGGAACTGGCATGGAAAGCTAATTTTGCAGGCGGCTGCGATGTTACCCAGACAATCTCGTTGGAAAACCTCCAAAAATTCGACACGCTCCTGATAGCAGCCGGCTATAAAAAAGATATTATTTCCAACGAAAACTTTAGATACACGAAAGTAACGCCCAATCTGCCCACAGGGACTTTGGACAAGGACACCCTATTCTTCACCTACATAATGGAAACATTTGCAGGGACATTTTCTGGAAAAACTGTTCCGATGACGGATTCCCAAAAACTGGAATATGAACTGCGTGAAGTTGCCTCGGCTAAATTTCCAGAAGGATTTTACGACAATAGCACTTTTGATAACAAATACCTTACTTCAAAAGGCGAATGCCCTGGAACAAATAAAGATGTAATATCGCTATTCGAAGAAAAAGGTTGGGCAATGAACCTTGTGCAGGCATATTCTGACGGATATCGATATGATTATGACGGAAACATTTCTTACAATGGATCCACATACCATATCTATTTGGAGTATGAGCCAAAAATACCTTTCTGCTATTTTTATATAAGGAAAAAGTAGAGCCGGACCGCCGTTAGCCCTGCGAGGTCTCGGCGAACTTCAGGTTCTCGTAATTCTTCATTGCGAGATTCAAACGATACTCGTTGGGGAACAGACAGACGAGGTTCCTTTCCTTGTCCATCATGCAGTCCATCGCGTATTCCTCGGCGAACTTGCCCATGTCCTTCTCGGGGCCAGAGACCCAGCGGATGCCGTGAGCCGGAACGCGGTCCAGGGAAACGTCGGCGCCGTATTCACTCTGCAAGCGGAACTTGAGCACGTCGAACTGCAACTCGCCCACCACGCCAATCACGGGGATGGCGGACTTGAGCGGTTCGTAAAGCTGGGTCGCACCTTCTTCGGAAAGTTCGGCAAGGCCCTTCGCCATCTGCTTGCTCTTGAGCGGATTCAACAAAGTAACGCGGGCAAAATGTTCCGGGGCGAAGTCCGGGATGCCGGTAAAGCTAATCTTCTCGCCGTCGGTCAGCGTATCGCCGATACGGAAAAGTCCCGGATCGTTGATACCCACGATATCGCCAGCCCAGGCGTGGTCGATAACTTCCTTGTCTTTGGCGAGGAAGGCGGTCGGGGCGGCCAGGCGGATTTCGCGGCCGGTACGCACGTGGTAGACCTTCTCGCCACGGGTAAAGCTGCCCGAGCAGATGCGCAGGAAGGCCGTACGGTCACGGTGCTTGGGGTCCATGTTGGCCTGGATCTTGAAGACAAACGCGCTAAAGGCGTCCTCGTCGGGGCTCACCGGGCGCTTGTCGGTCTCGCGCACCATCGGGGGCGGCGCAAGCTTGGCAAACGCATTCAACAGCTGGCGCACGCCGAAGTTGTTCACCGCGGAACCGAAGAACACGGGGCACATCTCGCCCTTCAGGAACTTCTCGTGGTCGAACGGGTCCATGCCGCCGGTGACCATCTCGTATTCTTCCTTGAACTGTTCGACCCAGTTCTCGCCACACATTTCCACGAGACGCGGATCGTCCGGACCATCCATCTGGATGATTTCCTGGTGGCCTTCTTCCTTGTTGAAGGTGTGGAAGGTGTTCTCGGCAATGGAGTACACGCCCTTGAAAAGCTTGCCCACGCCGATAGGTAGCGTAAACGGGGCCGTCTTGATGTGCAGAATGTTCTCGATCTGGTCGAGCAAGTCAAGCACATGGCGACCGTCGAGGTCCATCTTGTTGATGAACGTGATGATCGGGGTGTGGCGCATGCGGCACACGTCCATGAGCTTGATGGTCTGCTTTTCCACGCCGTTCACGCTGTCGATAAGCACGAGGGCGGCATCCACGGCGGTCAGGGCGCGGTAGGTGTCTTCGCAGAAGTCCTGGTGCCCCGGGGTATCGACGAGGTTGAACATGCAACCTTCGAAGGGGAAATTCAGCACGGAGCTCGAAACCGAGATACCGCGCTGCTGCTCGATCTTCATCCAGTCACTCACGGTGTAGCTGCGGTTCGCCTTGGCGCGAACGTGGCCCGCCTCGCGGATGACGTTCCCGTACCACAGGAACTTTTCGGTGATAGTCGTCTTACCCGCGTCAGGGTGGCTTACGATGGCGAATGTGCGGCGTTTTTCGATTTCGGAATTCATGGCGCCAAATATAGTAAATAGAGAGAAGGGGGTATAATCTAGGGATGAGAATCTAGAGGCTAGGATCTAGGGGCTAGGATCTAGTGAATCAGAATCACGCACTTCGTGCGTCTATAACGGATGGCGAAGCCATGATATTTATCTCTAGCCTCTATTCTCTAGATCCTAACCCCTTATAAGATTAGTCCCCATATTTAATTTCATCTATGATGATACGGGTGGTTCTGCATGACCATCTGCACGCGGTAGAGCTGTTCGGCAAACAGTACGCGGGCATGGTCGTGAGTGAACGTGAGCGGCGAGAGCGAAAGCAGCAAATCCGCCGTCTTTTTCAAGTTTTCGTCAATTCCGTAGGCCGAGCCAATCAGGAACACGATATTGCCCGGGAAACGGTCGCGAAGCGTATCCGAAAGTTTCACCGTATCCATGAGCTTGCCCTCTTCGGACAAAATAACGCGACGGTATTCCGACTTCGGGAACTTCTTCTCGAAAAGTGCCGCTTCCTGAGCAAGAGCCTGAACACGGTCGTCGATTTTAGATTCCTTGAGTTCCACGACCTCAAGCGGGTAGACTCCCCCGCGCAGGCGCTTCACATACTTGTCCACCTCGTCCGCGATGAACGGCGAGCCGGCCTTACCAAAAACTGCGAGAACCCATTTCATATTAGACGAGAGACGAAAGACGAGAGACGAGAGATATCGTAAAAATCTTATTGAACAACTCTACTGCTTCTGAACCGAAACTTATCATTTATTCCTCTCTCGTCTTTAGTCTGTAGCCGCGAAGCGGCGTTCTCTCGTCTATTTACCTTCCTACGCTCAGGCGGTCGATGAGGAACGCGGGCATCCCTGCCTTGCGCATGCTTTCCTGCGTCCTGGAGATGTCGTAATCCACACGGATCAGACGCACGCACTTGGTCTCGGTATCGAGCAGGCACCAGCAGGCACGCGGGTCGCGGTCGCGGGGCTGGCCCACGCTGCCTACGTTCACCAGCAGGCGCTCGGTATCGGCAATCACGTACTCGTACTCGTCGAGGACCTTCGGAATCGCAAGCGAACGGCTCGCCACGATAACAGGGCTGTGCGTATGGCCGACAAAGCAGTAACGTCCGGAAAAATTCTCGAACGCATCCAGCGCATCTTCAAGCTCGGTCACATAGACCCAGTCCGCCGGGCTCAGGGGCGAAGCATGCACAAAATAGATGTCGTTTTCTTCGTGGATGTAGGGTAACGAGCGGATGTACGCTACAGCATCTACGGACAAAGCCCGTTGTGTCCACTCGATAGCCTGCTTGGCAAAGGGATTGAACCCTAGACTGGACTCGTGCTTGATTGCCACGCTGTCGTGGTTGCCGATCAAGCAGATATCCATATTCACTTTAGCCAGTTCAACACATTCATTAGGGTCGGCTCCATACCCAACCAGATCGCCCAGGCAAACCGTCCTTTCGACGTGGTTGTCCTCCATGGACTGCAGCACGGCCTCGAACGCGGCAAGGTTGGAATGGATGTCAGAACATATTCCGTAAAGCATAGCCGTAATGTAGTAATAATCTTCCTATATTTGTGACCGTATGGAAATAATTCAAGACAAGACAAAGGTGAGCATCGCATACGTCCTCAGGGAAACGTCCGGACGAATCCTAGAAGAAGTCCCCCCCACCTACCCCTTTGTCTACATCCATGGCTACAACAATATAATCCCGGGTCTGGAAAGTGCGCTCTTCGGGCGCAGGCTCGGCGAGAAGTTCTCTGTAAAAATTCCCAGCAGACTGGGCTACGGAGAATACCGCAAGGACCTCGTGATGCAGGTCCCCAAGGACGAACTGCGCGACGTGGGCGAACTCTGGCTGGGCATGGAGCTCGAGATGTTCCAGGACAACGACATCCGTGAATTCCAGCTTCCCGAGACGGCAGACGAATTCTGCGACGACCTCAACTTGAACGACGATGAAGAATGCGACGGAATCTACGTCGTGAAAGAGATCTACAACGATACGGTTCTCGTCGACGGCAATCATCCCTTCGCGGGCAAGGACCTTATCTTTGAAGTGGAAGTCGTATCGATCGAATCGCCGAGCTACACAGAGCTTGAATCCGGTTTCCCAGACGAAGACTACGACGACTACGGCGACGAAAGCTACGACAGCGATTTTAACGGTGACTACGACCAGAACGAAAACAGGAGATGGCGCTAATGGCAACGATGGACGAACTCAAGAAAGCGGCAGGAGTCCGCGCGGCAGACATGATCAAGGACGGCATGACCGTGGGGCTCGGTACGGGCAGCACGGCGGCACACATGGTAAACCGTCTTGCCGAGCGCATCAAGACCGAAGGCCTCTCCGTCACGGGCGTGAGCACGAGCTGGAGCACGACGTTGCAATGCCGTAGCCTCGGCATTCCTCTCAAGGAAATGGGCGAAGTCAGCCACCTCGACATGGTTATCGACGGCGCCGACGAAATCGACGACCAGAAGAACCTCATCAAGGGCCGTGGTGCCGCCCACCTGCTCGAGAAGATTGTCGCCTCGATGACGGACTACTACGTGATCATTGCCGATTCGGGCAAGAAGGTGAACAAGCTCGGCGAAAAGTTCGCCGTACCTCTCGAAATCATCCCGGGAGCCATCGCCGTAGTGACCGAACGCGTGAAGAAACTCGGCGGCGACCTCAAGGTGCGCATGGGCGCCCCTGGCAAGGACGGCCCGGTCATCAGCGACTCGGGTAACCTGATCGCCGACGCGAAATTCGGGATTATCGAGGACCCGGACAAGCTTGCACGTGATTTGGAGCACATCGTGGGCATCGTCGGGCACGGACTTTTTGTCGGAATGGTGACGAAGGTCATTCTCGCCGATGCAGAAAAGGGCCTTATTGAATTCTAGGGTGTGAAAACCAAAAAAATTTTCTAATTTCTTTACGTTCTATGAAGAATTGTGTTGGATTATTCTTAGCTTCGCTCAGTATGGCTTTTTTGACGTCATGCGACCAAAAGGACGTCCCTAAAGAAACCCAGACGAGCAACGGCACTATCCTAATGCTGCTCGGAAGCAAGATTGCGTACTGGGACCAGATTTACACCGGAGCCAAGGAAGTCGGCGACAAAGAGAACTACAAGATCATGGCCGTCTACCGCGACGCGGACACGGTCAACACTACAGTCCTCAAGACCCTTAGTGGAATTTCCGACATCCCGAACCTCAAGGGCATTATCATGATGCCCAGCGACAAGGCCATCGAGAACATGATTGTCCTTACGGGCACGAAGGTTCCCATTGTCGTCGTGGACCAGAAGTTGCACGAAAACAGTCCGCTCCAGACAACGGTCCGCACGACCGTCGTTGCCGACAACGAAAAAATCGGCCAGGAAATCAGCTCGAAGATCGAGGAAAAGAGAATTGTCACGCTCTGCTACGCAATTGGCGGTTCCTATGACAGAAGTTTCGCCATCCAGCGCGCACGCGGCAAGGAAAATGTCGACGTCATCATCGTAAGGGATGCCGGCGAAGCCAAGGACAGTCTCGTAAGCTATGTCGCAAAGCACAAGGACGAAAAATATGCCGTAGCATTTTCGACGGGTTCCTTCGTCAACGAAGAAACGATGGGCCTGCTCAAGGGCAAGAACGTCTACACGGTCGACATAAACGAGCCCATCGTGAACGGCATTGCGGACGGGTCCATCCAGTTCTCGGCCATCCCGAACACCTTCGAGATGGGAGCCAAGGCGCTAAACAGCGTCATCAGCAAGACTCCCAACACGTCCATCGAAATCGTATCCGTCGTCTACGCGAACTCGGCCAACCTGCAAACGGGCGAGATTCAGGCATTCGCCAAGTAAAGGACGAACAACCGAATATAGCGGACCACCAGCCTAGCTGGTGGTTTTTCAGTTTATACAAAATCAACCCATGAAAAAACCCAGCCCTTTCGGGCTGGGTCAATTTCGCTTGAATTTTCCGGAATCGGCCGATTAGGCTTCTTCGTCGGAAAGTTCCGGAGCCTTCTTGATCACGTTGCGGCGGCCATAGCGGACCTTCGTCGGATCAAAAGCGGTTTCCACAGCTTCGACCGGAGTTTCAACGGCGGCAACCGGAGCGACATCAGCGACCGGAGCGGCCGGAGTTTCGACCGGGATACGCGGAGCAAGCGGACGACGTTCAGTCTGGACTTCGGCGACGGGAGCCTGAGCCTCGGCCGCCGGAGCGGCCTGTTCGGCCTGAGCCACGGGGGCAGCTTCACGGCGCGGACGTTCGCGGCGATCACGACGCGGGCCACGTTCCTGACGTTGTTCGTTGTTACGGTCACGACCAGACTGGGCCTGGTTGTTCTGACCGCGATTTTCGCGGTTGTCCTTATTCGGACGTTCCTTGCCATTACGATTTTCCCTGTTGTTGCGTTCACCGCGCTGGGCCATTTCTTGGGCGCTGACAGGACGGCGGGAGGCCGGCTTCAGGTTCATGTCCGGGGTGAGCTTCTTGAAAATCGGGGTACGAAGCATCGTGAGAAGCTTGTTAACCTTAGCAAGGATAACAATGCAAAGCACCACTACGACGAGCGTGCATGCGAGTGTGATTATTTCCATCTGGGCACCTCATAAAGTAAGGGTTGACCACACAGGCAGGCTGGAAAATAACCTGCAAGCGGGGTGACTGTATGTGTGTTGATAGTGGGAGCCATCTTACTAGCGCCTCCTGGGAGACTTGACGGCTATATGTGGATGCTCCCGTAGGAGCGGGGGGTGATTTACGCCTTGGCGATAAATCGAACAGTCACGGGGGCAAATTTAGAATAATTGGGGGAAAAGCGGTGGACAGATGGACAAAAAAAATGCAAAAAAGGGGCCCGAAGAGGGCGCCCTGCTAGATTTCCTTGGCAAATTCCGCCATGTCCTTGCGGAGGGCATGCCGCGGGCCCGGACCACCCTTTTCCGGGTCGGCATACCCGATGTCGACGATGCAGGCCACATGCACGTTTTCGGGCAGACCGAAGGCCTTTCCCACCTCGGCAGCATTGAACGCGCGAGCCCATAAACTATCGAGCCCGACCGACTTTGCGGCAAGCATCAGGTGGGTCGCCACGATGCTCGCATCCATGTCCCCGGCGTCGAACGGATCGTTGTAGTTCGTAGCCTTCCAGCTGACATCTGTATCATATAGAACCACCAGGACCACGGGAGCATCGTAAGTCATGCGGGTAAGTCCACGCATCTTGGTCAGGGCGTCCTCGGACTTCAGCACAAGAACACGGACCGGCTGCGCGTTGGTCGCCGTAGGGGCCAGACGGCCGGCCTCAAGCACCTGTTCGAGTTTTTCGGGTTCCACAGCCTTGGCGCTAAAGGCGCGACAGCTGTAGCGATTCTTGACCAATTCGGCAAATTCCATAAATTGCTCCTTCTTTAATTTTTGACACAACGGACGGAGAACATATCATCCTTGTCGTAGGAAGATTCAACCACCTTTTTGTTATTGTATTGCAAGTCTAAGCCTTTAGCCTTTCCCTTCTCGTCTTCATCGGCGCTCCAGAAATAAGCATTGAATCCTTGACTGGGTGGACCAAAGCCACTATTTGCACCCATTGGAAGTGCCGAGAAACCATAATCATCGGTTCCGTTACCATCGTTCTTCCAGCCACTCGTGGATTTAAGTTTTATTGCGGATTCGCTCGCGCCAACCTTTTCAAGCAAAGCGGCAAAGTCCTCCTGTGTCGGCAAATGCCAATCCTCAGGACAGGCATCCAGAGCGGCCGTCCAGGAATACAGAAGCGCAGAACTATAGCAACTATCAATCAAATCCACAATGCAGAACGTTTCACCAGCAAGGACCGGAGCCCTATAGTTCAGGTTTTCGGCCATCCAGGTCTGCGTTCCGATTTTCACAGTCCTGTAAACACGGTTGTCACGTGAGTCAGTCATGGTTCCATAGTTTGTATTCGGGTTGAAGCGCAATTCCATTGGGATATTCCAGTGCCAGCCATTTGTAAGATCAAGCCATCGATTTTCTGGAAACCCCTCGGCACAATAATACAGATAACCCTTGTTAACCTTGCCGTTGACAATTTTCCCAATTTGATCACATTCGAGACCGTAAGTATCGTATTCAATGGTAAATGCCATCAACCAGGATGACGTGCGGCAAATATAATAGTTATCGTCCTTGGTACTCTTCGCCACTTCGTCAGAACGTTTCTCAGTGCACGCCCCCAAATTAAGGATTGTATCGTTGGAATTTGCTCGAATCCAGTCATCCAGTACCTCATCATACTTGTACTTCGTGCCCGTATAAAGGCCAGCCTTAAGCGCTGCGTCAAGTGTATCGGGGAATCCCTGCAAGTCCACGACGCTATCTGTCGTTTCTTGCCAGGAATGGGACTTACAGATGTACCAATAGGACCCTATCTTACCGGCATTGTTCGTCATGTCGTTTGCACGGGAATCAGTACAGCCGCCCAAGGCGATCTCGAGGTCTGTCGCAGCGCGCCATTTCCCTTTACTGCCATCGAAAGTGTAGAGCTTGTCCGTCAAATCGCCCTTCTTGACTTCTCCAAAATCACCGTCATTCCACTGGTAAGTATCCTTCTCGATATCGGTCGCTTCGGCCCAGTCGCCGTTCTTGCAAATAATGCGGTCCTTGGTTCCATACATTTGGCTTTCCGGATTCTTCACGGATACGACCTCGCCATTCTTGGAGCATTCGCCAACGCCAAGGACCTTGTGCCAGTAATTCTTGATATACTTTTCAAATGCGGGAACCGTTCCCAGCTTCCACTTTTCCATATTGTTCCGCATCGTTTGCAATTGGCCGGAAAGATTAACCCCCAAGGCCCAGTCTGCAAGGGAAACCTTCTCTGATTCCATGTCCCATACTCCATCTTTTTCAATATCGGGCCCAATAGAATTAAAGAAGGATATATTTCCACTCTTTAAAACGAGCAAGTACAAAGCCATGAGCCTGGCGTTGTCATCGGTATCGCCAAAGAGGTTCACGTCTTCTGAATTGGCAAGGCCGCCATCCATATAGAACACCTTCAGGACTTCGGTTTCCGCCTGTTTCTTGGCTTGAAGGTAATCCTTCCCCTTGCTCACCAGGTAACGGGTTCTTTCATAGCTGAGGTGAGAAAGCAGGTTGACATTCGCAATGTCCGCCGGGTCGGCTACCGACAAGTCGACAAAGACACGCCATTCATACGAGTCGCTGTTCTTCAGTACGTCCCAGTCCCCGATATAGTATCCCAGAATTTGCAAGTGGGCATAGCGGACATCCTGCGGAACCGACGAGAACCTATATTCCTTTTCATCGTCATACGATGTAAGGTAATATACCGAATCGGGGTCCGCCTGCAAAAGCGTCTGATCGTCCAGCTTTCGAAGATGAACCTTGAAAATCTTGGCAAAGGGGTACATCTGGAAGTGGCCGCCAATCGTTCCCTTAGGCAGATTGCCCCTGCTGGACGAACTCTGTTTTTTGCCAGAACTGCTGCTCGCGGAAATGGAAGACGAAGACTTTCCGTCAGCATCCTTTTCCTTTGTGCTAGACGACGATTTGGATTTTGGCGACAACGAGGAACTGGAGGAGGCCTTCGCGCCGGAACTGTTCCCCAATTTCGCATTGGAGAGGCGTTCGGACTCAGCCGCAGAACTAGAACTTGATTTTGAATTCGAACTGGATACCTGCCTGGAACTGCTTGAAGAATCTTCCGGAACACTCGAAGAAATCTCTATTTCCTCGGGATTATCGGACAAATCAACGGCAATACCAGAGGCATCATCATCACCGCAAGCGGAAAGAAGCAAGACAAAGGAAAAAACTAGAATAGACCCAACGCGTTTAATCACAAAAGACTCCATCGAGTTCAATAATACAATTATTTCATAAATAGCGTTACTGCGGAATGCGTTTCTATGCAGTTCGGCCTTGCTTTTACTAAATGGCGTCCCTTCGGGACGCATTTAGCTCGGCTCGGCCATGTCAAAGCGTAAACGCTTTGCCGCGGCACTCGCCTTTTACTAAATTTGGGCACATGAAGAATTTTTACGTTACAACACCTATTTACTACGTTAACGACGCCCCGCATATCGGGCACTCCTACACCACTGTCCTCGCGGACATCCTCACCCGCTTCCACAAGATCATCGGCTACCAGACATTCTTTTTGACCGGTACGGACGAACACGGCCAGAAGGTGCAGCGCGCCGCCGCCAAGCGCGAAGTCTCCCCGCAGGAACACGTGGACGAATACTACCACCGCTTCGAGGACCTGTGGAAAAAGATGGATATCGAGAACGACTTCTTTATCCGCACCACGATGCCCGAACACAAGGCCTACGTACAGGAATGCCTGCAGAAACTCTGGGACAAGGGCGAAATCTACTCCAAGGAATACGAAGGCTGGTACTCCGTCGGCGAGGAACGCTTCTTCGGCGAAGACGAACTCGACGAGAACAAGTGCGACCCCATCAGCCACCGCCCGGTGGAATGGCTCAAGGAAAAGAACTACTTCTTCAAGATGGGTTCCTACCAGCAAAAGCTGATTGACTACCTCGAAAGCCACAAGGACTGGATCGTGCCGGACTACCGCTGGAACGAAATCCGCGGATTCCTGCGCCAGCCGCTGAACGACCTCTGCATCAGCCGCCCGAAGGCGCGCCTCAGCTGGGGCATCCCGCTGCCGTTCGACCAGGACTACGTGACCTACGTGTGGTTCGACGCGCTGCTCAACTACGTGAGCGCCTCGACTGCCTTCCACAAGACATACAAGGACGGCACGCCCATCTGGCCCGCCACCTACCACCTTATCGGCAAGGACATCCTCACTACGCATAGCGTGTACTGGCCGACCATGCTCATGGCGCTCGACATCCCGCTCCCGCAGCACATCCTCGCCCACGGCTGGTGGCTCGTGAACGGCGGCGACAAGATGAGCAAGTCCGCAGGCAACGTGGTGAACCCCATGGACTACATGGAAAAGTACGGCGTGGACGCCTTCCGCTACTTCCTCGCCTCGGCGATGGTCGTAGGCCAGGACGCGAACTTCACGCACGATGGCTTTGTCCGCCGCATCAATAGCGACCTCGCGAACGACCTCGGCAACGTGCTCAACCGCGTGCACCGCCTGGTACTCAACAACTTCGAAGGCAAGCTCCCCGCCGCGGCAACCGCCCTGGACGATGCCGCCAACGAAGTGGTAACGATTGCCAAGCGCGTCATCACGAATGTCATGGAATGGGTACCGCAAGTCAAGCTCTCGCAGGTCATCGATGAAATCATGACGCTTGTGCGCAGCGTGAACCGCTACCTCGAAGTCAAGGCCCCGTGGAAGCTCGCGAAGGACCCCGCCATGAAGGACGAACTCGCGACCGTGCTCTTCGTCTCCGCCGAAGCCGTGCGCCTCTCGCTGTGCCTGCTGTGGCCGGTCATCCCGACCAAGGCCCAGGAAGGCCTCGCCATGCTCGGCAGCAAGTTCACCGACCAGAACGACCTCGTCTGGGGAATCCTGAAGGGTGGCGAACAGTTCGGCGAAGGCAAGCCGCTCTTCCCGCGCATCGACGAGGAAGTCAAGAAGCCCGAACCGCAGCAGAAGCCCAAGCAGAACAAGCCCCTGACGGCTGCCGACGTGCCCGCCGCCATGGACATGCGCGTGGCCCAGATTGTCGAAGTTGCCGACCACCCGGATGCCACGAGCCTCTACGTACTCAAGGTCGACGCCGGCGAAGGCGAACCCCGCACCATCTGCAGCGGCCTCAAGAACAGCTACAAGGCCGAAGAGCTCCAAAACCGTAAGATTCTCTTGTTCGCTAACCTGAAGCCGAGCGCACTGCGCGGCATCATGAGCCAGGGCATGCTCTTTGCCGGCGACCTCGACGCCGAAGCGCACACCTGCAGGCTCGTGAGCGTCCCCGAAGATGCGAAGCCCGGTGACCGCGCCCTGTTCAAGGGAGTCGCCCCGAGCGAACCCCGCGAACTCAAGGTGAAGGATTTCGAGAAGATTGCGCTTTCCGTCAAGGGTGGCGCGGTGTTCTGCGATGCCCTCGCACTCGAAGTGAACGGCAAGCCCGTGACTTGCGACGTGGCCGACGGCAACGGCGTCCACTAGAATTTGTATATTGGAAACATGAAAGAAATGCTAGATAAACTATTCAAGGCTGGGGTGACCTACCTCAAGTCATTCAACTGGGTTATCCTTGTCGGGATTGCCGTCTTCTGCATCATTCTCGCCATCGTCAACAACATCCGCGTGAGCGACGACAAGTCCGTCGACTGGATCGGCACGCAGGACGTGATGGAAAAACCGGCGGACATCCTGTAGGGGGCGGACAATGATCGAATGCTTTGAAAAACAGAACATCAAGCGCTCCGTCGCCGCAGGCGTGATTCTCCTCGTCGCGAGTTTCCTTGTCGCCGTAGGCGTCGCCGAAATCAGTTTCCCCGAGACCTTCCTCACGTTCACCGACCAGGACTGGCTCATCAAGATATGGCCCAAGGCCTACCGCTACAACATCCACGTGGGTGTCGGCGCATGTGCCCTCTGCGGTCTCCTGATTATCCCCGCCTACAAGCTGCAGAAGGATTTCACCATCCGCGCACTCGAGACTCTCTGCCGCCTGGGCATCGGTGGCATGTTCATATTCGCCTCCATCTTCAAGATCCAGGACCCGCACCAGTTCGCGACTCTCGTGGCACAGTACCAGTTCTTCTCGGCACTGCACATGGACTTCCTGAACAACTTCTTCGCACTGGTTTACCCGCAGTTCGAACTGTGGTTCGGGCTTGCCATGATCGTGTCCCCGTTCGCGAAGGAGTCGGCGTTCGCTATCTTCTGGATGTTCGTGAGCTTCATCATCGCACTTGCGTGGGCTCTCTGGAACGACCTCGGCATCACCTGCGGCTGTTTCGAACTCGAAGGCGCACAGGACAAGGCCGAAGCCTGGACAAGCCTCATCCGCGACCTCATCCTCATCTGGCCCACGTTCTGGCTCACGATGCGCAAGAACAAGAGCCTGATTGGCGTCTGGAAAGAGTAAAGTTCGAAATCATGTAAAAAGAAAAGCCCCGGTAAAACCGGGGTAATTTTTTTCGCCAAAGACGCGACTCTAAAAGCTCACAGCTCAGAGTTCACCGTTCATCGGCTTTTTCGCTCGTACTCAGCAGGTAGGCGTTGATAAACGGCTTGATCTTGCCGTCGAGCACGCCTGCGGTGTCGGACGTTTCCACGCCGGTGCGCAAGTCCTTCACCATCTGGTAGGGCTGCAGCACGTAGCTACGGATCTGGCTTCCCCACTCGACCTTCTTCTTCTCGGCCATGCGGGCGTCGCGCTTCGCCTCTTCTTCGAGGCGGTAGTGCTCGGCCACCATCGTCTTGAGCATCTTGTAACAGGTCTCGCGGTTCTGGATCTGGCTGCGTTCCGTCTGACAGCTCGCCATGATGCCCGTGGGCAAGTGCGTCATGCGTACGGCGGAGTCCGTCTTGTTGATGTACTGGCCACCGGCACCGCTACTGCGGTAAGTGTCCACGCGCACGTCGGCCATGTCCAAATCGAATTCCACGTCCTCGTGTTCGGGGTAAAGGTAGACGGCGGTAAAGCTCGTATGGCGGCGGGCGTTCGCGTCGAAGGGACTGATGCGCACCAGGCGGTGCACGCCAATCTCCGAACGGAGCAGCCCGTAGGCGTTCTCGCAAGTCACCTCGATAGTCGCGCTCTTGAGGCCGGCATCTTCGGCTTCCTGGAAGTCCACCACCTTGAAGTCCATGTTCTCGCGCTCGAAGAAGTGCGTGTACATGCGGAACAGCATCAACGCCCAGTCCTGGGATTCCGTGCCGCCCGCACCCGGATGGATGGACATGAGGCAAGCACAGGCGTCGTCCGGCCCGTTCAGCATCTTCTTGAATTCCATTTCCTCGACACGCGCCTTCAGGGCGGCAATGTCGGATTCGATGGAGGCGGTAAGGTCGGCGGACTCTTCGTCCTTGGACATCTCGTACAATTCGGCGAGATCGTCGCACGACTGCGAAACCTCCTTCCAAGAATCTAGGAGGCCACGCAAGTTGCCGATTTTTTTCATCATGGACTGCGCCTTTTCCTGGTCGTTCCACAGGTCCGGGTCGCTAGAGTCCTTTTCGAGGACGTAAAGCTCTTCTTGCTTCGCCTCTAAGTCAAAGATACCCCCAGAGCTTGTCGATGCGGCTGCGCAGTTCGATAAGCCCGGTATGAGTCGTGCTGAACGCCATTAGTTGGACGCTCCGATTGCCTCGGGCGGCATGTACTTCTTGTCGATGTACTGCACCTTGTAGACCTTTCCAAGACCGTCGAGGTAAGCCTTGAGCTTCATCTGGCGTTCCTGTTCGGCCTGCACGCGGAGGATGTAGTCGATCTGGAACTTGTAGCTTTCATACTTGCCGTCGTTGCGTTCGGTGAGCATGAAGATGGAAACGCCGTCCTTATCGGTCATGACATCGGTCATTTCACCAACCTTGATCTTGGCCACGGCCTTGGCAAAGACATCACCCTTGCTCTTGGCCACAAACTTGTTCATCACGCCGCCGGTCTTCTTGGCATCCTTGTCGTCGCTGTACATGGCGGCGAGCTGGGCGAACGTCGCCTTCTTGGAACGCACCTGGGCGGCGAGGCCCTTCAGCATGTCCTTGGCGTCGCTGATTTCCTGAGCGGACTTGCCCTTCGTGCTGATGAAGATGCGGGCACCGCTAATCGTGTCGTTGACCTGGACCTTGCCCTTGTTGAGTTCCCAGTAGGCTTCACGCTGCTTCTCGGTCGGGTCCTTCGGGTACGGGACGTTCTTCTCGAGAAGGATTTCGCTCTTGAGCTGGTCTTCGATCTTGACGCGGAACTGTTCCGGAGTCGTGTGGGACTTCTTCAGTTCCTTCTGGAAGACTTCTTCGCTGCCGAACTGGGCCTTGAAGAGCTTGGAAACGCTGTCCACCTTGGCGGCGGAAACCTTGATGCCCTGCTTCTTGCATTCGAGCTTGACGAGTTCCTGGCCGACAAGATTATCGATAACGGCATAGCGGAGCTGAGTCATCATTTCATCGTTCAGCTTCTTGCCCGGAGCCTGCTGCTGACCGAGCATCTGGGCAAGACTATCAATCTTGCCAGCGGAAATACCCACCTTTTCGACGCGAATCACGTCCATGCTCTTGCTATTGAGAAGCTGTGCAGAAGCAACACCCGCAGCCAAGGCCACGGCTAACACACTACGAGAAATGAAATTAATAGACATTATCTATCCTTTTTAAAAAATTCCGCGTTAAATATAGCAAAATGGCGAGAGTTTCGACCAAAGCATGTACGCTTTTGGCATGGTCGTGCAGGCCAATTTCCATGCCACAGCCTGATCAAGAGCCTCTTTTTAGCGAAGGGGCGTATAAAAGGAAAAAAATAACGTTTCTTATATGCCCCATTTAGCTTTGGACAGCCCTTTCTTCAGCACTTAATGTGGCCAGGGGCGTATAAGGAGCCCTCAATAAGCACATTTTATATGCCCCAATTGCAGAAAAAAAGTCAAAAAATTGCAGACAACCTAACAAAAGGCATATAAAAGCCACAAAAAAACTCAATTTATACGCCCCGACACAAAAAAGGCGTCAAAAAAAGTATAAAATCAGGGTTTCACTTCGCCCGTTCGGAAGTCATAGACCCCGTAAGTGTAGAAAGGCTTCCCTTCCTCGAACTTTTGCCCTTCGCGCCATTTCTTTTCGTACAAAGCCTTCAGTCGCTTATCGAGTTCCGCAATGATCTCCTGTGAGACAATCCCATCTACGCTGTTTTGATATTTCGCCGATTTGGCATCCTGGTACTTGAACTCGAATTTACCCTTCCTGAACACCACCTCAAAAAAGACGCCGACCATCCCCGAATCGTAGGCCTCTATAGCCTTCCCCACGTAATTGCCTTCCTCGTTGCCCTTGGAATCCACGACAACCCAGTTCTTTACTTGATCCTGCGAGAAAAAGACGGCATCGCCCTCCTTGTACTCCTTGAGACGTTGAATCTCGTTAACGATAATCCCTTGGAAACGGTTCCCCAAGCATTGGGAGACCATAAGGAACACCATCTCCTTTGTCCCATCTTTGTCGGCAAGTTCAATCTGCACGTCCAGTTGACGATTTTCGCGCACATAGTCGCCCGCAATGTATTTCTTTTTGACCGCAGGGAACGTCGCCCTGGCCTTTTCGATATACGGCTCTATGAATTTACTCATTTCCGGAGTTATGCCAAACAGTTTGTCATCGGCGGCAAAACCGCCAACAAACAGCATAAGCAACAGAAAACAGACTGTCCGAAAAAATCTGAATTTATCCATAACCAAGAATATATGAAAAAATCCGCCCCAAACGGAGCGGATATTTTAATTTCAGATCTAGATCCTTCGCGACCTACGGTCGCTCAGGATGACGTCAACCTATCTATTTCGAGAAACGCAGAGAGCCTAGCGAGAGCAGGTCCTAATCTCAATCTTGTAACGGAAACAAGTTTCCGACAAGATTGGATTACGACATCCTTCGACGAACAATGGGCTACGCCCATTTCCCGCACTGAAGTGCGGAGTCTCAGTAGAACGCTCGCCCGTAGCGTACTCACGTACGTGAGGGCGAGTGTGACGAACTATCGCGACGGCTATATGCGTTTTTATCCGAGGGTAACGACCACTTTGTGGACACCCTTCGTGAAGATCGGAGCGACATCCGCATCAATCTTCTTGCCATCGACGATCATCTCGGCGACACCCTTGCACACGTGCTTCGGGTTCTTCACGTCGATTTCGTAGGTAGCGCCGCGGAACTTGCGGATCACCTTGAAGCCGTCCCACTTGGAGGGGATGCAGGGATTCACGATGAGGCCCTTGAAGCTGGCGCGGACACCGATGATGAACTGCGTGGCAGCCTGGTAGGTCCAGGAGCTCGTGCCGGAGAGCCAAGCGTTACGGCCCATACCGAACTGCTTGTGTTCGTCACCGAGGATGTTCTGCGGGTAGCAATACGGTTCGGATTCGAACTCGTCGAGCTTAACGTTCTTGGCAGCCGGGTTGATCTGGCTGTAGTACTGGAAAGCCTTGTCGCCACGGCCGAGGATAGTTTCGGCGATCATCACCCACGGGTTGGTGTGGAGGAAGATACCGCCGTTTTCCTTGGCTCCGGGAGGATAGGTGGAAATGCCACCCACGTTCGGGTCGAAGCCGCGGTAGCCCGGAGTAGAGCTCTTCACGCCGTTGGCGGTGTTGAGGAGCTTGTTCAGGCTGTCCATGCCCATCACGGCGCGTTCGCCGCTGGCGATGCCGGAAATCACGGACCAGGACTGGCTATTGCAGTAAATCTTGCCGTACTTGGCCTTGTTGGTACCGTAAGCATTGCCCTGCTTGTCGAACCAGCGGACCCACCACTTGCCGTCCCAGGCGGCGTCGTTGAAGGCCTTCTTCACATCTTCGTACCAGCCCTTGTACATTTCGACAGAGGCGGTATCGCCGAGGGCTTCGCAGATGTCCATCATTTCGAGCAATGCCTTGGCATAGAGGCCCGTGTTGAAGGAGGATTCTGCACCGAGCGGCAGGTTCATGCAATCGTTCCAGTCGGCAAAGCCGAGGAGCGGGAGGTTGTGCTTACCGAGGTGAGTACGGGTAAAGTTGAGAGAGCGCTTGAGGTGTTCGAGCACAGTGCCCTTTTCACGCTGAGCGCGCTTCTTGCCGGCTTCGTAGAACGGGATCTCTTCCTTGAGGAGGTCCATCTTGCCGGTTTCCTTGAGGTAGTTGGCAACCGTGAGGACAATCCACAGATGGTCGTCACCGTACCAGTCGGCGTAAGCCGGATTGCCGTTCTCGTCGAGGACGCCCTTCTTTTCGCGGGAGTCACCGGCGTTCGCTTCGTTGCCGTTGTCTTCTTCGAGGGCGAGCGGAGCGTACTGGTGCATGGCGTTACCTTCCGGACGCTGCACGGAGAGCAAGTTCTTGGCGAGCTGGAGAGCTTCTTCCGGCATGTGGCTCATCACGCCCATCAAGTCCTGGCTGGAGTCACGGTAACCGATACCGCGGCTGGTGCCGTAGCCCAGCTGGTACAGGGACAGGTAGCGGCTCCAGTTCTT
>JAGCGO010000105.1 GCA_017649565.1 Fibrobacter sp. | reverse complement strand
TACGAAGAATACGGCCGCTTCTATCCGACCCGCTCTGGTTTCGAAGTGGACAAGTCCCTCGTGGGTGCTCCGCTCAAGGCCAAGGTCGACGCCATCGCGACGATCGCCCAGCCGGGTGCCAAGGTCATGGTCGGCTCTAACGAGAAGACCGTGAAGCAGCTCCTCACGCTCGACGGCGTGAAGGTCATCTTCGACGATGACTCCTGGATGCTCGTCCGTCCGTCCGGTACCGAACCGAAGGTGCGCATTTATACGGAATGCCGCAACCCCGACGAGAAGGACCCGATGTTCGAGACTGCCAAGGCTCTGTTCTTCAAGAACTAAAGTTGCATACAATGGAATAGGATCGTTGGAATCATGAAAAAACTCATAAGCATCATTGTCATGGCGTGCGCGTTGCTGGGCTATGCCCAGGACAGCTCCATTAAGCCGGAATTTCAGGCTTTCTCGGGTGCCTTGGTCAAGTTGAAAAAGGCGAAGAACGGCTATCACAAGTTCATGCTGGATGTCGTTGCTGCTCCTTGGGCCTTCAAGGCCGAAGGTGAGGTTGCTGCTCCCGGCGGCGATCCGGACATGCTTATCAACGCCCTTTTCGACGGCGACCTCTATGCCGTGCTGGCCTACGTCCCTTCGGCGACGTCGGGTGCGGATGGCAAGGAATACCAGGTGGGCCTCTTTGACATGATGCTCTACTTTGAGGATGAACCGACGAAAATCCGCAACTTGACCTTTACCCTCTTGCCTCCGGCAAACGACGACTGGGCGATGAGCGCGTTCAACGATGCTCAATCTTCCGGTACGTTGCTTGGAAGAATTTGGAAGGGCAAGTACGACCGCGAAATCACCAAGGCCTCCGCCAATCCGCTGACGAAGAAGTCTATCAAGGATATGCAGAGGGCTGCCGAGGAAGCCGCTGCCGCTGAAGAGGCGGAGCGCGAAGCCAAGATGGCGGCGAAGAAGAAGTCCAAGAAAAAGAAGAAAGCAGCGGTTGTCGACGAATGCGACGATCCTGAATTGACTGTGAAGGAAAAGCGTCGTTGCCAGATGAAGGCAAAGAACGCTGCTCCCAAGAAAAAGAAGAAAAAGAAAAAAAGAGATTAAGTTTCACTAAAATCCAAAAACCTGATTATTTGAGGTAATCTATGTCCGGTCACTCCAAATGGGCCACCACCAAACGCAAGAAAGCCAAGACTGACGTTGCTCGCGCCAAGGCTTGGAATAAGTTGATTAAGGAAATCTCCATCGCTGCCAAGCTCGGTGGCGGCAACCCCGACGCGAACCCGCGCCTGCGTGCGGCAATCCTCAAGTCCAAGAGCCAGAGCTTGCCGACCAAGAACATCGAAAGCGCCATCGCCAAGGGTACGGGTGCCAACTCCGGTACCGAAATGACGGAGCCGCTGTACGAAGGCCGCGGTCCGGGCGGCATTGCCATCATGGTGCAGTGCATGACCGACAACAAGGTCCGTACGGTTGCCGAAATCCGCAACATCTTCAACAAGAACAACGGTTCCATGGGCGAATCCGGTTCCGTGTCCTGGGCTTTCACCTACAAGGGCGTGATTGTTGTCGATGCCGAAAAGTATCCCGAAGACCAGGTGATGGACCTCGTGCTCGAAGCCGGTGCCGAAGATATGACGACCGAAGACGGCGTTCATGAAATCTCCACCAGCCCCGAAGCCTTCGACGCCGTTTCCAAGGCCCTCGAAGCTGCCAACATCGAAATGATGAGCGCCGAAATCACCTACGTCGCCAACGACCCGGTGAAGCTCGGTCATGACGATGCCCAGAAGCTTCTCAAGCTCATCGACAAGTTCGAAGACCACGACGACGTCCAGGACGTCTACCACAACGCGGAAATCGACGAAGCCGATATGGACGCTGAGTAATAGACGAGATAAACGATACTAGGCACTTTAGTGCCTTAGTAGAGTTATCCTCTATGAGGAGAACGCTCGCTTCGCTCGCTACAGACGAGAGGCGAGTGCTCGAGTCATCTTGATTCATTTGAAAACCGGTTGCGTAATGCGATCGGTTTTTTTATATTTGGCGAAAGGTGTATACTTACATGAAATTGATCCTGTCTGCGTTGGTTCTGGTGTTCCTGTTTTCCGGCTGTGCTTCCAATAAGGCCGTGCAGGGACAGGCTCATTCTATCACTGCGCTGGATGCGGAAAATTTCAGGATTATCGAAAATCGTCAAGCTGTCGGTGCTTCCATTGCGTCGCAGGACAGGATTGCATGGGTGGCGTCCGATTCTCTGGTTGCTACGATTGACCCGTCTGCTCTCGATAAGCTCGAAGGCTACGTGGCGCAGGGGGACATGCAGGAAGGTTTTGCCGTTTTCTATGGCTATCAGGATGACCGTTACATCCAGCTGGCACGTATCGATTTCAGAGACGGAAAACTCACGAAGGATTACGCCGAAAAGAATATTGAAGATGACCGCTTGTTGAAACTTGTCAAGGCAAGCCATTCCGCGAATCGCCGGTTTAGTCTATTTACAGATAAATTAAATATCATCTACAACTCGTATATCATTGAAAGCGATAGCGGGTATACGGTCTACTTCATTCCCGGTTCCACGGACGAGTATCTTGTGTTCGGCGGGTGCTTCAGGTTCAAATCGAAGAACTCGGAGGAATGGGAGATAGAAAAATTGCACCAGGGACCTGTGGCCATAAAGTTCGAAAAGCTGAAGCAGAACAAATTCCTCATGCGCAACTCGGCAATGGATAAGTTGCCGTCCGAAACGGATTACGCGCAGTTCCACATTACCAAGGAATGGGCTCCGGTCCAGTACATACAGACGGATTCGTACTTGTTCCTTTTGAAGTACGACCGGACAACCGGATTTACGAATACGATGATGGTGAAGTAGCTAGTGCCCGAGGGTTTCTCGGTAGCTATGCACGGCAGCCTTGTAGTTTGTGACCGCCTTGGCGACACGTTCGGCCAGGTCCTGCTGTCCCTTGGCTGTCATCATGTAGGCTTCGTCGTCGAGGTTGCTGATGAATCCCAGCTCGATAAGTACGGCGGGCATCATGGCGCCGACAAGGACCATGAATCCGGCACCGCCCACGCCGTTCGCCTGCTTGACGATCTTTCCGCCGTCGAAACTCTTCAGCAGTTCCTCGGTGAACATGTAGCTGTTCTGCTTGTACTTCTCAAGGCGGGCTTCGAGTTTGAACCATTCGAGGGGGGAGAGTTCTTCCTTGGCGTTCTTTTCACCGTAGAGCGTGGCCACCTTGTTTTCGCGGCGAGCAATGGCTTTGTCTTCTTCGCTTTCCGGGGCGCGGAGCACGTAGAAGTGGTAGCCGTGGATAATCTTCTTGCGTTCGGCGTTTGCGTCGATGGCGTTGCAGTGCAGGCTCACGAACAGGTCGCCGTCCCACTTGTTGGCGAGGTTGGCGCGTTCGCCGAGTTCGATGAACACGTCTTTTTCGCGGGTGAGCTTGACGTTGAATCCTTCTTTCTCGAGTTCGGTGCGGAGCAGCTTGGCGACAGCGAGGACGATGTCTTTCTCGTTGGCTTTCTTGCCCTGTGCGCCGGGGTCCTTGCCTCCGTGTCCGGGGTCGATGACGATGGTGCGGACTTCACGCGTGCCGGCAGTTTCGTTCTTGGAAGTGGGCGCTTTCTGTGCCGATTTTTCCGGGGCCTTGGTCTCGGGGGCTTTCGTCTCTGTAGCCTTGGCGGACTGCGTGCCGAGGATCTTGGCGATGTCTGCCGCGACAATCTGGATGTGGCCGTTCTCTATGACGGGTGCCTTGGTGAGCTCGACCGACTTGCCCTTGTACGTGGCGAAGGGCATGTCTATGGCGAAGCGTACTGTGTCCTTTGCCTTTTCCAGGATGAAAGTTTTTTGGACGGGGAACCAGTGGAACGCAAGGCCGTGGTCCTTTGCTGCCGTCTCGACATCAACACGACCATTGACATCTGCTTGGGCGAACGTCCAGCAGACCATCAGCAACAAAGCCAAAATTAGCGACGGGCTTTTGCAATGCGCGCAATTTCCATCTTTGCGTCGCGATTGATGATATCCTGTCGCTTGTCGCGTTGATCCTTGCCTCGGCATATTCCTACTTCGAGTTTTGCAATACGATTCTTAAAATACATCTTGAGCGGGACGATGGTGCAGCCCTTCTGCTCCTTCGCCTTGCGCATTTTCTGAATTTCGTGTACGTGCGCCAGCAGCTTGCGGCGGCGGGCGGGGAAATGGTTGAACCTGTTCGCGAACAGGTATTCGTCGATGTGCGCCCCGACAAGCCAGAGCTCGTTCTTGCTCTCGTCGATGTCCACCCAGGCTTCGCCCAGGGTGCACTTGCCCTCGCGGATGGACTTGATTTCGGAACCAATGAGCATGATACCTACTTCGAACGTCTCGTCGACGAAGTAGAGGTGGCTTGCCTTGCGATTCTGTATAACGGGGGTCTTGTACTCTTGGTTAGCCATCGGTACGCGTGGTCGCCTCTTCGGTAACGGCCTCCGAAACGACGTCGTTCAAAAGTTTTGTAAGTTCGCGGCTGGCTTCGAAGACGGGCTTGATGCCTGCGTCTACCTTCACGGATTCGCCGGTGCGCGGGTTCCTTGCCAGGCGTTCCTTGCGCTCCTTGATCTTGAACCGGCCGAAGCCGCGGATTTCGATGTTGTTCCCGTTGGACATTGCCTTGATGATGGAGTCCAGGAAACATTCGACAATAGCCTTGGTATCGACCTGGGTCAGGCCGGTACGTGCCGAGATATCTTCGACGATATCCTTTTTCGTAATGTTACCCTTGATAGCCGCCATTAGCGTAACTCCGTAAAAATCAAGAACTTACTAGTCTATATTTATAAAAATTTTGGATAAAAGTCAAACTTTGGAAGACCATCCGGAGCGTTTTTTTTGCTTATGGGGGACTGCCTGGTCCAATTCTACGGCCAAATTGTGGCATCCGTCGCCCGTAATGGCCGAAGTGATGACAAATTTTTCCTTGTGAGCCTTGAATTTCTTGATGGCGGCGTCAATCCCGAGGTCGCTCTTGTTCAGGGCGATGACGTAGGGTTTCTGTGCCAGCTTGGGGTGGAAAGCCTTGAGCTCGTCCTTGAGGACGGTGAACTGCTCGTAGGCGTTCTCGGCAAAGCCGTCGATGACGAACAGCAATGTGTGCGTACGCTCGATGTGCTTGAGGAACTGGTGGCCGAGGCCCTTGCCTTCGCTTGCGCCTTCCAGGAGTCCCGGAATGTCCGCCACCACGAAGCTGTGGCCGTTCATCTGCACGATGCCGAGGACGGGTTCGAGGGTGGTGAACGGGTAGTCGCCGACCTTCGGACGTCCGCTAGAAATCTTATTGACGAGGCTAGACTTGCCCGCGTTCGGGAAACCCACGAGGCCGACGTCGGCCATGAGCTTGAGCTCCAGGAAGAGTTCGCGCTTTTCGCCCTTCTCGCCGGGTGTGCACTTGCGCGGAGCCTGCACCTTGGGGGTGGCGAAATGCTGGTTGCCCATGCCGCCCTTGCCGCCGCGTGCGGCAATCCACTTCTGGCCTGCTTCGGTGAGGTCGGCGAGGATTCGACCGTCGGCATCTTTTACGATGGTGCCGCGCGGAACGTCCACGACGAGATCATCCGCCGAAGCCCCTGTGCAGCGCTTCGCGCCGCCGGGCTGGCCGTTCTTTGCCTTGTACAGGCGTGCGTTGCCCATGTCGAGGAGCGTGGAGTATTGCTCGTTCACGCGCAGTATCACGTGACCGCCGCGCCCGCCGTCCCCGCCGTCGGGTCCGCCCAGGGGCACGAACTTTTCACGGTGGAAACTGACGATGCCGTCGCCACCCTTGCCGGAACGTACTTCGATGGATTTCTCGTCTAAAAACATTCTCTCGTCTCTCGTCTGTAGGGCGTGGCCCGTTCTCTCGTCTATACTAAGCTGATTCCTTCGTCTAAACCGAGCGCGATGTTCATGTTCTGGATGGCGGCGCCGCTCGCACCCTTGCCGAGGTTGTCGATAATCGTCGTCACCTGCATCACGCTTTCGTTACCGAAGACCTGGATGCGGGCGTTGTTCGTATCGTTGCAGACGGTGGGGTCGAGCCTTCCGTTGAACAGCACGGGGGCTGCTTCGTAGGGCATCACTTTCACGAAGCGGCTGCCTTCGTAGTGCTTGGCCAAAACTTCGGTGAGACCTTCGGGGTTAAGCTTCTTGGTGAGCGTGTTCGCGAAGATGGAGACCGTCACGGCCATGCCCTTGTAGAAGGGGCCGAGCACCGGGTTGAAGAACGGCGTGTTCTCAAGTTCGCAGTACTTCTTCATCTCGGGGAGGTGCTTGTGGCTGAGCGCGAGCGCATAGGGGGCGGGGGCCATGATGGCCTTCGATTCGCCGGCCTTGTGTTCCATCGCTGTGGCATCTTCGTATTCGGCAATAAGCTTCTTGCCGCCGCCGGAATAGCCGGTGATGCTGTAGGCGGAAACGTTAGAGTTCTTCGGGAGAATGCCCGCGGCAACCAGCGGGTACACGCCGAGGATGAATCCCGAGGCATGGCAACCGGGGTTCGCGATGCGCTTGCTCTTCGAGATGGCTTCGCGCTGGGCTGCACTGAGTTCGGGCATCCCGTAGGTCCAGTCGGGGTTCACGCGGTGAGCCGTAGAGGCGTCGATCACGCAGGTGTTCGGGTTTTCGCAGAGGGCTGCGCTTTCAACTGCGGCTGCGTCGGGCAGGCAAAGGAATGTCACGTCGGACTCGTTGATGAGTCGCTTGCGTTCGTTTACATCCTTGCGGAGTTCGGCGGAAATGCGCAGCACTTCGATGTCGTTGCGCTTCGCGAGTCTCTCGTAAATCTGCAGGCCGGTCGTTCCTGCTTCGCCGTCAACAAAAACTTTGAACATGGTTGATAGGGGTTAGGGGTTAGGATCTAGGATTTAGGGGTTAGGATCTAGGGGCTAGGATCTAGGGATGAGGATTTAGAGGCGGAGCCTCGATTATTTACTCTAGTCTCTAGCCTCTAATCTCTAGTCTCTATTTTCCTGCTCCGCAGCACTTCTTGTACTTCTTGCCGGATCCGCACGGACACGGGTCGTTGCGGCCGACATCCGGGCCTTCCTTCTTGATGGTTTCCTGCTTCACAGCACGGCCGTCGTAGAAGAACCATGCGCCGCCCACCTTGTGGAACTCGCCGAGTTCGTGGTGGTTGCGGGTGACGTTGCCCTGCTTGAAACGGGCGATGAATTCAACCCAGCCGATGTTCTTTTCTTCTTCGGTCTTGGTCTGCTTGATTTCGATGCCGAGCCATTCGGAGTCGTTGCTCCAGGCGGTCACGCTCGGTTCGTCGAAGTCGCTACGCTGCGTCGCTTCGAGAGAATCCTTGAGCCACTTGATTTCGTGCTTGGCATAGGCCGTGTAGCGAGAACGCATCAGGGCTTCGGGGGAGGCTGCAAGGGCTGTTCCCTTGATGATCGGTTCGCAGCACTCGCCGTATTCTTTTCCGCTTCCGCAGGGGCATAAATCTTTAGACATAGTTTAATCCTTGTGTTTGTTTTTAATCAAAAAATATAATTCTCTCGTCTCTCGTCTGTAGGGACGTAGGCCCGTCCTTTCGTCTAGACTTAAAGAACCTTCCTCATGAGCCAGAATTCTTCCTTGCCTTCGCGGCCGGGAATGCTGTTCACTGCGGGAATGCGTTCTTCCACGTCGAACACACCGCCCAGGCGGGCCATGAGTTCGCCTTCGCTGGTGCAGTGCGGGGGACCCTGCAGAGTCTTGCCGTTCATGAGCGGGTACATGAGGCAGATGAACAGGCCGTCGTCCTTGAGCATCTTGTAGCAGACTTCAAAAAATTCGTCGCGACGTCCGGGATGGATGGCGGAGAATGCGCCGTAATCGTAAACGATGTCGAACAGCTGACCGCCGCGCTTTGCGTCCTTGGGCGAAAGCGAGAACAGGTCGAGGTCCAGCGAGTGCAGGTTCTTGTGCTTGCGGCTCAAGTGGTCCAGTTCGTCCACAGCTGTCGGGGCAAAGTCTACGGCGAGAACTTCGTGACCACGTTCCGCCCAAGCTTCTGCATCGTAGCCGAAGCCTGCGCCGGGAATCAATACGGAACCCGTTGCGGGGCAGGAGGGATGCTTGAAGAATTCAAGCAGGGCAGGAGTTGCCCTCTTGAAATTC
Organism: Fibrobacter sp.; assembly: GCA_017649565.1. Lineage (GTDB taxonomy): Bacteria > Fibrobacterota > Fibrobacteria > Fibrobacterales > Fibrobacteraceae > Fibrobacter. Next base: position 36,840 of record JAGCGO010000105.1, on the reverse strand, counting down.
CAATAATCCTTGCCTTCGGCATAGAGGTTGTCCCAAAATTCCGGGAGGTTTTGCGTTAACATTTTTTACCTTCCTTTTTGTACGCGAGTTGCCCACAGGCGGCGAGGATGTCCCTGCCGCGGGGGTTGCGGATCGTTATTTGTACTTCAGCGGCTCGCACTGCTGCGAGAAAATCTTCGACCTCTTCGGGGGTCGGGGCATGCAACGTCGGGTCGTCGCCGTCGTTTAGGACGATGGCGTTCACCTTGACGCGACGCGGTGCGCAAATGCGGATAAGTTCCTTGGCTGCCTTCGGGGTGCAGGTGATATCCTGGATGAGCACGAATTCGAAGGTCACGTAGTTGTCGGTACGGCGGATGTAATCGTCGACGGCTTCCAAAAGCTTTTCGATGGGCCACACCTTGTTCACGGGCATCACGGACGAACGGTATTCGTTGTTCGTGCTGTTGAGGCTTACGGCGAGGCAGCAGGGCGTGTTGCGGTCGACAAGTTCCTTCATCTTGGGGACGACACCCGAGGTGCTGACGGTCATGCGTTTTGAGCCCATGTTGAAGAGCTTCTGGTTGTGCAGCGTGCAGCAGACGCGGTGGACCTGCTCCAGGTTGTTGAGCGGTTCGCCCATGCCCATGAAGATGATGTTCGTGACCTGCGCGATTTTGCCTTCCTCGTCGAGGATGCCGTTGTCCTTGAGGTACCAGTTGACGGTGAGGATTTCTTCGAGGATCTCGCCGGCTTCGAGGTTGCGGGTGAATCCCATCTTGGCGGTACGGCAGAACGCGCAGTTCTGTGCGCAGCCGATCTGCGTCGACACGCATACGGAAAAGCGGCCGTTCGCGGGAATCATCACGGTTTCGATATGGTGGCCGTCCCAGGTCTCCAGCAGCCATTTGACGGTCCCGTCGGTAGAGACCAGGTGCTGGTTTTCCTTGAGGGCAAGCATGCTGAACTGCTCGGCCATCTTTTCGCGCAGTGCCGGCGGGACGTTCACCATCTCGTCGTAGCTGCGGACCTGCTGGCAGAATAGCCATTTCTGGATCTGGTCGGCGCGGTACTGCTTTTCGTTGACGTCCCTGAGCCAAGCCTTGAGCTCGTCAGTCGTCAGGGTCTTTATGTTGCGCGGCCATTCCATGGGCATAAAAGATAGAAAAATTTAAGATTCTTGTTAAGGGACGAAATCACGCAACCCCTTTAAAATCAAGGGGAAAACGCAATCTTGAAAAAATAAATCTACAAAAAAGACGAGGCAAAAAGCCTCGTCGTAAATGATGTTTTTGCCAATGCGTTTTGGCGGACTAGAACATCTTTCTTGCGCTCTTTTTCACGGGGCCACTCTTCTTGTCCTTGGGGTCGCTGATGACTCCCTTGGCGGCGTTCTTGTTGCTGAAGAGGGTCGCGTCGTCGGCGGACTTCGTCTTGACTTCGAAGTGGTTGCCGTCGCACATCTCTTCGGGCGCGTAGCCTGCGGTGTAGAGGCAGTATGTCTTGGAATTGCAGAATTCGCCGGCAATCTTTCCGGTATGGTTGCAGATACCGCGGCTCACGACTCCCTTGGGCACGGGGAAGGGCTTGCGCGGGAGGTCCTTGTGCAGCTGCTTCATCGTGGCGATCCAGATGGGGAGCGCGTCTTCGGTGCCGGTATGGCCTGCACCCATGGTGCCCGGGCTGTCGGAACCGATCCACACGCCCATGGTGTACTGCTTGGTAAAGCCGATGTACCAGGCGTCGGTATAGTCGTTTGTCGTACCGGTCTTGCCGCCGCTCGGGTGCGTGAATCCGCTGGCCCACACGCGGGCAGCCGTACCGCGGACGTTCACGTCCTTGAGCATGTCGACCATCAGGTATGCCGATGCCGGGCGGAGCACTTCGTGCTCGACCTTGGAGTTCTTCTCGATGACTTCGCCGTTACGGTCCACGATGGACTCGATCATGTAGGGCTCGATGCGGTTACCGCCGTTGGGGAACACCGTGTAGGCCGACGTCATTTCCATAAGCGTTGCGCCCACAGAACCCAGGGCAAGGCTCGGGACCGCCATGAGCGGAGCGCGCTTGATGCCGAATTTGCGGGCGTAGTTCACCACATTGCTGAGGCCGTATTTCATGCCGGTGAGGATGGCGGGCAGGTTCTTGGACTTGTAGAGGGCGGCGCGGAGCGTCATCATGCCCTGGAAGTCGTGGTCGAAGTTGGCCGGACGCCAGACCTTGTTCGGGTTCTTGTCGTCCGGGTCGGGAATGGTGACGGGGGAGTCGTTGACAGAGTCGCAGGGGCTAGCTCCGTTGTCCATGGCCGTAGCGTAAACGAAGGGCTTGAACGAGGAGCCCGGCTGACGGAGGGACTGGACGGCGCGGTTCCAGCGGGACTGGTTGTAGTCGCTGCCGCCGACCATGGCACGTATGGCACCCGTCTCGTTTTCGATAAGGATTGCCGCCACTTCGGCATGGTGGTAAAGGATACTGTCGGGGAAGCGGCGCTTGAGTGCCGGCCTCTTCAGGTCTTCCTGCAGGTAGTCCTTCTTGAACAGGGCGTAGACGCTGTCGAAGTGCGCGATAATGCTGTCTTCGGGCATGTCATACTTCTTGTGGAGGAAAAGCCTCTTGCAGGCCCTGCGCTTGATACGCTTGCGGACCCTTTCGACCTGTACCTGGGAGACGCTGTCCGCGAAGGCCTGGATGTCGGGGTCGATGGTCGAATTGATGGAAACGCCGTCGGCATACAGCGAGTTCTCGCCGTACTTCTTTTCCATGTACTTGCGGATTTCTTCGTAGAAATAAAGCCCTGCGCCCTGATCTTCTTCCTTTTCGGCGAGCTTGATGGGCTGCTGGATGAATTCGCGGTACTGGTCCTTGGTAATGTAGCCGGCGTCGTACATGGCGTACAGGACCGTGTTGCGGCGTTCGAGGGCCGCTTCGGGCTTGCGGTCGGGGCGGTAGGCTTCCGGGCGCTGGAGCATACCGGCGAGCACGGCGATTTCGGGAATGGTGAGGCTATCCAACGGGCGACCGAAGTAGAACCTTCCTGCCGCCTGGAAACCGTAGTTACCGCCGGACAGGTAGACCTCGTTCATGTAGAATTCGAGGATCTCTTCCTTCGTGTAGGTCTGCTCGATACGGATGGCCGTCATCGCTTCCTTTATCTTACGCGAAATGGAGCGTTCCGGCGTGAGGAACAGAAGCTTTGTCAGCTGCTGGGTGAGCGTGGAGGCACCGCGCATTTTCTTGCCGGAAGTCACGCTTTCGAGGACGGCGCTCGGGATAGCCCAGACGTTCATGCCCCAGTGGTTGAAGAATTCGCGGTCTTCGATGGCCATCACGGCGTGGTAGGCGTTTTCGGGGATGGAGTCGAAACTGACCCATTCACGGCGTTCCACATAATATTCGTGGGCAATCTTCCCGTTCATGTCGTAGATGTTCGTGACAAGGCGCGGGTTGATCTGCTCAAGCTGCGAAAGGGAGGGCAGCTCGGGCGAGTAGTGCACGTAAGTCACGATTACAGCAATAAATGCCAGAACGACGGGGATAAACAGGATGAGCAGCCATTTTACGACCTTCTTGTCGGAAAAAAGCTTTTTCAGGAATTGGAGAACCACGTCCAGGACGGGCTTGATTTTTTCGAGGTAGGGACGGACCTTGTTCATCGATGCTTCTTTGAATTTTTTTTCTAAATCTAGAAATCTTTTTAAGATTATTTTTTTGTTTTTGCCAAAAACCCCTTGACAACAGCATGTTTTTAGCTATATTTGGGGCACATCTAGCGGATGTAGCCCAACTGGATAGAGCGTTTGGCTACGAACCAAAAGGTTCCAGGTTCGAGTCCTGGCACCCGCAGAAACAAAAGGAACCCTCTCGTCAAGAGAGGGTTTCTTTTTTGTTGAGATAGCGAAATTCATTCGCAACCAAGAAAGATAACAGAAACTCCAGGAACCGAGCCGGAACCTTCGTGAGCCGGAGCGGCCCTGCGCAAGCGGGCCGCGATGGCGAGAGGACGGGCATACGCCCGTCCGGTCATAAAACTGTTCCAGGTTCGAGTCCTGACACCCGCAGAAACAAAAGGAACCCTCTCGTCAAGAGAGGGTTTCTTTTTTGTATTACAGAATTCCTTCTTTCTTTTGCTTGTTCGCCTTTTGTTCTTCGGCGAGTTCTATGGCGGCCGCCCTGTAGTCGTCTTCTGTCGTGCGCTCCGGCGCCCAGATGATGACCCTGTTGCGTCCAGATTCCTTGCCTTCGTACAGCGCCTTGTCGGCGGTCTGTATGCTGCGGCTCGCGCCGAGTCTCGGGTCGAATCGGGTCACGCCCAGAGTGATGGTCACGTTTATCTTGTGGTCGGCGTACGTGAAAACCTGTTCTTCCACCTGCTTGCGGAAACGTTCGGCCACCACGGCAGCACCGTCCAGGTCGGTTTCCGGGAGGAGCGTGAGGAATTCCTCGCCGCCATAACGGGCAAGCACGTCGTAGCGGCGCAACAGTCCGCGAACCGTATGCGCCACTTCGCGGAGAATCTTGTCGCCACAGCTGTGTCCGTACGTGTCGTTGATGCTCTTGAAGTGGTCGATATCGATAAATATAAAGCAGAACGGCTTCTTGGAACGTTCGCTGCGGCCAATCTCGTTGTTGATGGTGCGGTTCATGTCGCGGCGGTTCGGAAGTCCGGTCAGTTCGTCCGTCCTTGAGATGATATCCAGCTTCGCGTTCGCAATTTCGAGTTCGCGGGTGCGCTCCTTGACTTCCTGCTCCAACATGTTGCGGTGGGCGTTCAGTTCGCAGATCTGCCGCTTGATTGTCGCATGCATCGCGTTGAATGCCTTCGATAGCTGCCCGATTTCGTCGTCGCGCTGTCCGACGTTGATTTCGCCGATGTCCAGGTCTCCGTTGTTAATCTGCCTGATATGCGAAATCAGGTTGTTCATCGGGCGCCCGAGAATGAAGAATAGCCAGATGGCCATGCCGAGGAGCGCGATGATGGAGGCGACGAGGATGATGACGCTGGCCGTGATGACGGCCATGGCAAGCTTGTTTATCTCGTCCTGAGGCTGGAAAGCGAAGAGTCCGAGGTCGTAGTTCGGGTCGTATGTGTAGTTGGCGAGGTAGGTGTTGCCGTCGTTCAACGTGATGAACGTCGCCGCCTCGATTTCGTAGGTTTTCGGATCGATGTCACTGATGCCGAGTTCGTTAATCTTGTGGATCCCGTTCAGCCATTTTTTCAGATTGGGGTGGTAGATGATTTCTCCGCTCGCGTTGATGGCGACGAGGAACCCGTTCTGTCCGATGCGGTGCTCCGAGAATATCTTCCATAGGCGTTTGGACGAGAAGTTGCCGATCAGGCTGCCGTCACCCGAGGTGAGGTCGGTGACCGCCGTACCGAAAGCCCTTGTGGGCACGTTGCTTTCGTCGCGGTACCACGGGGATATCAGGGGACGGTGCGGTGTTATCCTGCTGAAGTCGATGGGGTAGGCCGCGGGGGGCGTGTCCAACATCGAGTTGTCGCAAATCATTTTCTTTTCACGGTTAAAGAGCGTGACCATTTCGCCGGAGATGAACAGGGAGGAAATGCTGTAGCTCTTGAGATAGCTTGCCGCCGTGTCGGGAATCATGCTTTGGATAGCCGAAGTCCTGGCGAGAAGTTCCAACGAATTGCCGAACTGCTGCATTTCGCTGTGAGCCGACACCGATGCCTGCTGCAACAGGCTGGAGTTGTTGTTGTGGCTCCATTCGAAGATGAGGTTGAGCTGGCGTTGCGTAAAGAATGCCGTTCCCGAGACGATAATAAGCGACATGGAAACGATCAAGAGGAGAATGCTCTTGAAGATGATGCTCTTGGATATTCGAGTTGTTTTGATGTCGCTGGCTGCCATATTCCTATTTCTTCCTTTTGCGTTTATAGGCGGATGCGAATCCGAATACGAACAGGATCGCAAACAGCCACGGGGCTATACGCAGGTTGTTACGGATGTGGTCGGTACTCGTTGCTTCTCTTGGCGTTACAGGTTCGTCCGAGGATTCGACAATCTTGTGCCAGAGGGCCTGGAACTCGGCAAGTGTCATGACCGTGGTTCCCTTGTAGCCGAGCCTCTTGTTGATCTGGTTGGAGTACTCGATGAAGGTGTCGTAGAGTTTTTCTTCGGAGTACAGGGCCTGGATCTCGAGTTGGTCCCATACCGAGCTGAACATGGCCACGAGAATTTGTTCGATGTCGCCCCATTCCGGGATGGTCGTGTAGGTGCGTCCCGTTTCGAGAGCCTTGATGAGCTCGCTGTAGACGGAGTCCGAGGACCAGGAGTCGAGAACGTTTCTGGATGCCGGGAGGAACCCGATTTGCTTCGTGTAGGAGTCCAGGTTGTCGTCCTGAGTGAGGTACAGGATCAGTTCTTCGGCCTCGCGACGGTTGTTTTTTGCCGGGATGGCGAGGTTGCTGCCGCCGACAAAGCTCACGCTGCCTTCAGTGCCCAGCGGGATGGGGAAAACGTCCACGCTGTCGGTGCCGATGCGCGCGCTGGAAAGCCCGCCCTGGTCGACCTGGAAGCGAGTCTGCATGATGATTTCGGCGGTATGGATGATGAATGCGATTTCACCGTTGTTGAACTGCTGCGCAATTTGGGCGGAATTCTTCTGCAGGGCCTCGGGTGAGACGAGCGTGTCGAGGACGAACTTCAGATAGCGGCCCATGCCGAGCAGGGTCCGCTCGTCCAGGATGTTGGAGTGCCATTTGCCGGTCGAATCCTTCTTGACGAAAGAGCCTCCGTTGCTCCAGACCCAGGGGGCGAAATTGTGCGGGATGTTCCAGTCGCTTTTGCCGGGGAATGCATAGCCCCTCACCTTGATGCCGTCATCAAGGGTTTCCTTGCTCTCGTTTATCTTGCGGACAGCCTCCATGAATCCTTGGTATGTCGCAACGGATTCGCGCGTGATGCCGTTCTTCTTGAGAATGCGCTTGTTTCCGAGAACAGGACGGATGTCGATGAACCAGGGGACGGAATAGATGGTCGTGTCGGAGTCGATATGCGTCGTGCTCCAGCTTATGGGGACGAACCTGTCGGGGTTGATCTTGGAAAGGATCGGGTTGAGCGGCTTGATTTCACCTCGTGCGGCAAAATAGGGAACCCAGGTCGTGCCGAGCTGCAGTACGTCGGGGGCGTTCTCGCCGGATTCGAGGGCTGTCGAAATCTTGTTCCAGGCTTCGCCCCAGTCAAGGACCTGTACTTGGGCGGGAACGCCAGTTTGTTGGGTAAACTGCGCGAGTGCCTGTTCGAGTTTTTCCTTCGGGGAGGCCCCGTTTGGCATAATCCATATGGTTAGGGGTTGTTTGGATGCAAAAACGGCCGACACGGCAAGCGCGACGGATGCGAAAATTCTCCCGAGAGTAACTGTCATATGGTATTACCTTTTCCGCGGGTACATTTGCCTGCGGGATTCTTAAATTGTAAATTACTTTAAAATTCGTGACAGCGAAGAAAAAAAATATTTAGGCTTTTTGGAGGGAAAATGCTCGTTGCAGTGGGAATTGTCGAACATGAGGGCCGATTTCTTATGCGCAGGCGGTTGCCGGGGTCGCCCTATGGGGGAACATGGGAGTTTCCGATGACTCCAATTGATTTTGGCGATACGGTGGAGCATTCTATCGAGTCGTGGGTGTTTGAATCGGCCGGAGTACGGGCCTTTTCCGGGGCTGTTGGCCCTGCTTTTGACTGTAAGGATTTGCCTGGGGACCGTTTTTTCCCGGTAAAAATGGTTCCTGAGATTCCCAGAATCTCCTCAACAGGCCCAAATTTTTGTAAGTGGTTGAAAATCAACGACTTACATAATATTAAGTTGTCTCCCCCGAGTGTGATGTATGTCAAAGAAAATGAAAAAATAAGCATTTAAATCAAAAATGTATGCTTTTAAACCCCAAAAAAAATTTTTTTAGTTATATTTTTGGACATTCAAACAACATTCCTCAAGGAGCAAAAAAAATGAAAAAAAGTATCTGTACTCTCCTCTGCGCCGGTGTCATCATGCTCACTGGTTGCTATGGCTCTAACGCTTGCTTCAACAAGCTTCACCAGTGGAACGGAACGCTTGGCAACAAGTGGATCAACTCCATCGTCCACTTCCTCATGTTCTGCGTTATCCCGGTCTATGGCATCTGCCTCGGCCTCGTTGATGGCCTCGTCCTGAACACGATCGAATTCTGGACCGGCTCCAACCCGCTCGCCTCCGGTGATTCCTACTTCGAGAAGGACGCCCAGGGCAACACCATCGCCGCTGTGAAGAACTCCGACGGCACGATGTCCGTGGAAGTCACCACTGCCGAAGGCCAGAAGGCTAACCTCACTCTCCAGCGCGATGAAAACGTCGTCCGCGCTCTTGACGCCGAAGGCAACCTCGTCGCTCAGTACGAAGTCGAAAAGTAATTTCGACAGGGAAATTTTTCCTAAAGAATCCTCGCTGATGAAGCGGGGATTTTTTTTTGTCGTAGGGGCATAAAAAAAGACGGATCCTGCAATCCGTCTTTAAAATTTTATAGGGCGCCTTATTCTTCGACGGCGTCCGGGTTGACGCGCTTGACCGTCACCCCGATCTTTGCCATCTTGGCCTCGAAATCCTCGTAGCCGCGGTCAAGGTGGTAGATGCGGCTGATGGTCGTCTCTCCTTCGGCCATCATGGCGGCGAGCACGAGGGCTGCACTCGCGCGGAGGTCGGAGCCCATGATGTCGGCGCCTTCGAGCGGGAGGCCGCCCTTGATGGTCGCCGTGTTGCCGTTCAGCTGGATGCTTGCGCCAAGGCGTTCGAGTTCGGCGACGTGCTTGAAACGGTCATTGTAGACGGTGTCCTGGATAAGGCTGTTGCCCGGGACTGCAAGCAGTGTCGCCATGAGCGGCGCCTGCATGTCGGTGGGAAAACCGGGGAAGGGCAGCGTGGAGATGCTGATGGGCTTGAGTTCCACGCCGCGGGCGTCCACTTCGGCCCAGTCGGCGCCGGTCGTGACCTTGCAGCCGATTTCGCGGAAGGCGTCGAGGGTCGACGCGATGTGTTCCGGGATGACCTTGGTGACCTTCACGCGGCCGTGAGTGATGGGGGCGGCGCAAAGGAACGTGCCCGCCTCGATACGGTCGGGAATGGTATTGCCGTTGCCGGGGCGGAGACTCTCGACGCCCTGCACGGTGAGCGTGCGCGTGCCGCGTCCCTGGATCTTGGCACCCATGTTGGTGAGGTAGTCGATGAGGTTGTCGATCTCGGGTTCGAGTGCCGCATTCTGGAGGACGCTCACGCCCTTGGCAAGGGTCGCGGCCATGAGCACGTTCACCGTCGCGCCCACGCTCGAAATCGGGAAGTTGAAGTTACCGCCGGGGAGGCGGCCTTCGCAAGTGGCTTCGACATAGCCGTGCGTCACGGTGATTTTCGCGCCGAGCGCCTCGAGGCCCTTGAGGTGCAGGTCGACGGGGCGCGGGCCCCAGGCGCATCCGCCGGGGAGGGAAACACGGCAACGTCCGAAGCGGGCCACGAGCGGGCCGAGCACGTAGAAGCTTGCGCGCATGGTCTTCACCAGTTCGTAGGGGGCTTCGAGGTGGTCGGCGCCACGGGTGTCGATCTTCAGGACATGGCTTCCGCCGCTGATGCGGCAACCGATAACGCGCAGCACGTCGGACATGGTCTTCATGTCCTTGAGGTGCGGGACGTTCGTGATTTCGGAAATACCGTCGGCAAGGAGTGTCGCCGCCATAACGGCGAGAACGGCGTTCTTTGCACCAGAAATTTCTACTTCGCCGTCAACGGGCCCTTTGACTTGGGGGACGACAAACTGATCCATAGCTATTTCTCCGTGATTTGTAAAGTCTTGGGTGTATTATAGACAACGCATGTGCTTGCGATAAAGTCGTGAAGGCCCCTGCGCTTGGGGTCGATGAGTACGGTCAGGTAGCCGAGACCGTAGAGCATCATGCTCATGATGCTTGCGATGTAGCGGATGATGGCTCCCATCCACGAAATCTTATTGCCGGCCCCGGTTTCCACATGTATCCGGAAAAGCTTCTTGCCTACGGTCGCTCCGTATAGGGCGTGCAGGACGATGAAGTAGACCGTCTGTATAAGGAAGGAAATGCTCGTGAAGAGGTCCATTCCGGGTAGGCTGAAAAAGTTGTTCATCGTTTCGAACGAGGGGGCGCTAGAAAAAGCCTCCATACTCTGGAGGAGTTCCTGGAAGTTCATGAGTCCCGTAGCGCACAAGATTCCCATGACGGCAAACCCGGCAATGGTAAGGATGATGAGGTCGACGCTGTAGGCTAGGCTACGAACAAAAAAGGGGGCGTAGCGCTTGGTCAAAACTTGCTGCTTGAGGATTTCGTTGATGGTCTCCTGGAGTATTTTGTCCTGATTGGCCTCGTTCTGTTCCATTTCGGCCGCAGCTTCCTTCCAGGGCCTCCAGGCTTCCTCGCCGCTGTGCCACACGAGGGTCGTACCGGTGATTTTGCCTTCCTTGACAAAGCTCTGGATTTCCTCGATGGAAAATGGGCCTTGCCTCCGGTCACCGTCGGTTATGCTTTCGTCAATATAGAACCATTTCATATTCGCCCTATAATTTAGTATTTAGTAAGTTCGGGGTATGCCGAAATCCTCAAAAAAAACTAAATTGGGGCACTATGATAGTATTTAAGCCCGGCCAGCGTTTTGTAAGCCAACTGGAACCCGATTTGGGATTAGGAATAGTCACCGAAGTTCAGGGAAGGACCGTCAAGTTTAATTTCCCCGCAGTTAATCAATGTCGCATGTACAGGACGGATAGCGCCCCTGTCGATAGGTATGTCTTGCAACCGGGCGAGACGGCCAAGAGCGAGAAGGGCACGTCGTTTGCGGTGGAGTCGGTACGCGAGGCGAACGGGCTGGTTGTCTATGTGGGTCGTGGTGGACGCGAGATGAAGGAGTCCGAGCTGAACTCCAAGGTCTCTTCTAGGCCGGCGGACTTTTTCAGGGCGCTGTTCAACAGCGAAACCTATTCCTGCAAGGACTTTGCGCGTCGCGAAAGCGCGATGAAGCTCTCTTGCAAGTGGCAGTCGTCTATTGTGCGCGGCATGATCGGCCCGCGCGTGGACATGATTCCGCACCAGTATTACCTGTGCTACAGGGCCTGCGCAAGTTCTACGCTCCCGAGACTCATGCTCTCCGACGAAGTCGGCCTGGGCAAGACGATCGAGGCCGGCATGATCTGGCATGCCCTCAGGGCCCGCAACCGCGTGTCCCGTACGCTGATTATTGTTCCCGAGACGCTGAAGCACCAGTGGATGATCGAGATGAAGCGCCGCTTCAACCAGCTCTTTACCCTGGTCGACGAAGGCTACGTCCGTGGTCTGTTCATTTCCGTGGACAAGGAAGACGAGAAGCCGAACCCGTTCCTGCAGAGCAACGACATCATCTGCTCTATCGATTTCTTGATGGAACAGCCTGCGCTTATCGAGGACTTGCTCAAGACGAACTGGGACATGACCATTATCGATGAAGCGCACCACCTGGTGTGCGAAGACGGCTTTACCAGCCGCGAGTACATGCTCGCAAACGCCATTTTGGCCAAGTCCAAGGGCATCCTGCTCTTGACCGGCACCCCGCTGCAGCTGCATCCGGAATCCCAGTTTAACCGACTGCGCATGCTGGACCCGGCTCGTTTCGCGGATTACAATGATTTTATCAAGTCGCAGGAATCCTACCGCAAGCTCGTGAACGACCTGAGCAAGTTGCCGACGGACCCGAATCACCACATGAGTTGGGACGACCTGTATGAGTCTGTCCCGAAGAATTCCCCGATCCGTCCGTGGCTCGAGCAGGAAAACTCGAAGAGCATGCCCGCCGGCGAATGGATGCGCCGTATTGTCGACGCCATGGGCACGGGCTCGGTCGTGTTCCGCAATACCCGCAAGGGTGTGGGCGGTTTCCCCAGCCGCGTCCTTGACGAAATCCGCCTGGAACCGGATCCCCGGTATCGCGAGATGGTGAATATCGCCGCCGAGAAGAACCTGGACGCTTCCACGGATATCCAGGAAAATGGCCTGCTCTGCACCCAGTATGCCGACGCCTGGGCCATGGATGAACGTTTCGTGTGGCTCAAAAAGTTCCTGAAGGAGTACAAGGACGAAAAGGTCCTTTTGATTTGCGAGTCTATCGACGTGGTGCAGGCCCTTGGGCAATTGCTTACCGAATATCTGGGCGAGGGGACGTTCTCCATGTTCCATGAGGACATGTCCATCATGGCCCGCGACAAGGCCGCTGCATGGTTCAGCCGTCCGGATGGGGCTAACCTGCTCATTGCCTCCGAAATTGGTTCTGAAGGCCGCAATTTCCAGTTCTCGCACCATCTGGTGCTTTTCGACCTGCCGCTGGACGCCGCCCTGGTGGAACAGCGTATTGGCCGTCTCGACCGAATCGGGCAGACGAAGGATATCGTGGTCCACGTTCCCTATGTTGCCGGTTCCGGCCAGGAAGTCATGTTCCGCTGGTACAACGACGGCCTGAACGCCTTTGGAGCCCCGCTCATGAGCGGTGGCGAACTGTTCCTCAAGTACACGGACAGCCTCATCGAGGCCTTGGCCGACCCGCAGGGTTGCCTTGAGGGCTTTGTTGCCAACGTCATTCCCAAGGTGAAAAAAGATTGCGAGCAAATGCGCAAGAACATCGAGAAGGGCCGTGACAAGTTGCTGGAATTCAATTCCCGCAATCCGGAAAAGGCGAAGGAAATTACGGACGAAATCAAGCGTATCGATGCCGATGCCCAGCTTCAGGACCTGATGGTGGAATCCCTCCGCGACAGGGGCCTGTACGTGGAGCCGAGTGCGATTCCGAATTGCTGCGTCGTGACGATGGGACCGCAAATCGAAGCGGGAACCGTTCCCGGCATGCCCACGCAGGGCATGGTCGCCGTGGCAAGCGCCGATGAGGAGCAAGGTTCCGAGAACGTCTCGCTCACGATTACGTTTGACCGTGCGACGGCGATGATTCACGACGAGATTGACTTTGTGAGCCTGGAACATCCGCTGGCGCAGGGCGTTATCGACTTCGAGACGGGACTTTCCCATGGCGCCGTGGCCTGCAACATCTGGCAGAATTCCGGAATGCGCGGGCTCATGATGCAGTACAATTTCCTGGTGGAGTTGCCTGTGCTCGAGGAATGGGGCGTTGCCGATATCGCCGGCCCCAGGTACGTGAGCGTGGTTATCGATGCCAAGGGCGAGGACCACTCCGACCTCGTGGAATCGCTGCATTGCGGCCAGTTCAAGGACGTGGGCGTGCCGCAGGGCAATCCCGCTGTCGACATGACGCTCAAGTTCTTTGCGAAGGAAGGCTTTTCTGCCGCCCGCCGCATAGCGATGGCTTCGGCCAAGGAATACGCGGAAGGCGCTTCGGCAGCAGTCGAGGCCCGGTGCGAGCAGGAATACCAGCGCATGAACCACTTGCTGACCATGCGCGGCAAGGGTGGCAACAGCGCCCAGCTCCAGCAGCTGCGCAAGAACGTGCAGGAATGGAAGAAGACTGTCGCGAATCCGCAAATTCGTTTGGACGCAATTCGACTGCTTGTCTGTAGATGATTTTGTAAGTAAATTTTTCCGAACAAAGCGCTTTTTTGAACGAATAAATTATATTCAATGCTTAGAATATAAAATTTGTTCAAGTTGGAGGCTTTTGATGAAAAAGTTACTGTGTGTGCTGGCCTTGTTGTCGGCAATCGTCTCTTTTGCCCAGGTTCAGGTTGAAGTCAAGGATGAACAGCCGAACAATCAGGCTATGTTGGGATTAAGGGTCCGTGTTGTCAACAATTCTGGACAGGCGTACAACAATGTCACCGTGCAGTACCACTTGAAGAAGAGCGCTTCAGAAACATTTGCCCTGGATCCCTATTATACCGGCAACTGGTCTTTCTCCATCTCGGAACAGTCCGGTGAAAATGTCGTTGTGTCTATAAACATCCCGCACCTTCCTACGGGAGTCGCGCCGGATCAGAACGGATACAGCGTAGGTATCCACCGTTCTGATTGGCAGCCCATGTCTAAAACGAGTGCCAATGGATTCCCGTTGGGCTCTACGTTTGCCCAGGCCTTGGATTATGCAGTATTCCAGGGAAATACGCTGATTGGCGGAAACGCCTACATAGACCCTAATTCGGTGGATCCGAGTCTTCGTTTTGTGGGACTGCAGCCGGCGCCTTATGGAGATATTCCTTCTTGGATTGAAATTGAAAACTATGGGACAACGCCGGCTAATTTAAGCAACATATCACTAGAATGGGCCACAAGTTCGGGGACTAGCTCGAGTTCGGTATCGAGTGCTGTGTTGGAGCCTGGTAAAAGGTTGCGAATCTGCCCTACTCAGTTAGGTTGTCCTGATGACGATCTTGTTGCTGCTGTGCCGTTGATGCAAGATGTGCAAGGTGAAGTTCTTCTCCGTTATAATACGACTATCATGGACTACCTGTCTTGGAATAATAATGCGGGGGTTTTGGCTGCAGATGCTCGAGAAGCGAATGTTCAATATACGAGGATTCGGCATGATTATGGGCTTTATGATGAGTATTGGAATCAGGTTACGAATGATATTTTCTACAAAAAAATTGATGGAACATGGTATAGTTACAAAACGAATGAGTACGATATCAATATAACTGATAGGCCTGGGCCGATTGCTTATTCGAATAGTGAAGAATTGTGCTTAGAAGGTAGTAATGCCCAGAATAGAATGGTTCGTTTTGCATGGCATCCGGTAGAGGGGGCGGTGCGTTATGATTTGATGGTAAAAAGATCTGATGGACATGTTGTTTTTAATCAGAAAATTCAACAGGTTCATCAGGATTTGGTTTTGGGTGTGGGATCGTATCAATGGAGCGTTCGTGTTGAATTCTTGAATGATAATTATGTTGTGAACAATCCTTGGATTGATCATTATACAATTTGGAAAACAAAAACGGTTTCAAGATGTGATAATATTAGAGATCAACACTATTTGCAGGTCCCTCAATATGGAGTCCATAAGGATACAAGAATGCTTGTTTTAAACTGGGGCGAGTTAGCCGAATTTCCAGAAATTTCGTGGGATCATCCAGATATTTTTGTGTTTAATTCAGAGTATGATTTTGGAAATTATCCTTGGTATGCTAATAATCTATTCCTTGAAATAGACAACCGTTGCTGGGCCGTGTCGGTGCAAATACTCAATGCATATTATGGCGGAAACTTGACGCAGGATGAAATTAAATATTTTGGAAAAACGGTGGGCTTTGAAAATGTGAAAACCGTTTATGGAACTCATACAAGACTTGAACGAGAAAAAATCCTTTCTCCCTTTGTGTTGGGTGTTAATAGTGTGGGCTATCCTGCAGAAGTTAAGATGACGTTGAAATGGGCCTTGAATATAGAAGATTCTCAGTTGGAACATGGCTGCTTCCCTGGACCGGAAGCCCCTTATTGTGGAGCCTCTTTTAACGAAAATTTTGTAAAACATCATATCAATGCGGGTCGTCCTATTTACTACCTTGAATATGGTCATATAATGACTGTTGATGGCTACAGATATTCTGGGGATAATTTCCAAGTGCATCGAGTAAATGTTAAAAATGGAGGGGAAGTCGAGTGGACGAACAATTCAAATATAGCTGTTAATTATTATTTTGTTCCTAAATATGTCACAAATCCGAGGATGACTGATTGGCGTGTCCATAATGATTCCGATGGTGATGGAATTGTTGATTTCGATGAGATTGAACGTTTCCATTCAAATCCCTATAATGAACATTCTGATTTGGATGGCATAGAAGATAAGGTAGAGATTTTCTCTTATACGATAAAGGAACCCCTCTACAAGAATGTGCAGGTTCCGGTCCCTGGTGGTGGATACGAAACAATATATAATGTAAGTCTGGGGGCTTATAGGTATGAGCATTACGATTCTGAGGGAGAACTTAATAGATATCCCTTTGGAGATGTTCTCCGCTTCGAACTGTTTGCCGATATCGATAACGATGGATTCCGTGCAGAAATGGATGTAGATTCGGATCACCCGAGCAATGATGGCCTTTGGGATGGAGACGAAGATTTAAATCATAATGGTTATGTGGACCATAACGAAACAGATCCGTATAATATTGCTGATGATTATGCTACGAATTTCAACCCTGTAGAAAATACCTTATGGGATGCTCCAAGCTTAGTTGGTATATATGCCTTTGAAGGAATCAATGTTGGAGATGGCGTGACTTGTAATTCAGGAATGCACGGATTCTGTCAGGTCGCTTCAGAGTATGATGTGCCTTACCATTCGATTTCTGTGGGTGTAAATTCTACGATTGGTGATGTTTTCTCAAAGGGTGGAGTTCAGTTACGAGATAATGCTCATGTTGTGGGAAATGCCTCCATTTATTCTTTGCCGATGGGGGCTTTGTCACCGAATGTTGGCTCAAATGCGTCTGTGACAGGAACGACGAGTGTGCATAATGTGGGTGAATGGCCGTATGTCGTTTCTGACAATCTTCACCATTCGTTGATTGGTAAGGAAAATTGGACCGAATTGTTTGTTGAATCTGGTCAAACTATCACGTTGAATCCTAATATTTCGTATAAAAATTTGACAGTTCGGCCTGGTGGCACATTAAAATTAGGCGCTGGTACGATACATGTGGGTAACATCTCTTTGGAAAGCGGAAGTAAAGTTGAATTTTTGAATCCAGGGCGCGAAACTGTGATTATTGCTGATGGATCCCTGAATTGGAGTGCGCAAATTGTCAATTCAGACTTGCAAACTGTTGCAAAAGGATTTAAATTAATAGAGTACGCTCCCGGCAATATCCATATTGAGGGAAACTGGGCGGGAACGATTCATGCAAGGTGGTGTGACTTGGCTTTGGAGCGGATACAAAGAAATGCGTATGGTTCGTTTGTTGCCAAAAAAATTTATTTGGGAAATGGATTGACCATCTATCGGGTGCATTTCAGTCCCATCCCATTGACGGATATGGTCTAAAAAAGGAGGCTCTATGAGGCTGATATTAATATCTGTCGCGTTATTTGTTGCTTCGGCATGGAGTGCAGTCGGGGTATGGTGGGCCAACCTCCAGTTCGAAAAAGGCTATTTGAATATTGACACATCAAGAGTTCCTGCCGTTGACACTCTGTATGTCAATTATGCTCCGGAACGGGGTTTTGCATATTATTCAACGCTAGATACAAATTGTGCGGTTTTTTCTGAACCGCATGTTCCTAAAATCCGGATTTATTGCATGTTTTTGCCGGACTCCCTTTATTATGTGATGGCAAGAGTTATGCGTTATGAGTTCATGAACTGGCAGAGTTGGGGTGTCCTCAATATGTCGAAGGATAGTGCCCAAACATTGATAGAGAAGATTATTTCGGGTGATGCCCGTATTATAAATACGGATATAGTCTTTAAGAAAAAATGCGAAGATAATCCTTTGACGTGTTATTTTCAATCGGGTGCTGGTGGAGGAGCTTCGGGAGGAATTCCAGAAGAGGACTTTGCGCGCCTCCCTCAAAAAAAAATTCTAGCCGAATCTTCGGTTCTCGTCCAGGCGGACACGTCGGCAAAAGATCCGGTAGGTGAGCAACCGAAGGATTCCGCTGGCGTCCAGGAGGGGGATTCTGCGAATGTGACAACTCCTGATTCGACGGAAAAACCGCTCTTCATTTCGCGCGAGGCACCGGTAAACGGTTCTTTGCTGGGCTTGCGTTACAGCGAGTTCGACGTGAACGGAGTCTTTATCCGTAGTGGCATCTGGCAGGGGTCGCTAAAGGCGACTGGTTCAACACGTGTCGTCCGGTTCGAAAACGGCAAGACCGCTATTTTCCGCTAGTTTTTTGTCGGCAACTTTTTTTCGTTGCGCTGATACATTCTATTTTTTAGTTGTATGAGTGAATTACGAAAGAATATTTTGGACGAATCCCGCCGCATCGTAATCAAGATCGGTTCGCGTATCTTGGTGGATTCCGAAAAGGGCGGTGTCCGTACCCGTTATATCCAGAAACTTGCAGATTCCGTCGCCCGCCTCATGGAAGCGGGCAAGGAAGTGGTCGTGGTGACGAGCGGTGCCGTAGGTACCGGCATGAGCCAGCTGGGCTACAAGGAAAAGC
The DNA here is from genome assembly GCA_017649565.1 of Fibrobacter sp. Taxonomy (GTDB): domain Bacteria; phylum Fibrobacterota; class Fibrobacteria; order Fibrobacterales; family Fibrobacteraceae; genus Fibrobacter. The sequence goes on along the minus strand of JAGCGO010000105.1, from coordinate 18,754 downwards.
CGACGGTGCTTGCCGAAAAGCAGGCCTGTGCCGCCGTGGGCCAGATCGACCTCATGTACGCCTACCGCGAAATGTTCCGCTGGATGCAGCTCTCGGTGGGCCAGATCCTTTTGTCTGCCGACGACTTCCGCGACCGCACCCGCTACAAGAACTTACAGAACACCATCAAGGCGATGCTGGCGCGCAAGATTGTTCCGATTATCAACGAGAACGATTCGCTTGCTGTCGCCGAAATCAAGGTGGGCGACAACGACAAGCTTTCGAGCGACGTGGCTTTGTTCCTCGATGCCGACTTGCTTTTGATTTTCACGGACGAGGACGGCCTCTTCGACGACAACCCGAAGAAGAACCCCAACGCCCGTCTGTTGCGCTTTGTGCCCGAGATTACGCCTGCAGTGCTCGCCCTTGCCGGCAAGCCCGGCGAGACGGGTTCCGCGGTGAGTACCGGCGGCATGCGCAGCAAGCTCGAAGCCATCCGCAACGTGACGAAGAGCGGCTGCAACGCCTTCCTTGCGAGCGGCATGAAGGTGTTGCCGCACCAGGTGATTTTCGAAAATGCCGAGGGTACGCTTTTTGTGGGCTCCAAGAAAAAGCTCAACAGCCGCCAGCGCTGGCTCAGTTTCGTCACGACTCCGCGCGGGGCCGTGGTGGTGGACGAGGGCGGCGTGAAGGCGCTCCGCGAAAAGCATTCTAGCTTGTTGCCCGTAGGCGTGTGCGCCGTGAAGAAGCATTTCGACAAGGGCGACCTCATCGAGGTCCTGAGCCCTTCTGGCGATGCGGTCGCGCGCGGTGTCGCCGGTTTTGACAGCGAGACGCTCAAGCTCGTGCTGCACAAGAAGACTGCCCAGGTCCATGAGGTCCTGGGCAAGGACGTCCCGGACGAACTCATCCACAAGAACGACCTGGTGGTGTTCTAGAAACTCCCCTCAGTCCTTCAGGCAGCGGACATTCAGGTAGTTGTCCGCAATCCTGAACTTGCCACGCGGGCGGCTCCGACACCGCTCAACTTCGACTTTCCGTCACAGACAAGTTTCAGAAATTTTGAGGAGGAGTATCTTGCCATCTTGTTGAAGCTCAAATTTACCTAATTGGGCAAAAAATTGCATTTTTTTAAAAAATCAGAAACCGAATATGGATAATGGACAACTTAAAAATCCAAACTGTTCGGGTCTAGCAGGAATTCCTTTACACCCATCACCAGAATCCCGTTCTCGTTATAGCGGGGTCTTATGCTGCCGTTTACTAGAAGTATTTTCTTGAACGAGTCCTTGGTGTTCAAGAAAGGCCGCTCCTCCTGAATCATTTTCTCCCTGTCAGGGATTTCATAAGAAGATTGGATGTAGAAACGCCTGCTTCCAAGGTTTGCCACAAAGTCGATTTCCAGCATTTTCCGAACGTCCTTGCTGTTTTCTTTTGTGCGCAACTCGACAATACCGACATCTACGTTGAAACCGCGAAGCCTGAGTTCGTTGTAGATGATGTTTTCCATTAGGTGCGAAGGCTCGTACTGCCTAAAATTGAGCCTCGCGTTCCTTAAGCCGACATCTTCGAAATAAATCTTATAGGGGGTGTTGATGTATTTTTTTCCTTTTACGTCGTAGCGCTTGGCGATATTTACCATGTACGCTTCTAACAGGTGCTGGATGTAGTTGTTTATTGTAATGTCCGACAAAGTGGATTTCTTTACGCTTCTGAAAGTGTCCTTCAACTTGGACGGATTTACTAGGGTTGCCATGCCTGATGCGAGAATGTCCAACAGGTCTGCCATGTCGGAATCGGAAACCAGATTGTGCCTTGCGGCGATGTCTTTCAGGTAGGTTTGCGTCAACTGCGTGTTTAGGTAGGTGATTTTTTGTTCGTCAGAAGGCATTGACGCCAATGCCGGTAGGCCGCCATAGAGCATGTACTCGTCAAACGCTTCCGACTTGTCGCCCTTGTGTACGCTCATGAATTCCGAAAAGGAAAGCGGGAAAACATGTATTTCATCACCGCGGCCCTCGAATTCGGTGAGAACGTCTTTTGAAAGAAATTTTGAATTGGAACCGGTTACGTAGATGTCGAGATTGCCGCTCCTGAGGTAGCCGTTCAAAACGGATTCGAAATTTCCAAGTTCCTGGATTTCGTCAAGCAGCAAGTAGTATTTTTTCTTGTCCCTGATTTTGGTTTCGATGAATTTCAGGAACTTTTCCGGGGAAACCTTCCGTTTTTCCTTTTGAAGCGAGATGAGGTCTTCTCCAATTTTTTTTAGGTCTTTCGCAGAATCGAAGGCGAATTTTATAATATGGTCGCTTTCTGTCCCTTCCTTTTTCAACCAGTCGTAAAAGAGTTCGTTTAACAGGAATGATTTTCCCGAACGCCTAAGACCGGTGATGACTTTTACCATACCGTTGTTTTGCCTTCTCTTTAATCGTTCCAGGTACAGGGGGCGTTTGATTTTCATTGTTCAATACTCTTTTTGTACTTTGAATTTTTGCCGCTTTCGTCTTTTTTTCATACTTAAAATAGTATTCCTCAGTAAATTTGTCAACTCGATGCCGGAACTCGCATTTTCCCTATATGTCCCACAGTGAGTCATATAGAAAATTTTCGGTAAAAAGTTGACGAAAAAACTTCTTTTTCGGTGCGTTGACGGGTGGGATTTTGCGGGTCGCATTGTTATTTTTTAGGGGTAAATTTTTACGACGGTTTTTTACGAAGAATTCATTCGCCAAGAAATTTGTGAAGGTGTCGTCCTGGAGCCGCAGGGCGTCGATAGGGTTCGTGCTCGCGGCGCTTTGCCTTGGGGTGTTTGTCGGCTGCGACGATTCTTCGTCGGCGGGTGGCGATGAAACTGAAACAAGCGCCCTGAGCAGCAGCGCCAAGGTCACTGAGCACCTGTCCTCGCTTGGCGGGGAAGCCGAAGTGACTTCGTCCAGTAGTGAAAAGGTGACATCTTCGTCAAACGTCATTGCGAACCCCGAAGGGGTGAAGCAATCCAGTAGTAGTCTAGTGGACCCTATCAGTTCTTCGAACTTTCAGGGTGACAAGTTATCTTCGTCGAGCTCAAGGGGCTTTGATTGGAGTGTTCCGAAAGATGCCTATCTCAATCCTGAAATTCAGTATGACTCGATTATTGATGAACGCGACGGCAAGGTTTACAAGACGGTGACCATTGGCGACCAGGTATGGATGGCGGAGAACCTGAACTATGCCGATAGCGTAAAGACCCCAAGCCTGAAGGGGAAGAGCTGGTGCTACAACAATGTTGCTGCAAACTGTGACGTGACTGGGCGTCTTTACACCTGGGCAGCGGCAATGGATTCCGTAAAGACCGGCTGCGGGTTCGGTTCAACATGCGAGATCGCTTCGGCTAATTCGACAGGCTCATCAACCGGCTCAGCGACCTTAGTTCAGGGCATTTGCCCCACAGGCTGGCACTTGCCCAGTCAGGCGGAATGGAGCGCTCTGTTCACGGCGGTGGGCGGTTCCGGTACTGCGGGCAAGGTGCTCAAATCGCAGAGCGGCTGGTACAGTAACGGTAACGGCACGGACGCTTTCGGTTTTTCCGCGCTGCTTGCGGGCCTCAGGTACCTCGATGGCTTTTTCTACGATGTAGGCAACTACGCGTACTTCTGGAGTTCTACTGAGTTCAATAGCTACTACGCGTACTACATGGACTTGTACTACATCATCGTCAGTGCGCGCCTGGGCAACAACCTTAAGAACTACGGGTTCTCAGTTCGTTGCGTGAAGGACTCTGACTAATCCCTTCGAATTATCATTTCTCACCCCACATTCCACATTGAAATCGCGTTAGTGGGCGTCGCACTTTTGTGGCGAGACGTGTAACGGCTCGATGAGCCGAGCCCGCTCGGCGAGCAGCACACGACCCGCACGGTAGTGTGGGGAACGCCCAAAAGACGAAAATCTAGAGGCGTGGGCATACTTGCCCTAGTGAAAATTTTTATTTTGCGGGTGTATGGAAGAAAACCAGAACTTAGACGATTTGGCCGAGGAATCTGCGGAACTCCCGAAAGTGGAGAGCCGTGAGGACCTGGCGAGAATTATCCAGGCGCTAGTCTTTGCATCGCCCGATATCGTGACCCTGAAAAAATTGCGCGAGATTCTCGGCGATTTCTTGGATGCGCGTACCGTCGCGGATGCGCTTATTCTGGCGAACGATTCCCTGAACAAGATCAACGCCCCGTTCGAGATTGTCGAACAGGCCGGCGGCTACCGCTTCCGTACCCGCGCCAAGTATTACCCGTGGGTCCGCAAGCTGTTCCCGGAAGCGAACGCGAGACGCCTTTCCCAGGCGGCCCTCGAGACGCTCGCCGTCATCGCCTACCAGCAGCCGATTACCAAGGCGGCTATCGAGCAGGTACGTGGCGTGTCGTCGGCGGACGGCCCAATCCGCAACCTGCTGGACAAGGGCTTTATCGCCCTGGGTGCCCGCGCGGAGACTGTCGGCAACCCCTATACCTACGTGACGACGCAGGAGTTCATGAAGTATTTCGGCATCAACCGCATTCCCGAGGACCTGCCGCGCCTGCGCGAGTTCAGCGAACTCCTCGAAGCGGGTGCCCTGGTTCCCCAGTACGCAAAGCAGGAATCCGAGCCGGAGGTGATGGCGCCGCCGGAGGATAACCCGGAACAGGTGGAACTGTCGATGGGAGATGCGTAATGGCTGTAACCCCGTTGATGCAGCAGTATTACGAGATAAAGAAACAGAATCCCGGCTGCATATTGTTTTTCCGCATGGGCGACTTCTTCGAACTTTTCGAGGACGACGCCGTCATCGCCTCCAAGATTTTGGGGCTTACGCTCACGAGCCGTAACAACGGCGCCGCCGGGGCCACGCCCCTGTGCGGGTTCCCGCACCATGCTGCCGAACGCTACGTGCCCAAGATGGTGGCGGCAGGCTACCGCATCGCTATCTGCGAGCAGGTCGAAGATCCGAAGCTCGCGAAGGGGATTGTCAAGCGCGATATCGTCGAGATTATCAGCGCGGGCACCGCGATGAGCGAATCGAACTTGAACGCGAAGGAGGCCAATTTCCTTTGCTCGTTCATCCCCGAAAAAGACGGCATCTCGTTTGCGATTGCCGACGTGACGACAGGCTACCTGGCGGCTTGCAAGAGTTCGCAACAGGCGTTCGAATGCGAGTTCTGTCGCCGTATGCCCAAGGAAGTCGTGGTGCCTGAAGGGACCGTGATTCCCTCTGGCGTGATGGATTTGATCCGCTCCGAGAATATTCTGGTGACGGAACTGCCGGCTTTTTTGTTCGGCGAAGATGCAGCAAAGGACGTTCTGTTCTCGCATTTCAAGGTGGAGGCTCTGGACGGGCTCGGCCTTGACGGGCGCATTGCCGAAACACAGGTGACGGGGGCCTTGCTCCAGTACCTGATGGACCAGAAGAAGTCCGAACTTTCGCATTTTACGAACCTCGAGATTCTGAATCTCGACGACTACATGACGCTCGACCCGAGTACGCTCAGGAACCTGGAACTGGTGCGCCCGCTGAACGCCGACGACATCAGCAGCACGCTCTGTTACGTGCTCGACTTCACGGTGACGGCGATGGGCGGGCGAAACCTGAAGGACTGGGTGAGCCATCCGCTGATTTCGGTGGACCGCATCCGCGAACGCGAGGAAGCTGTCGAGGAACTGGTGAACAACCCGGTCGCGCTCGACGAACTCAAGGAATCGCTGACATCCATCCTCGACATGGAACGCCTGATGGGCCGTGTGGGGGCCGGACGCGCGAATGCCCGCGATTTGGCGGGCATGGGCCGTTCGCTTTCGCAGGCGTCCAAAGTGGCCGATGTGCTCGAGGGTTTGCGTTCTCCGATTTTTGAACCGATGCGAACGGCCCTCATTGCCGCCCGAGGCCGTGGCGAAGAACTTTTGAGTCAATTCAACGACGACCTGCCGCTGACCGTACGCGAGGGCGGCATGATTCGCGCGGGTGCCAATGCGGAACTCGACGCGATGAACGCCGATATCAAGGACCGCCGCGAATGGATTGCTTCGCTCGAAGTCCGTGAACGCGAACGTCTTGGAATTTCGAGCCTGAAGGTCGGCTACAACCGTGTGTTCGGCTACTACATCGAAGTGACCCGAGCCGCGATGGCGAAGGCCACGAGTCCGATTCCCGACGAATATATCCGCAAGCAGACGACGGTGAACGCCGAACGCTACATCACTCCCGAGATGAAGGAATGCGAATCCGTCATCAGCAACGCGGAAGTGAACATTCATGCGCTCGAGTACAAGATTTTCTGCGGATTGCGCGAACGCGTGAACAGCTGGCGCGCCGAGCTCCAGGAGATCGCGAACGCCATCGCACACGTCGATACGCTTTACAGCTTCGCCCGCGCGGCCCGCAAGTACAACTACGTCTGTCCCGAAGTCTTCGAGGGCTCGGGAATCGATATCAGGGGAGGGTTCCACCCGGTCATTGTCGCCGTGAACCCCGACCTGGACTTTATCCCGAACGACACGATGCTTTGCCCGGAATCCGTGCGGCTGATGCTCATCACCGGTCCGAACATGGCCGGTAAGTCCACGTACCTGCGCCAGACCGGACTCATCGTGCTCATGGCGCAGATCGGCTGCTTCGTGCCTGCCGAAAGCGCCCGCATCGGCGTGGTGGACCGCATCTTTACCCGCGTGGGCGCGAGCGACCGCCTGAGCCGTGGCCTTTCGACGTTCATGGTCGAGATGATCGAGACGGCGAACATCCTGCGCAACGCGACGTCGCACAGCCTTGTGCTGCTGGACGAGATCGGCCGCGGGACGAGCACCTTCGACGGCCTTTCGATTGCGTGGGCTATCGTGGAAACACTGCACGACGAACCCGCACGTGCCGCGCTGACCTTGTTCGCGACGCACTATCACGAACTGACGGGACTCGTGGACAGCCTCGAGCATGCCGGCAACTACCAGGTGGCCGTCCAGGAAAAGGGTGACAAGCTCATGTTCCTGCACAAGATCCTGGAAGGCGCCTGCGATTCGAGTTACGGCATCCACGTGGCCGAAATGGCGGGCCTCCCGAACAACGTGCTGCGCCGTGCCCGCAAGATTTTGCTGCGCCTCGAGAAGCACAAGATTGACCCGAGCGACGGGGCCACGCACAAGAAGCTCATGGAAAAGCCGCAGGTCGACCTGTTCGCGCCTCCTGACGAATCCACGCAGCTGCTCAAGGAAGAAATCCGCCGCCTAAAGCCCGAAGAGATGACCCCGCTGCAGGCTCTCCAGTGCCTCATGGAACTGAAGGAGAATTACGGGAAATAGGTCGGTGCTCTATGATTGACTTCGCCGCCTTACAGGATTTCGTCTTCAGCAACCGGGTGTTCGACTCGAACATCCACGGGCTTGCGCATTGGCGTCAGGTGGAGTTCAACGGGATGAGCCTCGCGAAGGTCACGCATGCGGACATTACGGTGGTGCGCTTGTTCGCGCTCTTCCACGACAGCAAGCGCGAGGACGACGGCTACGACGGCGAGCACGGGGCGCGCGGTGCCGAGTTTGCCAGGCAGTGCTTCGAGGAAAAACGGCTCGACATAACGCAGGAACAGTTCGAGAAACTTTACCACGCCTGCAAGTTCCATACAAAGGAACGTTCCACGGGTGATGCGACCATAGATACTTGCTACGATGCCGACCGACTGGACCTGGGTCGCGTCGGGTTCGAACTCAATCCCAAAAAGATGGCGACGTCGGCGGGTGAAAAAATCGCCCGCAAGTCATTGACTGCGGGCGTCGATGTCTACGAAATGCGCGAATGGCTCAAGACCGTCCTGCCGTAAGGCTTAGGGCGTCTTGAAATAGCCTGTTAGAGCAGCCAGTCGTTTCTTCCGGTAAATTTGGATTCGTCTGCGATGACCTGGAATATGCAGCTCAGTTCGACGACTGCGTTCTTCGGGAGGCTCGAAACGCCGACGGCCGTGCGGGAATGGTAGCCGTTCCTTTCGAAAATCTTCACGGCGAGGTTGCTCGCCCCGTTCAGGATGGCCGCCTGCTCGTGGAAGTCGGGGTCGGACTGGATAAAGCCCTGCATCTGCACCAGCTTGAGCGTCTCGCCGGGCTGCAGCACGGACATCGCCGCGGCGATGCTGTTGAGCAGGCAGAGACCCGCTGCCCTTGCGGCGACTTCGGGGGACATGCTGGACGGGACCGTACCGACATACGATCCGAGGTCGCCCTTGATGGAGGGAAGCTGTCCCGAAACATAGATGAGGTTGTCGATACGGTTCGCAGGAACGTACGACGCTAGCGGTTTCGGGCAGGCCGGGAGAAACAAGCCCAGTTCTTCGATCTTCTTTTGAATGTCCATAAACGTTCCTTTGTTATTTCTTCTTGAACACCTTTGCAAAGCAGAAGGCGCAAAGCCCAATTATCGCCGCCCACGAGGTGAGCATAAAGACGAGTCCGCCGGTTGTGAATTCTGCGTCCATGTTATGCCTCCTTTGCGTTGTCGGTTTCGTCGGAATTGCCGATAGGCATCTTCTGGATGCCAGCACTGCGCCCGCGTTCTGCGGTGCCGCCCTTGCGCCAGGCGTAGGCGATGGCGACGTTCAGCAAGATGACCAGCAACAGCAGGAATCCGCGGAAGCCCCAGGTGAAGTACAGCTGCGAGAATTCCGAGCCGAGGAAGGTGACCTTCGCGTCGGCGGGGATGTTGCTCAGCGTGATGAGCGGGAGGCCGTCGGTCAGCGTGAACGACACGAGCAAAATGATCAGGTAGGCCGGGCAGACATATTGAATGATGGGCCTGAAGAAGCGGGGGAGCTTGAGCTGCGAACCCTCGTTCATCAATGCGAATGCTTCGCTGTCTTCGGAACCGTCGTCGGTCTTGACCTTTTGACGGCCGAGGACGAACGAGAAGACGAGCGCCTGGATGGCGCCGAACACCACGAGCAGGAACGTGCCGCCCCAGAAGTCGAGCTCGTCGACCGTGCCGGCTGCAAGCCCGAAGATGGCGGTGAGGCCGCCGATGAAGGTGATGGTGCTGATGGTCGTGACGGACTTTCTGCGACTGAACTTGAGGTCGTCTTCGCAGAAGCTGATGAGCGGCTGGATGATGGAGATGGCGCTGGTGATGCCCGCGAAGAAGAGCAGGGCGAACCAAACTGTCTGCAGGACACCGCCGAGCGGGAGCGTGCCGAACACGTAGGGCATGGTCTGGAATCCGAGCCCGAAGGTGCCGAGCTTGGCGCATTCCTCGATGTTCGCGCCCGCGATGATGACCGCGATGGGAATGACGACCGTGCCGCCGATGATGATTTCGGCAAAGCCGTTCGTGGCGCTCGCCGTGAGCGAAGAAAGCACGAGGTCTTCCTTGGGCTTGAGGTAGCTCGCATAGCACCAGATGATGCCCATGCCGAGGCTCATGGTGAAGAACACCTGGCCCGCGGCTGCCATCCAGACCTTGGGATTGGCGAGTTCGCTGAAGTTCGGGTTCCACATGAAGGCAAGGCCCTTGCCGATATCCGGGAGCGTCAGCACGCGCACCACGAGGATGATGCCGAGGATAAGCAGGATGGGCATGCAGATCTTGTTCACGCGCTCGATGCCCTTGCGCACGCCGAAGGCGAGGACGACCATGTTGCAGGCGAACGTGATGAGGAAGAAGAGTATGGCGACGGGGATGGGGCCCGCGCATGTCTTGAGCATGATGAAGTCGCCGAAGAACTGCGTCACCGCGGCGCTGCCCTGGGCCGTGACTTCCATGAGCTTGCCCGTGAGCGAGTAGTAGGCGAACGCGAGAATCCAGGACTGGATGAACACGTAGTAGAAAACGATGAAGATCGGCGGCAAAAGGCCGATGGAACCCAGGTGCTTCGCCCAGCGCTTCTTTTTGCCGAAGATGATGTGGAGCGTGCTCGGGGCGGTGCCGTAGCCTTGCCTGCCCGCATAGCGGCCGAGAGTCCATTCCATCCACGCGAGCGGGATGCCCAGCAGGAGGAAGGCGATGAGGTAGGGGATGATGAATGCGCCACCGCCGTTGGTGGCTGCCTGTACGGGGAATCTAAGGAAGTTGCCGAGCCCCACCGCCGAACCGGCGACAGCGAGGATGACTCCAATCTTGGAACCCCAGTTTTCACGATTCTGGTTCATGCCATAAATTTATGACAATCTTTAGATTGTGGCAACCGACAATGCTTGGGAATGGCCTTTTTTACGTCATTACAAGTTACGTTGTGTATCGGGGACGGTTTTGAAGGGCTTTGGGCCGGAATTTGCCTTGTGCGTTGACGGGGTGGAACTTTTTTGCTAAATTTCAATTTGCGAATGATTTGCAAATTGGCTCCGGTAGGCAAAAGTACTCCATAAAATTTGCAGTTCGTTCGAGGATAGAGGAAAAAAGTGGAATACAAAACGCAGGCTCGACAGCGGATTCTCGATTGCATGGCAGAAAATCCTGACCGGATTTTCAGGGCGTCGGAACTTGCGCAAAGCCTGCCCGAGGTCTCTCTTTCTACTGTCTATCGCAATCTTTCTCGCCTGGAAAAGGCGGGAGTGGTGCAAATCGTGGGCGCCGAAGCCAATAACGAGTTACAGTACCGCTATACGGGTCCCGGCCGTTGCGAAGCGAAAATGCACCTTGTCTGCAAGAAATGTGGCAAGTTTTTCCACTTGGACGGCACTGCGCTCAAGATGCTGCAACTTTCCCTGCAGCGGATCAAGGGGTTTGAACTGGACCAGCAACAGTCCGTTTTGCTTGGCCGTTGCTCCGGTTGCTCACGGAGGCGTGCGCATAATGGTTAAGGCTCTGTTCGACAGATTGCTTGTCATTCTCGCGTCGCTTTACGTGTCGCGGCACCTGGAGCATCATTGTCATGGCGAACACTGCCATGTGTGCCACCATATCCATCGTTGTCTGGAACTGATTTCAGTTTGCATGGAACTTGTCGCGGCACCTTTCGTGATTGCGATTCGTTGCGTTTTCTTTAAACTGGTCTGCGTTAAGATTGTTCCGACGGGGGCCCGTACCCTTGTCTCGCAGAAGGTCCTTTTGCTGAATTGATTTCCCGCTTGTTAGAAGCGTTGGGGAGAATCACAATTCAGAATTGCCCGGAAGGGTAAAGGACTTTTAATGAAGAAGTTTGCATTTATTGCATTTTTTGCGGTGGCCTTGTTGCTCATCGCTTGTGGCACGGGTGCCGGTGAAAAGAGCAGTGCCACGAAGAAGGTTTCCGTTGTCGCGACAATCTACCCGCAGTACGATTGGCTCAAGAATATTTTGGGCGATCGTGCCGGTGCGGTGGACTTAAAGTTGCTTATCAAGAACGGAACAGACCTGCACAGCTATAAGCCTTCGGCTCAGGATATTGCCTCTATCGCCGGGGCAGACATGGTTGTTTACGTGGGCGGGGAATCCGATGACTGGATCCGAAAGGCGCTGGCGGCGACTCCGAAGGAAGGGCGCATTGCAGTGAACCTGATGGAAGCCCTCGGCAATCGCGTGAAGGAAGAAGAAATCGTGGAAGGAATGCAGGTGGAAGAGGAGACGAGAGACGAGAGAGGACGAGCATCACCACGACGAAGAGGAAGAAGTCGAAAACGATGAGCACATCTGGCTTTCGCTCAAGAACGCCATAATTCTGGTGAATTCCCTCGCGGAATCCCTGGGAGAACTGGATCCTTCCAATGCCGCAACCTACAAGATGAATGGAGCCATGTACGCCGCGAAACTCTACAACCTGGACGGGGCCTTTGCCGCTGCTGTCGCAAATGTGGAGCAAAAGACAATCCTGTTCGGCGACCGGTTCCCGTTTCGTTATCTGGTGGATGATTATGGCATTAAGTATTATGCCGCGTTTGTTGGGTGTTCCGCCGAAAGCGAGGCGAGCTTCGAAACGGTTGCGTTCCTTGCGGGGAAGATGGATTCTCTATCGCTGCCGGCCATATTCACGATTGAAGGTGGCAACGGGAAAATTGCCCGAACCATCCTTGACGCAAGCAAGAAATCGAAGGATGTCGAAATCTTGACGCTGAATTCCATGCAGTCTGTGACGGATGCTCAAATCAAGGAAGGGCTGGATTACCTCTCTATCATGCAGTCTAACCTTGATGTTTTGAAGAAAGCTTTAAAATAGATACGTCTTTTTGAGAAAAACATGAACGAAACGAAAACCTTGATAAAATGTCGTCAGCTGACTCTCGGTTATGGGAGCAAGGACCTTGTCCGCGATCTGGACTACGATGTGAACGTGGGTGACTACCTCTGTATCATCGGACGCAACGGTTCCGGGAAGACGACATTCCTTCGTGGACTTTCGGGCCTGCTTTCGCCTAAGTCGGGCAGTATCGAGTTTTGCGAAGGTCTGCAACGCAGCGAAATCGGGTTCTTGCCGCAGATGACCGTGGTCCAGAAGGATTTTCCCGCTTCGGTGGAGGAAATTGTATTGTCCGCTTTCCAGGGTAAGCACCGCTTGCTGCCGTTTTACCGGCGGGCCCAGCGGGAACGCGCCATGGAATGCATGGCGCTTACCCGCACCGAAAGCCTCGCGAAGTCATGCTTCCGCGAGCTTTCGGGAGGCCAAAAGCAGCGCGTGCTTTTGGCCCGGGCCCTCTGCGCTGCCGATCGCCTGCTGCTCCTTGACGAACCGGTGACGGGCCTTGACCCGGAATCGACGGAGACGATGTACCGCATCATCGAGGACCTTCATCAGAAGGGAATGACGGTTGTCATGGTGACCCACGACGTGGATACCGCCCTGGACGACGCGAACCGCGTGATGGACTTCAACGATATTTCCGTGAAGGGGAAGTAGCCATGCCTGAACTTGTCGAGAAACTTTCGTTCTATCTGGATTTTCCCTTCGTGCGCTACGCCATCGTGGTGGGCGTGCTCGTATCGCTTTGCTCGTCGCTGTTGGGCGTGACGCTTGTGCTCAAGCGCTACTCCTACATCGGTGATGGCCTTTCCCATGTGGCTTTCGGTGCTCTTGCTATTGCTGCAGTACTCAAGGTGACGAACAATATGCTGCTCATTTTGCCCGTGACGGTGGCGGTTGCCGTACTGCTGCTCTGTACCGGAAAGAATGCACGCATCAAGGGTGACGCAGCCATCGCTATGGTCTCGGTGGGTGCGCTTGCCATAGGCTATCTGCTCATGAATATCTTCTCCACGTCGGCGAATATCTCTGGCGACGTATGTACTACGCTTTTTGGCTCCACTTCGATTCTCACGCTGAAAATCGAGGAAGTCTATTTGTGCGTGGTGCTTTCGTGCGTGGTGCTTTTGACTTTCGTGCTTTTCTACCACAAGATTTTCGCCATCACATTTGACGAGAATTTTGCGCGGGCGACCGGTGTCAACACGACCGTTTTCAACTTGATGATCGCTGTCATCGTGGCTGTCATCATTGTGCTTGCGATGAACTTGGTGGGAGCCCTCCTGGTTTCTGCCTTGGTTGTCTTCCCGGCGCTTTCGGCCATGCGCGTGTTCAAGAGCTTCTTCTCGGTGACGGTGGCGGCCGCCATCATCTCGGTGGTGTGCTCGCTCATTGGAATTGTCATCGCCATCCTTGCGGGGACTCCCGTGGGTTCGACGATCGTGGCTGCCGACATTGTGGCATTCGGCTTGTTCTATGTGATTAGCCTGTTCCGTGGACGAGGTGTCTGATTTGTACAGAGTCATTTTAGCGATTCTGCTTGCTGTTGCGGTATCGGTGCTGGCGAAGGACCCGAAGGCAAAGGAAAAAAGCAACATCGATATCGACCTTTCGCGCATGAGCAGTACCATGGTCTTTGCGCAAGTCAATCAGATGGTGACGACTCCCCAGAAGTTCATCGGGATGCACATCAAGATGAAGGGCGTGTTCTCGAGTTACTATGACTACGAGACCGACCAGCGTTTTTTCGGTTGCGTCATTGCGGATGCGCTGGCCTGCTGTTCCCAGGGGCTTGCCTTTTCGCTTGATAAACCGCGCAAGTTCCCGGACGAATACCCTGCCGAAGGGGCGACCATCGTGATTATCGGCTACTTTGACAGTGTCAAGGAAGAGAGCGGGGAAACGTATCCGATTATCCGCCACGCGGAAATAGTGAAAGAGTGATTGAATCGTGAAACTGGTCAAGACTATTGTCGTGTCGCTTGTGGTCGCGGGCCTTTTGGCTATCGCGCAGCACCACCATGACGACTTTGACGGACACGACGATTGCCCGGTATGCGCACTGGTGCAGGACGGCCTTGGCTTTAACGACGATACTCCGCATGTCGCCGTTTTTTGGGTGGTGCTTTTCGCCCTTGTCGGTTTGGAAAATGCTTGCAAGGCGAATTCCCATTTTCATTTTTACAGACCGCGCGGTCCTCCGGCCTTTTTCGCCTAGTCCGCTAAAACTTTAACCGCAACATCCTGCTTTTTGCTCCGCGATTTTCGTTGGGCGTTTTCGCCGCATTGTCCGCTTGTATCCTTGCGGATGGGATTGTTGCATTTATCCGCCGCCATGTGGCGGCAAATTCAAAAAAGAGTAAAAATGAAAATGATCAAGTCTATTTCCATTGCCGTTTTTGGCATTGTCCTTTGTGCATTCTTCGCCGCCTGCGGTGACGACAATAGCGCCTCGACCGACCAGCATGAACATTTTGAAGTCGAGGGTTGGAACCTCTATTGGCCGGACTGGAGCCTTGCTTATAGCGTGTACCGAGGAAAGGTCGATTCGAAACATAAGGAACTCCACGTCAATGCGAATTGCCTGAGCGAACATCTGAACATCAAGTTCCTCGACGAGAACAAGAAAGAAGTTGCCGGCCCGAAGGATGACGAGCATTCCCTGGGCTGGGAAGTCGGCGACAAGAAGATTCTCGACATTGAATGGGAAGGCGGCTGGGGCTTCCATCTCAAGGGAGTCAAGGAAGGCAAGACAACGCTTATCCTGAAGGTGAACCATCACGACCATGCCGATGCACGCACTCCTGAAATCAGCATTGTCGTAGACAAGGCCCTGAAGGCGGAAGAATGCCCCTTCCAGGAAGACGAAGATGAAGACTAGCCTTTTGAGGGTAGCCATGGGGAGCCTCCTTCTGGGAGGCTTCCTTCCTTTTTCTTTTGCCCAGGAATTTGTGCAGGACTTGGGAAGCGCGACTGTCGAAGACGACAAGCCGACGCAGGCTCTGTTGGAGGGGCTGCGCGAGGAGGACGATTTAAGGGATGAAGAACTGGAACGTGAGATTTCGACGACTATCGCGGAGACGATCAGGAATGAGCCCGATGTGGCTATTCGTTCTATGGGGCCCGCGGCCGCGCGGCCGGTAATCAAGGGACTTTCGGGAAGCCATGTGGAGGTGACGGAAGATGGTTCCTTCAGTGGCGACATGAGCGCCACTTCGCCGGACCATGCCGTGGCTTCGGAAGTGCTGACAGCGCACAGGCTGCGCGTGCTGCGGGGCCCGCGTATTTTGCAGTATTCCTATTCGGCTGCCGGCGGCGTGGTGCAGGTGGAGCGCGGGGATATTCCCTTTGACGACTCGCTGTTTCACGGTTACGTGACATGGTACGCCGAGAGCGGGCAGCCGGGATATGCGACCGCCGCAGGGGCGAACGCCTTTGCGAAGGGGCTTTCGGTGAAGGGGGAGGTTTCGGGGCGGCACATGGGCGACATGCGAACGCCGGATGGCAAACTGGAGAATACGCAAATCGACAACGGGAGCGGCGCCGTGGGCGCGGCTTACGGAATGGGGCGATTCCGCCTGGGGGCATCGTATCGCTGGTTCGATAGCGATTACGGGATACCCGGCGGCTTTATCGGGGGTCACCCGAACGGTGTGGACATTAGTTTGTGGAAACGCGACTTGACGCTGCGCGGGTTTTATCTGCCGGCGGGTGCAGCGCAAGATACCTTGGATGCGACGGTGCGGATAAACCGCTACCATCACAGGGAATTTGAAGGGGAGGGTGCCGTGGGGGCCGAGTTCGCCGTGAACCAGGAAAGTCTCCGCTTGGAAAAGTTCATGGCGAATCTGGGCCCCCTTTTCGGCGTGCGCCTGGGGGCGGAGCTCGACAGCCGTTCGGTCAAGATGGGCGGATACGTGTTCACGCCACCGACCTGCTCGTATGCGTCCGCGTTGTACGCGGTCGCGAGTACGGATGGGTGGAGTGGCCTGGAGATGACGTTTTCCGGGCGGTTCGGCGGAGCGTTCTTCCGCCCGGGCGAAAGCGTTGTTGCCGACAAGGAAACCGTCGAGGACAGGAATTTTGTGCTCTGGGCAATCGATGCCGAGTTTTCGCAGAGGGTAGGGGTAGGCAAGTTCGTGACGCTTGACGTTTTCAGGACGACGCGGGCCCCGACCATCGAGGAACTCTACAACCAGGGACCGCACCTAGCCGCATACACCTACGAGAAAGGCTACAGCAGGCTCGATGCCGAGAGCGGCTATGGTACCGAACTTGAATATCGAGATTATGGGGAATATGTCTCGTGGCGGGTGGCGGCACATGGTACGTGGTT
The DNA here is from genome assembly GCA_017649565.1 of Fibrobacter sp. Taxonomy (GTDB): domain Bacteria; phylum Fibrobacterota; class Fibrobacteria; order Fibrobacterales; family Fibrobacteraceae; genus Fibrobacter. Next base: position 2,314 of record JAGCGO010000105.1, on the reverse strand, counting down.
CACGAACCATCTCGCCCCGCGCGCGACAGGCGATACCAACTGGTCGCAGCTCCTCCCGGTTTACCGCGTGCGGGGCGACGAGGCCCTGCTCTTTGGCGCAAGCGCCACGGCACAGACCGTAGCCGAGCAGGGCCTCCGTGCCGCCACCTCGGCAAGCTACGTGCGCGGCGTGTTCCGCGACGGTGACTGGGGGGACATGCCGCAGATTCCTCCGTTCAAGTTCCACGGCGAACTGGGCTATCTTTGGCGGCATGTGCAAACTTCCGCCTACAGTGACTTCGCTCTTGCCCAAAATTTCGTGGACCGCTACGAAGAATCAACTCCTGGCTACGTTACGTTCGGCCTAGTGCTGGAAATCCGCTGGGAACTCGCGCTTGCACGCTACAGTCTTGTATTCCGTGCCGACAACCTGTTCGATGCGGATGTGCGAAACCATCTTTCGCGCCTCAAGTCGGTGATGCCCGAAAAGGGGCGTAACTTGAGCGTACTTGGGCGAATGCAGTTCTAAAGACTAAGATTTTTTTTATTTTAGCCTTGTACTGCGAGGTTGCCACGTTGAATAAGTATGTCGCCATTCTGTTGGTTTTGCTGTTGTCCTTGATGGCAGATGCTGCTGTCAAGAAAAAACGCTTTGATGTGGTGTCCGAACCGGCTTCAAACGAGTCGGTTACTGTCCCGGCTCAACCGGCTCCTGCACAGTTTTCGCTAGTTTCCGTGATATCCCAGACGCAGAAAGTCCTGAGAGAAAAAATAACGGCGTCGATTTCCGCGATAAAAAGTGGTGATTGGGGAACGATATGGAAGTTTCTCGCCATTTGCCTTTTGTACGGCATGCTCCATGCTCTCGGTCCCGGCCATGGTAAATCAATCGTGGTGGGTTACTTTATTGCGCGGCGAGGCCGGTGGCGGCAGGGGGTTGCCCTTGGAGCCGGTATCACTGTCGTCCATACTTTGAGTGCGGTCTTGTTGCTTTTTGTCCTGTACGCCATATTCAAGGCAACGGTATTCCCCGTTTTCGAAACGGGCCGCATGGGGGTCGAAAAGGCAAGCTACATCCTCATCATGGTGACCGGAATACTGCTCATTGTCCTTGCTATCCGTGACTTGCTGAAAAGCAGGAAGGGCGGTTCGGAACATCACGAGGCTTTGCCCCCCGAAGCCCAGTGGCGAGAAATTATGGGTGTTGCCGCCATTACCGGGATTGTCCCTTGTCCGGCGGTGGCATTGATCGTGCTCTTCTGTCTCATCAATTCCATGGTCGCCATTGCACTCGTCGGTGCGGCTGTCATTTGTATCGGGATGACGATTACCAATGTTGCGTTCGGAATAGCTGCGGTCGCCTTCCGCAAGGGGATTGACGTGGGAAGTAAGCATAGCCGTTTCGCTTCCAGGATCTACACCGTGGCCACATTTGTCGGCGGCCTCCTTATCTTTGCGTCGGGTCTCCTTTTGTTTGCCAATCTTTATGTAGGCCGAGTCTCTTAAAGACCATATATGATTTAAAAGATGAAATGAAAGGCGCGTGGTAACCTTAATTTTGCTAAATTTGCCCCCGTCAGGGCCTATCATCCTTAGTTAGACGAAAGAACGCCGCTGCGCGGCTACAGACGAAAGACGAGAGAATGGCAGAAATGATGTTTATGGTCATATTTTGCTATATTTAGGCAAAAAAATTACAAGGATAAAAAAATGGCAAAGAAAGTCCAGGATGCCCTCAAGGACATCATCTCCCTCTGCAAGCGCCGTGGATTCATTTTCCCGGGCTCCGAAATTTACGATGGCCTCGCCAACACTTGGGACTACGGTCCGTATGGCGTGGAACTCAAGCGCAACATTAAGAACCTCTGGTGGAAGAAGTTCGTGACCAGCCGTCAGGACGTGCTCGGTCTCGACAGCTCCATCCTTTTGAACCCCCGCGTTTGGAAGGCTTCTGGCCACGTGGGCAACTTCTCTGACCCGCTGGTGGACTGCCTTGCCTGCCACGAACGTTTCCGCGCTGACCAGCTGCTCGAAGACAAGCTCGGCGAAGGCTGCTGCGCCGGCAAGAATTTTGACGAAGTCCACCAGATGATGATGGACAACAAGATCGAATGCCCGACTTGCGGCAAGACCGATTGGACCAAGCCCCGCGCTTTCAACCTCATGTTCCAGACCGAAATCGGCGTGATCGAAGGTGAAGGCAACAAGGTGTACCTCCGTCCGGAAACGGCCCAGGGTATCTTCGTCGACTTCAAGAACATTGTCGACAACGTCCGCCCGCGCATTCCGTTCGGTGTCGGCCAGATCGGTAAGTCTTTCCGTAACGAAATCACTC
>JAGCGO010000006.1 GCA_017649565.1 Fibrobacter sp. | reverse complement strand
GAAACGTAGTCCATCATGATGGAATTGGTCGGCTTGTTGCCTTCGAACACCTTGTGCGGGGCGAGGAATGCGATTTCTTCTTCGGACTTACCATCCTTGCGGAGTTCTTCCTGAGCCTGGGCGAGGGTCTTGCCGTTCATCAAGGCTTCGGGCTGTGCAAAGAAGTTAGAGAGGAGCTTCTGGTGGTGATCGCCAACCTTGTTGTGGCTGTTGGCCGGGGCGATGAAGTCGCAAGGAATCATCTTGGTGCCCTGGTGGATCAGCTGGTAGAAGGCGTGCTGGCCGTTCGTACCCGGTTCGCCCCAGAGGATCGGACCCGTCTGGTAGTTCACTCGCTTGGAGTCGCGATCGACGGTCTTGCCGTTGGATTCCATGTCCGCCTGCTGGAAGTAGGCGGCGAGGCGGTGCAGGTACTGGTCGTACGGGAGCATCGCATAGCTGGAAGCGCCGAAGAAGTTGTTGTACCAAACGCCGATAAGGGCGAGGATAACCGGCATGTTCTTGTCGGCCGGGGCGGTCTTGAAATGCTGATCCATTTCGTAGGCACCCTGGTGGAGCTTCATGTAGTTTTCGAAACCGATACGGAGAGCGATCGAGAGGCCGATGGCAGACCACAGGGAGTAACGGCCACCCACCCAGTTCCAGAATTCGAACATGTTGGCGGTGTCGATGCCGAAGGCGGCAACGGCTTCGGTGTTGGTGGAGAGAGCCACGAAGTGCTTGGCGATGGATTTTTCGTCGCCATTGAAAGCCTTGAGCACTGCGGCCTTGGCCGTTTCGGCATTGGTCATGGTTTCAAGAGTGGTGAAGGTCTTGGAAGCGACGATGAAGAGCGTCTCTTCGATGTTCACCTTCTTGAGCGTTTCGGCCATGTGGGTGCCGTCGATATTGGAAACAAAGTAAACTTCCGGGGATGTCTCGCCGGCAATCGGCTTTTCGGCGTAGGGCTTCAGGGCTTCGGTAACCATCACCGGACCGAGGTCGGAACCACCGATACCGATATTCACCACGTACTTGATGGACTTGCCGGTGTGGCCCTTCCACTTGCCGCTACGGACAAGGTGGGTAAAGTCTTCCATGTGCTTGAGAACTGCACGAACCTCGGGCATCACGTCCTTGCCGTCGACGCAAATCGGATCGTTACCCTTGTAGCGGAGAGCTGTGTGGAGCACGGCGCGCTTTTCGGTGGTGTTAATCTTTTCGCCAGCGAAATACTTGGCGCGCATGTCGTCGAAGTTGGCGGACTTGAGCAGGTCCTGGAGCTTCGCCATGGTTTCGTCGGTGATGATGTTCTTGGAGTAGTCCAGGAAGAGTCCGCAGGCCTCCAGGCTGAACTTGCCGGCGCGGGCCGGGTCCTTCGCGAAGAGTTCCTTCATGTGCCAGGTCTTGGCGACTTCGGCGTGGGCCTCGAGGGCCTTCCATTCCGTAGAATCTGTCAGTTTCGACATAGATTAATCCTTTCCGCATGCGCGGTTCTTTGTTGCGGGGTAAATATAGAAAGTTGAGGCCGAAAAGGTTCGTCTTGCCTTCCTATGAACGTGTAAGATGGACCTATAATGGGGCTCCGGCAATCCAAACCTCGGTGCAGGGTTGAGGGTGGTTTTCTGCACCCTCAAAAAAACGGTTATGCAATAGGACTTTTTTCTGTCGCAATGCTGTGTCTAGAAAGTGTATTACGTTGTATAAATAATAGATTACTCTTGTATTTCGTAAAAATAATTTAACCGAAATATTTTGATTAAACGATATTACTTTGTGGAAAATGCTTAAATTGTTCGTAACAAAATCATAACCAAAAAGAAAGGAGTAATATATGGCAGACAATCCGATTCCTGATGAAGAAATCATTGATGAAGGAGCAAAGGAAAAAGCTTTTATCAAGGCTTTTTGTGATAAGGTCAATGGCTTGGTGGGTGGCGACAACCCCGACGAACATCTTTGTTTGATGGTTCCCGGCATATCTCTTAAAAAAGAAGATTATGTTTTTGACAAGGTGAAAAGCCCAACGGTCGAAGCAAACGAGTCTCGATTGGTGAACAAGTTGTATGACCCACTTGAATTGGTTAATTCGGACAATGGCAGAACATTGCCGAACCAGTACTTGTCGGCCCTGAATTTGCTGACGCCTAAGCTGAATACAGTTATTGCCAAGGCTAAGAATGAATTGCGCAAACTCTTGATGAAAAAGTATCCCTATACATTTGTGTATGCCGATGGTACGAAGGAATATAGGTCTAATTCTACATTCCAGGAAGTCTATTTCTACTTGTATAGCGAATATCTTGAAACCATGCAAAAGTGGGCTAAAAAGCAGACGGAACAGATTGCCAAGCTTGGGAGAGGTACGGATGAGTATCTTGAATGGTACCAGAACAACGCTGAAGTGGAGCTGAATATCATCAACCAGAAGAGAGCAAAGCTTATGTCAATGTTCTCTCCGAACGATATGAAAATCTTGGAAGGTGTTCTTGATAGCGGGAGCGGTGCGGAATTGCAGGAAGCCCGCCAGCTGATGAACAACCTGAAAAAAATGAACCCCGATGGAAGCTACACCTATCCGGTTACGCTTTACCCGTCGGATTGGCATAAGTATCTAGAAACTTCTTTCACTCCTGTAGATTTGCTTGATTCACCTGAAAAGCTTGCCGATGAACTTCGCGTCTTGGCGTTCCGAAAGAATGCGCTTTTGGGACAGATTGAGGCGATTTCTGAACAGATTCCCGATAGCACTGCCGTTGCAAATGCATGCCAGGCTGCTCGCGAAGCTGAACAGAACTGTGACGATGCCTTTGCTGAAATGGCTCTGACTGGCGAACAAGCCGGCTTCACTTTTATTGTCACAACGGTTAAATCGATCTGTAACGTTTGTAATTCCTTTAACAAGGTCGATGCTGCGAAGGTCGGCAAACAAGACGCCTCGAATGAAGATAAACAGAAAGCAGAGAAATCGTGCGATCAGGCTAAAACGGTATCCGATAAGATTCTGGTAAGTGATTCCAAGGATGATGAGTCGCAAGAAGAAAGCAAATCCATTTTGGATAAGGTCAAAGAGGGTGCATCCAAAATATTGAGTGGTATTCTCTCAGGAAGTAATTCAGATGTTATAAAGACATTGAGTACAAATGAAAACTGCAACAAATTGCTGACTACCTTGAAATCAAAATTGGGTATTGATGACAACACAAATGTTAGCGATAAATCAAAGATTGTTGAGGCATTGGAAAAAGGCGGAACAGAAGTAAAAGATGATCAGGGTAATAAGACCGGTGATGTGGCTAATGCCGTTTTGAAAGCTGCTTCTGGTAATGTGCCTGCGATGACTGTTGCAGATGCTGTGTCTCAGGTGGTTAGTGAAGTGTTCTCTGAGGTTCAGAAGGAAGCGGCTGCCGTTGATAAAGCGCAGAACTCCCTCATAGTGGCTATTGGCAAATATTTGGAAACTCAGTCTACTGCTGCTGATTTGGAAAACCGCTCGCAGTTGAATTCCACTTTGAGCACGCTCAAGAACCAGTTGAAGGATGTGGAAGGTCAGATAAATAGCCTTTACACCGATCTAATGATTTCCTCGAACAACAGGGAAGGTTCCGGTGTGGAACCGCCGGTTGTCCCAGAAGGCTTTACCCAGTTTGTGCTCACGCATCAAATGAAGTCAACTTCGGATCATTCTGAAAGTATTGTGACTACATCGACAACGTCTAAGAAAACGGGATGCTGGATCTTTAAAAAGACGAGGAAGACGACTACATACGATGCAAAGTTTGAACAGTCTTGCTTTAGTGATGATACTAAGATTGAAATAGGCATGAATCTTGCCAAGGTGGGTATAGAGCGTGAATGGTTCAATCCGGGTGTGTTCCTGCTGACGTCGGATATGTATCGTCTTGGTACGGCCAAAATTTCTAGTGGAGACGAAAGCTTTGCAAATCCCGAAAATGCCTCCAACGAAGTTTTCCCGTGCTATTCTACAGCATTGTTGATTGCCCGTGATATAACTATCAAAATAACGAATTCGTCTTCTTCGTTTACCACGGCTTCGAGAAATATTTCTTCTAAATCATCTTCGTCTCGATCATTTTTTGTTTTCCATACGGGTGATGGTTCATCGGCGAAACGAAAGACAAGTGATACCACTACGAGATTTGATGGTCATACGATGACAATGAGGTTCTCTACGCCGCAGGTTATCGGTGTGTATCTCCACACTGTACCGGAAGATATGAGTAAGCCTTATGTAGATGGTTCTGCTGATAAGGATGGCATGATCATTACAGAATTCGTCAAGACATACAAGGCAATTCTGGATGAATATATTACGGACGAACAGAATACGGAAGCGGAATAAACTCCAAATTCATTTTTGTTCCCGTAAAGGGAGTCCGTGAATTCATTTTCACGGATTCCTTTTGTCCTTTTATATCTATAGGAAATACAGAAAAATGAGCGATGCAACTGCCAATAATACGTCTCTTGCGGAATTGATCTACAATTCAATCAACAACGCCATTGGGGGAATAAATCCAGATCAATACATCACGTTGATGCTCCCTGGGACTATCCTGAATGAAAAAGACTACGCCATTTCCAATAATGCCAATGAAGGCAAGAGCGCCGTTGTAGAGGCGAATGAATCCCGGTTGGCAAACAAGATGTTTGACCCGTGCAAAATGACCGGAAACGACAATGGCTTTTCTTTGCCCTACCAGTATAAGATGGCTTTGGACATGCTTACTCCGAAAATCAATAGGAGTTTGGGCGAGTACAAGAATAAGTTGAGGCAGTTGCTTATCAGTGAATATCCCTATGACTTTGGGGATGGTTCGGATAAAGTTTATACCTTGCAAGAGGTGTACTTTAGGCTTTACGACGAGTATGTCGAAGAAATGCATCGCTGGAATGATCTCCAGCAGCAAAAGAAAGATGAGCTTAGAAAAGAATTCGAGATTGATTCCGATTACGAACGGGCCTACTTGGAGTGGTACGAAAATAATGCCGATTTGTACCTGAATGAAATTAACGAGAAAAGGTCAAAAGTCCTTTCGGTGTTTTCTCCAAACGACATGAAGATTCTCGAGGGCGTTCTCGATAGCGGATGCGGTGCCGAACTGCAGGAGGCGCGTCAGACGCTGAACAACGTGCGGAAAATAACTCCAGAAGGCGGCTACGTGTACCCGGTCCGCTTTGTCCCGAATACATGGTATAAGCAAATTGGAACATCGTTTACGTCTGCTGACCTCATAAAAAGTCCAGAAACGCTTTCTGAAGAGTTGCAGATGCTGACATCCCGAAAGCTTGAACTTTTTTCTTTCGTTTACAACGTGGCGATGCTATTCGAGGATAATACTATCGGTACTTATCTAAGGCGAGTTCAGGAAGCTAAGGATACCCTAGAACGATTCCAATCAAATATGGTGCAAAATTACGGCCCTGCTGTAAGAAGTGTTCTCTATTCTGCGGTAAACTTGAAATCAATTCTAGCAGACGATTACAGAAAGCTCAACATTATCCTAAGAAATCTTCCTAGAACAACGTCCCGGCTCCTTTATAGGGGAACAAGGAATGAAGCTTTGTTGATTTCTGCTATCAAGAGCCGTTTGAGTAGGGAGACCGAACTTCAAAAAAAATATGCCGAAGCGTTGGGCTTATTGGTTTCGGTGGTCGAGAATTATATTGCAAGGGTTGATGAAAATAAGTCGGAAAAGACAAAACGCTGCGAGAAAATTGTTCGTCCTGTTATCAAGCAATTGAAGCAGATTAACTCAAAAATTGAGGATCTTCAAACCCAAATTACGATATCCACGCAGTTCTTTTCTAGTGACAAAGCGAATAAGGATAATAATTTGAAGAGCTCCGACTCGACATCGATTGTTCCCAGTGGCTTTACGCATGTTGTGATTCATTCGGATTCAAGTTCCCTGACAAGGGAAGATGATTTTTTCAGTAAGCAAACGAGTAGATCTTCAGTTATGGATTTCTTGTTCCTTGGCAAACGTGTCGAAACAGAAACGTCCACAACCTCTGAAAATTACGCCTTTTCCAAAGTGAAATGTGCAATCGATATAGATATGAACGTTGCAAAGGTTGGTATAGAACGAGATTGGTTCAATCCGGGATTGTTTGCATTGACCAAGGATATGCTTAAATTGGGGGATTCCGATATTTCCCCAAAACGTGACGACTACGGCGGCATGACCGACGAACGCTTTAGTGAGATGCGTAAGTGTGTTTTCCCGTCGTATCCTGTAGCCATGATTCTTGCGCGTGACATAAAGATTTCTCTGAAATTTGATAGCGCCAAAGATGTGGAAACGTATTACAAGGATTTCGAAAGACATGCGAAATATGGAGGAAGTTTCTTCATATTTAGAGGGAGCGAAAGCAACTCTTCTTTCTCGACATCCAGAGTTTATTCGACAATTACGGATGAGTCTACTATTACGCTGAAGTTTGATACGACTCAGCTGATTGGGTACTATATGGAAGCGACCCGCCCGGATAAGAGCGTGCAGTTCGATACGTTGACAAAACAGATGCGCGAATCGAAGAATTTCTCTTCTATATCCGAATTTGTCACCACGTACAAGAGGATTTTGGATTCTGCCAATCGTGTTGCAGAGTCGGCAACGTCGGAACCTGAATCGCCGAGTTCTGGAGAATCGAGCGGTGTGGCAGAGTAGGAGCTTGTCTAGTTTACAGGACGAACCAAAAATGAAGGGTCTGATTGTCCTGATATAAATATCAGGTTGTATATTTGTGTTGAACAATCAACCCCCAGAAGGCGGTTCCCTATGCTGATGGAAAAGATTGCGTCCCCTGCCGACGTCAAGAAAATGGACTCCGAAACCCTCAAGGCGCTGGCGGGCGAAATCCGCACGGCGCTCCTGAACAAGATTTCAAAATGCGGCGGACACCTCGCGCCGAACCTCGGGTTCGTGGAAGCGACCATCGCGCTGCACTATGTATTTGAATCGCCGAAAGACAAGATTGTCTACGACGTTAGTCACCAGAGCTACACCCACAAGATTCTGACCGGCCGTGCCGAGGCGTTTTTGAATCCGGAAAAGTACTGGAGCGTCACGGGCTATACAGAACCCTGCGAAAGTGAACATGACCACTTTATGATTGGTCATACTTCGACCTCGGTGAGCTTGGCGCTCGGGCTTGCAACCGCCTGCGACATTCAGGGCGAATCGGGCAACGTGATCGCCGTGATCGGCGACGGTTCCTTGAGCGGCGGCGAAGCGTTCGAAGGCCTCGACAATGCGGGCGAGTACGCCACGAACTTTATCGTGGTGGTGAACGACAACGAGATGTCCATCGCCGAGAACCACGGCGGGCTCTACGCGAGCCTCGCGGAACTCCGCGCCACGCAAGGCAAGAGCGAAAACAACTATTTCAAGAGCCTCGGTTTTGACTACCTGTACGTAGAACAGGGAAATGAAATCGAGCCGCTCATCGCCGCGTTCCAGCAGGTGAAAGATTCCAAGAAACCCGTCGTGGTGCATATCCATACGCTCAAGGGCAAGGGCTACAGATTTGCCGAGAACGCGAAGGAAGGATACCACTGGTCTGCACCGTTCGACATCCCGACCGGTGTCATCAACTGGGGCAGCGGAGAATCCTATGGCGGCATCCTCGGCAACTACTTGATGAAGAAAATCAAGGCCGACCCGAAAGTCGTCGTGATCCATTCCGCCGTGCCTGCAGGCATCGGGTTCTTTGCCGACCAGCGCAAGGAAGCGGGCAAGCAGTTCATTGACGTGGGTATTGCCGAAGAGCACGCCGTGGCGCTTGCATCCGGCCTCGCCAAAGGCGGCGCCAAGCCCGTGTACAGCACGCACAGCACCTTTATCCAGCGCACCTACGACCAGCTCTCGCAGGACCTCTGCGCGAACAACAACCCGGCCACGATTCTCGTGACCATGTCGGGTGCCGACGGCATGAACGACACCACGCACCTCTGCATATTCGACATCCCGATGATGAGCAACATTCCGAACCTGGTGTACCTCTGCCCGACCTGCGTGGAAGAGGCCATCGCCATGATGGATTACGCGATTGACCAGACGGAACACCCGATCGCCATTCGCATCCCGAATGGCGTGACGCACCGTAGCGTGGAATTCGACAAGGACTACTCTAGGCTGAACACGTACAAAGTTGACAAGCGCGGCAGCAAGGTGGCATTAATCGGTCTCGGCAGCTACTACGCCCTCGCCGAAGAGACGGTTGCGGAACTTGCAAAGTCGGGAATCAACGCGACCATTGTCAACCCGCGATTTGCCACGGGCATCGATTGCGAGGTGTTGGACTGCCTGCGCACCGACCACCAGGTTGTCGTCACGCTCGAAAACGGCGTGGTCGATGGCGGCTTCGGCGAAAAAATCGCCCGCTACTACGGCAATACTTGCATGAAGGTCCTCGTGAAGGGCCTCAAGAAGGAATTCTACGACAAGGTGCCCTACGGCGAATTGATGGAAAGGAACCGTTTGACGCCGGCCCAGATAGCGGAAGACGTGAAGGCTATATTGGCTTAACCTTGATGTTGCTCTGTTCGCGGATGCAGCGCACGGAGCGGAGCTCGCCCCTGCCCGCAGCGTCCATCACCGCGGCCTTTTTGCTGAACTCGAACATCAGGAATTCGGCGCGTTCCAGCGGCGCACTCGAGGCAGTCCAGAAGTGGGCATAACCGCCGATACCGTCGAAATCTCCGCCCGACTTGCGGAAGCCAGCAGGCAGCGCCTTGAACCCGAACGCATCGGAACCATTCTTTTTCTTGTACCAGCCACGCTTTGACTTGAGCGCCTCGCCGGCGACCTCGGCGCCGCCCACGTTCGCGATGAGCCGCCCGAAATCCGCGCTGTTGGGCAAGCGCCAGCCCTCAGGGCAAAAACTCCGCGCCATTTCCCAGGTGTAAAGGCGCCCGAACTTGGAGCAGTTGCGCTTGTCGCCTTCCGGGCACACACTCCCGTCGATATCGTAATTCAAGTTTTCGGCCATCCAGACATCCGAGCCGATTTGCACGATGTCGTAGCTCTGCTCGTCGCGCGGGTCAGTGAACGAATCGGAACAGGCAACAAGCATTGCCGACGCGAAAAAAAGCAGAAATGTGCGAAAACACCGAAACTCCATCCTAGACCTCTTATAGGTAATAATAATAAATAATAAGGGGGTTTGTCAAGTAAATTTTTTTAACCCAAAAATGGGATTTTAAGCGCTAAAACAAAGTTAAAAACCTATTTTAGGGTTGTTTTATAAATAGAAAAAATCTATATTGAAGAAAGATAATCAGGAGGCCGATATGTACAGGGCGACACCGCTTACAGAAAAAACAGCTCTCAAGGAGCTTGGCGAACGCATCCGTGCGCACCGTATCGCCCTGAATCTTTCGCGTGAAGCCCTCGCCGAAAAGGCGGGAATCGGCAAAAATACGCTTGTCCGGCTCGAAATGGGCCAAAGCGTGAACCTCTCGCATTTGGTCAAGGTGCTGCTCCAGTTCGGTTTCGCCGAGGCGCTCGTCGACATTGTTCCCGATTACAGCCGTAGCCCCATGATGCTCCTCCGCGAATCGCAGAAGCTGCCCCAGCGTCAACGCGCCGGCCGCAAAAAGAAGGATGCCGACACCGCCCCCTGGGTATGGAAGGAGGATGAATGATTCCCGTCGAGGTCAAGCTCTGGGGAACGACTATCGGTGCCCTCTCCCAGGAGGACGGCGACGATTTCGCCTTTTTCGAGTACAATCCCGACTTTGTCCGCAGCGGCATAGAACCTGCGCCGGTCACCATGCCCGTGCGCGCCGGCACCATCTACCGCTTCCCGGACCTTTCTCCCGCCACATTCCACAAGTTGCCGGGGCTTTTCGCCGATTCCATCCCGGACAAGTTCGGCAACAAGATTATCGACCAGTGGCTCATCCAGAATGGCAGGGAACCCAAAAGCTTCACGGCCCTTGAACGGCTCTGCTACACAGGATCGCGCGGCATGGGCGCACTCGAGTTTTTCCCCGCCACCGGCCCCGACCCCGTCAAGAGCGAACCCATCGAAATTGAGAGGCTCCGTGCGCTTGCGGCAAACATACTGGACCAGCGCAAGAAAGTGAAAGTCAAGCTTCGCGAAAAAGACGCATTCGAGCAAATTGTCCGGGTCGGATCATCGGCCGGGGGCGCTCGCGCCAAAGTGCTCATCGCCTACAACGAAGCGACAAAAAGCGTGCTCTCCGGGCAAGTCCGCGCCCCCGAAGGCTACGGCTACTGGCTCCTGAAATTCGACGACATCGAGAACAATCGCGACAAAGAAAACGCTGACCCCGCCGGATTTGGGGCGCTTGAGTACACTTACAGCCAAATCGCGAAGGAAGCAGGAATCCAGATGACGGAATGCCGCCTGCTGGAAGACGGCGAGCACAGGCACTTTATGACGCGCCGCTTTGACCGCACCGAGAACGGTGGCAAACTGCACTACCAGTCGCTCGCGGCCATTGCGCATTACGACTTCAACATTGCAGGGGCGTACAGCTACGAGCAGGCCTTCGCCATCGCAAGGCAGATTGGGCTTACGACCGCCGACATCGAGCAGATGTACCGCAGGGCCGTATTCAACATTTGCGCAAGGAACCAGGACGACCATACGAAAAACATCGGCTTTTTGATGGACAAGCGCGGCAACTGGACGCTTGCCCCCGCTTTTGACGTCACCTACGCCTACAACCCCGCCGGCCGCTGGACAGGGACGCACCAGATGACCTTCAACGGCAAACGCGAAAAGTTCACCCTCGACGACTTCAAGGAGGCGGCAAAAAGTGCCGGCCTCGTGCAAGGGCGTTACAAGCGCATCCTCGAGCAAGTGCAAGACGCCCTCGCCGGCTTCAAGAAACGCGCCAAGGCGAACGATGTCCCCAAGAAACTCGTGCAGGAAGTCGAGAAGAATCTGATTAAATTTTAAAGACTTTAATTTAGGGTATTAAAAATCCCCGAGCGCTAAGCCGGGGAGGATGGGTTATTTGGTCGGTGGGGGCTATTGTTTGGAAATAGGAGGAAGTTCTGCTGAGTCTATGCTAAAATTAGCATAAAGGGCAGATAATCGATACTTGTTTAAGATAGACTTATGAACAAAAAAAGTCTTTTGGGGATGAATTGAATAAAACGCATTTGCACCAAAAGGAACAACATGCAATGATTTAATTAGAATCCTCTTTAAGTTATGACAATAACGAAAAGTATTCATGCCTATGTAATTTACGCTTGATGGTATGGAAATATTGGAAATTCTATCACAGTAAGCAAACGCCCAATCTCCAATAGTTTTAACATTGACTAATGAAATTTGGCTTAGTTGAGAGTTATTATAAAAACTCCAACG